>NZ_CP087710.1:1277580-1916371 GCF_020991065.1 Nocardioides okcheonensis
TCGGGCGCGCGCAGACGCGTCAGCTCGTCAGTGCAGCTCGGGCTTGGTGTCGCGGGCGATGAACGAGCTCATCATGTCCTGCGCCGTCATCCGGCCGTCGACGACGGCGTCGACGTGGTGGGCGATCGGGGCGTCGACACCCTCGCGTTCGGCGAGCGCGAGCAGCGACTTGCAGGACTTCGCGCCCTCGGCCACCTGCCGCGTGCTGGCGTAGATCTCCTCGGTCGTCATGCCCTGGCCGAGCCGCTCGCCGAAGGTGCGGTTGCGCGAGAGCGGCGAGGAGCAGGTGGCGACCAGGTCGCCGAGGCCGGCGAGACCCATGAGGGTCAGCGGGTTCGCGCCCTGGGCGGTCGCGAGCCTGGCGGTCTCGGCGAGGCCGCGGGTGATGACCGACGCGGTGGTGTTGTCGCCGAAGCCCAGCCCGACGGCCATGCCGACGGCGAGGCCGACGACGTTCTTGTAGGCGCCGCCGATCTCGCAGCCCAGCACGTCGAGCGACGTGTAGGGACGGAACGACGGGCCGTGGGTGATCGCCTGGAGCTGCTTGGCGCGCTCCTCGTCCGCGCACGCCACCACCGAGGCGGCCGGCTCCCGTCGGGCGATCTCGCGGGCGAGGTTCGGGCCGCTGACGACGGCGATCCGACGGGGGTCGGCATCGGTGACCTCGTGGATCACCTCGCTCATCCGCATCAGGGTGCCGAGCTCGACGCCCTTCATCAGCGACACGATGGTCGCCTTCTCCGGCAGGACGGGCGCCCACGCGGTGAGGTTCTCCCGCAGCGTCTGGGACGGGACGGTCAGCACCACGACGTCGGCGTCGGCGGCGACCTGCTCGGGGTCGGTCGACGCGCTGACCGACGGCGGCAGCTCGATGCCCGGGAGGTAGTCGGTGTTCTCGCGGCGCGTGTTGATGGCGTCGACGACGTCGTCGCGGCGACCCCACAGCACCACCTCGTTGCCGGCGTCGGCGAGCACCAGCGAGAACGCGGTGCCCCACGACCCGGCACTGAACACGGCGATCTTGGTCATCGGGTGCGCTTCCTCCTCGCCCGGCGGGCATCGTCGTTCGGGTTGCCGGTCTCGCGGAGACCGCGCCGGCGCGGGTCGAACCGCTCGGCGGGCGCGGTCTCGCCGCGCAGGTCCTCGACCAGGCCGGTGATCGCGGCCATGATCCGGTCGGTCGCGGCGGCGGTCGTCGCCGCGCCCTGGGGCGCCGCGAGCAGGTCGCCCAGGTCGACGGGGTCGCCCGCCTTCATCACGATGTTCTTGCGCGGCACCAGCAGCGGCTTCTTCGTGTACGGCGGCAGCACCTCCTGCGCGCCCCACTGGCCGACCGGGATCACGGGGCAGCCGGTGGCGAGGGCGATGCGCGCCGCGCCCGTCTTGCCCTTCATCGGCCACAGGTCGGGGTCGCGCGTGAGCGTGCCCTCCGGGTAGATCACGATGCACTCGCCGCGCTCGATGGCGCGGACCGCGGCGTCGTACGCGCCGACCGCGTTGCGGCTGAGCCGCTCGACCGGGATCTGGCCGGCGGAGGTCAGGAAGCCGCCGAGGTACTTGTTGGCGAACAGGCCCGACTTCGCGAGGTAGCGCGGCAGCCGGCCGTGGTCGTAGAGGAAGTGCGCGGAGAGCAGCGGGTCGACGTGGGAGATGTGGTTGATCGCGACGATGCACCCGCCGGAGGCGGGGATCTTCTCGCCGTCGATCCACGTGCGGGACGTCGCCGAGAGGAGCGTCGGCTTGAGGATGACCGCCGCGACCGTCATGGCCCAGCCGCGTTTCTGCTCGAGCTTGCGGACGCGCACCCGTCACCCCTCCCGGACCGCCGTGGTCGGTCCACCTCCGGGCTGAGCCCGCGACGCGCCGTGCGTCGCGAGCAGGCTACTCGGTCCCACCGCTGCCGCGACGACACCGGCGCGCTGGTGGCCGGTGGGAGGATCGGCGCGATGAGTCCGGACCCTGCACCCCCGCCCTGCGTCGTCGTCGTGCCCGTGAAGCCGCCCACGCACGGCAAGTCCCGCCTGCTCGGCGTCGACGACGAGCAGCGCCGCGCGCTGGCCGAGGCCTTCGCGCTCGACACCGTCACGGCCGCGCGCGCCGCCGCGGGCGTCCGTGCCGTGCTGGTGGTCACCGACGACTTCCGGCTGGCCGCCCCGCTGCGCGCACTGGGCTGCGACGTCGTGCCCGACGGCGTGACCGAGGACCTCAACGCCACCCTGGTGCAGGGCGCCGCCGAGGCCGTGCGCCGCTGGCCGGGCGCGATCCCGGTCGCCCTGTGCGCGGACCTGCCGGCGCTGCGCTCCGACGACCTGGGTGCGGTGCTGGCCGAGGTGGTCGTCGAGGTGACGCAGGGGCGCGCTGCGTTCGTACGCGACCGCGTCGGCACCGGGACCACGCTCTACGCCGCACCGCACGCGGGTTTCGAGCCCCGGTTCGGCTCCGGCTCCGCGGGACGGCACGCCGCCGACGGCGCCGTGGAGGTGGGCGTCGCGCACGCGAGCGTCCGCGCGGACGTCGACGACGTCGCCGACCTCGGCGTGGCCATGGTGCTGGGCCTGGGCGAGCACACCGCCCGGGCAAGCGGAAGGCGGGCCACCCACCCGGGGTGACCCGCCTCCTCGACCGGGTGGCGCAGCAGCGCTGCCGGTCAGGACTTCTTCGCGGCCTTCTTGGCCGGGGCCTTCGTGGCCGTCGCCTTCTTCACCGGAGCCTTCTTGGCCGGAGCCTTCTTGGCAGGCGCCTTCTTGGCGGCGGTCGTCTTGGCGGCAGTGGTCTTGGCAGCGGTCGTCTTGGCAGCCGACGTCTTCTTGGCCGGGGCGGCCTTCTTCGCGCTGGACTTCTTCGCCGGCGCGGACTTCGTCGCCGTCGTCTTCTTCGCAGCCGTCGACTTCGTCGCCGTCTTCTTGGCCGGGGCCGCCTTCTTCGCGCTGGACTTCTTCGCCGGCGCGGACTTCGTCGCCGTCGTCTTCTTCGCCGGGGCGGCGGACTTGGTGGTCGCACCGGTCACCGCGGCCGCGGCAGCGCGCACGCTGGCGGGCGGCTTGGGCATCGTCGCGGCGGTCAGCTTGGGCAGCTTCTTCGCACCCGAGATGACGTCCTTGAGCTCCTTGCCGGCGGAGAACTTCGGCACGGACTTCTTCTTGGACTTCATCCGCTCGCCGGTCTGCGGGTTGCGGACCCAGCGCGCGTTGCGCACCGCCTTCTCGAACGAGCCGAAGCCCGTGATGGCGACCTTCTCCCCCTTGGCCACCTCGCGGGTGATGGTGTCGAGCACCGACTCCAGTGCGTGGGCCGCCTGCTTGCGGTTCCCCTCGTAACGCGCGGCGAGCGCGTCGATGAGCTCTGACTTGTTCACTAGCTTCCCTTCCAATGAACCCTGGACGCCGAGCTCGTGCTCGACCCTCTGCTGGGCACGCTAGGCACATGGAAGGGTGAGGACAATCACCATCGCCCCTATTTGTCGGGGTTTTTTCAGGCTGTGACGGGCTTCCACGCAGGTCGCGACGACTCGAACGCGACGATGTCGTCCTCGTGGCCGAGGGTGATCCCGATGTCGTCGAGGCCCTCGAGCAGCCGCCAGCGCGTGTAGTCGTCGATGTCGAAGGAGTCCTCGACCGCGTCGTCACCGGCGCCCGCGCGGACCGTGCGGCTCTCCAGGTCGACCGTGATCTCCCCGCCGGGGTGGTCCTCGAGCCAGTCCCACAGCCGCTGCACGACCTTCTCGTCCACCTGGGCGGCGAGCAGACCGGCCTTGCCGGAGTTGCCGCGGAAGATGTCGGCGAAGCGCGAGGAGATGACGACCCTGAAGCCGTAGTTCTGCAAGGCCCAGACGGCGTGCTCGCGCGAGCTGCCGGTGCCGAAGTCGGGACCGGCGACGAGCACCGAGCCGCCGGCGTAGGTCGGGTCGTTGAGCACGAAGTCCGGATCGCCGCGCCACGCCGCGAACAGCCCGTCCTCGAAGCCGGTGCGGGTCACCCGCTTGAGGTAGACCGCGGGGATGATCTGGTCGGTGTCGACGTTGCTGCGCTTCAGCGGGACGCCGACGCCGGTGTGGGTGGTGAACGCATCCATGGGTCAGACCTCCTGCAGGTCGGCGACGGGGGCCAGGTCGGCCGGGGACGAGAGGGTGCCGCGCACCGCGGTGGCGGCGGCGACCGGCACGGACACCAGGTGCGTACGACCGCCCTTGCCCTGCCGGCCCTCGAAGTTGCGGTTCGACGTCGACGCGCTGCGCTCGCCGGGCGCGAGCTGGTCGGGGTTCATGCCCAGGCACATCGAGCAGCCCGCACCGCGCCACTCGGCGCCGGCGGCGAGGAAGACCTGGTCGAGCCCCTCCGCCTCGGCCTGGAGACGTACGCGCACCGAGCCGGGCACCACGAGCAGGCGGGTGTCGTCGGCGACGTGGCGACCCTCGAGGATCGACGCGGCGAGACGGAGGTCCTCGATGCGGCCGTTGGTGCACGAGCCCACGAAGACGGTGTCGACCTTGACCTCGCGCAGCGGCGTGCCGGCCTCGAGACCCATGTACTGCAGGGCCTTCTCGGTCGCCACCTTGTCGTTGGGCTCGTCGAAGTCGTCCGGGCTCGGGACGGTGGCGCCGAGGGGCGCGCCCTGCCCCGGGTTGGTGCCCCACGTGACGAACGGCGTCATCGTCGAGGCGTCGAGGACGATCTCGGCGTCGAAGACCGCGTCGTCGTCGGTGCGCAGCGTCTTCCAGTGCGCGACCGCGGCGTCCCAGTCGGCGCCCTTCGGCGCCTCGGGCTTGCCCTCGATGTAGTCGAAGGTCGTCTGGTCGGGGGCGATCAACCCGGCCTTGGCGCCCCACTCGATCGACATGTTGCAGACCGTCATCCGGCCCTCCATCGAGAGCTCCTCGATGGCCTGGCCGCGGTACTCCACGATGTAGCCCTGGCCGCCACCCGTGCCGGTGTGGGTGATCAGGGTCAGCACGAGGTCCTTGGCGGTGACGCCGTCGGGCAGGCTCCCGTTGACCGTGACGGCCATCGTCCTCGGCCGCGCCTGGGTGAGCGTCTGGGTGGCGAGCACGTGCTCGACCTCGGACGTGCCGATGCCGAAGGCGATGGCGCCGAACGCCCCGTGGGTCGAGGTGTGCGAGTCGCCGCAGACGATCGTCATGCCGGGCTGCGTGAGCCCGAGCTGGGGTCCGACGACGTGCACGATGCCCTGCTCGACGTCACCGAGCGGGTGCAGCCGGACGCCGAACTCGGCGGTGTTCTTGCGCAGCGTCTCGACCTGCGTGCGGCTCACGGGGTCGGCGATCGGCTTGTCCCAGTCGATCGTCGGGACGTTGTGGTCCTCGGTGGCGAGCGTGAGGTCCGGCCGGCGCACGGTGCGGTGGGCGAGGCGGAGCCCGTCGAAGGCCTGCGGCGAGGTGACCTCGTGCAGCAGGTGGAGGTCGATGTAGAGCAGGTCGGGCTCTCCGGCCGCGCTGCGGACGACGTGCTCGTCCCACACCTTCTCCGACAGGGTCTTGCCCATCACGCACTCTCCTTCACTTCGGGCGGTGGCACGACGGTACATCTTGCATCCCACTGGCTGAGATGAGAATATCGGCATATGGACAACGGATCTGGCGTCGGCGTGCTCGACAAGGCGGCCCTGGTGCTCGCCGCTCTGGAGGCGGGACCGGCCACGCTGGCCGGACTCGTCGCGGGGACCGGCCTCGCGCGGCCCACCGCGCACCGCCTCGCCGTCGCCCTCGAGCACCACCGCCTCGTCGCCCGCGACATGCAGGGCCGCTTCGTGCTCGGCCCCCGCCTCGCCGAGCTGTCGGCCGCCGCCGGCGAGGACCGGCTGCTCGCCGCCGCCGGGCCCGTGCTCGCGCGGCTGCGCGACATCACCGGCGAGTCCGCACAGCTGTGGCGTCGCCAGGGCGAGCACCGCGTCTGCGTCGCCGCCGCCGAGCGCCCGTCGGGCCTGCGCGACACCATCCCGGTCGGCTCGCAGCTCACCATGAACGCCGGCTCCGCCGCGCAGATCCTGCTCGCCTGGGAGGACCCGGAGCGCATGCACCGCGGCCTGCAGAACGCCGCGTTCTCCGCGACCGCCCTGTCCGGCATCCGCCGCCGCGGCTGGTCGCAGTCGGTCGGCGAGCGCGAGCAGGGCGTGGCGTCGGTGTCCGCCCCCGTCCGCTCCCCCGGCGGCAAGGTGATCGCCGCGGTGTCGGTCTCCGGCCCGCTCGAGCGGCTCTCGCGCCAGCCCGGCCGGATGCACGCGCCCGCCGTCCTCGCCGCCGCCGACCGCCTGTCGGAGTCGCTGCGCCGGGCTGCGGCCGACTGACCGGGCACTTCCTCGCGCTGCGGGACGCCGACCGGGCACTTCCTCGCGCTGCGGGCCGGCTCCAGCGCGAGGAAGTGCCCGCTCACCCCGATCCAGCGCGAGGAAGTGCCCGCTCACCTGGTCAGAACAAGGCGTCCTGCTCCAGCTCGAGCAGCTGCTGCTTGCGCTCGAGCCCGCCGGCGTAACCGGTCAGCGTCCCGTTCGCCCCGATGACCCGGTGGCAGGGCACCACGATCGGGATCGGGTTGCGGCCGTTGGCCAGGCCGACGGCGCGCGACGCCGCGTTGGTCATGCCGAGCCGGCCGGCGATCTCGCCGTAGGACGCGGTCTCGCCGTAGCCGATCTGCGCGAGCTGGTGCCAGACCCGCTGCTGGAAGTCGGTACCCACCGGCGCGAGCGGCAGGTTGAAGTCGGTGAGCTCGCCGGAGAAGTACGCCGTCAGCTGGCGCACCGCCTCGCCCAGCACCGGCGCGTCGTCGGTGCGCTCCCCCAGCGGCCGCCCGTCGGCCGGCGGGCGGAACGGCGAGAACTCGATCGCGACGATCGCGCCGTCGCGCTCGACGATCCGCAGGTCGCCGATGGGCGAGGGCATCACGGTCCACATGTCAGTCATCCTCCGTCGGCCCGGTCGCGGGCATCAGTGTGTTCCACAGGTGCATGAGGGCGTACGAGCGCCACGGCCGCCAGCGCTCGGCGTCGTCGGCCGTGCCGCCGAGGCCGGCCAGCACCTTCTTCACCGCGAGGTCGGTCGGCAGGAAGGCGTCGGGGTGCCCGAGGGCACGCATCGCGACGTAGTCGGCCGTCCACGGGCCGATGCCCGGCAGCTCGAGCAGCGAGCGGCGTACGTCGTCGCGGTCCGGCCCGCGGTCGAGCACGACCCGTTCCGCGACGAGGGCGGCGGCGAGCCCGACGAGGGCCCGCCCGCGTGCGCGGGGCATCGGCAGCGTCTCCGGGTCGACCTCGGCCAGGGTCGCCGCGTCGGGGAAGAGGTGGGTGAGGCCGGGGACGCCGGTCTCGACGGGGCGTCCGTGCGCGGCGACGATGCGTCCGCCGACGGTGCGCGCCCCGGTGACGCTGACCTGCTGGCCGACGACCGTGCGGAACGCCGTCTCGTCACCGTCGACCTGTCCCGGGACCCGCAGGCCGGGGGTGGCCCGGACGAGGGACCCGATGACCGGGTCGTCGCGCAGGTGCTCGTCGACCGCACGGGGGTCGCAGTCGGCGTCGAGCAGCCGGCGCACCCGCTCGCTCGCGGCGGCGGTGTCGCGCAGGTCCTGGAGCCGGAACCGCGCCACCACGAAGCCGGTCCCGGTGCCGGCCGGCAGGTCCGCGAGCTCGACGTGCACCGTCCCGGGGGCGTGCGGCAGGTCGAGGGTGCGGGCGTACCACCCGGGTCCCGCGGCCTCCACGCCCGGCACGACGTGGAAGGCGAGGAAGTCGAGGAGGCGGGCCCCGGCGAACGGCGTGCGGACCGGGAGCCGCATCGTGACCGTCCCGTGGGAGTCGGCGCCGCCGCGGCGCCCGCGCAGCTCGGTCGGGGAGGCGGCGTAGATCTCGCGCAACGTCTCGTTGAACTGACGCACGCTCGTGAAGCCGGCGGCGAAGGCGACGTCGGTCAGCGGCAGGTCGGTCGTCTCGATGAGGACGCGTGCGCTCTGCGCCCGGCGGGCGCGGGCCAGTGCGAGCGGAGCGGCGCCGAGCTCCTGGGTGAGCAGCCGGCCGAGGTGGCGCGGCGTGTAGCCGACTCGGCGGGCCAGGCCGTCGACGCCCTCGCGGTCGACGAGCCCGTCGGCGATCAGCCGCATCGCACGCCCGGCGGCGTCGGCGGCGACGTCCCACTCGGGGCTGCCGGGCGTGGCGTCGGGCAGGCAGCGCTTGCACGCGCGGTAGCCGGCGGCGTGCGCGCTGGCCGCGGTGGCGTGGAACGTCACGTTGCGGGCGGCCGGCGTGCGGGCCGGGCACGAGGGGCGGCAGTAGATGCCGGTGGTGCTGACGGCGGTGTAGAACACGCCGTCGAAGCGTCGGTCCCGGCTCTGGACGGCCCGGTAGCAGGAGTCCGGGTCGAGGTGTCCGGTCGGCGTCATGCTCCGATCATGACGCCCGCCCGGTCGTCGTACCAGCGGAAAACGGACACGACGACCGGGCGGTGGTGCGGTGCGGTCAGGCGTCGACCGCGATGTCGGTGGTGCGGCGGGTGCGCGGCTGGCGGCCGGGCCCCTGGAGCAGGAAGCGGACGCGGACGCTGCCGTCGGGGAACGCCTGCTCCACCTCGGTCTCGAGGCGCTCGGTGCCCTCGAGGAGCGCGTCGGCCTCGGCCTCGACGTCCACGTGGCCGATCAGCTCGACCAGGTCGTGGGCGTCGGGCGCGGTGCGCCCCCGCACGCCGGTGACCGGGGCCAGCTCGGCCCAGCGGTCGGCCAGGGTGCGGGCCAGCGAGGCCACGTCGACCTCGAGCCGGCCGGTCGCGTCCGAGCCGTCGATCCGGCTGGTGCCACGCGTCGGGCGGGGCAGGTGGGCGAGCAGCCAGAGCAGCCCGACCACGCCGAGCGCGACGCCGACGACGGCCCAGGCCCACGGCCACCAGCTGCTGTCGAGCACGGTGTCGGCACCGTCGGTGCGCAACGTCTGCTGGAACCAGCCGGTCAGGTCGAGGCGCCAGTCCCAGGCGAGCAGGGCTGCGGCGACGAGCGCCAGTCCCACCACGATGGTGACGAGGCGGTCGATCGAGCGGGTGCGACGGGTGGTCATGCGTCCTCCTCGGCGAGTCGTACGTCGATGCGGCGGGCGCCGAGCGCCGTGGCGGGTGCCGTGGCGACGTCGCGGGCGCCCGAGAGGCTCGCGTCGTCGCTGGCGGCGTCGCCGCGGGTCGTCACGTGCAGCACGATGCGGCGGCGTCCGGCCCGGGTGACCCGGGCGGCGAGCACGCCGGGGGCGCGGTCGGCCGCGGTGCGCGACACCTCGGCGATGGCCGCGGGCGTCGACCAGAGCTGGGTGGCCTCGGTCGCGCGGACGTAGCGGCGCTGGGCCGGGCTGAGCCCGACGACCAGGAGCAGGAGGCCGACGACCCCGGCGACCGTCGCGACGGCCAGCGTTGCGGTGCCGGCCTCCAGCCCGTCGAGCGAGCGGATGACGGCGGCGAGCCACGGGTCTCCCTGGGCCCAGCCCTGGCTGACGGCGAGGTCGCGCACGGCGACCACGGCGACGCCCACGAGCAGCAGGCCGTAGAGCACGGCGAGCGGGACGGAGCGGTGGCGCAGGGCGGGCGGGCGCGCGAGGGCCCGGTCGGTGCGGTTCGTCACGAGGTCCTCCTGTCGTCGGTTCCGGCCACCGTCACGGTGACGTCGACGGAGGCGATGCGTACGCCGCTGAGCTCGGCGGCACGGGCCAGGACCTGGTCGCGGACCCGGGCGGCGATGGTGCTCACCGGGGCGGGCCAGGCGCAGGCGACCTCGAGGTCGACCCGCGCCGTGGCGCCGCGGACGGTGACGTTGGCGTGGGGCGTGCCGGAGCGGACCCCGGCCAGGCTGCTGTCGGTCGGGCGCACGCCCGGCACCTCGCGTGCGGCCGCCTCCACGATGTGGCGCAGGGCGTGGGCGCGCACGTGCAGCTGGCCGCGCGCCTCCGGCTCCGCGAGGGCGACCGGTGCGTCGGTGGCGACGAGGTCACTCACGACGGCCCCGCAGCAGGGAGCGGACGTCGATCTCGCCGTCGACGTGGCCGCCGACGAGGTAGCCGACGGCACCGAGGACGACCGCGAGCAGGAGCCCGGTGAAGCCGCCGGTGGTGATGGCGATGGTGAGCAGGAGGCCGGCGATGAGGCCGACGGTGGAGGTGGTCATGAGGTCTCCTCGATCAGGTGGGCGTACTGCCGGACGGGCCAGCCGCGGAGGCGGCCCCGTGCCAGCGAGGCGAACCGGCGGCGGGTGCGCCGGGCACTGCGGACCGCCCGCGAGCGGCGGGTGGTCGTGATGGTCGGCCGTGGAGCCCTGACCGCGGTGCCCGCACCCCCAGCGGGCACCGCGGCGGCCTGGGGTGCGTCCCTGCGCTCGAAGGCGCGCATCACCGCGATGAAGTCGTCCACGTCACCGCCGAGGTCGGGGTGGGTGGCCCGCAGCGCAGCACGCCGGGCGGCGCGACGCTCGCGGTCATCGGTGGTGGTCGGGTGCATCGTGGTTCAGCTCCTGGGGGTGGGCACCGTCACGGGGTCGAGCTCGGCCTGGGGCGCGGGCTCGGACGGACGGGCGACGTCCTCCACGGTCACGTGCACGGGGCCGGGCGCGATGCCGGCGACCTGGTCGCGCACCGCGGCGGTGGTGATCGCCACGGGCGCGTCCCAGGACAGCACGAGGTGGATCTGGGTCTCCTCGTCACGCAGGCGGACCCCGTTGACCCGGCGGCCGGGCAGGTAGGTGGCGACCTCGCCCAGCACGCCGCCGTGGAGGTCGTGGACCCCCGGGACCGCCAGGACGGCGGCCGCCACGCGGTCGGCCAGCTCGACGGGCTCCGCCGCCGTGCCGGCCTCCGCGTCGATCGGCACCTGGGTCGTCAGGTCCCTCGCGTCACTGGACACGCGTCGTCTGCTCCTCGGCCTCGTCCTCGTCGGACTCGAGGAACACGTCGTGGACGGTGATGTTGACCTCGGTCACCTCCAGGCCGGTCATCCGCTCGACCGCGTCGACGACGTTGCGGCGGATGGCGGCGGCGAGGTCGGCGATCGCGACGCCGTACTCGGCGACGATGTCGAGGTCGACCGCGGCCTGGTGCTCGCCGACCTCGACCGCGACACCCTGGCTCAGGTTGGTGCGCGAGCCCGGGATGCGCTCGCGGATCGCGCCGACGGCGCGGGCGGCGCCGCCACCCAGGTCGTGGACGCCGCTGATCTCGCGGGCGGCGATGCCGGCGATCTTGGAGACGACGGTGTCGGCGATCGAGGTCTTGCCCTGCTCGGTGACGAGCGCGCCGGTGGTGGTGGCGGGGGTCTTGGTGGGCGTCTGCTGCTTCTCGGACATGGTCACTCCGTTCGTCATCTGGCTCGTGGCCTGCCGACCCGCTGTGGGCCGGTTCGTGAGTTGGTCGTGCGCGCCGACCCGATCGTCACGCCCCATTCGTGTGACACGGGTCACCGTCTTCGACGGCGCACCCGTGGGGGTGAGCGGGCTTGCGACGCTCGGGCAGACTCGCCGACATGCCGTCCGACGACCTCGACCCGACCACCGACGCCGCGCTCGTACGCGCCGCGCGGCTGGGCGACGAGGACGCGTTCGGCGAGATCGTCGACCGCCACGGCCCCGGCATGCTGCGCTACGCCCGCCGCCTGGTGGGCGGCAGCGACGCCGACGCCGCCGAGGCGGTGCAGGAGGCGTTCATCTCCGCGTGGCGCGGACTGGAGACCTTCCGCGGCGAGTCGAGCCTGCGCACCTGGCTCTTCCGGCTGGTGCACCGGCGGGCCGTGGACCTCAACCGCCACCGTCGTCCGACCCCCATCGACGACGAGCTGCTCTCGCGGATGGTGCACGAGGCTGACGACAACCCGTTGCAGGACGTCCTGGACGGCGAGCTGCTCGAGGCCTTGCAGCAGGCGCTCGATGAACTACCGTGGAACCAGCGTGCCGTGTGGCTCCTCCGCGAGGTGGAGGGGCTGGGGTACGACGAGATCGCCCAGGCACTGGGCACCACCGTCGGCAGCGTGCGGGGACAGCTGCACCGTGGCCGACGTCAACTTGCAGAGAGGATGGCACGATGGCGATGACCCAGACCGGCCCCCTCGAGCGGGCCGCCGACGCCGCGCGCGCGGAGGAGCCGGACGACTGGCCCAGCGTGGCGGAGTCGGTGAAGGAGAAGGTGCGCGCCACCGTCACGCCCTCGCGACCCGTCGTGGTCGTGGGGGTCGACGGCAGCACGGACCAGGACGTGCACGGCTCGCGCACCTACGTCGCGTCCCGCGTCCTGCGCGGTGCGCTGCGCGAGGCGCTGCGCACCCGCCCCGACCTGACGGCCGAGCGGATCGACCTCACCATCGACGACGAGGACCGGCTGGCGCAGGTCGCGGTCGACATCGTCTGCGCCTACGGCACCGTGCTCCCTTCGGCAGCCGACGAGGCGCGCGCGGCGGTCGAGTCGGTCGCGGTGGACCTGCTGGGCGCCGGCACCCGGCCGGTGGTCGACGTGACCGTCAGCGACGTCGTCGTGGGCGACCCGCGCCGGACCTGACCGGGTCCGTCACGCCCGGCGGTAGCGGCGCTCGGGCCGCCCGGCGCCGCCGTACTGCAGCCGTACGCTGACGCTGCCGCGGGCGACGAAGTGCTCGAGGTAGCGCCGCGCGGAGACGCGGGAGATGCCGACCGCCTCCGCGCACTCGGTCGCCGAGAGCTCGCCGCGCTCGAGCAGCGCCGACTCGACGGCGTCGGCGGTCTCCGGGCTCAGCCCCTTGGGCAGCGGCACCGGGGCCGCCGGGGCGACGGGGGCGGCCGCCCCGAACACGGCGTCGATGTCGTCCTGGCGCGGGGCGCCCGACGCGAGCGCGGCGTGGGCCGCGCGGAAGGACTCCAGCCGCACCCGCAGGTCGTCGTAGTCGAACGGCTTGACGAGGTAGTGGGCCGCTCCCCCGGCGGCCGCGGCGCGCACCGTGTCGGCCTCGCGGGCGGCGGTGACGACCAGCACGCCGACGTCGTCGCCACCGGCGCGGAGCCGGCGCAGCACCTCGATGCCGGTGACGTCGGGCAGGTGCACGTCGAGCAGGACCAGGTCGGGGCGCAGCCGCGCGACGTCGTCGAGCGCGGCCTGGCCGGTGCTGGCGACGCCGACGACGCGGAAGCCCGGCGTGCGCTCGACGAACTGCGTGTGGATGCGGGCCACCATGAAGTCGTCGTCGACGACGAGCACCGCGAGCTCGCTCACCTGCTCTCCCTCCCCGCCACCGGCTCCGGACCGACCTCGACACGCGGCAGGAGCGCCTCGAAGACCGCTCCGCCGCCGGCGGCGTGACCGACCGTCACCGCGCCGCCCCGACGTTCGCAGACGACCTGCACCAGCGCCAGTCCGACACCCCGTCCCTCGGCGGTCGAGGCCTTGGTGCTCCACCCGCGGCGGAAGATGTCGCCGACGCGCTCGGGCGGCACGCCGGGGCCGGTGTCGGTGACGGCGAGCCGGACGCTGCCGTCCTCGAGCACCAGCGACACGTCCACGGTCGTGCCGCCCACGGAGACGGACGCGTCGACCGCGTTGTCGACCAGGTTGCCCAGCACCGTGCCGACGTCGGTCGACGCCTCGGGGTCCAGCCGGGGCAGGAGGCTGTCGGTGGTGATGCGCAGGTCGATGCCGCGCTCGGCCGCCAGGCTGGTCTTGGCGATCAGCAGCGCCGCGACCGCGGGGTCCTCGACGCGGGCCAGGACGGCGTCGGAGATCTCGCGACGCCGCTTGCTCAGCGTGCCGACCAGCCGGGACACCTCGTCGTACTCCCCGAGCTGCACCAGCCCGGAGATGGTGTGCAGCTGGTTGTGGAACTCGTGGGTCTGCGCGCGCAGGGTGTTGGTGATCGACTGCCGCGCGCTGAGCTCGCTCTGCAGCGCCAGCAGCTCGGTGCGGTCGCGCAGCGTCGTGACGGACGCGACGTGCCGCCCGCGCTCGAGGACGGGGTTGCGGTTGACCACCAGCACCCGTTCGCCGAGGACGACCACCTGGTCGCGGATCTCCCTCGGGTCGGCCAGCAGGTCGCGGACGACCGGGGCGAGCCCGAGGTCGTCGACCCGCCGCCCCTCCACCTCGCCGGACAGCGACAGCAGCTCGCGGGCGCTGTCGCTCAGCACGGTGACCGTGCCGTCCTCGGAGACCGCCACCACCCCCTCGCGGATCGAGTGCAGCAGCGCCTCGCGCTGGTCGGCCAGCGCGGCGATGGCCGCCGGCTCGAGGCCGCGCGTACGCCGCCGGATCAGGCGCGACAGCAGCAACGACCCGGCCATGCCCAGCCCGAGGCCGAGCCCGGCGACGGGCACGAGGTCGGGCAGCACGCTGCGGGCGCGCTCGCCCCAGGTGGGGTACTCCTCCGTGACCATCGCGATGCCGACCAGCTCGAGGCGACGGTTGATGATCGGCGCCTGCGCCGCGATCGACGGCGTGCCGAGGTCGTCGACGTCCCCGGTCCAGCTCCGCTTGCGCTCCGCGGGGCTCCCCAGCAGGTCGAGGCGCTGGTCACGACCGGCGAAGTCGCTGCTGACCAGCACCGTCGCGTCGGGCGAGGCGAGGTAGACCCCGCTGGCCCGGTAGCGGTAGCGCACGTCCTGGGTGATCGTCGCCAGCGCCGCGCGCCTGGCCTCCACCTCGTCGGTGCGGAAGGTCAGCCGCACGAACCTGTCGTTGGCGAGGCTCTCCGCCGCGTCGCGCATCGCGGCGCCGCGCGTGGCGCGGAAGTCGGCGTCGCTCTGCTGCACCGACACCACGCTGGCCACCACCACGACGACCAGCATCACGCTCACCTGCAGCACCAGGAACTGGCCGGCGAGCGTCGCCGGCCACCACCGCACGCGTGACCACAAGTTCCACAACCTCCATTGCTTTCCCAAGCGTGACGAGCACCACAGGCAGTCTCCACCATCGTCGGGACGGGTCCGTGCGCGGACCGGTCCACGAACCCCCGAGAGATCCCCAAGAGATCGGAGTGCGCATGAGGCGCCGAAGGACGACGAGGGCCATCGCCACGGCGGTGGCGCTCGGCAGCGCGCTGGTGCTGGCGACCGGCTGCGGGGTGACCCGCGGCGACCAGAGCCGGGACCTCACGATGCTGATCCCGAACAGCCCCGGCGGTGGCTACGACCAGACCGGCCGCGCGGCGGTGGCGGTCATGGACCACGGTGACATCACCGGCGGCTCCTTCGAGGTCACCAACGTGATCGGCGCCGGCGGGTCGGTGGCGATGACGCGGCTGATGAACGCCGAGGGCGACGAGCGCACCATGATGACCGCCGGGCTCGGCGTCGTCGGGTCGCTCTACTCCTTCGGCGCTCCCTACAAGCTCGACGACGCCACGCCGCTGGCCCAGCTGATCGAGGACCAGGAGGGCGTGCTCGTCCCGTCGGACTCGCCCTTCGAGACCATCGACGACCTGGTTGCGGCCTGGAACGACGACCCGTCGTCCATCGTCGTCGGCGGCGGCTCGTCCCCCGGCGGGCCGGACCACCTCTTCCCGATGCAGCTGGCCAGCGCGGTCGGTGTCGAGCCCCGCGACGTGCAGTACGTGCCGTACGACGGCGGAGGCCCCCTCACCAGCGCCCTGCTCGGCAACAAGATCGACGTCGGCTTCTCCGGCGTCGGCGAGTTCACCGGACAGCTGTCCAGCGGCGAGCTGCGGCTGCTGGCCGTCTCGGGCGAGGAGCGGCTGACCGGCGAGGGGATCGGCGACGCCCCGACCCTGACCGAGTCGGGCATCGACTTGGTCTTCACCAACTGGCGCGGCGTCTTCGCGCCGCCCGGCATCTCCGAGGAGCGTCGCGCCGAGCTGATCGCGATGCTCGAGGAGATGCACGAGACCCCCGAGTGGCAGCAGGCCCTCGAGGACAACGGCTGGATCGACGAGTTCAAGACCGGCGACGACTTCACCCAGTTCCTCGTGGAGCAGGACGAGCGCGTCGCCACCACCCTCGAGGAGCTGGACCTGCTGTGAGCACACCACTCGACACCCACCCCGACACCCCGGGCGCCGCCGCGGAGCCGGCCGCCCCCGGGCGCGACCTGGCACAGCTGGGCCTCGCCGGCGCGCTCGTGCTGGTCGGCGCGTACACCTTCTACGACGCCACCACCCTGCGGATCGGCTTCGGCGACCCGGTGGGCCCGCGCGTCTTCCCCTACGTCATCGGCACGGTCACCGTGCTGCTCGGCGTCCTGCTCGCCCTCGCGACCCTGCGCGGCGACGTCCCCGAGGCCGAGGGCGGCGAGGACGTCGACCTGCGGCAGCCGGCCGACTGGCTCACCGTCCTCAAGCTCGTCGGCGTGCTGATGGTCACCGTGCTCACGATCTCCTTCCTCGGCTGGGCGATCACCGGCGCGATCCTGTTCGCCGGGTCCGCGTGGTCGCTCGGCAGCCGCACCCTCGTCCGTGACGTCATCGTCGGCGTGGTGCTGTCCGTGACCAGCTGGTACGCCTTCCACGAGGGCCTCGGCGTGATCCTGCCGGCCGGGATCCTGGACGGGGTGCTGTGATGGAGAACCTCTCGCTGCTGATGGACGGCTTCGGCTCCGTCCTCACCCCGCAGAACCTGCTGTTCGCCGCGATCGGCGTGCTGCTCGGCACCTTCGTCGGCGTGCTGCCCGGCATCGGCCCGGCGATGGCGGTGGCGCTGCTGCTGCCCGTGACCTACGGCCTCGACCCGATCCCGGCGTTCATCATGTTCGCCGGCATCTACTACGGCGGCATGTACGGCGGCTCGACGACCGCGATCCTGCTCAACACCCCTGGTGAGTCGGCCTCGGTGATGACCGCGCTCGAGGGCAACCTGATGGCACGCGCGGGCAGGGCCGCCCAGGCCCTCGCGACGGCCGCCATCGGCTCCTTCATCGCCGGCACGATCGGCACGATGCTCGTGGTGTTCTTCGCCCCTGCCCTCGCGTCGGTGGCCGTCGCGATCGGCGCGCCGTCCTACTTCGCGCTGATGGTCCTGGCGATGGTGTCGGTGACCAGCGTGCTGGGCGGCTCCCCGCTGCGCGGCTTCATCGCGCTCTTCCTCGGCCTCACCATCGGCCTCGTCGGACTCGACCTCAACACCGGCCAGCCGCGGCTCAGCTTCGACCAGCCGCTGCTCGCCGACCGGATCGACGTGGTCGTGGTGGCGGTCGGCATCTTCGCCCTCGGCGAGGCCCTCTGGGTCGCCGCCCACCTGCGCCGCAGCCCGGTCCGGGTGATCCCGGTCGGTCGTCCCTGGATGGACCGTGCCGACCTCCGCCGGTCGTGGGGCCCATGGCTGCGCGGCACGGCGTACGGCTTCCCGTTCGGCGCGGTCCCGGCCGGCGGCGCGGAGATCCCGACGTTCCTGTCCTACATCACCGAGAAGCGGCTCGCCGCCCGCAAGGGTCGCGACGAGTTCGGCCGGGGAGCCATCGAGGGCGTGGCCGGGCCGGAGGCGGCCAACAACGCCTCGGCCGCCGGCACCTTCGTGCCGCTGCTCGCGCTCGGCCTGCCGGTCACGGCGACGTCGGCGGTCATGCTCGCGGCGCTCCAGGGCTACGGCATCGAGCCGGGTCCCAGCCTGATGACCGACCAGCCCGAGCTGGTGTGGGCGCTCCTCGCCAGCCTGCTGATCGGCAACGCCCTGCTGCTGGTGCTCAACCTGCCGCTCGCGCCGCTCTGGGCCAAGCTGCTGCGGATCCCCCGCCCCCAGCTCTACGCCGGCATCCTGTTCTTCGCCGCGCTCGGGGCGTACGCCACCAACCTGCAGGCCTTCGACCTGTTCCTGCTGGTGCTGCTCGGCCTGCTGGGCCTGGCCATGCGGCGCTTCGCCCTGCCGGTGCTGCCGCTGATCCTCGGCGTCATCCTCGGCCCGCTCATGGAGGTCCAGCTGCGCCAGGCGATGGCGATCTCCGGCGGCGAGGTCTCCGGCCTGTGGAGCGAGCCGCTCGCGGTGGTGATCTACGTGGTCGTGGCCCTCGCCGTGCTGGCACCGATCGTGCTGCGCAGGGTGCGCCCCGCGCCCGCCGCGGTGGCCGTCGACCAGGACGTCCGTGAGAAGGAAGAGGAGGGAGTGCGATGAGCGGCACGACGATCGTGGTGGGCTGGAGCCCCGACGAGTACGGCGAGACCGCGCTGCGGCGCGCCGTCGAGGAGGCGCGGCTGCGCGAGGGCCGGGTCGTGGTGGTCAACGCCACCCGCGGCGACGCCCTCGTCGACGAGCGCTACGCCGACGACGACCAGCTGGCCCGGCTGACCGGCGAGCTCGCCGGCAGCGGGCTTGAGGTCGACGTGCGCCGCTCGATGGGCGCCGACGTCGGCGACCAGGTCCTCGAGGTCGCCCGCGACGTCGACGCCGACCTCGTGGTCATCGGCCTGCGCCGCCGCTCGCCGGTCGGCAAGCTGCTGATGGGCAGCGTCGCGCAGCGGATCCTGCTCGGCGCCGACTGCGCCGTGCTGGCGGTGAAGCCGCCCGCCTGATCCGCGTCGCAGCCCGGACAGGCGGTCGGCGCCGCCGTCCGGAGGCTCCCGCCGACCGGCCGCTCCTGCGACACTGGGGCGGTGATGGCACCGGCCCCGATCGTGCGCGGGGCGCTGGCGCGCTGGCTGCGGGCTCCCGTCTGGACGGGGCTGCTCGCCCTGGCCGGCGCCCTGTTCGTGGCCTCGCTCGCGGCACCGGTCTACTTCTCCAACGCGGCGCACGACGCCGCGCTGCAGCGCCTGCGCGCCGTCGCCGAGCAGGACACGTTCCGCGTCGCGGCGGTCGACCTGCGGGCCGCGTGGGGCGGTCGCCTGCCGCGAGGGGAGGCAGCCGACCTCCGGGCCCGGCTGGACGCGCTGCCGGGCTTCGCCCCCGCGACCGTCACCTCCTTCGGCTCCGCTCCCAACCGGGTCCGCGAGCCGGTCCTCGTGGCCGGTGGACGGTCGGCGGTCGGGACGCTGTGGGCACGCGACGGCGCCCTGGAGGCCCTCGGCGGTGCCGGCCCCGGATCCGCGGGTCCCGGCGTCTGGATCCCCACCGAGGTGGCCGACGAGCTGGGGGTCCGCGCCGGCGACGCGGTCGAGATCGTGACGCGGCGACTGCTCGACGGCTCCGTCGGACGCGCAGCCCCGCTGGTGGTCCGTGGGACCTACGACGCCGCTCCGGGCTCGCCGCTCCCCCAGGAGGTGCTCGACCTCGGCGTGCGTCCGGTGGACCTCCCCCTGGGCGACCCCGACGCCGGTTCCTCCGCCCTGCTGATCACCGACCACGACACCCTGGGCCGGACCAGCCTCCGGATCGGCGACGTCCCCCACCAGGTGGCGGACCTCGCGCTCGCGCCGGGCCTGGGTCCGGACGCCGCACGCCGCGCGTCCGACGCGCAGGCAGCGCTGCAGCGAGAGGCGTTCCGGGTCGGCTCCCCGCTCGCCATCGACCTCTCGCAGGCCCGCCCGGTGGCCACGCAGCTCCAGCTGGCGACCGACCTCCCCGAGGTGCTCGACGACGCCGACACGGTGACCACGACCTCCCGGGCCGCGGTGGTGCCGTTCCTGAGGGCGACGCAGGCGATGTCGCTCCTGCTGCTGCTCGCCGTCTTCGTGCTGTGGACGCGCACGCGTGCGCCCGAGAGCTGGACGCTCACCGGCTGGGGGCTCTCGCCGGTCCGTCGCGGCGCGGTCGCCGCTCTCGAGGTGCTGCCGTCGGCGGTGCTCGCCGCACCGGTCGGTGCGGCGCTGGCGGTGGCCGGCGTCACGCTGGCGGGCCCGCCCGGGAGGCTCGGCGTGCGGGACACGGCGGCTGCCACCGCCACGGCCTGCCTGGCGTCGGTGCTCGTCGTGGTGCTCGGGGCCGCCGTGCTCGCCGCGGTGGGAGCGGTGCAGCAGGAGCGGGAGGCCGCGCGCGGTCCGCGCCACCCACCGGTGCGGGTGCCGTGGGGGCTCGTCTGGGTCGCGGCCGCGGTCGTCGTGGGCACGGCCGTCCTCACGCTCGACGTCGACGAACGCGCCACGAGCCCGCTCGCCGCGGCGTTCCCGCTCGCGATGGCGGCAGGCGTCGCCGTCGCGGTGATGTGGCTCGCGGCGCTGCTGCCCCGTCCGAGGGCGGGGAGGGAGGGAGGCGTCCTCTGGCTCGCGTCGCGCCGGTCGGCGTCGAGCACCACCGCGGCGACCGCGGTGCTCGCCATCGGCCTGACCGTCCTGGGCTACGGCCTCGCCGTCCGGGACGGGGTGAGCCTGGCCGTCACCGACAAGGCAGCGGCGCTCGCCGGGGCGCAGACCCGCGTCGACCTCGGGGTGCAGCTGGTCGGCCGACGGGTCGCGGAGGCATCGGCGCTGGCCGGTCCGGATGCCGCGGTGGTCTACCGGCGCGGGGTAACCCTGCCGCCGGCGTTCGGCGAGCAGCCCCTGCTGATGGCCGACCCCCGCGCGCTCGCCGCCGCCGTGTCGTGGGGTGCCACGCTGGACGCCCCCGGGCGCGAGGCCCTGCGCGACCTCGCCGTCGACCCGGGTGAGGGCGAGCCGGTGCCGGTGGTGCTGGCCGGCACGACCGACGCCCGCGCCGGCGACGAGCTGACCCTGACCTTCAACAGCGCCACGGACGTCGAAGCCGTCGTGGTCGCCGTCGTCGAGGCGTTCCCGGGCTCGGAGTCGGAGGACGGCACGGTCACCGTGGTGGCCCCGACCCGCCCGCTCGTGAGGGCGCTGCCGCGTCCCTTCCGACCGAGCACGCCGTTCGACCAGACCCTCGGTGCGGGGGTCTTCTCCGCCGCGGTCTGGTCCTCCGCGTCACCCGCAGCGGTCCAGCAACGACTGACCGACGCGGGGCTGGAGTCGCAGGAGGTGGCGCTGCTGGCCGAGGAGCGCGCGCGTCCGGAGCTGCTGTCGGCCGACTGGGCCGTGGGCTACCTGCTGCCCCTCGGCCTGGCCGCCCTGTCCCTCGTCCTCGGCACCGGACTGGTGCTGGCACGCCGGCTGCTGGACCGCGACCGCGTCTCCGACGTGCTGCTGCGCCACATGGGCTGGACGTGGCGCGCGCTCACCGCCTCCCGCGCGATCGAGCTGGTCGCCACGCTCGTGGTCGCGGCGGTCGCTGCCGCCGTCGCGACCACTGCGCTGCTCGCGGGGCCCACGGTCGTGGAGACCTCGGCCCAGCTCCCTCCCCTCGCCCGTCCCGTCCTGACCGGTGACGGCCTGGGCTGGTGGCTGGCGTCGTGGGGGTCGGTCGCGATCGGTGGTGCGGTCGCCCTGGCCCTCGGCGGGAGCCGCCGCGCCGCGGAGGTGCTCCGTGACCAGCGGTGAGGTCGGGCCGGTCGCGGCCGCCTGCCACGGGGTCGTCCGCGTCTTCGGGCAGGGCGAGCAGGAGACCACGGCCCTGCGCGGCATCGACCTGACGCTGCACGCGGGCCTCGTCACGGTCGTCGCCGGCCCGTCCGGCAGCGGCAAGACCAGCCTGCTGCGGTTGGCCGCGGCGCAGGACCGGGCCACCGCCGGCCGCCTCGAGGTGCTCGGCGTCGAGACGGGCAGCGCGTCCCTGCGCCAGCTGAGGTCGCTGCGACGCACGCAGCTGACGTACGTCCCGCAGCGGGCGGCACGCGGCCTGCTGCCCACCCTCACCGTGGCCCAGCACGTGGCCCAGGTCGGTGCCCTGCGGGGCACCTCGGTCGACGCACCGGCGCTCCTGGACCTGCTCGGGCTGACCAGCCGGTCCGACCACCTGCCGGCAGCGCTCTCCGGCGGCGAGCAGCAGCGCCTCGCCGTGGGGCTCGCCCTCGTGGGACGCCCGCGGCTCGTGGTGGCCGACGAGCCCACCGCGGAGCTCGACACCGAGAACGCCCACCGGGTGCTGGACGCGATGCACGACGCCGCCGAACGCGGTGCCGCCGTGCTGGTGAGCAGCCACGACCAGCGCGTGGTCGAGCGTGCGGACCGGCTCCTGCGCCTGCAGCACGGGGTGCTGTCGACCGACCGGTCGCGCAGCAGCAGGGCGACGGCGGTCATCGACTCGAGCGGGCGGCTCCAGCTGCCCGACGAGGCCCTCGCCCGCTTCCCGGCACGACGCGTGCTGGTCGAGGACGCCGGGGACCACGTCGTACTCCGGCCGCCACCGGAGGGAGAGTGGACGTGATCGAGGTGCAGCGGGTGACCCACCGCTACGGACGGTCGACGGCCCTCGACCGGGTGAGCCTCACGGTGGGGGTCGGGGAGCTGCTCGCGCTGGCCGGGCCCTCCGGCTCGGGCAAGTCGAGCCTGGTGCACCTCGTGGCCGGGCTCGACGCCGTCCAGGAGGGGGACGTGACGGTCCTGGGTCGTGCCCCCTCGACGATCCGCGACTGGACGGTCCTGTCGGTGGTGCCGCAGCAGCACGGCCTGCTGAGGGGGCTGACCGTCGCGGAGAACGTCCGGCTGCCCGCCCTCGCCCGCAGGCGCTCGACCGCCGCCGCCGACGCCGTGGCCGCCATGCAGGCCCTCGACGTCGCCGCGATGTCGGACCGGGCCGTCGAGGCGCTCTCCCTCGGCGAGCAGCAGCGCGTCGCCGTGGCCCGCGCGCTGGCCGGGGCACCTCGGGCGCTCGTCCTCGACGAGCCCTCGGCGCACCAGGACGAGGCGCACCTCGACCAGCTGATGGCGGCGCTGCGCTCCGCCGCTGCCACCGGCACGGCGGTGCTGGTCGCGACGCACGATCCGACGCTGCTCGCCACGGCCGACCGGGTGGTCCACCTCGCGGACGGGCGGGTGGTCGAGCCGGCCTGAGCACCCACGACGAAGGGCCCGGTCTGGAGACCGGGCCCTTCGCTGTGCTGTACCCCCGACCGGATTCGAACCGGCGCTACCGCCTTGAGAGGGCGACGTGCTAGGCCGCTACACAACGGGGGCTTGCAGTGCTGCTCTGGCGAGCAACGGAGCGAAACTCTAGCTGCTGCCGGAGTGCTGCTCCAAATCCTGGCCCGAGGGCCGGGATCTTGCTGGGGTACTAGGACTCGAACCTAGAACAACTGAACCAGAATCAGCCGTGTTGCCAATTACACCATACCCCATGGGGGTATCGGAATCGCTTCCGACCACCCGCGCGGTCCCCGCAGGAACCGGACCCGAACGTTACACGCGAGGGGGCTGACCGACCAACTCGGGGTGACCCGTCGGCAGCGGCAGCACGCCCCCGACCGGCGGTCCCTCGTTGACCAGGCCCATCGCCCTGGCCACCCACGAGGCGAGCGCGAGGTAGACCAGCGACTGGGTCAGCGTGGACAGGATCATCCACCAGCTGCTGCCGCCCGTCGCGTTGAGCGCGGAGGTGAGGTCGCCGAAGGCGAGCGCGAGCCCGAAGGCGAGGAAGTTGTTGAGCACGTGCATCGCGATGCCGGCCTCGAGCCCGCCCGTACGGATCACCAGGATGCCCGCGACGACACCGAAGGCGAACCGGTCGAAGAACACCGGGACGTCCTGCGAGAGGCCGTGGAACAGCGCGAAGATGAGCGCGGGGCCGAGGACCGCCAGGGCCTGCGAGGCGCGACGTCCCCACACCAGCGAGCCGAACGCCTGGGTGAGGTAGCCGCGGAAGAGGTACTCCTCCCCCGCCGCCTGCAGCGGGGTGAGCAGCAGGATGACGATCAGGAAGTCGCGGGTGCGGGTGGTGAACTCGTTGACCCCGCCGACCGGCGTCTCGCCGGGCGCGAGCGGCAGCAGCAGGCCCACCAGCAGCGAGGCGAGGAGCGCGACGCACGACACGCCCAGGCAGGCGAGGAGGTAGCGCCAGCGCAGGCGCGGCATGACCGACGACACCCACCGCGGCTTGAGCCGGTGGAGCCACCACGTGACGAGGAAGGTCACCGGGATCGCCATCGCGATGACCACGTTGAGCAGCGCCAGCCCGGTGGGCGTGGCCTCCTGGGTCACGTCGAGCGCCGCCTGGGCGCTGTCGGCGTCGCGGCCCGCCGCCATCAGCAGCGCGAACGCCACCAGCCCCGCCACGAGCGGGACCAGGGCGAAGACCAGGACCAGGACGAGGACCGACCCGACCAGCGAGCGCCACACGCCGGGTCGACCGACGCGGTGCAGCTGGTGGTACTGCGGTCGGAAGTCGGGACTCAGCGGCGCGGCCACGACGTCCTCCCCTCAGGCCAGCACGGAGCGGAGCCGCGCCAGGCTCCGCTCGCGGCCCAGCAGCTCCATGGACTCGAACAGCGGCGGGCTGACCCGCTTGCCGCTGACCGCGACGCGCACCGCGCCGAACGCGACGCGCGGCTTGAGCTCCATGCCCTCGATCAGCGCGACGCGCAGCGCCTCCTCGATCGAGGCCGTCGACCACTCGTGGACGCCGGAGAGCGCGTCGTGGGCCGCCTGCACCACGGCGAGGCCCTGCTCGTCGAACGCCTTGGCGGCGTCGTCGGGGTCGCGCTCGAAGTCGGCCTCGTCGACGAAGAGGAAGCCCAGCATCGGCACCGCCTCGGCGAGCTTGTTGATCCGCTCGCCGACCAGCGGCATCGCGAGCTCGAGCAGCTGCGCGTCCGCGTCGGAGACGGGGTCGCCGACGACACCGGCCTCCTTGAGGAACGGCAGGGCGCGGTGGGTGATCTCGTCGAGCGGCAGCAGCCGCATCTGCGCGGTGTTGATCGCCTCGGCCTTCTTCAGGTCGAAGCGCGCCGGGTTGGGGTTGACGTCCTTGATGTCGAACGCCTCCACCATCTCGGCCATGGAGAACACGTCGCGGTCGCCGGAGATCGACCACCCGAGCAGCGCGAGGTAGTTGAGCAGGCCCTCGGGGATGAAGCCCTGCTCGCGGTAGGCCAGCGCGTGCGCCTCGGGGTCGCGCTTGGAGAGCTTCTTGTTGCCCTGGCCCATGACGTAGGGCAGGTGCCCGTAGACCGGCACGGTGGTCGCGATCCCGAGCTCGACGAGCGCCTCGAACAGCGCGAGCTGGCGGGGCGTGCTGGAGAGCAGGTCCTCGCCGCGCAGGACGTGGGTGATCTGCATCATCGCGTCGTCGACCGGGTTGACCAGCGTGTAGAGCGGGTCCCCGTTGGCGCGCGAGAGCGCGTAGTCGGGGACGTTCTCCGTCTCGAACGTGATGTCGCCGCGGACCGCGTCGTCCCACGTGATCGAGCCGTCCGGCATCCGGAACCGGACGATCGGTGCACGGCCCTCCGCCACGAACGCGTCGCGCTGCTCGTCGGAGAGCGCGCGGCAGAACCCGTCGTAGCCCTGCACCTTGGAGCCGGCGGCCTTGCGGCGCGCGTCGACCTCCTCGTTGCGGCAGTAGCAGTCGTAGGTGTACGACGACGCGCGCAGGCGGTCGAGCACGTCGCGGTAGATGTCGCCGCGCTCGCTCTGCAGGTACGGGCCGTGCGGGCCGCCGACCTCGATGCCCTCGTCCCAGTCGAGGCCGAGCCAGCGCCACAGCTCCAGGATCGCGTCGTAGGACTCGCGGGTGCTGCGCTCCTTGTCGGTGTCCTCCATCCGGAAGACGATCTGGCCGCCGTGGTGGCGCGCGAAGGCCCAGTTGAACAGGGCCGTGCGGACCAGGCCGACGTGGGGCGAGCCGGTCGGGGACGGGCAGAAGCGGACGCGGACGGGGGTGCTCATCAGGTGCTCAGTTCCTCTTCGCGACGGGGTTGGCCAGGGATCCGATGCCGGCGACCGAGATCTCGACCTCGTCGCCGACCTGCATCGGACCGACACCCTCGGGGGTGCCGGTGAGGATGACGTCGCCCGGCAGCAGCGTCATCACGGAGGAGACGTGGGCGACCAGGGTCGGCACGTCGAAGATCATGTCGGACGTGGTGCCGTCCTGGACCAGGTCACCGTTGAGGTAGGTCTGCACCTCGCGGCCGTCGGCGAAGGCCTGCGGGTCGAGGTCGGTCTCGATCCAGGGGCCGAGCGGGCAGAAGGAGTCGAAGCCCTTCGCCCGGGTGAACTGCACGTCCGACTTCTGCAGGTCGCGCGCGGTGACGTCGTTGGCGATCGTGTAGCCGAAGATCACGTCGGTCGCCTGCTCGGCCGGCACGTCGCGGCAGATCCGGCCGATCACGACGGCGAGCTCGCCCTCGTAGTGCAGGTCGCTCGTCTGCGACGGGTAGTGGATCGGGTCGCCCGGGCCCACCACGGTGGTGTTGGGCTTGAGGAACATCAGGGGCTCCGACGGCAGGTCGTGGCCGAGCTCGGCGGCGTGGGCGGCGTAGTTGCGCCCGATCCCGACGACCTTGCTGCGCGGGATCACCGGTGCGAGCAGGCGTACGTCGGCGAGCCGGTGCTGCTCCTCGAGCAGCTTGATCCCGACGTAGAGGGGGTCGCCCGCCAGCGCGACGACCACCGAGTCCTCGGCCGGCTGGCCGTGCTCGTCGACCTCGCCGGTCACGACGCCGAAGCGTGGCTCCTCGCCCGTGCTGAACCTGCAGATGCGCATGCACCGAGACTATCGAGCCGCGGCACGCCCCAGCGCATCGAGAGCGGCGCGGACGTCGTCGCCGGTGGTCGACCAGTTGCTCACGCTCACCCGCAGCACGGCCCGGTCGTGCCAGCGCGAGCCGGTCGTCCAGGCCGTGCCGTCGGCGAGCATCGCCTCGACCACGGCGCGGGTGCGGTCGTCGTCGCCGAAGCTCGCGCAGACCTGGGTGAAGACGACGTCGTTGAGCACCCGGGCGCCCTCGATGGCCGCGATGCCGTCGGCGAACGCGGTGGCGTGGTCGCAGAACCCGTCGACGAGCTCGGCCACCCCGTCGCGGCCCAGCGCGCGCAGGACCGCCCAGACCGGGAACGCCCGCCCGCGCCGGCTGATCTCGGGGACCTTGTCGAAGGGTTCCCCCGCCGCGTCGTGGATCAGGTAGTCGCCGTGCATGCCCATCGCCGCGCGCAGCGCCGGCCGGTCGCGGACGATCGCCAGCCCGCAGTCGTAGGGCACGTTGAGCGTCTTGTGCGCGTCGGTCGCCCACGAGTCGGCGGCGGCGACCCCGTCGACGAGGTGCCGGTGCCGGCGCGAGGCTCCCGCGAACAGCCCGAACGCCCCGTCCACGTGCACCCACGCGCCGGCGTCGTGCGCGGCGGTGATCGCGGCGGCGAACGGGTCGAAGGCGCCGGAGTGGACGTTGCCGGCCTGGAGGCACACCACCGTGGGCGTCCCGTCGCCGGCCTCGAGCGCCGCGGCCAGCGCCGCCGCCTCGATCCGGCCCTGGTCGTCGACCGCGACCGGCTCCGGGGCTCCGAGGCCGAGGTAGCGCAGGCTGAGGTCGATCGTGTCGTGCCGCTCCGCCCCGACGAGCACCCGGACGCCCGGTGACCCGACGAGACCGCGCTGGGCGACGTCCCACCCCGCCCGCCGCAGCACGGCGTCGCGCCCGGCCGCGAGGCACGTGAAGTTCGCGGTCGTCCCGCCGGTGACGAAGCCGACGGCCGACTCCGGTGGCAGGCCGAGCAGGTCGAGGAGCCACGCCTCGGCGAGGTCCTCCACGGCGGAGTGGGCCGGGGTCAGGACCCGCAGGCCGCTGTTCTGGTCCCACGCGCTGACCAGCCAGTCGGCGGCCAGCGCGGCGGGGTGCGTGCCGCCGATGACGAAGCCGAAGAACCGGCCGCCGGGCATCGCGGTCAGGCCGGGGTCGCAGGCCGCGGCGAGCTCGTCGACGACCGCGGCCGGGTCACGGCGACCGTCCTGCAGGACCGGGTCGAGGCGCTGCGCCACCTCGTCGACCCCGAGCCGGGGCGGCACGGGTCGCTCGGCCAGGGAGGCGAGCCACCCGACGGCGTGGGCGTGGGCCCGGTCGAGCCCGGAGGTGCGGTCCATCCCGCCAGTGTGGGCGGCGGCGGGCGCGGCGTCGAGGGCGCTGCGGACGTCAGGGGGAGGTCCCGCCCCCGTCCCGGGACCTCCCACCTGCGCCTGCGGCCAGGCACCCCCGTGACCGGGCCGCCGCGACCGGTCCCCCGACCGGCGCGTACGCCCCATCCTGCCCCGCGTCCGGGGCCGTCCGGACCACTCGTCCGGTTCCCGAACAACCCCGAACAGGGATCACGCCTGACGCGCTCCCGGGCGGAGCCAGCCGGCGGACATCGCCGCGCGCACGCGTGCCGGCAGGGACTCCACGACCGCGAGGACCACGAAGCCGGAGATCAGCTTGTCGACCACCGAGGTCAGCAGGTTGGACACGGTGACCGAGGCCCACAACGAGCTGAAGAAGACCAGCGCGCTCGCCGTGATCACGTCGGTGCCGTGGTCGGAGAAGCCCTGCTCCACGGTCACGATCAGCGGCACCGCCATGCTCGAGCAGGCGAGCGCGACCACCAGGTTGAGGAGGAAGAAGCGCGGGATGCTGCGGGCCATGGCGAAGCGGCGCGCGCCGTAGCCCCAGATCAGCGCGCCCGCCACGTTGACCGGCGCGAACAGCAGCGACGTCGGACCACTCACCGCCATGCCGGCGGTGTTGGTGGCCAGCCCGACGAGGGCGCCCCACCAGGGACCGAGGACGACGGCGGTGCAGGCGGTGCCGGTCATGTCGAGGTAGACCGGGAGGTCGAGCAGCTCGACGAGCCCGCGGCCCAGCATGTTCATCACGAAGCCGCCGACCAGCACGGCGACCAGCCAGCGCCTCGGGAACCGGGCGACGCGGGGCACGGGCTCGGGCTCAGGCTCAGGCTCCGGCTCGGGCTCAGGCTCCGGCTCCGGCTCGGGCTCCGGCTCGGGAGCGGGTGCGGCGACCGCCGGGGCCGCGGCGCCGCCCCGGACGCGCCGGGCTCTCGCCGCCCACTCGCGCGCGCGGTCGTCGTCGGCCCCCAGGGCGCGGGCGAGGTCGCCGATCAGGTCGGCGTCGATGCGCTGGCGCCCCAGCCGGAACGCGTCGTAGACCGTGGTCCGCCCGACCCGCGCGGCCTCGGCGGACATGCCGCGCTCGCGTCGCAGCCGGCTGACCCGCGTCGCCAGCTCGCCGAAGGACGGCGCCCCCGCGTCCGCGCGCAGCGCGACCAGCCGCCGTACGAGCTCGTCGTACCGTCCCCCGTGTTCTGACACACACTCCCCCAGGTCGGTGCTCGGCCGGGATCGTATCTAGAGTCGTGCGCCATGGAGGTGCTCTCGCGCGTTTCGTGGCGCGCTCGTGACGAGGCGCACACCTCGCGGGTCGACGCGCTCGTCGCGCCCCACCTCGCCCGGCGCGCCGACCAGGTGAAGCACCCGGTCCACGACTTCCTCTTCACCTACTACTCCCAGCGCCCGGCCCAGCTGCGGCGCTGGCACCCCGGCTTCGGCGTCGCGCTCGAGGACGCGCCCGACCACGCCGGCCTCAAGGGCTACGGCCCGGTGTCGCTGGTCGAGGGGGGCGCCCCGCACCCGTCACGAGACCCCGTCGCCGTCACCGAGGCGTACGTCGCGTCCCAGCAGCGGCTGCTGCGCCAGCTGCACGGCCTGCTGAGCGCCACCGCGGCGCGGGCGCCGCAGCTCGGCTGCTTCGGCCTGCACGAGTGGGCGATGGTCCACCGCTCCGTCGAGCACGGCACCCGCCACGACTGGCCGCTGCGGCTCGGCGCGGCCGGCACCGACGAGGTCGTCGAGTCGCACCGGATCGGCTGCTCGCACTTCGACGCGTTCCGCTTCTTCACCCCGACGGCCCGCCCGCTCAACACCCTCCAGCCCGGCCGCGACGACCGGCCGGCCTTCGAGCAGCCCGGCTGCCTGCACGTCGGGATGGACCTCTACAAGCACGCCTTCCGGCTCACGCCGATGGTCCCCAGCGAGCTGGTCGCCGACTGCTTCGAGCTCGCCCGCGACATCCGGGTGCTGGACATGCGGGCGTCGCCGTACGACCTCGCCGACCTCGGCTTCGAGCCGGTGCCGATCGAGACGGCCGCCGGCAAGGCGGCGTACGTCGCGGCGCAGCGGGGCTTCGCCGAGCGCGGCGCGCCGCTGCGGGCTCGGCTGGTCGCCGAGTGCGAGCGGCTGCTCGCGGGTCACCGCGGGCGGGTGCCGTCGATCAGTCCGTAGACGTCGTAGACGCGGTTCTGGTTCACGATGAGGTTCTGCTGCAGCGGCACGTCGTGGTCCGGGTCGATGGGCGGCGGTGGCACCGAGATGTCCTTCGCCCGCACCCACGCGACGAGCGCCACGGGCACGTCGATCTCGTCCGCCATCTCCTGGTCGGTCATGTCGTCGCGGTGCTTCATCCCGGTCTCCTGGAGGTCGGACGGGCTAGAACTCGTAGCCGAACGCCTCGATGGTGTCGGCGAAGACGTCGGCGACCCGCTGGCGGGAGACGTCGGTGTAGAGCTCGCGGTAGTGGCCGGCGGGGCGGGCGTTGCCCTTCGCGCGCGGCAGGTCCGGCTCGCCGGGGAGGCCGAGCTGCTGCCAGACCTCGGCGAGCTCGGTGTCGAGGTGCTCGTAGCGCAGGACCCGGTCGAGGGCCATCTTGCCGCGGATCCGGTAGAGCCGGCGGTTGTTGGACAGCTGCTCGATCCAGATCTCCTGGACGTAGGTCTCGAAGTCGGGGAGCTCGGGACGGTCCTTGTACTTCCAGAAGTACAGCGACACGACCGCGTCCCACGGGTTCCGCTCGATCGCGAAGGTGAAGTAGTCCCGCCACGCCTCCGTGCCGACCAGGTCGCGGGTGGCCTTGGCGCCCATGTGGTTGTAGGCCTTGCGCGGCAGCGGCGGCGACTCGAAGTTCTGCGGACCGCGCCCGCCGGCGGCGGTGCGGAGCGCCTCGTCCTCCGGGCTGATCTCGGTGATGATGTCGTCGGGCCCGCACACCTGCGACAGCGCGATCTCCACGCTCGTGCCCGCCGTCTTGCGGGTCTTCAGGAAGATGAAGCGGTGGAGGTGGGACGCGATCACGGGGAAGACCCTAGCCGTCGCGGCGCGGATACGGTGGCTGCCGTGACCGAGCCCCAGCCGACCAGCGACCAGTCCCACGCCGACCGGCACTTCCGCGGGGAGGACTGGTACGGCGACGACCTCGGCGCCGCCCGGTTCACCGACTGCACCTTCACCGACGTCGACCTCTCCGAGGCCACCACGACCGGGGCGGTCTTCGAGCGCTGCACGTTCCACGGCGGCCGGCTCAACGCCTCGACCCACACCGCGACCGCCTTCGTGGGCTGCGACTTCCGGCGCACGTCCTTCTTCGACGCGACCCTCGACGGCTGCAAGCTGGTCGGCTCGACGTTCGCCGACTGCACGCTGCGCCCGCTCACCGTCACCGGCGGGTCGTGGCTCGGCGTCACCATCCGCGGCGGCAACCTGGCCCGGCTCGACCTGACCGGCGTCGACCTGCGCGAGGCCGACCTGTCGATGTCCGACCTGACCCTCACCGTCCTCGCCGGCGCCCGCCTCGACCGGGCCGTGCTGCGGGAGGCGAACCTCGACCGCACCGACCTGCGCGGCGCCAGCCTCGACGGCGTCGACCTGGCGGCGGCGACGCTGCGCAGGACCCGCCTCGACGTGGCCGGCGCGGTGCTGCTCGCCGAGCTGCACGGGGCCGACGTCGACCCGTCCGCCTGACCCGGCCCGCTATCTGAGGACGTTCTGGTGGGTGAAAGTGCCCTCCGACCCACCAGAACGTCCGCAGATACCCCGCCGGCGGGGCACGGTCGTACCGCGTGCTCAGGCGAGGCGCGCGCGGAGCCCGTCGACGACCAGGTCGAGCCCGAGGTCGAAGTCGGGCAGCGACTCCAGCGACCGCTCGACGGCGCCGAGGCCGACGGCCTGCCGGGCGGTCTGCTCCTCGAAGGCGTGGCCGAAGACGTAGTGCAGCAGCGTGCGCGCGGCGACCGCCGCCAGCTCCTCGGGCGCTCCGGCGTCGGTGAGCACCTTCTCGAGCTCGGTCACCGGCCCGGCGGCGCCGAGCCCGAAGGCCCAGACCGTCGCGACCACGTCGGCGCCGTCGGTGCAGGCCAGCATGGCCAGGCGCAGCTCGGTGCAGACCTCGCGGAGCCGGTCGTCCCACTCGACGGCCGTGCGCGGGCGCCCGCCGCGGGCGAGGACCTCGTCGGCGACGGCGGCGAGGAGCTCCTGCTTGCTCGCGAAGTGGTGGTAGATCGCGCTCGGCTGCACCCCCAGCTCGGAGCCGAGGCGGCGCATGGTGAGCGCCGCGAGGCCGTGGGTGTCGAGCAGCTCGACGGCGTGGTCGAGGACGTCCCTGCGCCGGTGCGCCACCGTCCCACCTCCCGCACTCCGGACCGCGTTGACGCGGTGCTCGCCGCCACCCTAACCTGAACACCGTTCAGCCTGAACAGCGTTCAGGTCCGATCCCCCGCGAGGAATGCCGATGACCGCCACCACCCAGTCCGAGACGTCGCCCGGAACCGGTGCCTCTCCGGGGAGCGGGTCGTCCTCCCCGTCGCGCGACGTCGCCCTGGTCGCGGCGTTCGCCGCCCTCATCTCGGCCAGCGCCTACGTCGGCGCCATCCCGATCGGCAGTGCCGGCGTGCCGATCACGCTGCAGACCCTCACCGTGATGCTGGCCGGCTGCGTGCTCGGCCCGGTCCGCGGCTTCGCTGCCGTCACGCTCTACCTCGCGCTCGGCGCCGTCGGGCTGCCCGTCTTCGCGGAGCACTCCTCGGGCATCGGCGTCTTCACCGGCATCAGCGGCGGCTACCTGCTGTCGTTCCCGCTGGCGGCCGCGCTCGGCGGCTTCCTCGTGCAGTACGTCGCCCGCGAGCGTCGCACCCGCGCGATCGTCGTCTTCTTCTGCTCGCTCACCGCGAGCGTGCTGGTCATCCACACGATGGGCATCGCCGGGATGAAGCTCTACGCCGACGTCTCGTGGCGCCAGGCGGCGACGTGGGACATGCCGTTCTGGATCGGAGACCTGGTCAAGACCTCGCTGGTCGCGATGATCGCCGCCGAGGTGCACCGCGCGTTCCCGCAGCTCCTGCGCCGCGACTGAGGTGACCTCGATCCGCTTCGAGGGCGCGGGACTCCGCGTCCCGCTGCCCGGCCGCGGCGAGCGCGAGGTGCTCGCCCCGGCCACGCTCGACCTGACCGAGTGGCGCGTCGGCGTGATCGGGGCCAACGGTTCGGGGAAGTCCACGCTCGCGCGGATGGTCAACGGCCTGGTCCGTCCCTCGTCGGGCCGGGTGCTCGTCGACGGGCTCGACGTGGTCCGCGACGGTGCGGCCGTACGCCGTCGCGTCGGGTTCTGCTTCACCGACCCCGCCGCCCAGCTGGTCATGCCCACCTGCGTCGAGGACGTCGAGCTCTCGTTGCGGCGCTCGGTCCGCGACGCGGGCGAGCGCCGCGAGCGCGCCCTCGAGGTGCTCGCCGCGCACGGCCTCGCCGACCACGCGCACGACTCGGTCCACTCGCTCTCCGGCGGCCAGCGCCAGCTGCTCGCCCTCGCCGGCGTGCTCGCCACCTCCCCGGACGTCGTGGTCGCCGACGAGCCGACGACCCTGCTCGACCGCGCGAACACCCGCCGCATCGGCGACGTGCTGCTCGGGCTCGAGCAGCAGCTGGTGCTGGTCACCCACGACCTCGACCTCGCGTCACGCTGCGACCGGGTGCTGGTGGTCGACGGCGGCCGGGTGGTCGCGGACGGTCGTCCCGACGAGGCGATCGTGCACTACACCGACCTGGTCGACGCCCGATGAGCGACCTGATGGCCGGGCTCCACCAGCCCGGCGACACCGTCCTGCACCGCGCGCCGGTCGGCGCCAAGGTGCTCGGCCTGGCCGTGCTGAGCCTGGCGATCGTCGTGGTCCGCGACGTGCGCGCAGCGCCCGTGTTCCTGCTGGCCACGCTGCTCCTCGCCGCGCTCGCGCGGGTGCCGCTGCGGTCGGTCTGGCGGGCGGCGCGGGGCGTGCTGGTGCTCGCGGCGGTCGCGAGCGCTTTCCAGTGGTGGTGGTACGGCGGCGCCAAGGCGGCCGAGACGTTCCTCGACCTGCTCAGCCTCGGCCTGGCGGCCCTGTCGCTCACCGCGACCACCTCGGTCAACGAGATGGTTGACGCCCTGGCCCGGTGGGCCCGGCCGCTGCGCGTCCTCGGGGTCGACCCCGACCGGGTCGCCCTCGCGGTGGCGCTCACGATCGGCGCACTGCCGGGCACCATCGCGGTCGCCCACGAGACGCGCGACGCGGCCCGCGCGCGCGGGCTCGAGCGCAACCCGCGGGCGTACCTCTCCCCCTTCGTCATCCGGGTGGTCGCCCGGGCCCACGAGTCCGGCGACGCCCTGCACGCGCGGGGCATCGGCGACGACTGATCACCAGCCGGGCGGACGCCTCGCGTGCCACGGAGCCGCCTGCTCGACCTGCGCGGCCAGCGCCAGCAGCAGCTCCTCCTCCGCGGGCCGCGCCGCGAGCATCACGCCGACGGGCAGCCCGCCGTCGGTCCAGTGCAGCGGCAGCGAGACGGCCGGCATGCCGGTGACGTTCCACGCGCTGGTCCAGGGCGTGAACGCCTTCTGGTTCGCGAAGTCGCGTGCCGGGTCGGCGTCGTCGCGCAGCTCGCCGACCAGCGCCGGCGGGCGGGCGAGGGTGGGCGTGAGGACGACGTCGTAGGGCGCGAGCGCGGCGAGCGCGGCGGCGGCGTGCCGGCGCATCCGGCCGATGGCCAGGCCGAAGTCGGGACCGCTCACCTGGCGGCCGAGGTCGCCGAGCCAGCGGGTCAGCGGGCGCAGCCGGTCCTCGCGGCCGGGCGGTGCGGGCGACAGCGCGGTCAGGACCGACCAGCAGGTCTCGAAGTCGGCCACCGCGTCGCGCGGGATCGGGACCGGGACGTCCTCGACGTCGTGGCCGAGCGACTCGAGCAGCCGCGAGGCGTCCTCCCACGCGGTGACGCTGGAGGCGTGGACGTCGACGTCGGCGATGACCGGTGCGACGAACCGCGCGACGCGGAGCCGGCCCGGCTCGCGGTCGCACGCGTCGACGAAGGAGGTGGTCGGCGGGGGCGCCCAGAAGGGGTCACCGACGCGACGGCCCTCCAGCACGTCGAGGAGGGCGGCCGCGTCGCGGACCGTGCGGGCGAGGGTGCCGGGGGTGGCGAGCCCGGTGGGGTCGCCGTACATCGGCGCGCCGCTGACCCGCCCGCGGGTGGGCTTGAGCCCGACCAGCCCGCAGCAGGAGGCGGGGATCCGGATCGAGCCGCCGCCGTCGGAGCCCGGCGCGACCGGGAGCAGGCCGGCGGCGACCGCGGCGCCGGCCCCGCCCGACGAGCCGCCCGCGGTGCGGGTGGTGTCCCACGGCGTCACCGACGGCGGGGCGACGTCGGGCTCGGTGTAGCAGGGCGAGCCGAACTCGGGGGAGCTCGTCTTGCCCAGGCTCGGCATCCCGGCGGCCTCGATCGTCAGGACGAGGTCGTCGGAGGCGTCCGGCACAAAGTCGTCGTAGGCCGCCGAGCCGAAGGTGGTGCGGACGCCCGCGGTCGGGTGGAGGTCCTTGATGCCGGTGGGGACGCCCCAGAGCGGGCCGGCCCCGTCGGGCCGGCCCGCCCCGGCGAGCCGGCGCGCGTGGTCGCGCGCCTGCTCGTGGGTGGTCGTGACGAACGCGCCGACCGCGTCGGCGCGGGCCGCGTAGTGCTCGACCAGCTCGAGCGGCGACACCTCGCCGCGGCATACGGCATCGCCCTGCTCGAGCGCGGTCAGGTCGTGGAGCTCCATGCTGGCGACGCTATCGGCTCCTGGAGTCCCTGGATATCCGGGGACTTTCGTGGTTCGCACCCGAGATCTCGGGCGCGAACCACGAGGGACGGGTGCGAAGCACCCGCCGGGTCACTCAGGCGGCGGCCTCGGCCTCGTGCGCGACGAGGGCGTCGAGCGCGCCGAGCAGCTCCTGGACCTTGGCCTCGTCGGTCAGCGGGTCGCCCTCGACCGCGGCGACGTCGACGACGATGCCGTCGACGACGACCGCGCCGGCGATCGACGCGGAGTGGCGGGCGTGCTCGTGCGACCACTTGCCGCCGTACGGCGTGGGCGTGGCGCCGATCGCGGCGAACGGCTTGCCGCTGATCGCACCCTGGCCGTAGGGGCGGGAGAGCCAGTCGATGGCGTTGTTGAGCACGGCCGGCATGGTGCCGTTGTACTCCGGGGTCACGGCGAGGACGCGGTCGGCCGAGGCGACGGCCTGGCGCAGCGAGGAGGCGCTGGCGGGCACGGTGTCGCCGTCGATCTCCTCGTTGTAGAACGGGACGGTGTCGAGGCCCTCGACGACGTCGACGGTCACACCCGCGGGGGCGTTGTCGCGCAGGTGCTCGGCGATGCGACGGTTGAGGGAGCCGGCGCGGGTGGAGCCGAGGAGGACGGCGACACGGGTCTGCTTGTCAGTAGTCATGACGGCTCAAACGGACCGTGGTCCGTTTCTATTCCCGTGCTGTCCAACTTTCTCGGCGCCTAGGCTGGAGCGCGTGACCCGACTGCTCCCGCTGGCCGACGACCCGGCCCCGGAGCGTGCGGACGCGGCGCGCAACCGTGAGGCCATCCTCGCCGCAGCGCTCCGGTTGGTCCGCACCCGGGGGGTCGGCTGCGTGACGATGGACACGGTCGCGGCCGAGGCGGGCGTCGGCAAGGGCACCGTGTTCCGCCGGTTCGAGACCCGGGAGGGCCTGATGGCCGCGGTGCTCAACGAGTCCGAGACGGCGTGGCAGGCCAGCGTGATCTCCGGCCCGCCGCCGCTCGGCCCCGGTGCTCCCCCGATGGAGCGGCTGCTCGCCTTCGGCCACTCCCGGCTGCGGACCAACCTCACCCACGCCGACCTGATCGCCGCCGCGGGGCGGCCCGGCGCCAGGTCGACGGCAGCGCTGTCGTTCGCCAACATGCACGTGCGCCACCTGCTCGGCGCGCTCGAGGTCCGCGGCGACCTGCTGATGCTGGCGACCGCGCTGCTCGCGCCGCTGGAGATGGTGGTGCTCGACCAGCAGGTCACCCACGAGCACCTGCCGCTCGAGCGGATCGAGGCGGGCTGGGACGACCTCGTACGCCGCGTCGTCGGCAACTGAGCGGGCTCAGCCGACGGCGGAGAAGGTCACCAGCGCACCGGCGAACCAGCCGGCGACACCCAGCGCCAGGCCCGCCAGCGGCACCCACCACGTCCGGCGTCCGCGCGCCCACCGGACGATCAGCCACACCAGCGCGACGAGGAACGCCACGACCGGCGCACCGGCGGACGTGATCACCCCGACGCCGATGAGCGTCGTGTTGCAGCTGTCGTCCGTGCAGCCGTCGGAGGCCATCGCGGTGAGCAGCCCGAAGACCGAGCCGATGAAGACCAGCACGGCAAGGCCGACCATCAGCAGCACCGTCACCACCCGGTCGGCGGGCGAGACGGAGCGGGCTGCAGGTGCGTACGCGGTGTCGCTCACGGTCGAAAGATAGACGAGATCAGCGGTGGTGGCGGCGCAATCCGAAGGTCAGCCCGTCGACGAGCGCACCCCACGACGCCTCGATGACGTTGGCGCCCACGCCGACGGTCACCCACGACGACTCGCCGTCGCTGGTCTCGATCAGCACCCGGGTGATCGCGTCGGTGCCGTGGCCGCCGGGCAGTGACGGGTCGAGGATGCGGACCTTGTAGTCGATCAGCTCGAACTTCGCGACCTCCGGGAACGCCTGGCCGATCGCCTCGCGCAGCGCGGCGTCGAGGGCGTTGACCGGGCCGTTGCCCTCCCCGGTCACGACGTAGCGCACGCCCTCCGTCGCCGGTCTCGAGACGGGTCGCTCGTCCGCTGGCGCGTCCGAGCCGAGCCCCCTCGACCTGCTCGCCTCTTCCTGTCGCCTCGCAAGCTCGGCGCCAGGAGCTCGCAGCTTCACCGTCGCCTCGGAGATCGCCTCGCCGTCGACGCGCGTCTCGGTGATCACCCGCCACGACTCGACGTCGAAGTAGGACGGGCGCGCGCCCTCGACCTCCTCGGCCAGCAGCAGCTCGAAGGAGGCGTCGGCGGCCTCGAAGGTGTAGCCGCGCTGCTCCATCTGCTTGACCCGGTCGGTCACGCGCGTGACGAGCTCCCTGTCGTCGGACAGGTCGTAGCCGAGCTCGCGGCCCTTGAGCTCGATCGACGCGCGCCCAGCCATGTCGGAGACGAGGAGTCGCATGTCGTTGCCGACGACCAGCGGGTCGAGGTGCTGGTAGAGGTCGGGGTCGACCTTGATCGCGCTGGCGTGCAGCCCGGCCTTGTGGGCGAACGCCGACGTGCCGACGTAGGGCTGGCGCGAGGCCGGCGGCACGTTGGTCACCTCGGCGACCGCGTGCGCGATGCGGGTCGCCTCGCGCAGCAGCCCGGCGGGCAGGACGGAGCGGTCGAGCTTGGTCTCGAGGTTGGCGACGACCGTCACCAGGTCGGCGTTGCCGGTGCGCTCGCCGTAGCCGTTGATGCAGCCCTGGACGTGGCTCGCGCCCGCGGCGACGGCGGCCAGCGAGTTGGCGACGGCGCAGCCGGAGTCGTTGTGGGCGTGGATCCCGACACGGGTGCCCGTGGTCTCGATGACGTCGAGGACGACGTCGGACACCCAGTCGGGCAGCATCCCGCCGTTGGTGTCGCACAGCGCGACCACCTCCGCACCGGCCTCGGCGGCCGTCCGCAGCACCTCGAGGGCGTACGCCCGGTTCGCGCGGTAGCCGTCGAAGAAGTGCTCGGCGTCGAGGAACACCGTCTGCCCCTCCTCGCGCAGGTGGGTGACCGTGTCGCGGACCATCGCGAGGTTCTCCTCCAGCGTGGTGCGCAGCGCGAGCTCGACGTGCCGGTCGTGCGACTTCGCGACGAGCGTGACGACCCCCGCTCCCGAGTCGCGCAGCGCGGCGACCAGCGGGTCGTCGGCGGCCCGTACGCCCGCGCGCCGGGTGGCGCCGAAGGCCGCGAGCCGCGCGTGGCGCAGGTCGAGCTCGGTCGCGGCGCGACGGAAGAACTCCGTGTCCTTCGGGTTCGAGCCCGGCCAGCCGCCCTCGATGAAGCCGACGCCGAGGCCGTCGAGCTGGCGCGCGATGGCGAGCTTGTCGGCGACGGAGAGGTTGAGGCCCTCCTGCTGCGCGCCGTCGCGCAGGGTGGTGTCGTAGACGTGGAACGCGCCGTGGAGGTCCATCGGTCTTCTCTCGTGTCTGGCCGGGTCGGTCTTCGGTGGATATGAAAAAACCTCCTGGGGTGCAGGAGGTCGGCGCGGCGGGTGGTCCCGTCGCGCTAGGCAATGATGATCGTGGTGGTGCTCACGAGGACGATGGTGCCACCGATCACCCGCCGATGAGACGCACGTCTCGCGATCCGGTCGCCGCGCCGAGGTGCTGGAGGGCCGCGAGCCGGCGGTCGTGCTCGTGGATCGCGGCCTCGGCGATCGGCCGCACGAGCGGGCTGGCGCCCGCCACCATCTCGACCCTGGCGCGGACCAGCGACGCCCGGGCGTGGTCGGTCAGCACGAGCACGAAGACCCGGTCGACCTCCGGGCCACGCAGGCCGGTGAGCACGTCGGCGAGCGCCCCGGCGCGCGCCGGGGCCGGGTCGGCGGGGTCGGTGTGGCCCCAGTCGTGCAGGCACGCGGTGATCGCGGCGAGCTGGTCGCCCTGCTCGGCCAGCGCGGCCCGGGCCAGGGACCGGACGTGCGGGCTGCCGGCGAGGGTGGCCGCCGCCCGGCTCGCGGCCATGATCGGGAACAGCGCCGCGCGTGCCTCGAGGAGGTAGCGGACGTCCTCGTCGTTGCCGTCGCGGCGCCGGGCCGCCCCGGGCCCGGCGGGGCGGGGTCCGGGCACGGTCGGCGGCCTCACGACGGCAGTCCCGTCAGCGGCGGGGTCGGGGGCACCGGGCGGGTCCTGACCGGCACGACGGCCGGCAGCTGGACCAGCGCCTCGAGCTCCTGGACGACCGCCCACGGGGTGGGCGGCGGAGGGGTGGCGAGGACGTCGAGGAGGGTGTCGACCGAGGCGGCCGCGGTGAACGCCAGGCCCGCACGGCGACGTACGTCCGGCGGCACCGGCCCCAGTCGTCGGGCGGCGAGGATGCCCTGGGCGAGCGCCTCGGCATCGTCGGGTGCCACCAGCAGCAGGGCGCCGCAGTCGGTCTCGGGGAGGCCGCCGTCGTCGGAGGCGACGACGCGGCAGCCCGCGTGCTGCGCCTCGATGGACAGGATGCCGAAGGTCTCGTGCCAGTACTGGCTGTTGGACGGCATGACGACGACGTCGTGCTCGGCGACCAGCGCCGCCATCCCCTGCGGCGTCCGGCGGGCCGGCACCAGGTCGATGCCCGGGTGGGTCCGGAGCATGGTCTCGATCACCGCACCCTGCGCCTTGTCGTTGCCGGCGGTCGTGATGGTGAAGGTCACCTGCTCGTCGTCGAACAGGTCGGTGTGGAGCATCGACAGCAGCGTGTAGACGCCCTTCTCCGGCGTCAGCCGCCCCGCGTAGAGCACGCGGGTGACCTCGCCGCCGTCGTGGCGGCGCGGCACCCGGGCGAACTCCGGCTCGGCGAACGGGTAGACCACGCGGACGGTCTCGAGGCTGACGTCGAGGAACTGCGACCACAGCCCGGCGGCGTACCGGCTCGTGGCCATCAGCGTCCGGTCGAGGGTGGAGGCGGTCACCCGCGCCTGCTGCGCCTCCCGCAGCGGGGGCGGCACGTGCAGGACCTGGAAGGCCGGGTGCCGCGTCGCCACCGGCGGCGCCTCGCTGACGAAGACGAGGGTGTCGTCGAGGTCGCTGAGGTCGTCGAGCGTGGCGACCGAGTGGAACGCGACGTCGTCGAAGTCGTCGCGCCCGTCGTCGGCGCCGAGGCCGACGGTCACGACGCGCGCACCGATGCCCCGGCGGGCGAGCTCGCGGACGTGGCCGACGGTGAAGTTCTCGGAGCCCCCGGTGCCGGCCGGGAGTCCCTCACCGGGCGACCACACGAAGGAGATCACCGTGAGCCGGACGTGGACGCCGACGTCCCGCGGGTGGTGGTCGGGTGGGTGGACCGTGTCGTGCTGTGCGGCGAGGTCAACTCGCACCACCTGTCGTGGCTGCCGCGCCCGTGCCCGTGGGCCCCGGAACCGGGGCGTGCGCCGGGCGTTGCAGTTGTGGACCCACCGTACCCCGGTTCCACGACCGCCGGCGCCACGAGCCGGAGCGCGGGGAGAGGACGCCGGCGCACGGATATCGGTCCCGTGAGCAGCCTCACCGCCGAGAGGCGGCCCTCGAGTTGCGAGCACCCCGGTGACTTCGGAACAGTCGAGGGCTTCGTTCGGCGGTAGATCCCGACCGGACCGCGGCTCACGCAGACGCACTCACCGACCATCTCGATGAGAAGGACTTCCGTGACCACCCTCCCCCGCAGTCTTCCGAGCACGCCCTTCGACCGGCCCCGCAGCACGGGCGCCGTCGTCGGGCGGCGCGAGATCCTGACCCCGCCCTCCCGCCTGGACCGGGCCACCCGGCGCCGCATCGTCGCGGTGATCGACCCGGTCTGGAGCACCGACAACGACGACCCGACCGACCACACCCGCGCCCCGCGCGAGGTCATCGAGCGCGCCGCCGAGCTGCTCACCGCCCGCCTCAAGCCGGGCGAGCTGATCTCGGCGACGCCCAACGGCCGGCTGCTGCTGCAGCTGCGCCGCGAGGACCGCGCCGCCCGCCCGGTGCGCCTGCAGGAGATGGCGTACTTCGCGCTCGAGGTCCTCGACCGCCTGCACCGGACCGACGGCGTCGTCGACCTCGGCGTCGGCTGGGCCCCGATCACCCGCAAGCAGGGCCCCGAGGCGGCCGCCGAGGCCGCCGCGGAGGCGGCCAGCGAGTCGCTGCGCCAGCGCGACCTCCAGCCGCGCCAGGACGGCGCGCACGTCAAGGCCCGCAACCCGCGCATCTCCGGCTGGACGGCCTGGCGCCAGGGCGTGTGGGCCACCGTCGGCAGCGTCGCGCTGCCGTTCCTCGCGATGGTGGCGCTCTACCGCGTCGGCATCGACGTCAGCACCCCGCTCTACTGGACCCTCGTCGTCGCGCTCGGCATCACCGCGCTGACGATCTGGGCCGAGGTGTCGCACGCCTTCACCCCGCCGAAGCTCCCGGCCCGGCCCGAGGGCCCGGCACCCCGGGCGACCGCGGTGATCGCGGCGTACCTGCCCAACGAGAGCGACACGATCGTCGAGACGGTCGAGCACTTCGTCGCCCACGACTACGAGGGCGGGCTGCAGGTCGTGCTGGCCTACAACACCCCGGTCGACCTGCCGGTCGAGGCCGAGCTGGCGGCGCTCGAGGAGCGCCACGGCCACCTCGTCGTGCTCCGCGTGCCGGACTCGACCTCGAAGGCGCAGAACGTCAACGCCGCGCTGCGCGTCGCGACCGGCGAGTTCGTCGGCATCTTCGACGCCGACCACCACCCGGCCGACGGCTCCTTCGAGCGGGCCTGGCGCTGGATCGCCGACGGCCACGACGTGGTCCAGGGCCACTGCGTGATCCGCAACGGCGAGGACTCCGCGCTCGCCCGCCTGGTCGCGGTCGAGTTCGAGCAGATCTACGCCGTCGCCCACCCGGGCCGCGCGTCGCTGCACGGCTTCGGCATCTTCGGTGGCTCCAACGGCTACTGGCGCGCCACCGCCCTCGAGCGGATCCGGCTGCGCGGCTCGTTCCTCACCGAGGACATCGAGGCGTCCATGCGGACCCTCGACGCCGGCGGCAGCATCGTCAACGACCCCGGCCTGGTGTCCTACGAGCTGGCCCCCGACCGCGTCGGCGCGCTGTGGAAGCAGCGGATGCGCTGGGCGCAGGGCTGGTTCCAGGTCTCGGTCCGGCACCTGTGGACCCTGCTGCGCAACAAGCAGCTGTCGGTGCGCCAGCGCGTCGGCCTCACCTACCTGCTCGGCTGGCGCGAGGTCTACCCGTGGGTCTCGCTCGCCGCGTGGCCGCTGCTGGGCTTCCTCGCCTGGCGCGACGGCGGCCTCGACATGACGACCCCGCTGTTCGTCCTGATCACGCTGTTCGTGACGGTCTCCGGCCCCGTCCAGACGCTCGCGGCCTACCGCCTGGCCGAGCCGAGCGTGCGGGCGCACAAGCGCTGGTTCGTCACCGCCGCGATCCTCAACCTGCTCGTCTACACCGAGGCGAAGAACCTGGTGAACCGCGTCGCGCACCTCAAGCAGCTGCGCGGTGAGCACCAGTGGGTCGTCACCCCGCGGACGGCGTCGAGCACCGGCTCCTCGTCCTCCGACGCCCCCGACTCCCCCTCGACCTCTGCCGACGCCGACACCCCGGAGGTGGCCGCATGAGCACCCTGACCGTACGTCCCCGTCCCGCCCCCGAGCGCGACACCGGCCCCTCCGGGTCGGGGTCGGCCTCGAACGACCGGCGGGTCTTCCCCCTCAACACCCTGCGCGCCCTCGCGGCGCTGAGCGTGGTGACCTTCCACGCCTACCAGTCCTCGCGCAGCGGACCCGACTCCGCGTGGCCGTGGGACGGCCTGGCCCACCGGCTGATGACCGGCACCGACCTGTTCGTCGAGATGTTCTTCGTGCTGTCGGGCCTGGTGCTGTGGCTGCCGGTCGCGCGCGCCGTCACCGCGGGCGGTGAGACCCGCTCGGGCCGGGCGATGCTGCTGCGCCGCACGGCGCGGCTGGTCCCGCTCTACTTCACGGTGGTGCTGGTGGTGTGGTCCCTGACCAACCACTCGGTGCCCGGCCACTGGCAGGACCTGCTGCTGCACCTGACGTTCACCCACGTCTACAGCGACGACTACATCTTCTGGACCGCCGGCCCGGCGTGGAGCCTGGCCGTGGAGTTCCACTTCTACCTGCTGGTCGCGCTGTCGTTCCCGGTGGTCCGGTGGGCGCTGCGTCGCTGGCCGGACGCCCGGACGGCCGTGCTGGTCGTCCCGCCGGCCCTGCTGGCCGTCGTGGGCGTGGCCTACAACGCGCTGATGATCCACGTCGTCCACCCCGAGATGACCGACTGGTCCGCGTGGTTCTCCCCGGTCTCGCGGGCCGCGAGCTTCGCGGTCGGGATGCTGCTCGCGGTGCTCAGCGCCCGCGAGGTCACCCTGCCCACCGTCGCGCGGCGGATGACCGCCGCCATCGGCATGAGCGCGCTGCTCGCCCTGGTCGTCGCCCGCCCGGAGACCGCGGTCACCCACTGGTGGCCGACGCTGTACGCCGTCGCGCTGGGCGGCGCGCTCGCCGCGATCGTGCTGCACCGCGGCCCGTGGGCCCGCGTGCTGAGCGAGCCGACCCTCGCCTGGCTGGGCGGGCTGGGCTACGGCATCTACCTGATCCACGAGCCGGTGCTGCGCCTGGTCAAGCACCTCGGCCTGGCCCCCGAGCCCCAGCAGGGGCCGGCGTTCCTGGCCCTCGCGGTGCTGGTGGCGGTGCCGACCATCGCCCTGGCCTGGGTCAGCTCGAAGACCGTCGAGGCGGCGGGCCTGCGGCTCGCCACGCTGCTCGACCGCGACGGTCGCAGCCGGGAGTACTACCCGCACCTCGCGTCCGACCCGGCGTGAGGACGCGACGATGATGCTCGTGGGGCGGCCCACTGTCGGTGGGTCGCCCCATGATGCTGTCGTGGACACCCCTGCACCCGACGCCGACGCCGCCGACGTGAGGCGCCGCCTGGGCGACGAGCGCGAGTCGGCGCTCGCCCGGCTGGCGAGCCTGACCGGCGACTTCGACGCCGTGGTCGCCGCGTCGCTCGACTCCAACGCCGACGACGAGCACGACCCCGAGGGCCACACCATCGCCTTCGAGCGCTCCCAGATCGGCGCCATCGTCACCCAGGTGCGCCACCACCTCGCGGAGCTCGACGCCGCCCTCGACCGCGTCGACGCCGGCGCCTACGGCACGTGCGAGTCGTGCGGCGGGCCGATCGGTGGCGTACGCCTCGACGCGCTCCCGGCCGCGCGGACCTGCATCGCGTGCGCGGGGCGACCGCGGGCGTGAACGACCGTCAGAGCCAGCGCGGCAGCGACACGTCGGAGAGCGGCGCGTCGTCGTAGGGCGTCCAGCGCGGGCCCTGCGCGGCGGCCGCCGCGGCGAGCCCGGAGCCGAGGGCGCCGACGAGCAGCGTGACCAGCAGCCACGCGACGCCGCGCCGGGCGAGCGGGTCGACGACCCGGTGGACCGGTGAGCGGAGCCGTTCGGAGCCGGGACCCCACCAGAGGCCGAGCGCGAACCCGCCTCCGACGACGCCGAGCGAGGTGGTGAGCGAGACCGACGCCGCGAAGCACAGCAGGCCCACCGCCGTCGCGATGCCGACGCACCACAGCAGCAGGATGATCGTGCCGCCGAGGCCGGCGACCACGTGCCATGGCGCCGCGAGCAGCAGCTGGATGCCGTCGTACCACTTCGCCCCGCGGCGGTTGCGGCGGTTGCCGACCGAGCTGGCGGCGAGCGACCCGCTGCGCAGGAGCCAGGCGGCGAGGAGGACGACCACGAGCGCGAGGTAGGGGGCGTAGGTGATCCCGCCGGCGACCACGCCGCCGAGGGCGAGCAGCGACAGCCCGCGGCGCAGCCGCTCGCCGGCCGGGACCGGCTCGGGGGCAGGGGCGCCGTAGTCGGTGACCCACTCGGTCGAGCCGTCGGGCAGCACGCGGGTCTGGCGGTGCGGCAGCGTGCCCGCCTCGCCCCAGCCCTGGGTGGGCGGTCCGTACGGGTCCTCCCGGTGGTCGGGCTCGCTCCAGTCCGACGACCAGTGCACCGGCTCGTCCACGACACCGGGACCGCCCACGACGCCGGGCATCGTGCCGGTCGTCGCCGCGACGGTCGCGGGAGCGGCGAGGTCGGTGGGCGCGGCGGCGGCCTGGTGGGCGGCTGCGACGTAGGGCAGCGTGACCGGGTGGGGCGCGGTGCGCGGGGGCCGGGGCGCGTCGCCGTGGCGCAGCTCCTCGAGCCAGTCGCGGACCTCCTCGAGCGTGGGCCGGTCGGCCGCCTCGGGCGCGAGGGCGTCCTCGACGAGCGGCAGGACGACCGGGTCGAGGTCGGACAGGTCGTGCTCGCCGCGGCGGACGCGGTCCATGATCGCCACGGACGGCCCGCGGCCGAACGGCGCGCGCCCGGTGCCGGCGTAGGCCACCGTGGCGGCCCAGGCGTGCACGTCGGAGGCGGCGGTGGCGTCCTCACCGTGCAGGATCTCGGGCGCGAGGTAGCCGGGCGTGCCGAGCAGCCACCCGTTCATCGTGATCCGGGAGTCCTCCGCGACGCGGGCGAGCCCGAAGTCGATGAGGATCGGCGTGCGGCCCTCCATGATCACGTTGGACGGCTTGATGTCGCGGTGCAGCACCCCGACGGAGTGCACCGCGTCGAGCGCCTCGGCGAGGCAGTCGGCGAACCAGAGCAGGTCGTCACCGTCGAGCGGTCCCTCCTCCTGCACGTGGTCGTGCAGCGACAGGCCGGGGACGTAGCGGGTGGCGACGAACGGGATCTCGCCCCACGGGTCGGCGTCGACGATCTCGGCGATCCGGCGGCTGCGGATCCGGCTCAGCGAGCTCACCTCGCGCGCCAGCCGGCGCCGCGCCTCGTCGTCGCCGACGACGTGGGGGCGCAGCACCTTGATCGCGACCGGTCGCTCCCCCGGCCGCTGGCCGAGGTGGACCACGCCCATGCCGCCCTCGCCGAGGCGGGCACGCAGCGCGTAGCCGCCGACGGTGAGACCGGGCGGCGGCGCCTTCGGGGACGTCGTCACGGGACGATCGTACGGCCGCCGCTCCCCCGCACCCCGCACCCGCGCGTCTGGTCGCGCGACGGGTCGGGCCCCATGATGTGGGCGTGCCCCGCGCCCGTTCGTTCCTCCGCCCCGCCGCGTACGCCGCGCTCGCGGTCGCCGACAGCGTCGCCGCGGGCCGGCCGGGCACCCGGGCGCGCCGGCTGCGGTGGGCCACCAAGCCGGCGCTGATGCCCGCGCTGGCGTGGGCCTCCGCCGAGCACGCGGACGGCTCCCGCCTGGCTCGGAGCACCACGACCGCCCAGGTGTTCTCGTGGGGCGGGGACGTCGCGCTGCTCGGCTCCGGGGAGCGCGCCTTCCTGACGGGTGTCGGGTCGTTCTTCGGCGCGCAGGTGGCGTACGTCGCCGGCTTCCTGTCGGTCCGCGACCCCGACCCCCGGTGGTCCGACCTCCGCCTCCCGCTCGGCCTCTGGCTGGCCTCGGCGCCGGTGATGGCCGTCGCCGCCGGCCGGGAGGATCCGACGCTGCGCGCGCCGGTCGCGGCGTACGCCACCGTCCTGAGCGCCATGTTCGCGACCTCGCGGCTGGTCGACCGGTCGCTCCCCCGCGCGTCGCGGCGGGCGATCCAGGCCGGCACCGCGCTCTTCGTCGTCTCCGATACCGCGCTCGCGACGCAGGCCTTCCTGCTCGCCCGCCCGCGGCCCGCGATCGACGTGTTCGTGATGGCGACCTACACCGCCGGGCAGGGGTTGATCGCCGCGGGTGTGGCGGGGGTGGCGGCGTCCGACCTGTTCCCAATCGCGCGTCTCGCTCCTACAGTGAATTCCTAGTCCTGATCACGACGGGGGTCACCATGGCAGCTCTCTCGAACCAGGCGGTCGCGGCAGTCGACCAGGCGAGTCAGGCGATGGACACTGTCCGGGCTCTTCCCGCTCAGGAGAAGAAGGCAGCTACCGACGCCTTTCGCCAGGCGAACGCTGATCTCTTCCCGGGCGGCGACAAGTACCGAACGCAGCTGTGGTTGACGCTGATCGTGGGTCTGATCGTCGTTGCCATCATCGCTCTCATCACGGCGGGCGTGCTCGTCGCCAAGGACAAGGACAGCGCGATGGCGATCGGCGTTGTCACAGCAATCGTCGCAGGGCTGATCGGCCTGTTCTCGAAGTCCCCGACCAGCGGGCAGTAGCCATAACCAGGTGCGTCCCCCGGTGCGCGACGCGTAGAACCGATGCATGGACCTCGACCACGCGCGTCAGACCTGGCTCGACGACGGCTACGTCGTGCTGCCGGCGTACCTCCCGCCCGAGGTCCTCGAGCCGGCCGTCGCCGGGCTCGGCGAGCTCTTCCCGTCGGCGGACGACTTCCACGACGGCGTCGACCCGGAGCGCAACGCCCGGTTCGTCGGCGACGAGTTCGACGGCATCGACGGCTTCCCGTTCGCGAGCCTCGCGCTCAGCCGGCTGCCGGTCAGCGACGCCATGCTCGACCTCGCGACGACGCTGCTCGCCACCCCGGACGTCCGCCTCTACTCGGCGGAGGCGTGGGGCAAGTACGAGGGCGCGGCCGACTACGACCAGGACCTGCATCGCGACTACCTCAACCACACGATCCTGGCGCCGTCGAGCGCCCCGGAGTTCCGCCAGCTCGAGGTCTTCGTCTTCCTCTCGGAGGTGACGGCCGACCTCGGCGCCCCGCGGATGGTCCCGCGCAGCGCGGCGACCGACGCCCTTCCGGCGCGCCCCAACTTCTTCCCGCGCACCGGGCCCGACGACGGCGGCGGGTTCCTCTCGCCGGGCCGCCCGGACCTCTACGAGCACGAGGTCCCGGCCGCCGGACCGCCGGGCACGGTGGTCGCGTTCCAGCCGCAGACCGTGCACCGCGGGTCGGCGATCACCCGGCCGCGCGGCGCGCGGTTCACCATGCACCTCAACTACCGCCCGGCCGCCGCGGAGTGGGCGCAGCGCCACGCGTGGGCCGACCGCAGCCACGACGACGACTGGTACGCCTTCGTCGAGCAGGCCGGGCCGCGCCAGCTCGCCCCCTTCGGGTTCCCCGGCCCGGGTCACCCGTTCTGGACCGCGGAGACCCTCGCCGGCGTGGCGCAGCGCTACCCCGGCCTCGACCTGACGCCCTGGCGCGACGGCCTGGCCACCCCGTCTCCTCGCTAGGGCCGGCCGGGCAGCGGGACCGCGGCACACGTCCGGCACGGCCGGCTCGCGAGGACACCTTCCGCCTGTCCACAGATGTACGAACATGCTTGCGAAAAGTATGCTACCGGCGTAGCGTAGGTCCCACGTCTCCGAGACTTCCGGGTAGTCGAATGCCGGGGTGGAGGGAGGCGAGCCGCGAGGGTCATGTAATTGCCTCCCCAGCTGGGGGCCTCCAGGAGCGACGACCGTGATTCGACCGTGCACGCGCACGGTCGACCGTCGTCGAGAGGAGGCCGCCATGACCCACCCGATCGTCGCTGCTGCCGGCCTCCTGGACGACGTGCTGAAGGCAGTCGTCGACTCCAACCCGACCTTCATGTCGACCGACGAGAAGGCCCACGCCCTGCGTGAGCTCGTACGCCTCGAGTCGCGCGTCACCGAGCTCCGGCTCAGGGTGATGGCCGACGCCACCGACGTGGCGGCCGGGACCGGTGCCCGCGACGTCGCCGACTGGCTCGCCCACGCGTGCCGCCTCCGCCCGGAGGACGCCCGCGCCGACCTCCGGCTCGCAACCGCCCTCGACCGGAACCGTCCCGAGGTGGGTGCCGCGCTCCGCGCAGGTGACGTGACGCCGGCGCAGGCACGGGTGGTCGTCCGCGCCCTCGAGGACCTGCCCGACGTGGTGCCGACCGAGGTGGTCGACGAGGCCGAGCGCGCGCTGGTCGCGCACGCGGCGCGGTTCGCGCCGAAGCAGCTCGCCCGGATCGGGCGCCACGTCCTCGCGGTCGTCGCCCCGCACGTCGCCGACGAGGCCGAGGCGCAGCGCCTCGCCGCGCAGGAGCAGGAGGCGCGCCGCCGCACCCGCGTCTCGCTGCGCCGCCAGGGCGACGGCACCACCCGCCTGTCCGCGCTGCTCCCCGACGCCGTCGCCACGCGCCTCGCCCACTACCTCGAGGCCTACGCCAACCCGCGCCGCGACGACTCCCCCTTCGGCGCCCCCGCGAACCCCGACGCGCGCAGCGACACGGACGGTCCCGGATCCGACGCCGACGGCGCCCGCTCCGAGGCCGGCGACGGGGCGACCGCCCACGACCCCGTCGCCCGGCTCACCTACCCCCGCCGGCTGGGCGAGGCGTTCTGCCAGCTGCTCGAGAACCTCGATCCCGGCCGGCTCCCGGTCCACGGCGGCGACGCCACCACGATCGTCGTCACCGTCTCCCTCGACGCCCTGAGGTCCGCGCTCGGGTCGGGAGACCTGCTCGGCGCGGGGACCGTCCCGAGCGACGCCCACCACGACCCCTGCGCGGGCGAGCACCTGAGCGCGGGAGAGATCCGTCGCCTGGCGTGCAACGCCCGGATCGTCCCCGCCGTCCTCGGCGGCGCGTCCGAGGTCCTGGACGTGGGCCGCGCACAGCGACTCTTCACCGCGGTCCAGCGACGGGCGCTGCTGCTGCGCGACCGCACCTGCCGCGCCGAGGGGTGCGACGTCCCGGGCACCTGGGCGGAGGCGCACCACTGGGTGCCGTGGTCCGCCGACGGCCCCACCGACCTCGCCAACGGCGTCCTGCTCTGCTCGCACCACCACCATCGCGTCCACGACCCCGGCTACTCCACCGAGAGGCTCGCGAACGGCGACGTCAGGTTCGCCAGGCGGACGTGAGGGGCGTGTGCGATCGTCTGCGACACACGTGCAGGTTCTCGGACAGGTGAGGGGTATGGACTCCACCACGTCCTCGCCGCAGGAGCGCGAGCAGCGCTTCCGGGAGGTCTACGACGCGTCGTACGTCGACCTGCTCCGCTTCGTGCGACGGCGCGTCCACCCGACCCGTGCCGAGGACGTGGTGGGCGACGTCATGCTCGTCGCCTGGCGCCGCCTCGACGACGTCCCTGCCGACCTGTCGTCCGCGCGCGCGTGGCTGTTCGGCGTGGCGCGCCACACCCTGCAGAACGCCAGGCGACGCGACGACCGCCACGACGCCGTCGCCGTCCGTCTCGCCGAGGTCCGCCACGACCTCGCCGACGTCGGCGACCACCCCGACCTGGTCGCCCACCGGGCCGACATCGCGGCGGCCTGGCCGCTCCTGAGCGCGCTGCACCAGGAGGCGATCGCGCTGTCCGTCCTCGACGGGCTGAGCGCGCCCGAGGCGGCCACGGTGCTGGGCATCTCTCCCACCGCGTTCCGGCTGCGGCTGTCGCGGGCCAGGCGCGTGCTCAGGCGCCTCGTCGACCCCATCCCCACCGACGACCGCCCGTCCGGCCGCCTCACACACGACGGGAGCCCCCGATGACCAGGCCCACCCCCGACGCTGCCCTGCGCGACCTCGACCCGGCTCACGCGACCGCTCTCACCCGGGCCGAGCGGGAGCGCGCCGACGCGACGCTGGCCCGCATCCTGGCCACCCCCGCCCGCGAGCCGGCCGCGGAGCCACGCGGCCGACCGCGTCGGCGACTGAGGCGGCTGCTCGTGCCGGTGGCGCTGGCCGGCGTCCTCGGTGTCGCCGGGCCCTCGCTGCTGGGCGGCTCGGCCTTCGGCTCGTGGACCTCGACGCCCGAGACCCTGACCGGCTCGGCGCGGGCCGAGGCCGCCGCGACGTGCCGCGCGAGCTTCGGCGTGACGGACCGGGCACAGCAGGTCGTGATCGCGGACCGGCGGGGCGAGTGGACCTACGTGCTGCTGACCGGCGCCCGAGCCGAGCTGTCCTGCCTCATGGACGAGGACCTCGTGGGTCGACGCGGGGCGACCGGGGACGTCGGGTTCATGGGGAGCTACGGGCAGGGCGCCGGCCGTCCGCCGGACGTCTCCCGGAGCGGCATCAAGGGCTACGGCGCCGTCGGCGCCATGCCCGTCGACGGGTGGTGGCCCTTCACCGACGCCGAGGAGTGGATCAACCAGGTCGAGGGCTACGTGGGGGTCGACGTCACGGGGGTCACCGTGCACACCCGCGCCGGCACCGACGTGGAGGCGTCCGTCGCGGGCGGCAGGTTCGCGGCGTGGTGGCCCGCCCCGAAGCCGAGCAGCGAGCACCCGGACTCCGACGGCGTGTCGACCTACACGGTGACCCTCGTCGACGGCACCACGCGCGAGGTGTCCGGCTGACGCCTCGGTCATCCGGCCGATCCGCGAGGGCCGTCACCGCCACTACGGTTCAGGCGTGCCCACCGTCCTGCGCCAGCTCTGGCACCTCCCTGCGCCCGCGCCGACCGACGACGCCAGGGCGGCCCGCCTCGAGCTCGGGCTGGTCGTCTACTTCGCGGTCGCCGGCGTCCTCGAGGCGCTCCTCACGACGCCCGCGCCCGCGTGGCGCTGGGTATCGCTGGGCGCGCTGCTGGTCTGGCTGCCCACGCTGTTCGTCCGGCGGACGCGTCCGCTGGTGCCGGTCGTGGTGTTCACCGCGGGCGCCGTGGTGACCGCCGCGGTCGGGCAGGTGTCCGGCACGCAGCCCGGGGACCTCAGCGCGGCCGTGGTCGCGCTGGTGATCCCGTACTCCCTCGCCCGGTGGGCGCCCGGACGCGAGGCCGTCATCGGTCTCGGGCTCTTCGCCCTCGTCGCCGGCACCTCGCTGGTGGTGCAGGACCTCCCGACCGGTGACCGGCTCGGCGGGTCGGCGGTGGTGGTCACCGCGGTGGCGCTCGGGGCGCTGCTCCGCTCCCGCGCCCTGCTGCAGGCGCGCCGGCTCGTCGACGTACGCCGTGACGAGCGCGACCGGCTCGCGCGCGACCTGCACGACACGGTCGCCCACCACCTCACGGCCATCGCGATCAGTGCGCAGGCCGGGCTCGCGGTCGCCGACTCCGACCCGGAGGCCGCCAAGAAGGCCCTGCGGCGCATCGACGAGGAGGCCAGCCGGACGCTGGCGGAGACCCGCACCGTCGTCCGCGCGCTGCGCGACGACGCGGCCGCGCCCGACCGGCCCCTCGACGACCTGGCCGGGCTCGCCCGCACGGGCGACGACGGACCGGCGGTCGACGTCCGCCTCGACGGGGTCGACGACCTGTCCCCGACCACCGCCGCGGCCCTGCACCGGATCGCGCAGGAGGCCGTGTCCAACGCCCGACGGCACGCGCTCCACGCGACCCGCGTGGACGTCCGCGTCGCCCGCCGCGGCGCCGACGTCGAGCTGACCGTGCACGACGACGGGCGCGGCCAGCCCACCCACGGCGAGGGCTACGGGATCGTCGGCATGACCGAGCGCGCGACGCTGCTCGGCGGCACCCTCACCGCGGGGTCGGCGCCCGACGGCGGTTGGACGGTCCGCGCGGTGCTGCCGGCGGGGACGGTGGACGCCCGATGACGCTGCGGGTGCTGGTCGCCGACGACCAGGAGATCGTCCGCACCGGCCTGGCCACCATCCTCGGCGCCCAGGACGGCATCGAGGTCGTCGCCGAGGCGGTCGACGGTCGCGACGCCGTCGAGCAGGCCCGGCGGCTGCGCCCCGACGTGTGCCTGCTCGACGTCCGGATGCCGCGGATGGACGGCATCGAGGCGACCCGGCTGCTCGCCGGACCCGACGTCGCCGACCCGATGGCGGTCGTCGTGGTGACGACCTTCGACCTCGACGACTACGTCTACGGCGCGCTGCAGGCCGGCGCCCGCGGCTTCCTGCTCAAGGACTGCGGGCCGCAGGTGCTGGCGCACGCGGTGCGCGCCGCCGCCGACGGCGGCTCGCTCGTCGCGCCCACGGTGACGACCCGGCTGCTCCGGGCGTACGCCACCCGGGACGACCCGCGGTCCCCGACGTCCCCGCTCACCGAGCGGGAGGAGGACGTGCTGCTCGCGGTCGCCCGTGGCCTGACCAACCACGAGGTCGCGGCGGAGCTGCACGTCTCGCTGAGCACCGTGAAGACCCACCTCGGGTCGCTGATGCTCAAGCTGGCGGTGCGCAACCGCGTCGAGCTCGCGCTCTGGGCCTATCAGACCCGTCGCCTCGACTGAGACCGTCGCACCAGCCACTCGGCGAGCACCAGGTTGACCGCCCAGGCCAGGCCCATCACGACGGCCTTGGGGTTCCCGGACGGCTGGCCGACGAGCGCGACGTACGGCCCCAGGAACAGCGCCTGGGTCCCGGCACCCTGGCCGACCGCGTAGGCGCGGGCCATCCACCGCTGGTGGGTGACGACGTCACGGCGCCGGATCGCGACCAGCCCGAGCACCAGCCCGGCGACCATGACGGCGCCGAAGAGCAGCCGCAGCCACATCAGCGCAGCGTTGTCGTGGGCGGGGACGTCGGAGAAGGCCGCCATCCACATCCCGCTGAGGCCGCCGGCGACACCCGCCGGCACCAGCACGCGACCGCTCCAGCGGTGCCACGCCGGCCGCCTGCGCCGGAACGACGGCCACAGCTGCAGGGCACCCAGGACCAGGAAGGTCGTCGCCCCGAAGATGTGCACCAGGATCGGCACGGGCAGGTCGAAGAAGCGGGCGTTCTCCGCCGTGCGGCCGCTCGACAGGTCGACCACGCGGAAGACGCCTCCCGCGGACGGGACGAGCGCGAGCGCGAGCAGGCTCGCCGGGATCCACCAGTCACGGCGGGTGCGGGTCGCGGGCGGGGAGGTGGCGGGTGCGGTGGTCGTCATGGGACGAGCCTCGTCGCGCGCGGCGCGCGCCGGATCGTCCCGCGGGCCCGACCTCCTCGGCCGTTCGGCCGAGGTGGAGGTCGGGGTGGAGGTCGGGGTGGAGGCCGGGGTGGAGGCCGGGGTGGAGGCCGGGGTGGAGGCCGGGGTGGAGGCCGGGGTCAGACCACCCGGTGCATCCAGCCGAACGTGTCCTCGTTGCGGCCGAACTGCATGCCGACCAGCGCCTCGCGGATCCGCATGGTGAGCTCGGTGCTGGCCGGGGCCGGGGTCACGCCCTGGGGCGAGCGCAGCTCACCGACCGGGGTGACGACCGCGGCGGTGCCGCAGGCGAAGACCTCGGTGATCTCGCCGGAGGCGACGCCGTCGCGCCACTCGTCGATGGAGAACTTGCGCTCCTCGACGGCGTGGCCGAGCTTGCCGGCGAGCTCGATGATCGAGGCGCGGGTGATGCCCTCGAGGATGGTGCCGGTCTCGGGAGTGACGATGCTCCCGTCGCGGTGCACGAAGAACAGGTTCATCCCGCCGAGCTCCTCGATGTAGCGGAACTCCTGGTCGTCGAGGAAGACGACCTGGTCGCAGCCCTTCTCGATCGCCTCGCGCTGGGCGGCCAGCGACGCGGCGTAGTTGCCGCCCGTCTTGGCCGCGCCCATGCCGCCGCGGCCGGCGCGGGTGAAGGTCTCCGAGAGCCAGAGGTTGACCGGCTTGATGCCGCCCTTGAAGTAGGCACCGGCGGGCGAGGCGATCACCATGAAGGTCACGTGCTGCGCGGGGCGCACGCCGAGGAAGGTCTCGGACGCGAACATGAACGGACGCAGGTAGAGCGACTTCTCGCCGCCGCCGGACGCGGCGTTGTCGGGCACCCAGCGCTGGTCGGCCTCGACCAGCGCGTCGACGCACGCGACGAAGTCGTCGACCGGCAGCTCCGGGAAGGCCAGCCGCTGCGAGGAGCGGACCATCCGCGCCGCGTTCTGCTCGGGCCGGAAGGTCCAGACCGAGCCGTCGTCGTGGCGGTAGGCCTTCATCCCCTCGAAGGTCTCCTGGGCGTAGTGCAGCACCGCGGTCGCCGGGTCGAGCGTGAGCGGGCCGTACGGCGTGATCCGCGCGTCGTGCCACCCCTCCTCCGGCGTCCACTCGACCGTGAGCATGTGGTCGGTGAAGTACGTCCCGAAGCCGGGGTTCGCGAGGATCTCGGCGAGCCGGGCGTCGTCGACGGGCGTGGGGTTGGCGGTGGTGCTGATCTGCATGGGGTCAACCTATCGGGTGCGGGGAGTGCCAGATCCGGCCGTCGACGGCGACGAAGACACGGTCGTCGGCCAGCACGACGTCGTCGCCGTCGCGCCATTCCTCGGGGTGGACGTGGATGGCCGCGTCGAGGCTCCCCGACGGCAGCGGATGGTGGCCCCAGCCGTCCTCGCCCCGGACCCACAGCTGGGGTCCGTCGGCGGACTGGAGGGCCACCAGGTCGGGCGAGCCGACGACGAGGACCACGGGGTGGTCGGGGTCGAGGTCGACGGGCAGCGCGAAGGAGGCGGCCGGGTCGTACGCGCCGTGGCGGGTGCCCGAGAAGCGCTGCAGCACCGGCCGAAACTCGCGGTGCCCGGCCGCCCAGCCGCCCTCCCAGAGGTCGGTCACGAGGTCGAGGGGCTGGCCGAGGGGCCGGGCCTCCCATCCGTCCAGCGAAGTCCAGCGCCACACCGGCGAGGTCGACCCGTCGGCGCCCTCGAGCGGGCCGGCCACCACGAGCACCTCGTCGGCCGGGGCTCGGACGACCAGCTCGGCGGCGGCGACGTCGCCCACGACCCGGACGCCGCGCGGCGTCGGGAAGGCGCCGTCGACCATCTGGCCGGGCACCAGCCACCCGTCGGCCCGGACGGTGAGCACGAAGACGTCGCTGTCCTGCACGCAGAAGGTCCACAGCCGCTCGGCGTCGAGGGTGGTGGCGTCCTCGAGGCGCTCGTTGCACGCGCAGCCTGGCAGGTGCTGGTAGGAGTCGAAGTCGTGCGTGGTCAGCCATGGACGCACGCGACCGACGACGAAGTCGTACGCGCTGTAGCAGCAGGCCGACGTGATGGGTCCGCGGCCGACCGGGACCGCCTCGGCGACGACCCCGGCAGCACCGAGCCGCACGGCCAGGGGCCGGTCACCACGACCGCCGAAGGCGACCGCCTCGCCCTGCCAGTTGAAGCCGGTCAGGCGCCCCTCGACGGGGACCTGCGACCACGCGGGCAGGGCGGCCACGCCTCAGCCGACCCTGGCGGCGATGGCGTCCCCGACCTCGCTCGTACGACGGGTCGCGCCGGGCGTGCGCTCGCGCAGGTCGGCCAGCACGGCCGCCTCGATCGCGGCGGCCGCGTCGGCGTGGCCGAGGTGGTCGAGCAGCAGCGCTCCGGAGAGGATCGCGGCGGTCGGGTCGGCCTTCTGCTGGCCGGCGATGTCGGGGGCGGAGCCGTGGACCGGCTCGAACATGGAGGGTGCCGTCCGGTCGGGGTTGACGTTGCCGGAGGCGGCCAGACCGATGCCGCCGGTGATGGCGGCGGCGAGGTCGGTGACGATGTCGCCGAAGAGGTTGTCGGTGACGACGACGTCGAAGCGGGCGGGGTCGGTGGCCAGGAAGATCATGGCCGCGTCGACGTGCATGTAGTCGGTCGTGACGTCCGGGTGCTCGGCGGCCCCGGCCTCGAAGGTGCGCCACCACAGCGAGCCGGCGTGGACCAGCACGTTGGTCTTGTGGATCAGCGTCAGCTTCTTGCGGGGTCGCTTCGCGGCGCGGGCGAACGCGTCACGGACGACCCGCTCCACGCCGAAGGCGGTGTTGACCGAGACCTCGGTCGCGACCTCCGCCGGGGTGCCGACGCGCAGGGCGCCGCCGTTGCCGGTGTAGGGGCCCTCGGTGCCCTCGCGGACCACCACGAAGTCGATGTCGCCCTTCGCCAGCACGTCGTCGGCCAGGGGTGAGGCCGTGCCCGGGAACAGGCGCGAGGGGCGGAGGTTGACGTAGTGGTCGAGCTCGAAGCGCAGCCGCAGCAGCAGTCCCCGCTCGAGGATGCCGGGCGGCAGGTTCGGGTCGTTGGGCTTGCCGCCGACCGCTCCCAGCAGGATCGCGTCGTGCCCGCGGATCTCCGCGAGCACCGAGTCCGGCAGCACCTCGCCGGTGGCGAGGTAGCGCTCCGCGCCGAGGTCGTAGCGCGTGGGCTCGAGCTTCACCGGCGAGGCGACCTCGAGGACCTTGAGGGCCTCGGCGGTCACCTCGGGGCCGATGCCGTCGCCGGGGATGACGGCGAGGGCGTAGGACCCGGAGGCCGGTGCGGACGCGTGCTGCTGGGTGTCGGACATGCCGGCGAGGCTAGTTGTCGTCGGGGCGCTCGGCGCCGTTGTCTCGCAGGTCAAGCGCGGTCTGCAGGGCGGCCGTGACGTTCTCGTTGCTGCGCGGGTTCTCCGGGTCGTGCGCGGCGGGGCCCCAGCTGTCGGGATACAGGTCGTACATCGAGATCACTCCTCGGGGGTGGCGGATCGGGTGGCTGGTCGGGTACTGCTGCCCGAAGCCACCGACACCGCGGCGGGTGGAGGAGCGAGGAGTGCGGGGATCGCCCGGTCCGGCTCCCGGCCTGGCGTGTGCGGATCGCGCAGTGACTGCGAGGACCCGCCACGGAGGCGGCGACTTCGAGCACCTGGGTCGAGCCCAGGGTGCGAGTCGAAAGGCCGGGGGCGTCTCACCTCGTCAACGCCGAACACCGCGACGAGGTGGCCTCTCTGTCAGGCCTCGCCGCGGCGATCGATAAGTACGAAGACGCTCCGCATGGTGCGACGACTGTACGACCGCGGGTCGGCGTTCCGCACCGGGTTTGCGCAAACGTGTCAGATCGTGAGATGTCAGACCAGCGAATGGGATACGGCGCGAGGGATGACAGACTCGGCGACCTCATGTCTGCTCCCCCGGATCTCCCCGACGTCGTCCAGCGCGCCTTCGACGTGTGCCGCCAGGCCGGCTACGTCGCCTTCTGCCGCAACGAGACCGGCCGCCTGCTCGCGACCCTCGCGGCGACCCGCGGCGGCACCATGGCCGAGTTCGGCACCGGCTGCGGCGTCGGCACCGCGTGGCTGCGCAGCGGCGTGCGCAACGGGGCGCGGATCCTCACCGCCGAGCTCGACGAGTCGCTGGCCGGCGCCGCGTCGCGGATCTTCGAGACCGACGACAAGGTCGAGGTGCTGGCGGCGGACTGGAACGTGCTGCGCGACCGCGGCCCGTTCTCGCTGCTCTTCCTCGACTCCGGCACCCCGTCGGAGGTCGGCGTCGACACCATCATCGACCTCGTCGAGCCGGGCGGCATCGTCGTGCTCGACGACTTCGCGCCGTGCGAGTCGTGGCCGCCGATCACCTACGGGCGGGTCGACTCGCTGCGCGAGCAGTGGCTCACCGACGAGCGGTTCACCGCCGTCGAGGTGATGGTCGCGACCGACGCGTCCGCCGTCATCGCCACCCGCCGCTGAGCCGCCGATGAGCGCGCTCGCCGTCGCCGCGCCCAACCCGGCCGCGGCGGACGCCGCCGAGCAGGTCGCCCGGGCGGGCGGCTCGGCGGTCGACGCCGCCATCGCCGCGGCGCTGGTCGCGATGGTCAACGAGGTCGGCCTGGTCTCGCTGAGCTCGGGCGGGTTCGTCGCGGTGCAGCCGGCCCGCGGCGACGCGTACACCGTGGACGGCTGGGTCGACCGGCCCGGGAGGGGCCGTGACCCGGGGGCGCCGGCGCCCCGCACCTGGGACGTCTCGACCGCCTACGGCGGTGGGGTCACCATCACGATCGGCCCCGGGTCGGTCGCCACGCACGGCTCGCTCGCCGCCTTCGGCGAGGCCCACGCGCGCGACGGCCGGCTGCCGTGGCGCGACCTGCTCGCGCCCGCGGTCGCGGTGGCGCGCGACGGGTTCGCCCTCGGGTCGGCGTCGCGCTACTACCTCGACCACGTCCACGAGTCGGTCTTCGGCTGGGACGACGCCAGCCGGGCCGCGCTGCACGACGCGTCCGGGCGGGTGACCGAGGACCGGGTCGTGGTGCCCGACCTCGCCGCGACGCTCGAGCACGTCGCCGCCGCGGGACCGCGGGCGATGCACGAGGGCGACCTCGCCCGCCTGCTCGTCGACGACCTCCAGGCGCGCGGCGGCGTGCTGTCGGCGGCCGACCTCGCGGCGTACGAGCCGGTCGTCCGCGCGCCCCTCACGACCCGGGTCGGGCCGTGGCGCCTCGCCACCACTCCCCCGCCGTCGGTCGGCGGCGTGGTCGTCGCGTCGATGCTGCGCCTGCTCGACGGGCGCCCGGTGGGCGGCTGGGACGCCGACGACGTCGAGCACCTCGTCCGCGTGCAGCGCGCCGTCCTGGGTCACCGGCGCGAGGTGCTGGAGACCGCTGGCGACCTCGACGCGGCGGCCCGCGACTGGCTGGACCGGGTCGACGCCGACCACCGCAGCGTGCTCGAGTCGGGGTCGACCGCCCACGTCTCGGTCACCGACGCCGACGGGGCCGCGTGCTCGATCACGGTGTCGTCGGGCTACGGCGCCGGCATGATCGCCGCCGGGACGGGCATCTGGCTCAACAACTGCCTCGGTGAGCAGGAGCTCAACCCGCCGGGACGTAGCGTCGCCCCGGGCGCGCGTCTGCTGTCCAACATGGCCCCGACGGTGGGCCGCCACGACGACGGCGCGACCCTCGCGATCGGCTCGCCCGGCGCCGACCGGATCACCACCGCGATCGTGTGCGCGCTCGCCGGGTTCGCCGGCGGTCTCGGCCTCGCGGACGCCGTCGCCCACCCGCGCGTGCACGTGCACCGGGCGGGGCTGCCCGACGAGGAGGTGCGGGTCGAGGACGAGCCGTCGATGTACTTCGGCGGGGTCGGCGCGGCCCTCACCACGGCCGACGGCCACCTCGAGGCGGTGGCCGACCCCCGGCGCGAGGGCGTCGGGCGGGTGGTGGGCTGACCCGGGGGGCGGCTGCTTGGATTGACGGCATGGCCAAGAAGAAGGCGGCCCCGGCGGAGCCGGCGCTGCTCGAGGTCCGTGGGATCACCCGGACGTTCGGCGACCGCACCATCCTCGACGGCGTGGACCTCGACGTCCGCGCCGGCGAGGCGGTCGGCGTGGTCGGCCCCAACGGCAGCGGCAAGTCGACGCTCCTGCGCTGCATCGTCGGCGCCGACGACGCGGACGCGGGCGAGTCGACGCTGGCGGGCCAGCTGCTCGACGAGCGCCGTCCGGGGATCCGCGCCGACCTGGCCATCGTCATGGACGACATCGACTTCTTCCCCGACCTCTCCGTGGTCGAGCACCTCGACCTCGTCGCGCGGGCGCACTCGACGCCGGACGCCGAGGAGGTCGTCGACCTCGTGCTGGGCGAGGTCGGCCTGATGGAGGTCTCGGGCCAGCTGCCGTCGACGCTCTCGTCCGGGCAGCGGCGACGCCTCGCGCTGGCCAGCGCGTTCGTCCGGCCGCGCAGGCTGCTCGTGCTCGACGAGCCGGAGGCCCGGCTCGACGTGGAGGGCGTCGCCTGGCTCGGCGAGAAGCTCGTGGCGGAGAAGCGGGCCGGTCGCGGGGTCCTGCTCGTCAGCCACGACGCCGGTCTCGTGGCCCGCGTGTGCGACCGCGTCGTCCGCCTCGGTCCCGACCGGGCGGCGCCCGATGCCGGCTGAGGCCCACCCCGCCCGGCCCGCCGGACCCGAGGTCACCACCGCGCGGGAGGTGCGCCAGGAGATCCGCGACTGGCGGCGCGGCCGGGCGGAGCTCCGGTGGGGCGAGGTCCTGTCCGACGCCTACGTCGGGCTCTTCTGCGTCGTGATGGTCGGCGCGATGGCCGGCAACGTCGTGCTCCGCCTCCGGCGGCTGGCCGACGAGACCTGCGCCGGGAGCTGCAGCGAGGTCCGCTCGGCCGCGCCGTGGCTGGTCGCGCTCGCCGTGGCGCTGCTGGCGCTCGGCATGGCGCGCCTCCTCGGGCCGGTCTTCAGCCCGCCCGCCGCCAACAGCTGGGTGCTGACCTCGCCCGTCGACCGCGGGGCGCTGCTGCGGCCGGGGTGGATGCGGACCGTCGCCCTGACGGTCGTGGGGGCCGCCCTCCTGCTGCTCGCCCCCGCCGTCCTCGGCGGGCTCGCCTGGCCCGACGCCGTCGGCTACCTCGTCGCCGGCAGCACCGCCGCGCTGGCGTGCGTCGGGGTCGCCGCCCTGTCCCAGGTGCGCGAGGGCGCCGCGTCCCGCCGGCTCACCTGGCTGGTGACCCTGGCGCTGTGGGCGGTGCTCGGCCTCGCCGCGACCGAGGAGCTCGGGAGGCTCCCGGAGGTGCCGCCGGGCACGGTCGCGGTCGTCGCCGTCGCCCTGGCGGTCGTCGCCGTGCTGACGGCCTGGCGCGCCGCCGTGGTGCTCGGATCGGTGTCGCGTCGCGTGCTCGGCCAGACCGAGCACCTCTCCCCCAGCCTGTCGGGTGCGCTGTCGTCGGTCGACCTCGGCCTGATGTACGACGTCCTGCTGGCCCGTCGCTGGGGACGCGGGGCCCACGTGCGGAGCCGCCGCGGCGGCCCGGTCGGCTGGTCGGCGCTCGCCCACCGCGACCTGCTGCGCGCCCGGCGCGCTCCCCAGCCGTACGTCCTGCTCGCCGGGCTGGTGCTGGTGCCCTACGCCGCCGCGGAGGCCGACGCCGGCCGCGCCGTCGTGCTGGCGACGACGCTCGCCGGGCTGCTCGGCGGGCCCGCGCTCTGCTCGGGGCTGCGGGTCGTCGTGCGGACCGAGGGGCTGGCGCGGATGATGCCGTTCAAGCGGCAGACGCTGCTGCTGGCCCACCTCGTCGTGCCGGGCACCGCGCTGATGCTCTTCGCGCTGGCGACCACGCCGACGCTCGTGCGGGTGGTCGACGACGGCGGGGCGGTCAACCTCGCGATCGCGTGCGGCCTCTCCTCCGTCGCGGCGACCCTGCGGTGGATCACCGGGAAGCCGCCGAACTACGCGGCTCCGATGGTGAGCACTCCCGCCGGCGGTGCACCGACCGGCGTCATCTTCAGCGTCCTGCGCGGCTTCGACGTGTGGGCGATCACCGCCCTGCCGCTCATGTTCGGCCAGGGCGGCATGCTGCTCTCGTCGCTCCTCAGCGTCGGCGTGATCGCCTTCCTGACCTCCGACGGGCTCCAGCAACCGCCCGCCCCGGCATCCCCCGAGCCGCGGGCGCGGTGAACGCTCAGCGGCCGTCGGGGGCCATCACGTCGACGGTGAACCACGGCAGCATCAGCTGGGTCAGCGGGCCGATGGCGAGGGCGTAGACGACCGTCCCGACGCCGAGCACCCCGCCGAGCACGAGACCGATCACCACGACCGCCACCTCGAGCCCGGTGCGGACCAGGCGCAGCGAGAGGCCGGTGCGGCGCGCCAGCCCGGTCATCAGGCCGTCCCGCGGACCGCGGCCGAGCTGGGCACCGATGTAGAGCGCGCTGGCCAGCCCGCACAGGACCACGCCGCCGACCATCAGGCCCAGGCGCAGCGCGAGCGCGTCGGGGCGCTCGAGGACGGCCAGGGTGGCGTCGGCGGAGAGGCCGACCACCACCGCGTTGCTGATCGTGCCGAGGCCGGGCATCTCGCGCAGCGGGATCCACAGCAGCAGGACGACGAAGCTGAACAGCACCACCGCCTGGCCGAGCGTCATCGGGACGTGCCGGATGAAGCCGGAGTGGAGCACGTCCCAGGGCGCGAGGCCGAGCGCACCGCGGACCATCATCGCCAGCGACACCCCGTAGAGGAACAGGCCGACGTAGAGCTGCGGCAGGCGCCGGGCGAGGCGTCCCGCCCGCAGCTGGGCGATCGGGCCGAGGTCGACGAGGACGCCGCGCGGCGCGGCCGGGTCGAGGGAGGTGCGGCTGGACATGGCGACCATGCTGCCGGAGATTGGCATTGTCCGACATAGCCAATCGTGCGACAGTGGCCACCATGAGCCGCACCGTCAGCGCCCAGCGCGTGGCCACCCTCGTCGGCGACTTCCCGCGCTCCCCCGCCTACGCCGGTCTCGCCGACCGGCTCCGCGTGCTCGTCGGCGACGGCCGGATCGGCCTGGGCGTGCGCCTGCCCAGTGAGCGCGAGCTCACCGCCGCGCTCGACGTCTCGCGCACGACGGTCACCCGCGCCTACGACGTGCTCCGGGAGAGCGGGTACGCCGAGGCCCGCCGCGGGTCCGGCACGTTCACCCGGGTGCCGGGCGGTCGTCGGCGCGCGCACGACAAGGCGCTCATGCCCGGCGCCGGCGGCGAGGACGTCATCGACCTCAACTGCGCCGCGCACTCGGCCCCGCCCGGCCTGGCCGAGGCCTACCAGCGCGCCACCGAGCAGCTCCCGGCCTACCTCGGCGGCCCGGGCTACTTCCCGCTGGGGATGCCCGCGCTGCAGGCCCGGATCGCCGCGACCTACGACGCCCGGGGGCTGCCGACCGCCCCGGAGCAGGTGATGGTGACGGCGGGCGCGCTGGCCGCGGCCTCGGTGGTGGCCCGCGCGTTCACCGCCGCCGGCGACCGGGTGCTCGTGGAGTCACCGACCTATCCCAACGCGACCGAGGCGCTCCGCGGCTCCGGCGCGCGGCTGGTCCCGGCGACGGTCGACCCCGACGGGTGGGACGTCGACGCCCTCGCGGCCACGGTGCGGCAGAGCGCGCCGCGGCTGGCCTACCTGATCCCCGACTTCCAGAACCCCACCGGGCACCTGATGGACGACGCCCAGCGCGAGGAGCTCGCCGCGGCGCTGGCGCGGACCCGGACCCTGGCGGTGGCCGACGAGGCGCACCAGGCGCTCGCGCACAGCCCCGCGCTCGCCGCGTCGATGCCGCGCCCGTTCGCGGCCCACGCGCGTGACGCGATCACCATCGGCAGCGCCAGCAAGTCGTTCTGGGGCGGCCTGCGGCTCGGGTGGGTGCGCGCGCCGCTCGACCAGGTCGACCGCCTGCTGCGTGCCCGCGTCGGCGTCGACCTGGGCGCCCCGGTGTTCGAGCAGCTGGTGCTGGCCGACCTGCTCGACCACGCGGACGAGGTGCTCCCCGTGCACCGGGCGCGGCTCGCCGCCGGGCGCGAGGCGGTGGTGGCGGCGGTCCGCCAGCACCTGCCGTCGTGGCGCTTCCGGGTCCCCGAGGGAGGCCTGGCGCTCTGGTGCGAGCTGCCCGCGCCGCTGGGGACCGCCGTCACCGAGGAGGCGGCCCGGCGGGGCGTGGTCCTCGCTCCCGGGCCGGTCTTCGCGGTCGAGGGCGGCCTCGACCGCTTCGTCCGGATCCCCTGGACGTCCTCGCCGGAGTCGCTCACCGAGGCCGTACGACGCCTCGCCGCCGCCTGGGAGCACGTGGCCGACACCGATCGGCCGACGCCGGGTCGACGGGGGTCGACCGGCGCCGGCCGGGTGATGGTGGCCTGACCCGGGCCGGGCCGGGCCGGCCGGGTCGGGTCGGTCAGGTCAGGTCGACCGCGCGCACCGTGGCCCGCATCGCGGACTCGATCTCGGCGAGCGTCTCGGCCGGGATGGCGGAGTCGACGCTGAGCGCCACGAGCGCCGCACCGCCCTGCTCGCGGCGCGAGACCTGCATGCCGGCGATGTTGACCTGGGCGTCGCCGAGGATGCCGCCGACCGTGCCGACCATGCCCGGCCGGTCCTCGTAGGTGAGGAACGCGAGGTGGGTGGTGGGCTCGATGTCGACGTCGAAGCCGTTGACCTCGACCAGCCGCTCCTTCTGGGAGAGGCCGATGAGGGTGCCGCTGACCGAGACCTGGGTGCCGTCGGCCAGGGTGCCGCGCAGCGTGATCAGGTTGCGGTGGTCGGGGCTCTCGGGCTCGGTCACCAGCCGCACCTCGGTGCCGCGCTCGGCCGCGAGCAGCGGCGCGTTCACGTAGGACACCTGCTCCTCGACGATGTCGGCGAAGACGCCCTTGAGCGCCGCGAGCTCGAGCACCTTGACGTCGTACTCGGTGATCTCGCCGCGCACCTCGACGTCGAGCGCGCTCGCGACCTCGCCGGCGAGGGCCGTGAAGACGCGGCCGAGCTTCTCGGTGAGCGGGATGCCGGGACGCACGTCCTCGGCGATCACGCCGCCCTGGACGTTGACCGCGTCCGGGACGAGCTCGCCGCTCAGCGCCAGGCGCACCGACCGCGCGACGGCGATGCCGGCCTTCTCCTGGGCCTCGTCGGTCGACGCGCCGAGGTGGGGCGTGGCGACGACGTTCTCGAGCTCGAACAGCGGGCTGTCGGTGCACGGCTCGCTCGCGAAGACGTCGAGGCCGGCAGCGGCGATCTCGCCGCGCTTGAGGGCGTCGTGGAGCGCCGCCTCGTCGACGATGCCGCCGCGCGCGGCGTTGACGAGCACCAGGCTCTGCTTGGCGGCGGCGAGCTGGTCGGCGCCGATCAGGCCCACGGTCTCGGGCGTCTTGGGCAGGTGCACGCTCATGAAGTCGGACTCGGCGAGCAGGGTGTCGAGGTCGACGAGGCGCACGCCCATCTGCGCGGCGCGGCCGGCCTGGACGTAGGGGTCGTAGGCGATGACCTTCATACCGAAGGCGCTCAGCCGCTGGGCGACGAGCACGCCGATGCGGCCGAGGCCGACGATGCCGACGGTCTTCTCGTAGAGCTCGATGCCGGTGTACTTCGAGCGCTTCCACTCCCCGCCGCGCAGGGCGGCGTGGGCGGGGCTGATGTGGCGCGCGGCGGCGAGCATCAGCGCGACGGCGAGCTCGGCGGCGCTGACGATGTTGGAGGTCGGCGCGTTGACGACCATCACACCGGCCTGGGTCGCGGCCTTGACGTCGACGTTGTCGAGGCCGACACCCGCGCGGGCGACCACCTTGAGCCGCTGGGCCGCGGCGAGCGCCTCGGCGTCGACCTTGGTGGCGGAGCGGACCAGGATCGCGTCGACGTCGGCGATCGCCGGGATCAGCTCGGCACGGTCGGCGCCGTTGCAGTGGCGGATCTCGAAGTCGGGCCCGAGCGCCTCGATGGTGGCGGGGCTCAGCTCTTCGGCGATGAGCACGACAGGCTTGGCAGGAGCGTTCACAGCGGGGTCCTCGAGAAGTTCTGGGGATGTGTCCGGGACTGCACGACGCTGTGCGACGCCCACTGTACCCGCGGGTCGTGCGACCGGGACGCGGTCCCCGCATGTGGACGTGCGGTGTCGGTGCCCGGGCCTACGCTGGGCCGGTGGGCGTGATGGACGACGCGGAGCGGCTCGACCCGGCGACCGTGCTGGAGTGGAGCGCGTGGCTGCGCGAGCACCACGGGCGACCGACCGGCGTGTGGCTGGTCAGCCCCCGTCGCGCCGCCGAGCGCCCGTTCTCCTACGAGGAGGCGGTGCTCGAGGCGCTGCGCTTCGGGTGGGTCGACTCCACGGTGCGACCGGTCGACGAGCGCCGGACGATGATGTGGTTCGCCCCGCGTCGCCCCGGCAGCATGTGGACGCGCATCAACAAGGGTCGCGTCGCCCGGCTCGAGGACGCCGGGCTGATGGAGCCGGCTGGTGCGGCCGCCGTGGCGCTCGCGCAGGAGACCGGGATGTGGACGCTGATGGACGACGTCGAGGACTGCGTCGTCCCCGACGACCTCGCGGCCGCGTTCCACGCCCACCCCGGCTCCCGCGAGCACTGGGACTCGTGGTCGCCGTCGGCGCAGAAGATGATCCTCACCTGGATCGTGCTGGCCAAGCGGCCCGAGACCCGCGCGGCGCGGGTCCTCGCGAGCGCCGAGAAGGCCGCGCGGGGCGAGAAGGCGCGGTGAGGTCGGGGCTCAGACGGCGCAGCCGTCGGGGCCGCACACGTCCCCGTCGCCGGCGGCCGGCACCGCGCTGTCCACCATCTCCAGGCCGGGGTGCGACTCGGCCCAGGCCCGCTCGAGCAGCTGGGTGAAGACCTCGGTGGGCTGGGCGCCGGAGACGCCGTACTTCTGGTCCACGACGAAGAACGGCACACCGGTGGCGCCGTAGGCCTGCGCCTGGTCGATGTCGGCCTGCACGTCCGCGGCGTACTCGCGGCTCGCCAGCACGGCGTCGACCCGGTCGGCGTCGAGGCCGGCCGCGACCGCGACGTCGCGGAGGACGGCGTGGTCGGCGACGTTGCGCGCCTCGGTGAAGTAGGCCGCGAGCAGCGCCTCCTTGACCCGGCCCTGCAGGTCGTGGCCGCCCTGCTCGTGGGCGAGGTGGATCAGCCGGTGGGCGTCGACGGTGTTGAGGTGGAGGGTCTCGGAGAGCCGGTAGACCAGCCCGACCTCCGCCGCGACCGCCTCGACCCGGTCCTGCATCTGCTGGACGCCGGCGGGCGACTGGCCGTACTTCTTCGCCAGCATCTCGGCGGTGCCGGTGGTGGGCTCGGTGGGCGCGCCCGGGTCGAGCTGGTAGGCGCGCCAGTGCACCTCGACCTCGTCGGCGTGCGGGAACGCGGCCAGCGCCTCCTCGATGCGGCGCTTGCCGATGTAGCACCAGGGGCAGACGACGTCGGACCAGATCTCGATCTTCACGTGCGCCCCAACGCCGGGGCCGGCCGTCGTGTTCCCGGTCAGGACTCCTGGCGGCGGACCGTGCCGCGTCGCGCGGCGTAGGTGACGCCGAAGCCGAGCACGAGCGCGAGCAGCACGCCGAGGTTGGCGTAGGCCCACGGGCCCTCCCAGTAGGCCCCCAGCGGGTCGTCGACGAAGGTGCCGAGGCCGAGCGGCTCGATGAGGAAGCCCTGCCAGTTGTTCCACGACGCGTCGGCGGCGAAGGAGTTGACCACCAGGCCCCAGCCCAGCACCGAGGCGCCCACCATGGTGGCGACCGAGACCTTGTCGACGGAGCCGTAGCGCCCGGCAGGGTCGAACAGCGCCTCGTCGTCGTAGTCGCGCCTGCGCAGCGCGATGTCGGCGATCATGATCCCGGCCCACGCCGCCAGCGGGACGCCGAGCGTGATGAGGAAGCTCTGGAACGGGCCGAGGAAGTCCTGGGCGAAGAAGACCACCCAGATCGTGCCGAGGGTGAGGATCGTGCCGTCGACCCCGGCCGCCGCCGGCCGCGGGATCCGGACGCCGAGCGAGAGCAGGGTGAGGCCCGAGGAGTAGATGCCGAGGACGGCGCCGCTCACCAGCGCCAGGATCGCGGCCAGCAGGAACGGCACCAGGAACCAGGTCGGCAGCAGCGTGCCGAGCATGCCGATCGGGTCGGCGACGATGCCCGCAGACAGGGTCTGCGACGAGCCGGCCAGCAGCAGGCCGAAGACAACGAGCAGGACCGGTGCCACCGCGCCGCCGAAGGTGTTCCAGCGGACGATCGCCGAGCCGTCGGCGTCACGACGCTGGTAGCGCGACCAGTCGGCGGCGATGTTGATCCAGCCGAGGCCGAAGCCGGTCATCACCATGACGAGGGCACCGACCATCTGCTGCACGCTCCCGTCCGGGACGGCGCTGACCGCGGACCAGTCGATCTCGTCGAGGGTGAGCGCGACGTAGACGAGGGTGGCGATGCCGGTGATCCAGGTCAGCCAGGACTGCAGCCGCATGATGACGTGGTAGCCGGCGACGCTCGCCGAGACGATCAGCGCGGCCACGACGAGCGTCGCGACGACCTTCGTGCCGGTGCCGGAGGCCCAGCCGAGCTGGTCGAAGATCGTGGCGGTCGCGAGCACGGCCAGGATGGCGAGGAACGTCTCCCAGCCGATCGAGACCAGCCAGGAGATCACGCCCGGCAGCTTCTGGCCGTTGACGCCGAAGGCCGCGCGGCTGAGCACCATGGTGGGCGCCGATCCCCGCTTGCCGGCGATCGCGATGATCCCGCACAGCGCGAACGACACGACGATGCCGACCACCGACACGACCAGCGCCTGCCGGAACGAGATCCCGAAGCCGAGCACGAACGAGCCGTAGCTGATCCCGAAGACCGACACGTTCGCCGCGAACCACGGCCAGAACAGGTCGCGCGGGCGGGCGGTGCGCGCGGACTCCTCGATGATCTCGATGCCCGTGGTCTCGACGCCGAGCCGCCGGGTCTGCTCGAGCGTCTGCTGCTGTGTCATACCCGCATCGTCGCGCACGACCGGCTCCGCACCAAGCACCGCACGGCTGAGGGCGACCGGGGCACCCGGGGCAGCGGTGTCCCAGCCACCTTCTGCGAGCCGGAACTGTGGGTGGGCCACCGCCGGTGGGCGCGGCGTACGCCAGTGGGCGCGGCGTGGGCCGGCGCGCGGACGAGCGGTGCGCCAGCCACCTTTCGTGCGCGGGAAGTGTGGGTGGGACACCGCTCAGGCGCGGAGGAGCACCTCGCCGTGCAGGACGGAGAACCAGCCGTCGGGGTCCGCGGCCCAGGCGCGCCAGGCGTCGGCGACCTCGGCCAGGTCCGCCTCGGTCGCCCGGCCCTCCGCCACCAGCTGGCGGGCCAGGGCGGTCGAGGTGAGCCGGTCGGCCCACAGGCCGCCCCACCAGGCGCGGTCCTCGGGCGTGGCGAAGCACCAGGTCGAGGAGCCTGCCTCGACCTCGGTGGCGCCGGCGGCGTGCGCCCACGCCAGCAGCATCCGCCCGGCGTCCGGCTCGCCCCCGTTGGCGCGGGCGGCGGCGGCGTAGAGCGCGAGCCAGCGGTCGAGCCCCGCCGACGCGGGGTGCCACGAGAAGTGCCCGTAGTCGCTGTCGCGCACCGCCACGAGGCCGCCGGGACGGGTGGCACGGAGCATCTCCCGCAGGGCGCCGACCGGGTCCGCGACGTGCTGCAGCACCTGGTGGGCGTGGACCACGTCGAACGGACCGCCGAGCGCGTCGAGGTCGAGCGCGCGCACGTCGCCCACCACCACCCGCGCGACGATCCCCTGCCGGTCCAGCTCGGCACGGGTCAGGGCGGCGGCCTCCTCGGTGACCTCGAGGGCCACGACCTCACCGGCCTCCCCGACCAGGCGGGCGAGGTCTGCGGTGATCGTGCCCGGCCCCGACCCGACGTCGAGCAGCCGCTGGCCCGCCCGCAGGTGGGGCAGCAGGTGGGCGGCGGAGTTCGCGGCCGTGCGCCAGCGGTGCGAGCGCAGGACGGCCTCGGCGTGACCGTGGGTGTACGTCGTCACGTCGAGGCCGTCCTTGCGATCGGAGTGGGTCAGCGGGCCGAGGAGCCCTCGACGTAGTCGGTGTCGTGGGACTTGACCCACGCCATCAGCTTGCGCAGCTCGCGACCGGTCTGCTCGATGGGGTGCGACTCCGCCTTCTGGCGGAACGCGGTGAACTCCGGGGAGCCGTTGTCCATGTCGGTGATGAAGCGCTCGGCAAACGCGCCGTTCTTGATGTCGGCGAGCACGTCCTCCATGTTCTTCTTCACCTCCGGAGTGATCACGCGGGGGCCGGAGACGTAGTCGCCGAACTCGGCGGTGTCGGAGACCGACCAGCGCTGCTTGGCGATGCCGCCCTCGTACATCAGGTCGACGATCAGCTTGAGCTCGTGGAGGCACTCGAAGTAGGCCACCTCCGGCTGGTAGCCGGCCTCGGTGAGCACCTCGAAGCCGTACTGGACGAGCTGCGAGGCGCCGCCGCAGAGCACGGCCTGCTCGCCGAACAGGTCGGTCTCGGTCTCCTCGGTGAAGGTGGTCTTGATGCCGCCGGCACGCAGGCCGCCGATCGCCTTGGCGTAGGACAGCGCGAGGTCCCAGGCCTTGCCGGACTCGTCCTTCTCCACCGCGACCAGGACCGGGACGCCGCGGCCGTCGACGTACTCGCGGCGCACGAGGTGGCCGGGGCCCTTGGGCGCGACCATGAAGACGTCGACGCCCTCGGGCGGGGTGATGTAGCCGAAGCGGATGTTGAAACCGTGGCCGAAGACGAGGGTGTCGCCGGGGGTGAGCGCGGGCTCGATCTCCTCGGCGTAGAGCTTCCTCTGGTGCTGGTCCGGGGCGAGGATCACGATCAGGTCGGACTCCTCCGCCGCCTCGCGCGGGGTGAGGACGCGCAGGCCCTCGGCCTCGGCCTTGTCGCGGCTCTTCGAGCCGGGCTGCAGGCCGATGCGGACGTCGACGCCGGAGTCGCGCAGCGACAGCGCGTGGGCGTGGCCCTGGCTGCCGTAGCCGATCACCGCGACGTTCTTGCCCTGGATCAGGCTCAGGTCGGCGTCGTCGTCGTAGAACATCTCAGCCACGGGGGCTCTCCTTCATGGTTGGTGCTGCTGGAAATCGGTGGGGCAAAACGGGTGGTGCGGGTCAGGCGATGGCGGACGCGGGGGCGGGCACGGCGACCGGACGCTGCGAGCGCTCGCTGATCGAGCGCGAGCCGCGCCCGATCGCGACCATGCCGGACTGGACGAGCTCGCGGATCCCGAACGGCTCGAGCACGCGCAGCAGGTCGGCCAGCTTGTCGGAGTTGCCGACGGCCTGGACCGTGATCGCGTCGGGGGCCACGTCGACCACCTTGGCGCGGAAGAGCTGGACGGCGTCGAGCACCGCGCCCCGCGTGCCGGCGTCGGCGCGGACCTTGACGAGCAGCAGCTCGCGGTTGACCGAGCCCGGACCGTCGAGCTCGACGATCTTGATCACCTCGACCAGCTTGTTGAGCTGCTTGGTGACCTGCTCGAGCGGGGACTCCTCGACGTTGACCACGATGGTCATCCGGGAGACCTCGGGGTGCTCGGTCGGGCCGACGGCGAGGCTGTCGATGTTGAACCCGCGCCGGGAGAACAGGCCGGCGATGCGGGCCAGGACGCCGGGCTTGTTCTCCACCAGGACGCTCAGCGTGTGCTTGTGGGAGACGCTGCTCATCGACGTCCTCGCTTCGCTCCGGGCGCCGACGAGGCTCCCATGGCACTGTTCATGATGGTGGTCTCGCTTCGCTCGTCCACTAGATGTCGTCCTCGTCGAACTGGGGCGCGAGGTCGCGCGCGTACTTGATCTCGTCGTTGCTGCTGCCGGCGGCCACCATCGGCCACACCATCGCGTCGCGGTGGACCCGGAAGTCGATGACCACCGGCTGGTCGTCGATCGCCATCGCCTTCTCGATCGTGGCGTCCACCTCGTCGGGCGAGTCGCACGCCAGGCCGACGCAGCCGTAGGCGTCGGCGAGCTTGACGAAGTCGGGGATGCGCTTGGAGTGCAGGTCGGTGTTGGAGTAGCGCTCGTTGTAGAACAGCGTCTGCCACTGGCGCACCATGCCGAGCGACTCGTTGTTGATCACCGCGACCTTGATCGGGATGTCGTTGATCGCGCAGGTGGCGAGCTCCTGGTTGGTCATCTGGAAGCACCCGTCGCCGTCGATGGACCACACGGTGCTGTCCGGCTTGCCGACCTTGGCGCCCATCGCGGCCGGGACAGAGAAGCCCATCGTGCCGAGGCCGCCGGAGTTGATCCACGTGCCCGGGTGCTCGTAGTCGACGAAGTGGGCGGCCCACATCTGGTGCTGCCCGACGCCGGAGCAGTAGATCGCCTCGGGCCCGGCGATCGCGCTGAGCCGCTCGATGACGTACTGCGGGGCGAGCGAGCCGTCGGCGGGCGTGTCGTATCCCAGCGGGTAGGTCTTCTTGAGCCCCGCCAGGAAGGCCACCCACGCCTCGTAGTCGCCGTCGGCGCCCTCGGCCTCGAGCCGCGCCACCAGCTGGGTGATGACCTCCCTGGCGTCGCCCACGATCGGGACGTCGGCGTGGCGGTTCTTGCCGATCTCGGCCGGGTCGATGTCGGCGTGGATGACCAGCGCGTTCGGGGCGAACGAGTCGAGGTTGCCGGTGACGCGGTCGTCGAAGCGGGCGCCGAGGCTGATGATCAGGTCGCTCTTCTGCAGGCCCGCGACCGCGGCGACGGTGCCGTGCATGCCGGGCATGCCGAGGTGCTGCGGGTTGCTGTCGGGGAACGCGCCGCGGGCCATCAGGGTGGTGACGACCGGGATGCCGGTCAGCGCCGCGAGGCGGGCCAGCTCGCGCGACGCGCCGGCGCGGATCACGCCGCCGCCGACGTAGAGCACCGGTCGCTTCGCGTCGCGGATGAGGCGCACGGCCTCCTTGATCTGCTTGCCGTGCGGCGTGGTCACCGGGCGGTAGCCCGGCAGGTGCAGCTCGCTCGGCCACGCGAACGTGGTCTGGGCCTGCAGGGCGGACTTGGCGACGTCGACCAGCACCGGGCCGGGCCGGCCGGTGGAGGCGATGTGGAACGCCTCGGCGATGGTGCGCGGGATGTCGGCCGGGTCGGTGACCAGGAAGTTGTGCTTGGTGATCGGCATCGTGATGCCGCGGATGTCGGCCTCCTGGAAGGCGTCGGTGCCGATCATCGAGGCGCCGACCTGTCCGGTGACCGCGACCATCGGCACGGAGTCCATGTGGGCGTCGGCGATCGGGGTGACCAGGTTGGTCGCGCCGGGTCCCGAGGTCGCCATGCAGACACCGACCCGACCGGTCGCAGCGGCGTAGCCCTGCGCCGCGTGCCCGGCGGCCTGCTCGTGGCGCACCAGGATGTGCCGGATCCGCGTGGAGTCCATCAGCGGGTCGTAGGCCGGGAGGATCGCCCCGCCCGGGATGCCGAAGATGTCCGTGACGCCGGCTGCCTCGAGGGACGTCACCAGGCTCTGGGCTCCCGTGACCGTGCCGCCGACCTGTGCGCCCTGCTCCGTCATGTCCGTCTCTTCCCTGCTCTTCCCAGCGAGTGGTGCCTGCCCAACAAAAAACCCCCCGGCCCGGTGGGCGACGAGGGGATGACGCGTGTGCCTGCGGCCGGTCGGCCTCAGTCCACGCGTCGCGTGCGTACAAGAATCTCGGTGCGCATGCGACAACCGTCGTCGCCGGCCCCTGCCGGCGTCAAGCAAGTGTGACACTCGTCCCAACATGTGGAACGGAAGTCTCGCGATGTGGCCGCTTGCCCCACCTTTGTCGCGGCCCAGCCCCGTGGTCAGGCACACCTGGTTGCCCTGCGGGTCGGCCAGGACGGTGAACGCCGGCGCGTGGGCGTCGCTCACCAGCCGGCCCCCGGCGGCGAGCGCGGCCTCCACCCGTGGCGCGACGACCTCCGGCGGGACCCGGACGTCGAGGTGGAACCGCTGGCGGGGCACGTCGTGCGGGTCGGTGCGCTGGAACCACAGGGCGGGACCGGTGCCGCCGAGGTCGCGGACCTCACCGTCGTGGAGCGGGTGGTCGTCGTAGCCCAGCACCGCGCGCCAGAACGCCTTCACCTCGGCGTGGTCGGGGGTGTCGAGGGCGATCTCGACGACCTCGACGGCGCCGGGATCGGCCGCGACGCCTGCCTCGGCCGCCACGGCGCTGATCGCCCGGGCGAGGGCGAGGTCGCGACCGGTGACGCCGAAGACGTCACGGCTGATCAGCCGGACGTGGAGGGTGGTCGGGCGCAGGTCGAGCTCGGGGGCGTGCCCCACCCGGGCGGCGGCCTCGCCGATGCGGGCGACCAGCGCGAGCCCGGCCTCGAAGCGGCCGGTGGCGAAGCGGGTCTCGAGGGTCTGGAACATCATCCGCCAGTCGTCGAGCCCCGCCTCGGCCTGCACCTGGGTGAAGGTGAGCGGGGCGCGGTCGCCGGCCTCGTCCGGGGAAGCCATCTGCGGGGTCAGCGGCCGAGCCGGGTGCAGATGCAGGAACGGTTGCCGTCGGCGTCGGCGACCACCCAGTAGGACGGGGCCTCGGCGTCGCTGACCAGCGTGCCCCCGGCGTCGAGCACGGCCTGCAGCCGGCGCTCGCCCTCGTCGTGGGGCACCCAGACGTCGAGGTGCCAGCGCTGCTCGGGGTTGGTCGGCGGGAGCTCGGCACCGGGCTCGTCGTCCGGGCCGGGCGGGGACTGGAACCACAGGCTCGGCACCTGGTCGGTCGCCTCGACCCAGTCGCGGCTCTCGCCGACCTCGCCGCCGAGCAGGGCTGCGTAGAAGTCGCCGAGGTGCTGCGGCGCGGTGGAGTCGAGCGCCGCCTCGAGCTCGACGAGCCCGGAGGTGTCGGCCCCGACGCCGGCCTCGGCCGCGAAGCCGCTGACCAGGCGCGCGAGGTCGAGGTCGCGGCTGGTGATGCCGCCGACGTCGTGGCTGGCAAGGGTGACGACGACGGCGGGGTAGGTCAGCGTGATGTCCGGGTGGTGGTCCGCCTCCTCGGCGGCGGCACCGATCCGGTCGACCAGGGCGAGCCCGGTGGCGAAGTCACCGGTGCGGAAGCGGGCCCGGATCCCGCTCGCGAGGTGGCGCCAGTCGTCGAGGCCGGGGGCCTCGCGGACCTCCTCGGCGGAGAGCTTCCTCTTCGGGTCTGCGGCTGCGTCGCTCATGCCGGCGACCCTGCCACGCCCCACCGACAGCGGCCACCCCCTCCGGGCGGGCGCGACCCGCTCACGCCAGGGTCTGGGTGACCTCGTGGCGGTCGCCGTCGACGACCACCCGCGCCAGCGCGCCGTTGACCAGCGGCAGGTGGGGCGGGACGTGGCCGATCTCGAGGTCCCACACGACCGGCAGGTCGAGGCGGCCGAGGGCGTCCTCCACGGCCCCGCGCTGGGTGAGGTCGGGGGTGTCCGGGGCGCGCGTGCTCCCCATGAGCACGGCAGCGGCGCGGTCGAACCAGCCGGCCAGCCGCATCGAGTGGAGGTGGCGGCAGATGTCGACGGCGTCGGACTCGCAGGCCTCGAGGTAGACGACCGTCGGCTCGTCGAAGCGCTCGGCCCAGGTCCGGACGTCGCCGTAGGGCGTGCCGGCGAGGGGCCCGACCGTCTCGATGCACCCGCCGACCAGTCGGCCCGTCACGTCGAGCGTCCCGCCGCCGCGCAGCTCCCAGCCGCCCGGCCCGACGTGCTTCCACGTGGTGGCGCGGGTGTCCTCCTCGAAGCGCCACCAGTCGGTCACCACCCCGGAGTCGCGCTGCACGAAGGGACCCGGGCCGCTCACCAGGTCGAGCCAGTGCAGCAGGCCGTCGGGCACGGCGTAGGGGGTGTCGGCGAGGTTGTCGCCGTGCACGGTCGCCCAGCCGAGGCGGGTCGTGATCGGCAGCAGGACGGTCGACAGGTCCGAGAAGCCGACCAGCCAGGTCGGCTCGCTCGCGGCCAGCAGGTCCCAGTCGATCAGGTCGACGAGGTCGATCGCGGTCTCGCCGCCCCACGGGGGCACGACGCAGGCGATGTCGGGGTCGGCCAGCATGCCGGTCAGCTCGGCCGCGCGGACCTCGGCGGGGGCGGAGGTGAGGCCGGAGCCGTCCATGCACGCCCCCACCACGACGTCGTACCCGCGGGCGCGCAGCCACTCGACGCTGAAGTCGATCCGCTCGGCCCCCGCGCCGACCACCCCGGCCGACGGCGAGGTCACCCCGATCCGGTCACCGGGGCGCAACAGGCGCGGGTAGCGGGTCGGAGGCACGGGCGTGGACATGCGCCGAGTCTGTCAGGCTGTGTCCATGGGCTCTGTGTCATCGGGGTGGGGCGACCTCGCCCGCCAGGCCATCCACGCGGGGACCGGCGTCCCCCGGCTCTACGTCGCCGCGACGCGGGCGGGGCTCTCCCCCGCCGAGGCGTTCGAGGTGCTGCGCATCTCGCAGGCCTCGCTGGCCGCCGCGGCCACGCACGGCCGCGGGGTGCCGGGCCGGACCAACGCGGTGCGGCACTTCACGTGGCAGGCCGCGCTCACCGCTCGCTTCGGCACCGACGCCGCGCGCACGATCGCCGCTGCCCAGGAGTCGGGCACCCCGAACGCCCGGGACTCGCGCGTCGACGAGCACAACAACGCCGTCGGGCAGGAGTACGGGACCCGGCACGCCGACGAGCTCACCGGCCTCTCCCCCGCCGACCTGGTGGCCCGGCTGGTGCCGGTGGCGCTGGCGAAGTGGGACGCCGACGAGCTGGTGTGGGTCCGGCCGCACTGAGCGACGGGCTCAGCCGGGAGCGAGCAGGCGACGCACCACGTCGAGCAGCATCGCGCGCTGTCCCGCCGCGGTGAACCGCTCCTCGACGGCCAGCCGGCCGAGGAAGCCGTCGACGACGGCGATCACCCACTGGGTGAGGTCGGCGGCCGACACGTCGTCGCGGACCTGTCCGGCCTCCCTGGCGCGGGCCAGCCAGGGCGCGAGGCCCTCCTCCAGCGCACGGGTGTCGGCCCCCAGCGCCGCCTCCACCTCTGGCTCGCCCATCACCGCTCCGACCGCGCGGACGAACCCCGCCATCCTGGGGTCCGACATCTCGTCCGCGGCGTGGGCGACGTAGGCCTCGACCACCCCGAACGGGTCGTCGTCGGCCGGGCGCGCGGCGAACCACTCGCGGGTCTCGGTCGTGCCGAGCTCGAGGATGGCGAGCAGCAGCTGCTGCTTGGTCGGGAAGTAGTGGAAGAAGGTGCCCGACCCGATGCCGGCCTGCCGGCAGATCGCCGCGGTCGACGTGCCGGCGTAGCCGGTGGCCGCGAAGCAGGTGAGCGCCGCGTCGATGATGACCAGCCGACGCTCGCGGTGCCGCTCGGGGTCGACGGTGCGCGCCATGGTCCTCGTTCCATTGATGGAGTGCGTGCTCTAGTATTGCACGCATGGCTGAGGCGGAACGGTGGCACCTCGTGGTGGCGGACGTCGACCACGAGGTCGTCGTCGAGCCCGCCGCGCTGACCCGGACGGTCGTGTGGTCGCGCGACGGCGTGGAGGTCGGCCGCAAGCGGACGTCCGACGAGAAGGTGGTCCTCGCCCCGGACGGCGCCGACGGCGCCGTGCGCGTGGTCTGCGGCCTGGTCGGGCCGGTGCGGCGGGTGACGCTGCACCGCTCGGAGGCCGAGGCGCACACCGGCCTCGGCGGCACCGACCTCGAGCCCGAGGCGGGGTCGCGGGCGGCGCGACGGGCCGAGTGGATCGGCGCGCACCCGCACCTGCACACGGCGCGGCAGACCGCGCTCGCCGCCGCCGGTGTCGCGGTGCCGGTCCTGCTGCTGTGGCTGCTCGCCCGGGTCCCGTGGCCCAGCGTCGACCTGCCGTCGGTCCCCTGGCCGGACCTGCCGTCCATCCCCTGGCCCGACCTGCCCGCGATCCCGTGGCCGGACGTCCAGCTGCCGTCGATCCCCTGGCCGGACCTCCCCGACCTCCCCGGCTGGGTGGAGCCGGTGCGCAAGCTCGCGCTGCCGGTGCTGATCGCGTTCGTCGTGGCGCGCGGCGAGGTCAGGCGCCGCCGGAGGGCCGAGGAGGCCCGCCGGGCCGACGAGGAGCGCCGCCGGAGCGCGGACGAGCAGGCAGCGGACGCGTCCGCCGACCGCTGAGGGCCTACCAGGCGGTGAGGCCGACCCGGTCGTGCTCGCCGTCGGGCCACACCGCGCGGACCACCCCGGCGGCGGCCAGCGCCTTGCGGCAGCCGGGGCACGGCGGGTCGGTGATGTAGGCCGTCGCGCCCTTGGTGTCGCGGGTCGCGAACAGCAGCGCGTTGACCTCGGCGTGGATGGCGATGCAGAAGCCGGGTGCGCCGGGCCGGTCGTAGTCGCCGAGCCCGGGCACCTCGTCGTAGCCGAGCTGGCCGCGCGGGCAGGCGCCCGAGAGGCAGTCGTCCTCGCCGGGCGCGGCACCGTTGTAGCCGGTGGCGATGATCCGGTGGTCGATGGTGAGCACGGCCCCGACGCGACGGCGGGTGCACTTGGCGCGCGCGGCGACGGCGGTCGCGATGCCCAGGAAGTAGTCGTCCCAGCCCGGGACGGTCGGCAGGTCGGTGCTCACGGGAGCACAGACTGCCCGATCTCGCCGGGGTTGACGGCCACTTCCCACCGGAAGCCGTCGGGGTCGGCGAAGTAGCCGGAGTAGCCGCCCCACTCGCGCTGCTCGGCGGCGAGCACCTCCGACGCCCCGGCGGCCCGGGCCTGCTCGAGCACGGTGTCGACGCCGTCGGTGGTGGCGAGGTTGTGCGACAGCGTGATCGGCGGCGTGCCGCCGCGCGTCGGCGCGTGCCCGACCTCGGCGACGAAGCCGGCCTCCGCCCACAGGCTCAGCACGACCTTGTCGGCGACGCGGAACATCAGCACCTCGCCCGTGACGTGCACCTCGGGCTCCCAGCCGAGCCCGTCGACGTAGAAGCGACGCGTGGCCTCGAGGTCGGTGACGACGAGGGTGACGAAGCTGACGCGCTGGTCCACGTCACTGCTCCCGGGCGGTCTCGGGCGGGCGGGCGGCCAGCCGGGTGCGCTGGCGGCCGGCGTCGTCGAAGTTGGCGTCGTCGAGCCAGTCGTCGAGCGCGCGCCGCACCCGCGGCCACTCGCGGTCGGTGATCGAGAACCAGTCGGTGTCGCGGTTGCGGCCCTTGTAGACCAGCGCGTTGCGGAACCGGCCCTCCCAGATGAAGCCGAGGCGGATCGCGGCGCGGCGCGAGGGCGCGTTGAGGCTGTCGCACTTCCACTCGTAGCGCCGGTAGCCGAGGTCGTCGAAGGCGTGGCGCAGCAGCAGCGCCATCGCCTCGGTGGCGGCGCGGCTGCGCTGGAGCTGGCGGCCGAGCAGGATGCCGCCGACCTCGACCGAGCCCATCGCGGGGTCGATGCGCAGGTAGGAGCAGAAGCCCGCCGCGCGGCCGGTCTCGACGGGCACGATGGCGAACGACACGACGCCGGGCGCCGCGACCATGTCGTCGACGATGGCGGCGAGCTCGTCGCGCGTGCGCGGGCGCTCCCAGACGAAGTAGGTCCACAGCGCGTCGTCGGACTCCCGGCACAGCGCGGCGAACAGGTCGTCGACGTGCTGCGCCCTGATCGGCTCGAGCCGGACGCCCTTGCCCTCGAGCACCGTGTCCCGGGCCGGCGCGGTGGCGCCGTGCCAGTCGACGGCGCGTCCGATGCGCTGGCCGTGCGGGGTCTGGCGCTGCGCGCTCGGGAAGGGGAGGTTCACCGTCACGCCGGCAACCCTACGAGGAGCCGCTCCCGAGGCCGGCGAGCGCGTCCCGGATCGCCTCCATCCCGCGGTGCACCTCGTCGAACGAGGTGGACAGCGGCGAGAGCCCGACCCGCAGGCCGCCGGGGTCGCGGTAGTCGGGGATCACGTCGCGCTCCCACAGCGCCGCGACCACCTCCTTCATCCGCGGGTGGTGCAGCGTGACGTGTCCACCGCGGCGCTCGGGGTCGCGCGGCGAGGCGACGGTGACCCCGAGGTCGGCGAGCAGCTCGTCGGCCAGCTCGACGGCGTACGACGTGAGCGCGACGGACTTGGCGCGGACCGCGTCGATCCCTGCCTCGTCGACGAGCGCCACCATGTCGGCCATCGCGAGCATCGCGCTGATCGGCGGGGTGCCGGAGATGTAGCGGCGCACGCCGTCGGCGGGCGTGTAGCCCGGGCCCATGAGGAACGGGTCGGCGTGCCCCATCCACCCCTGGACCGGCTGGCGCAGGTGCTGGTGGCGGGTGGCGACGTAGCCGAAGGCGGGCGAGCCGGGGCCGCCGTTGAGGTACTTGTAGGTGCAGCCCACGGCGAGGTCGACGTCCCACGCGTCGAGCTCGGTCGGCACCGAGCCGGCGGAGTGGCACAGGTCCCACAGGACCAGGCCGCCCGCGTCGTGGACGACTCGGGTGATCGCCGGGACGTCGGCGAGGAAGCCCGAGCGGTACGCGACGTGGCACAGCACGACGAGCGCGGTCCGCTCCCCCACCACGGCGGCGACGGCCTCGGGCGACGGGCCGCCGGCGCGGTCGACCTCGAGCCAGCGGACGGTGAGCCCGCGCTCGGCGGCGATGCCCTCCACGAGGTACCGGTCGGTGGGGAAGCTGTCGTCGTCGATGACGATCTCGTCGCGGCCCCCGGGCGCTCCGTCGACCGCGGCGCGGATCAGCTTGTAGAGCAGGACCGTGGTGGAGTCGCCGACGAAGGTCTGGCCGGCCGCGGCGCCGAGGCACACGCGCGCGATCTCGTCGCCGAGCACCAGCGGCTGCTCGTACCACCGCTCGTCCCAGCCGCGGATCAGCCGGCCGCCCCACTCGTCCTCGACGAACGAGCGGATCCGCTCGGCCGTGGCGCGCAGGGGCCGACCGAGCGAGTTGCCGTCGAAGTAGACGAGGTCGGAGGTGGCGCCGACGAAGCGGTCGCGGAGGTGGGCGAGCGGGTCGGCGGCGTCGAGGTCTGCTGCGGTCGTCACGACCGCAACCTACCGGTCAGCCGCAGACCGCGCCGTGGGCCGCCGACTGCACGACCTTGGCGTACTTGCCGAGCACGCCGCGGGTGTACTTCGGCGGCAGCGGCTCCCAGCCGTCCTTGCGGGCCTCCAGCTCGGCGGGGTCGACGTCGAGCGACAGCGTCCGGTGGGCGACGTCGAGGGTGATCGGGTCGCCGTCGCGGACGAACGCGATCGGCCCGGCGTCGACGGCCTCGGGCGCGATGTGGCCGACGCAGAGGCCGGTGGTTCCGCCGGAGAACCGGCCGTCGGTGATCAGCAGGACGTCCTTGCCGAGCCCGGCGCCCTTGATCGCGCCGGTGATGGCGAGCATCTCGCGCATGCCGGGACCGCCCTTGGGGCCCTCGTAGCGGATGACCACGACGTCACCCGCGGTGATGGCGCCCGCGGCGAGCGCGTCGAGCGCCGCGCGCTCGCCGTCGAAGACCCGCGCGGTGCCGGTGAAGGTCGAGTCGTCGAAGCCGGCGCTCTTGACGACCGCGCCCTCGGGGGCCATCGAGCCCTTGAGGATGGTGAGGCCGCCGGTGGCGTGGATGGGGGCGTCGAGGTTGCGCAGGACGTCGCCGTCGACGTGCTGGGGGGCGAGCGCCTCGAGGTTCTCGGCCATGGTGCGGCCGGTGACGGTCAGGGTGTCGCCGTGCATCAGGCCCGCGTCGAGCAGTGCCTTCATCACCACCGGGATGCCGCCGATCTTGTCGACGTCGTTCATCACGTAGCGCCCGAACGGCTTCAGGTCGCCGATGTGCGGCACCTTCTCGCCGATCCGGTTGAAGTCGTCGAGGGTGAGGTCGACCTCGGCCTCGCGGGCGATCGCGAGCAGGTGGAGCACGGCGTTGGTGGAGCCGCCGAGCGCCATCACGACGGCGATCGCGTTCTCGAAGGCGGGCTTGGTCATGATCTGGCGGGCGGTGATGCCGTTGCGCAGCATCCCGACGACCGCCTCGCCGGAGCGGTGCGCGAACCCGTCGCGGCGCCGGTCGACGGCCGGCGGCGCCGCGGAGCCGGGCAGGCTCATGCCGAGCGCCTCGGCGACGCTGGCCATCGTGTTGGCGGTGTACATGCCGCCGCACGCGCCCTCGCCGGGACAGATCGCCTTCTCGATGCGGGTCACCTCGTCCTCGGTGATCCGGCCGGCGAGGCACGCGCCGACCGCCTCGAAGGCGTCGATGATCGTGACGTCCTGGCCATCGACCTGGCCGGGCATGATCGAGCCGGCGTAGAGGAAGACGCTGGCCAGGTCGAGCCGGGCCGCGGCCATCAGCATGCCGGGCAGCGACTTGTCGCAGCCGGCGAGCAGCACCGAGCCGTCGAGCCGCTCGGCCATCATCACGGTCTCGACCGAGTCGGCGATGACCTCCCGGCTGACCAGCGAGAAGTGCATCCCCTCGTGGCCCATCGAGATGCCGTCCGAGACCGAGATGGTGCCGAACTCGAGCGGGTAGCCGCCGGCGGCGTGCACGCCGTTCTTGACCGCCTTGGCGAGCCGGTCGAGCGAGAGGTTGCAGGGCGTGATCTCGTTCCAGCTCGACGCGACGCCGATCTGCGGCTTCTCCCAGTCGTCGTCGCCCATGCCCACCGCGCGGAGCATGCCGCGCGCGGCGGCCTTCTCGAGGCCGTCCGTGACGTCGCGGCTGCGGGGCTTGATGTCGGGTCCGTCGGCTGCATGGGTCATGGCTGCAGGCTAGTCCGCGCCCCGCCGCCGCCCGTACGACGTCTCACTCCCCGCCCGACCGGCCCGCCGCGCTCACGGGCGCTCGGTCTCGGTGCGGATCGTCTCCCGCGACAGCTCCTCCGGACTGGTCCCGCGCAGCGCGCTGGTGGTCACCGTCGGGCTGTCGGCCGTCTGGTGGAGGCGCCGGTCGCCGTCGACGATCGTGTAGGACCGCCGGGTGAACGCCGGGCGTCCCGGCTCCGACACCCGCTCGAGCGAGCGGAAGTCGACGTCGACCCGGTCGGGCTGGATGCGGGTGTTGACGTAGCCGCGCAGGTTGTTCCAGAACTTCAGGTGCGGGTTCTGGGCGAACCACGGGTGCACCCCGTCGGCGGAGTCCGCACCGTTGCCCCCGGAGGTGATCGAGCTGCACACCAGCTCGGTGCCGACCGACGGGGCATCGGGGTCGGCGTGGTCCAGCTTGATCTCCGAGGCCCAGTGGGTGTGGACGTCGCCGGTCAGCACGACGGGGTTGCGCACCCCTGCGTCCACCCATCCCTGGGTCACCCGCTGCCGGTTGGCGCGGTAGCCGTCCCACGCGTCCATGGACACGGTGAGGTCGGGCGTCGGCGTGGAGTCGCGCTGGGCGAAGAAGACCTGCTGGCCGAGCAGGTCCCAGCGGGCGGTCGAGGTGCGGAAGCCGTCCTGCAGCCACGCCTCCTGCTCGGCGCCCATCAGCGTCCGGGCCGGGTCGTCGGCGGCCGGGCAGTCGTCGTAGCCGTCGCCGCACGCCTGGTCGTCGCGGTACTGCCGGGTGTCGAGCACGTGGAAGGTCGCCAGCTGGCCCCAGTGGACCCGCCGGTAGAGCTGCATGTCGAGCCCGCGCGGGACCGAGGTGCGCCGCAGCGGCATGTTCTCCCAGTACGCCTGGAACGCCGCGACCCGCCGGGCGAGGAAGCCGGCCCCGGCCTCGGCCGGGTTCTCCGGCACCTCGTCCGCCCAGTTGTTGTCCAGCTCGTGGTCGTCCCACACGACGACCCAGGGAGCGGCCGCGTGGGCGGCCTGGAGGTCGGCGTCGGTCTTGTACTGCGCGTGCCGCTGGCGGTAGCCGGCCAGTGTCGTGGTCTCGGGACCCCGGTGGTCGCGCACGTTGCCGCCCGGCGCCGTGTAGTCGCCGGCGCGGTACTCGTACTGGTAGTCGCCCAGGTGCAGCACCAGGTCGGGGTGGTCCTCGGCGAGCCGGCGGTAGGCGGTGAAGAAGCCGTGCTCGAGCTGGGAGCACGACACGAAGCTCATCGCGAGCGCGGCGGGCGTGCGCCACGGCTCGGGAGCCGTGAGCGCGCGGCCGACCGGAGAGACGTGCCGGCCGAGGCGGAAGCGGTACCAGTACTCGCGGCCCGGGCGCAGGCCGGCGACCTCGACGTGGACGGCGTGCGCGGCGTCCGGGACGGCCCGCACCCGGCCCGCCTGCTCGACCCGCCGGAAGCCGGGGTCGGTCGCGACCTGCCACGAGACGTCGTACCGGCGACCGGGCATGCCGCCGAGGCCGTCGTCGGCGAGCGGGTCGGGCGCGAGCCGGGTCCAGATGACGAAGCCGTCGGGCAGCGGGTCGCCGGACGCGACGCCGAGGGTGAACGGGTCCGAGCGCAGCGGGGGCGCGGCGTGCGCGCGGGTGTCCGGGAGGGCGAGGGAGGTCGCGCCGGCGACGGCGCCGGTGGCGGCCGCGGTCAGCGCGAGGGCGCGCCGGGAGACAGGAGTCCGAGAAAGTTCCATGCCGGCAGTGGAGCCGCCCGCGGACAACCCCGTCCGGACGCGGGGTGAACGCTCGGCGACGGCTCGCCGTCGGGCCGGCTCAGCGTCGCTCGGCCTCGGCCTTGAGGGAGGCCAGGCCCTTCTCGAAGTCCCGGCCGACCGCCTTGTCGAAGAACAGCCGGCCCAGCAGCGACATCGCGGCGTTGCGCTCGCCCGTCATCGTCCAGGTGACCTCGGTGGCGTCACCGAGCGGTGTGAGCGCGAAGGTGGTGACGTTGGTGGCCCTGAACGGCTTGAGGAACTCGAGGTCGACCACGACGGAGGTCGGCGTGGAGCCGGTGACCTCCATCCGGCCCTCCCCCGCCTTCTTGTTGCCCGACCAGCGGTAGGTCGCGCCGACGCCGTGGTCGGGGCCGGAGTACTCGCGGTGCAGGGCGGGGTCGAGGCCCTCCCACGGCGACCACTTCTGCCACTCGCGGAAGTCGTCGACGAGCGCGTGGACCCGGACCGGGCCGGCCTCGACGCGGGTGGTGCGGGAGAGCGAGAAGCGAGCCATGGCGGCACCCTAGACCCGGGACGCGGCGCCGTCAGTCGATCCGGGCCGCGCGGACGACCAGCACGTCGGGGAGGTCCTTGTGGACCTCGGCCCACGTGGCGCCCTCGTCGGGCGAGGCCCACACGCCGCCGTTGCGCCCGCCGAAGTAGAGCCCGGCCTGCTCGTGGTCGTCGGTGCACATCGCGTCGCGCATCACCGCGGTGAAGTAGCCGTCGGGCAGCGCCCCCTCGCCGAGCGGCTCCCACGACGCCCCCGCGTCGGTCGTGCGGAACACCCGCGCCTTCCCGTCGACCGGCCAGCGGGCGTCGGCGCCGGTGATCGGGAAGCTGTACGCCGTCTGCGCGCGGTGCGGGTGGGCCACCATCGCGAAGCCGAACTCGGTGGGCAGCCCGGGGGCGATGTCCTGCCAGGACGCGCCACCGTCGTCGGAGCGGTAGACCCCGCCGTGGTTCTGCAGGTAGAGCCGCTCGGGGTCGGTGGCGTCGCGGGCGACCTTGTGCACGCACTGGCCGAACTCCGGGTAGCGGCGGTCGCCGGGGAAGAACTCGGCCTTCACGCCGGTGTTGGACGGCGCCCACGTGTCACCGCCGTCGGAGGTGACGTAGACGCCGCCGGTCGAGAGCGCGGCGAGCACCCGCGACGGGTCGCTCGGGTGTGGCAGGACGGTGTGGAACGCCTGCCCGCCGAAGCCCTCGTTCCACTCCGGTCGGTGCGGGTGGTCCCAGAGCCCGCGCACGAGGGAGAACGTCTCGCCGCGGTCGGTCGAGCGGAAGACCGCGCCGGGCTCGGTGCCGGCCCAGACGACGCCGTCGCCCCCGTCCGCGGACGGGCCGGGCTGCAGCTGCCACACGCGGGCCAGGGTGGCGCCGGCGTCCTCGGGGAAGCGGGCGGCGCCGTTGGGGGTCTCGTCCCAGGTGGCGCCGAGGTCGTCGGAGCGCCACACCTGCGGGCCGAGCCAGCTCGACGACGCGCCGGCCAGCAGCCGGGGCGCGTCAACGCGGGTGTCGAGCATGACGGAGTAGACCTCCTCCATCGGGAAGTGCGGGCCCGTCCAGGACCACGCGGAGCGGCCCTCGTCGGAGGTCCCCAGCCACAGGCCCTTGCGGGTGCCGACCATCAGCAGCGTGCGTGACATGACTTCTCCTCCTGGGCGTGGGCTCGACCGGCAGCGACGGTCACTGCAGCGTGCGGTTGCGGAAGACCTTGAGCGCGAGCGGCGCGATCACGGCCGTGATCGCGACCGTCCAGAGCACCGTGAAGAGCACCGGGTGCTGCATGGGCAGGTGCGAGTCGGCCGGCGCGGGCCCGGTGTTGCCCCACAGTTCGCGCACGGCCTGGACGAGCGCGGAGATCGGGTTCCACTCGGCGATCGCCCGCAGCACCGGGCTCATCGCCTCGGACGGCGCGAACGCGTTGGAGAGGAACGTCAGCGGGAACATCGTGGTGAACATGACGCCGTTGACCGCCTCGACCGACCGCATCGCCGAGCCGACGAGGATGCCGACCCAGATCATCGCGAAGCCCCAGAGCAGCAGCAGGCCGTAGGCCGCGAGCGCCTCGAGGACCGACCCACGGATCCGCCAGCCGACGACCAGGCCGGTCAGCGACATCACGATGATGCCGATGAAGGAGTGGGTGATGCTCGACATGCTGCGTCCGACGAGGATGGCGGCGGGGTTGATCGGCAGCGACCGGAACCGGTCGACGATCCCCTTGTCGATGTCGGCGGTGAGCCCGATGGCGACGATGAACGAGGCGAACGCGATGGTCTGGCCCATGATCCCGCCGAGCAGCCACTCGCGGTAGCCGGTGGTCGACGACACGGTGATCGCCCCGCCGAAGACGAAGGCGAAGAGCAGCACGAACATCACCGGCTGGATGGTGACGTCGAGCAGCATCTCCGGCATCCGCTTGATGTGGATCAGGTTGCGCCGGAAGATCGTGACCGACTGGTGCCACAGGGACGTGTGCCGGATCTCGGGCCGTTCGAGGGCGCCGTGGGTGTGGTGGCCGGTCCGGCTGGTCTCGTCGAGCTGGCTCATGCCCGCACCTCCGCGAGGGTCTGGTCGTCGTCGGGGTCCCGGTCGGCGGCCCCGCCCTCCTCGGCCCGGTGGCCGGTGAGGTTGAGGAACACGTCGTCGAGGCTGGGGCGCTGGAGCCCGAGGTCGTCGATCTCGATGCCGCTCCCGTCGAAGAGCGCCGCGATCCGGGTGATGTCGGACAGGCCCTCGGCGGGGGCGGTGATCCTGCGTGCGGAGGTCTCCACGTGGACCTCGAGCCCGGCGCCGCGGATCCGCTCCGCCGCGGCCGCGAGGTCGTCGGCGCGGGAGACGGTCACGACGAGGGAGGCCTTGCCGGAGGCGTCCTTGAGCTGCAGCGGCGTGCCCTGGGCGATCACGGTGCCGCGGTCGATGACGACGATGTCGTCGGCGAGCTGGTCGGCCTCCTCGAGGTACTGCGTGGTGAGCAGCAGCGTGGTGCCGTCGTCGACGAGGTCGCGCAGCACCTCCCACAGCTCGACCCGGCTGCGCGGGTCGAGGCCGGTGGTCGGCTCGTCGAGGAACAGCACCGGCGGGGTGGCGATCAGGCTCACGGCGAGGTCGAGCCGGCGGCGCATGCCCCCGGAGTACGTCTTGACGACCCGGCCGGCGGCGTCGGTGAGGGAGAACCGCTCGAGCAGCTCGTCGCTGACCCGGGCGATGGTGCGCCGGTCGAGGCCGTAGAGGCTGCCGACCAGCCAGAGGTTCTCGCGCCCGGTGAGCAGCTCGTCGACCGTGGCGGACTGCCCGGTCAGCCCCATCGAGCGGCGTACGGCCGCCGGGTCCCGCAGCACGTCGTGCCCGGCCACCCGGGCCGTCCCGCGGGTGGGACGCGTCAGCGTCGTCATCATCCGCACGGTGGTCGTCTTGCCGGCGCCGTTGGGGCCGAGCAGCCCCAGCACCGAGCCCCGGGGCACGACGAAGCTGACGTCGTCGACCGCGAGGGTCTCCCCGAACTGCTTGACGAGGCCCTCGGCCTCGATCGCGTGCTCTGCTGCCACTCCGCGTCCCCCTCCGTGACTATTCCGATTAGGAACACTACTCTGGTGGCGAGATGAGTCAAGACCTTCCCGTCACGGGCTACGCGATCCTCGGGCTGCTCACGTTCGGCGACGAGCTGACCGGCTACGAGGTCAAGCAGCGCGCCGACATGACGCTGCGCTTCTACTGGGTCGCCCCCGCGATGAGCCAGGTCTACACGGAGCTGCGCCGGCTCACCGACCACGGGCTGGTGCGGGGGTCGACCAGCGCCGACGGCGGCCGCGAGGTGACGACGTACGCCATCACCGAGGCCGGCCAGCGGGCCCTGCGGACGTGGATGGACGCGACCCCGGCCGGCTTCCCCGTGCTGAAGCACACCGTCCTGCTGCGGCTGCTGGTCGGCCACGCCACCGAGCCCGACCACACCCGGCGGATGCTGCGCGACTACCTCGCCGACCTCGACACCGCGCTCGCCGACCTCACCCACGTGCGCGACGCCCTGCGCGGGGCGGACGCGCCCGGCGAGCCGTTCCGGTTCCCCTCGATCGTCGCGGACTGGGGCCTCGACTACTTCGCCGCCGAGCAGCGGCACACCCGCCGCGCGCTCGACAGCCTGTCGGAGCACGGGACGGCACCGGAGGTCGGGCCGCCGACTGCATAGGGTGGCCCGGTGACCGACCGACCGAGCCGTGCCGCGCTCGGCCCCGTCGGCCTCGTGCTGGTCGGCATCGCGTCGGTCCAGCTGGGCGCGGCGATCGCCAAGGCGCTGTTCGACGAGGTGTCCCCGACCGCGATGGTCTGGCTGCGGCTGGTCACCAGCGCCGTGGTGCTGGTGGCGCTCGCCCGGCCGCGGCTGGGTGGTCGTACGCGGCACGACTGGCTGGTCGTCCTCGGCTTCGGCGCGAGCCTGGCCACGATGAACTGGGCGATCTACCAGTCCTTCGCCCGCATCCCGCTCGGCATCGCGGTCACCATCGAGTTCATCGGCCCGCTCACCCTCGCGGTGCTCGGCTCGCGGCGCGCCCGCGACCTGGTGTGGGTGCTGCTCGCCGCGGTCGGCGTCGTCCTCCTCGGCCTCGAGCGCACCGACCTCGACGTCGCCGGCGTGCTGTTCGCCCTGCTCGCGGGCGCAGCCTGGGCGGCCTACATCCTGCTCGCCTCCAGCACCGGACGACGCTGGGCCGGGTTCGACGGGCTGGCCGTCGCCAGCCTGGTCGCGGCCGTCGCGATGACGCTCCCGGCGCTGGTCAGCGCCGGGTCGGGCCTGTTCGACGGGCGGGTGCTGCTGCTGGGCGCGCTGGTCGGCCTGCTGAGCTCGGTGATCCCCTACAGCTGCGAGCTGGTCGCGCTGCGGTCGCTGCGCCCGGCCGTCTTCGGCATCCTGATGAGCCTGGAGCCGGCCGCCGCCGCGCTCGCCGCGATCGTGGTCCTCCACGAGACCCTGACGCCGGTCCAGTGGCTCGCCGTGGCGTGCGTCGTCGCCGCGTCGGTCGGCGCCACGCGCACCGGGTCCGGACCGGCCGCGCGTCAGGACGCACCCGGCACAATCGCGGCATGAGATCGCGCCTCGCCCTCACCTCGCTCGCGGTCGTGCTCGGCGCCGCCACCGGGTGCGCCGGCAACGAGCAGCAGCCGATCCCGCGGGTCACCCAGCCCACCGACCTCCCGAGCCAGCCGACGGCGTCCCCGGACGACGAGTCCACGGGCGGGTCGTCGCAGGGTCCCGGCGGCGCGCAGCGCGGGCCGCGGGTGGTGCGCACGCTGGTCGACCAGCTCGAGGTCCCGTGGGGCCTGGCCTTCCTGCCCGACGGCAGCGCCGTGGTCACCGAGCGGATCAGCGGCCGGGTCCTCGGCGTCGACGCCGACGGTGCGGTGAGCCGGCTCGGTGGCGTCGCGGCGACGGTCCCCGAGGGCGAGGCCGGGCTGCTCGGCGTGGCCGTGTCGCCGGACTTCGACCGCGACCGGACGCTGTTCCTCTACGTCACGACCGGCACCGACAACCGGGTCGTCCGCGCCCGCCTCGACGGCACCACGCTGGGCGAGCCGCAGGTCGTGCTGCAGGGGATCCCCCGCGGCTTCATCCACGACGGCGGCCGGATCGCGTTCGGGCCCGACGGCTTCCTCTACGTCACCACCGGCGAGACGGGCGACCCCGCGCTCGCGCAGGACCCCGACAGCCTCGCCGGCAAGATCCTGCGGATCACCGCCGACGGCGACCCCGCGCCCGGCAACCCCGACCCCGGGTCGCCGGTCTGGTCGCTCGGGCACCGCAACGTGCAGGGCCTCGCCTGGGACGACGAGGGTCGGCTGTGGGCCTCGGAGTTCGGCGACTCCGAGTGGGACGAGCTCAACCTGGTGGAGAAGGGCGGCAACTACGGCTGGCCCGAGGTGGAGGGCGCCGGGGGCGGTCGGCGCTTCATCGACCCGCAGCTGGTCTGGCCGGTCGAGGAGGCCTCGCCCAGCGGACTCGCGTACGCCGACGGGCGGCTCTGGATGGCCGGGCTGCGCGGGCAGCGGCTGTGGCGCATCGACGTCTCCGCCGACGGCACCGCGTCGGCCCCGAAGGCCTTCCTCACCGGGGACTACGGGCGGCTGCGCACCGTCGTCGCCGCACCCGACGGACGGCTCTGGCTGACCACCTCGAACCGCGACGGCCGCGGCCAGCCGACCCCGGCCGACGACCGGGTCGTCGTGCTGCGCCCCTGACGTCTCACAGCTCGGCCAGCGGCAGCGCGCCGGTCTGGTGGAGCTCAGGCGACCCGGCGGCCACCGCGAACGACGCGCGCGTGAAGGCCGGCGCGCCGGGCTCGCGCACGAACGGCAGGCTCCGGAAGTCGGCGCTCAGCTCGCCCGGGGTGAGCGTGACCCGCACGTAGCCGCGCAGGTCGTTCCAGAACCGGACCTGCGGGTTGGTTGCCTGCCAGCGATAGCTGCCGTCGGGCGAGTCGGCGCCGTCGCCGTTGGACGTGACGGACGTGCAGATCAGCTCGGGGGCGACGACGGAGGCGGGGTCGTCGGGGTCGGCCCACACCTCGGTCGCGAACGCGTCGTGCACGTCGCCGGTCAGCACCACCGGGTTCGCCGCGGCCGCCAGGGAGGCGAGCACGCGCTCGCGGCAGGCCGGGTAGCCGTCCCAGCCGTCCATCGACTGCCGGCCGACGTCGACCGGCGACAGCTCGAGGCTGCCCATCGGCACCTGCTGGCCCAGCACGTCCCAGGTGGCGCCCGACCCGCGCAGCCCCCGGTCCAGCCACGCCTCCTGCGCGGTGCCGAGGATCGTCCGGTCGGGCTCCCACGTCTCGTCGCACGCGCCCATCGCGGCCGGACCGCACGCCTGCGGGTCGCGGTGCTGGCGGGTGTCGAGCATGTGGAACGTCGCCAGCCGACCCCAGCCGAAGCGCCGGAACGCGCGCATCTCCGCGCCCTGCGGGTAGGCCGAGCGGCGCAGCGGCATGTTCTCCCAGTACGCCCGCAGCGCCGAGGCCCGGCGCAGCCCGAAGTCGCCGCCCACCGTCGTCGTGCCGCGACGGTCGTCGGCCCAGTTGTCGCTCACCTCGTGGTCGTCGAAGACCGCGACCCACGGCGCCGCCGCGTGCAGCCGCTGCAGGTCGGGGTCCGTCTTGTACTGGGCGTGGCGCCGCCGGTAGTCGGCGAGCGTCACCGTCTCCGGACCCTCGTGCGCGCGTACGTTGCCCGACCGAGCCGGCTCGAACCCGGGGTCGTACTCGTAGAGGTAGTCGCCGAGGTGGAGGACCAGGTCCGGCTCGTCCTCGGCGATGCGCCGGTAGGCGGTGAAGTGGCCGTGCTCCCACTGCGCGCAGGACGCGACGGCCACGCTGAGGGCCGCCGGGGTCGACGCGGGCCGCGGCGCGGTGCGCGTACGCCCCACGGGCGAGAGGTGGCGCCCGAGCCGGAAGCGGTACCAGTGGTCGCGGTCCGGCTCCAGCCCGGAGGGCTCGAGGTGCACCGAGTGGCCCGTCGCCGGCCCGACCGGAACCGTCCCGTGCCGCACCACCCGCGCGAACGACGGGTCCGTGGCGACCTGCCACCGGACCTCGTGGACACGGTCGCCCATCCCGCCGTGGCCGTCGTCGTCGAGGGGCAGCCGGGCCAGGCGGGTCCAGAGCACGAACCCGTCGGGCGACGGGTCGCCGCTCGCGACCCCGAGCGAGAACGGGTTGTCGTGCGGCACCTGCGCCGCCGCGGACGGCCGCAGGTCGAGCGAGGGCCCGGTCGTGCCGGGGAGGAACGTGACGCCGGTGGCGAGGAAGCCACCCTTCAGCAGCACCCGCCGAGAGGTCTCCACGGGGGACGACGCTGTCGTGCGTCCCTGACCGGAGCGCGTCGCCGGGGTGACGTCCCGGCTGCCCGCAGGTGAGCGGTTGCGTCAGCCCCGGGCGGGCGCCGGCCGGACCACCGCGCGCCGGGCCGCGCGACGCAGCGTGGTGAGGATCGCCGGCCCGAGGACCACGATCGCCACACCCGTCGTGATCGCCCGGCCGGTGTCCCAGCCGCCGGTCGAGGTGAGCAGGGTGTAGACGAGGAAGCGGTGCGCGTTCTCCAGCACCGGCGCCCCCGCGACGTAGGCCAGCGACCCCTCGTGCCCCGGCACCACGATGCCGAGGGTGAAGGGCCAGAAGCTGAGGTTCATCAGCAGGCCGTAGAGGTAGGACGCGACGACGGCGTAGGCGACCAGCATCGCGATCTCCGCGCGGCCGCCGACGCGGCGCGGGAGCAGGCCGGCGCCCATGCCGACCCACGCGGCGCAGATCATCTGGAACGGCAGCCACGGACCGACGCCGGCGGTGAGCAGCGCCGAGGCGAAGAGCGAGGTGCAGCCGAGCACGAAGCCGAAGCCCGCGCCGAACACGCGGCCGCCGAGCACCAGCAGGAAGAACACCATCTCGATGCCGGCCGTCCCGGCGCCGAGGCCGCGCATCACGGCGTTGATCGCGGACAGCACGCCGAGCACCGCCAGCACCCGGGAGTCCATCCCGCCCTCGCCCATCTCGGCCAGGACCACGACCATCACCAGCGGCAGCAGGGCGAGGAAGAGGAACGGCGGCTCGACCCGCTGGCCCGGCTGGGCGTCGAGCAGCAGCGGCCAGCACAGCATCATCAGACCGGCCACCGAGGCGAGGACGAGCACCGCGGCCGTGCGCGGCCCGATCGGCAGGGCGACACCGGGACGGTCGTCGCGGACGGTACGCGCCCGGGCGGAGGTCGCGCGCTCCAGGAGGCTCATCGCGCCACCCCGGCGAGGGCGTCGGCGACTTCCTCCACGACCAGCCACGGCGCGCCGAGGACCTTGGTGACCTGCGGGGCGAACGACGGCGACTCGGCGAGCACCCGCCGCGGCGGCCCGCTGGAGACCACCTCGCCCTCGGCCATGACGACCACGTCGTCGGCGACGTGGGCGGCGAACTCGACGTCGTGGGTGGCCAGCAGGACGGCGTGCCCGTCGGCGGCGAGGTCGGCGACGATCCGCGCCAGCTCGGCCTTGCCGGCGTAGTCGAGGCCGCGCGTCGGCTCGTCGAGCAGCACGACGGGCGGCCGCGCGGTCAGCACGACCGCGAGCGCGAGCGCGAGCCGCTGGCCCTCGGAGAGGTCGCGGGGGTGGGTCGTGGGGTCGATGCCGGGCGCGAGCCGCCCGAGCAGGCCTCGGCAGGTGCCCGGGTCCGCGTCGGCGCCGGTGTCGGCGGCGGCGCACTCGTCGGCCACCGACTCCAGGTAGAGCAGGTCGGCGGCGGTCTGCGGCACCAGCCCGACGTGGGCGCGTCGCTCGGCGGCCGACAGGGTGGCGGGGTCGTCGCCACCCACCGACAGGGTCCCCGAGCGTCGCCGGCCGGATCCCTGCAGCGCCCAGATCAGGCTGGACTTGCCGGAGCCGTTGCGGCCCATCAGCACCGTCACCCGACCGGTCGACAGGGTCAGGTCGACCTCGCGCACCGCCACGGTCCGTCCGTGCACGACGCTCACGTCGCGCGCCTGCACCAGCGGGGCGGTCGCGGGCAGCGCGACGTCCACCGGCGGCGGCAGGTCCGGCAGGGACCGGGCGTGGCGCCGGGCGTCGCGGACGGTGAGCGGCAGCGGGTCCCACCCGGCGAGGCGACCGAGGTCGACCAGCGGCGGGGCGACGGGCGAGTCGGCCAGCACCACCTCGGGCGCGGCCGTGCGGATCCCGCCGTCGCCGGTCACCAGGCAGATCCGGTCGGCGAACGGCACCACCCGCTCGAGGCGGTGCTCGGCGAGCAGGACGGTCAGCCCGAGGTCGTGCACCAGCCGGGTGATCGTGGCGAGGACGTCCTCGGCCGCCGTGGGGTCGAGCGCCGAGGTGGGCTCGTCCAGCACCAGCACGCGCGGGTGGGTGGTCAGCACCGAGCCGATCGCGACCCGCTGCTGCTGCCCGCCCGAGAGCGTGCGGAGGTCACGGGCGCGCAGGTCGGCGATGCCGAGCAGGTCGAGCGTCTCCTCGACCCGGCGGCGCATCGTCTCCGGCGGCACGCCGAGCTGTTCCATGCCGTAGGCGAGCTCCTCCTCGACCGTGTCGGTCACGAACCCGGCGAGCGGGTCCTGGCCGACGTAGCCGACGAGGTGGGCCCGCTCCCGCGGCGGCTGGTCGAGGATGCTGCGGCCGTCGAGCAGCACGTCGCCGGTCAGCTCGCCGCCGGTGAACCGCGGCACGAGGCCGGTGACCACCCCGAGCAGGGACGACTTCCCCACGCCGGTGCGCCCGGAGACCACGACCAGCTCGCCCTCCTCGAGGGTGAGGTCGACGTTGCGCAGCACGTGGTGACGGTCGTAGCGCAGCCCGATCCCGCGCAGCTCGACCACCTCGCGCCCGATCATGCGGCCACCTCCCGGTCGACGCGGTCCGGGGCCGGCGCGGCCTCCGGCTCCCGCGCGGCCCGCACCGGGGTCGTCGCGGGCAGCGGGGTGGCGACCGCGGGCACCAGGCCGAGCAGGCCGACGGCGAGCGCGAGCGGCGAGAGGTAGGGCATCACGTCGACGGTCGGGTAGGCGACCACCACCTGGGTGCGGCCGAGGTGCCAGCCGAGCACCGCGACCGCGACGCCGACGCCGACGGTCAGCAGCTCGGGCGGGTTCCACGGGTCGGGGCGGTAGCGGGTGCGCTCGACCCGGCGGCCGGCGCTGACCAGCCCGACCACCGCGACCAGGACGCCCGCCCCGAGCATCGGCAGCGCCAGCACCCGCGGCGCGGTCGGGTCGAGCCAGGCGTAGGTCCCGACGCAGATGCCGGTGAGGGCGAGCATGAGCAGCGCGCCGGTGGTCCACCGCTGGCGCGGGGTCGCTCCCCCGGAGCGGCCGTAGCCGCGGGTGTCCATCCCTGCGGCGAGCGCCAGGGAGCGCTCCAGCGCGTCCTCGAGGACCGGCACCAGGAAGCGGCGCAGCCGGGCGACCCCCTTGGTCGCTCCCCCGCGCAGGGCCTGTGCCGCCCGGACCCGTCGGGCGCTGTCGGCGAGCTGGGGGAAGATCGTCACGGCGACGACGAGGGCGGTGCCGATCTCGTAGAGCGCGGGCGGCACCGAGGCCAGCAGCCGCTTGGGGTTGGCCAGCGAGTTGGCGGCGCCCACGCACACGATGATCGCGGCGAGCCGCATCCCGTCGTAGAGGCCGGCCAGCAGTGCCTCGCTGGTGACCGGGCCGAGCAGGCGGATGCCCGCCGCCCAGTCCGGCAGCGGCACCTCGGGCAGGTCGAGCAGCACGTGCCCGACCTCCTGACCACCGAAGACGATCCGGAAGACGACGCGCAGCACGACCGTCAGGACGGCGAGGGCGACGTAGAGGCGGAACGAGCGGCCGAAGGGGTGACCGGACCGGCGTGCCACGACCACCACCGACGCCGTGCCCATCACGAGGAGGAGCAGCAGCGGGTTGGTGGTGAGCGACGCCGCGGTGGCCAGCCCGATCGCCCAGGTCCACCAGGCGATCGGGTGCAGGTCACGCGGCAGGGCCGGTCCGGTCACGGCGCGTCAGGCCCCCCGTCGCCGACGCGCGACCAGGGCGGCGCCGGCGAGCGCCGTCGCGAGCAGCCCGACGACGCCCCAGGTCACGGCCGCGGGCACGCGGTCGGGTGCGGCGGCCGTCGGGGTCCCGGAGGTGGGCGCCCCGCGTCGGCCGACCCGGCCGGGTCGACCGTCGGGTCGTCGGTCGCGTCGGTCGCGTCGGTCGGGTCGTCGGTCGGGTCGCCGGCGCGGTCGTCGCGCCCGCCGGACCTCGAGCCCTTCTCCGAGCCGGCCTTGGGGTCCGCCTTCGTGCCGGAGCCGGACCGCGAGCGGCCTCGGTCGTGCCGGGCGTGGACCCGGCGTCCCCGGACGGGCTCGCGGAGGGCGACGACGTCGCCGACGATCCGGACGACGGGGTGGAGGACGGGCTCGGCTGCGGTGAGGTCGAGCCGCCCGTGCCGCCGTTCTCGCCACCGCCCGAGCCGCCCGAGCCGCCGGAGCCGGTGGAGCCGCCGCCGGACGGCTGCGAGCCGCCGGTCGTGCCACCGCCGGAGCCGCCGCCGGAGCCGCCGCCCGACGTCGGCGTCGCGCTCGGCGACGAGCTCGGCGCCGGCTCGGAGGTCGGCGTGGGGCTCGGCGTGGCCGAGGCGGTGGCCGGCGGCGCGACGGCCGGGGACGCTCGTGCCGGCGGTGCGGTCCTGCTGCCAGGACCAGCCGACCGAGCCGCCGGCCGGGACCGTCAGGCTGCCGACGCCATAGCTGGAGTAGGTCCACGACGCGCGGCTGCCGTCGGCCCACCACAGTCCCCAGTAGGCGTTGGCCGGCGAGGTGTTGACGCAGGGGTCGCTGGTGGGGGCGCCGTTGACCCGGCACACGAAGCCCGGCTGGCGGGTGGCGTAGGTGATGGAGACGCCGACGGACGCGAAGATCGCGGCGGCGCTCCTGCCGCCGCCGTCGGCGGCGCAGGCCGTGACGGTGCCCCCGCCGAGCTCGCGGTAGTCGACGACCACGCTGACACCGCCGGCCGACGTGCAGGTCGCGGCGGTCGCGGCCGGGGCCGACCCGAGGGCGAGCCCCGGGCCGGCCACCAGCACGGCGAGGGCCGCGGCGAGGCGGCGTACGACGCGGGCCGACGTCATCGCTGCGTCTTCGCCTTCAGCACGGTCGAGCCCGAGCGGAGGTCGGCGAACTGGCCGACCGCACGCACCCGGACCTTGGCGCGACCCTGCGGGACGGCGACGCGACCGACGAAGCGGCCCTTGTCGTTGGCGCGGCCCTTGGCGACGACGGTGCCCCCGACCAGCAGCCGCACCTTCTCGCCGGCGGCCAGGCGCCGGACCAGGACCCGCGCACGGGGGCCCTTGCCGCGCGGCGTGGTCACCTTGAGCCGGCGCTTGCCGAGCACGTCGGTGACGTCGGAGACCCGGCCGTCCGCACCGACGAGGGTGTAGGTCGCGGCGCCCGTGCCGGAGGGCAGGGTGACCGAGCGGGTCAGCGTGCCGTCGGAGCCGGCGTAGACGGTGACCCCGGTGAGGCCCGGGCCCTCGAGCACGTAGCGGGCGCCGGCGGCGGCGCCGGTGACGTCGAGCGACACCCTGCCGCCCGCGCGGTGGAAGCCGGTCGGGCCGGCGAGGCGGACCCCGCCGACGGCGCCGCGGGCGGAGCCCACGGTGGTGGTGCGGGAGCCGTCGCGACCGCTCACGGTCCAGGTGGGCTGGCCCGAGGTCGGGACCGTGACGCGCGCCGTGGTGGTGCCGTCGGCGCCGACGACGAGCGTCCGGGTGCCGGTGACGCCCGGACCGGAGAGGCAGTAGCGGTCACCCGTGCGGCCGCCGGCGATCGTGAGGGTGGAGGCCGAGCCGGGCTCGGCGGGCGTGGTGGTGAGGGTGAGGCCGGAGACCGCGCCGCGGGCCTGGGTCAGGCCGGCGACGGCCTGGACCGTCGCGCGCCACCACTGGTCGCGGGTGGCGTCGGTGATGCCGTCGGCGCGGGCCGCGGTGAGGGCGTCGTCGGCGTAGGCGATCGCGCCGTCCTCCCCGGCGAGCGGGGCGGCGGCACCGGGGGCGACCTGGCGGCCCTCGACCCACTCGGCGGCTCGGCCGGCCTGCTCGCAGCGACCCGCCGACGCGAGGGCGGCGGCCGCGAGACCGGTGCTGTTGGAGTTCGGGTCGGGCGTGAACGCGCTGCCGACGAACGAGCCGTCGGTGCGCTGGTTGGCGACCAGCCACGCGACCGCGCGGTCGATCGCGGCCTGGACCCGCGCGGGTCGCGGGGAGATCGCGGACAGCTGGGAGACCACGAGGGCGGTGGTGTCGGTGTCGGTCGGGTCGGTGCCCTCGACGCACGACTGCTCGGCGGCGTCGGCGGCGCTGAAGAACACCCGGAAGTAGCCCGAGGTGCACTGCTGCCGGAGCAGGAAGTCGGTCACCGGCGCGGCCTTCGCCGACCCGGCTGCGGACAGGCCCCGGGCGGCGAAGACCTGGCCGAAGGTGTTCGCGTAGTCGGCACCCCCGTCGACCTGGTCGGCGAGGCGCCCGGCGGTGGGGCCGGACGCGATGACCCGGTCCTCGACCTGCTGGACCAGGTCGAACCCACCGTAGGCGCGGGCGTCGGCCCCGGACACCTGCGCGAAGACGAGGGCCTTGGCGAAGGACCCGGAGTAGAGGTCGCCGGGGACGCCGTAGTCGACACCGGTGGCGTAGCTCGCGACCCGCGACGACATCGCCTGGCGGATCTGGCGGACGAGCGCCTGGTCGCCGCCGACCTCGTCCATGCTCAGCGCGATGTCCGCGGTGAGGCCGTAGTCCGGGAAGTCCGGGTAGTTCGGGTTGATGACCAGGCCGTCGGTGAGCTGGGTGGCCAGCCACCCGGTGGCCGAGCGGGCCGCGGAGGAGGCCGGGTCGGCGGGGGCGGCCGTGGCCGGCGCGGACAGGAGCGGCTGGGCGAGCACGGAGGTGCCGAGCGAGACCGCCACCCCGAGCACGACACTGCGGGACAGGGAGAGCTTCATGGTTCCTTCCTCGCTGCAACAACGGGAAGGGAGACGGCCGTACGCCGGTCCAGCCCCGCTGCATTCCTCGACAGCGATGGTGGTCAAGACGCGTCGAGGCGGGTGTTCCGGCTCGCACGGGATCGCTCCCGTGCCCACGGTTGCGGGTCAGCGCCGGTTTCGGACCGGCTTTCCCCAGCTCGGGCGTGTGTGGTGCCGAACCCGGTCGGGCGCGGCTCGCGAAGCGTAACCCCCTCACCCGCCCGGACGCACCTCGGCCCGGCGTGCGGGACGCCGGGCCGAGGTGGTGGTGCTCAGGTGGTGCGGTGCGTCAGTTCGAGACGCGCAGCGAGGTGCGGGCCTCGTCGTCCGAGGTCTTCACCAGGCCGACCCGGCGCTGGTTGCCGGCGGGAAGCTGGAGCTTGCGGACGATCTTGTCGCCGGACTTCTTGCCCTTCACGCGCAGGAAGTCGCCCTTGACCTGCATGCAGGCGCTCTCGCTGGGCGCGAGACCGAACACGCGGAACTGCACGCGCTCGCCCGAGCGGGCCTGCTTGCGCACCGAGACGATGCGCAGCTTGTCCTTGCTCGCGGGGGCGAACTGCAGGCCGAGGATCGCCTGGGCGGTGGCGCGGCGCCACTCGTCGCGGGCCTCGGCCGGGATGCCGGACGTGGTGGACGCCTTGACCCGGTCCTTGCGGTAGGCGACGGCGCCGGTGTCCTTGGTCAGCGCGGTGCGGCACTTGTACTTGTCGACCGGCTGGTTCTTGCGCACCCACAGCGCGGCCTTCTGGGACGCCTCGCGGTTCTTCAGCAGGCCGAGGGCGTAGCCGCTGAGGGCCGTGGTGTTGGTGTTGATCTTGCTCACCGGCGCGGCGGCGCGGAACGCCCCGCTGTTGCGCTGGCGGTCGGCGAGCCAGGTGCCGGCCTTGGCCAGCGCGCCGACGACGGCGGCGCTCTTGTCGCCCGACTCGACGAGGTTGATCACGGCGAGCGCGGTGGCGTCCGGGTCGACCTCGCTGCCGGCCACGCCGTCGGTGCACGACTGGTTCGGCAGGTCGGCGTTGGCGAAGTCGGCGCGGAACGCACCCGACGCGCACTGCTGCTTGAGCAGGAAGTCGCGGGCGGTGGCCGCCTCGGTCGACTGCGCGAGGGTGAGGGCGCGCACGGCGTAGGACTGGCCGACGACGTTGGCGAAGTTGCCGGACGCCGACTTGTCGAAGATCCGGCCGGCGATGGCGGCCTTCTGCGGCTCCGCGGCCGGGTCCGCCGGGACGTCGGCCGTGCGCTCCTCGAGGCGGGCGATCAGGTTGATGCCGCCGTAGCTCGTCGGGTTCTTCTTGGCGACGCGGGCGAACGCCGCGGCCTTGCCCAGCGCCCCGGCGTAGGACTCCGCTGTCCCGTTGCCGACGTACTCGGCGATGCGGGGCTCGAGGGTGTTGTTGATCGCCGTGACGGTGCCGCCCTGGCTGGACACGGTGGACAGGGCCATGCCGGTGTCGATGGTGAGGCCGAAGTCGGGGTTGGTCCCGCTGATCAGCAGGCCGTTCTCGAGCTCGCCGGCCATCCACTCGGCGGCGATGGTCGACGGGGTGCTGTCGGTGCTGACCGCGGCCTTGGCCGAGCGGAGTGCGGGCGACGGGTCCGCCGAGGCGGGCGACGTGCCGAGCACGCCGGCCCCCAGGGCGGCGGTCGCGAGGACGGCGGTGGCCGTCCGGAGAGGTCGGTTGCGATGACGCATGCTTTCCTTCCCGCTCGCCGGGAGCAGGTGCCGGGTCCGGCGCCTGCGCTCCCCCACGTGGTGCGAGCGTTGGTTGGTGATGTGACCTGTGTGACTCGCTTGCACCCTAACAAGTTGTCTAGACAGCCAACTTTTCCAGGATCAGCTCGCGCACCCGGCCCGCGTCGGCCTGGCCGCGCATCTCCTTCATCACCGCGCCGATGAGCGCGCCGGCCGCCGCGACCTTCCCGTCGCGGATCTTGTCGGCCACGTCGGGGTTGGCGGCGATGGCGTTGTCGACGGCCGCGCCGAGGGCTCCGTCGTCCGAGACGACCGCGAGCCCGCGCTTCTCCACGACCTCGTCGGGGCTGCCCTCGCCGGCCAGCACGCCCTCGAAGACCTGCCGGGCGAGCTTGTCGTTGACGACCTTCTCCTCGACGAGCGCCTGGATCCGGGCGACCTGGGCGGGCGTGATCGGCAGGTCGACGAGGTCGACGCCGTCCTCGTTGCTGCGCCGCGCCAGCTCGCCGAGCCACCACTTCCGCGCGGCCTGCGGCGCCGCGCCCTCGGCGATGGTCTCCTCGACGAGCCCGAGCGCGCCGGCACCGACGGTGTCGCGCATCTCCATGTCGCTGAAGCCCCACTCGGCCTGCAGCCGGGCGCGGCGTGCGGTCGGGTTCTCCGGCAGCGTGCCGCGCAGCTCCTCCACCCACTCGCGGCTCGGCGCGACGGGGACGAGGTCCGGCTCGGGGAAGTAGCGGTAGTCCTCCGCGTCGGACTTCTCCCGGCCGCTCGTGGTGATGCCGGTGTCCTCGTGCCAGTGGCGGGTCTCCTGGAGGATCGAGCCGCCGCCGTCCAGGATCGCGGCGTGGCGCTGCATCTCGTAGCGCACGGCCCGCTCCACGGAGCGGAAGGAGTTGACGTTCTTGGTCTCGGTGCGGGTGCCGAGCACGCCGCTGCCCTTCGGCGAGAGCGACAGGTTCACGTCGGCACGCAGGTTGCCCTGGTCCATCCGCGCCTCGGAGACACCGAGCGCGACGATCAGCTCGCGCAGCTGCGCGACGTACGCCTTCGCGACCTCGGGTGCCTTCGCCCCGGCACCGACGATCGGCCGCGTGACGATCTCGATCAGCGGGATGCCGGCGCGGTTGTAGTCGACCAGCGAGTAGTCGGCACCGTGGATGCGACCGGTGGCGCCGCCGACGTGCAGCGACTTGCCGGTGTCCTCCTCCATGTGCGCGCGCTCGATCTCGACGCGGAAGGTCTCCCCCTCCACCTCGACGTCCATCCAGCCGTCGAAGCAGATCGGCTCGTCGTACTGCGAGGTCTGGAAGTTCTTCGGCATGTCCGGGTAGAAGTAGTTCTTCCGGGCGAACCGGCACCACTCCGCGATGTCGCAGTTGAGCGCGAGACCGATCCGGATGGCCGACTCGACGGCCTTGGCGTTGACCACGGGCATCGCGCCGGGCAGGCCGAGGCAGGTCGGGCACACGCCCGCGTTGGGCTCGCCGCCGAAGACGGCCGGGCAGCCGCAGAACATCTTCGAGGCCGTGTTGAGCTCGACGTGCACCTCGAGGCCCAGCGCGGGGTCGTAGGACGCGAGCACGTCGTCGAACGGCACCAGGGCCGCGTCGGTGTGGCTGGTGGCGGCGGAGGTCATCGGTCCGACTCCTTCGTGGGCAGGGCGGGCGCCTTCTCGATGAGGGGGGCTCCCCACGTCTTCTCGTGCAGGGCCTCCAGGGCGGCGCCGACGCGGTAGACGCGGTCGTCGGCGAGCGCCGGGGCGAGGACCTGGAGGCCGACCGGCAGGCCGTCCTCGGCGGCGAGGCCGTTGGGCACCGAGATGCCCGGGACGCCGGCCAGGTTGGCCGGGATGGTGGCGAGGTCGTTGAGGTACATCGCCATCGGGTCGTCGAGCTTCTCCCCCAGCCGGAAGGCCGTCGTGGGCGCGGTCGGCGAGACCAGCACGTCGACCTGGGCGAACGCGGCGTCGAAGTCGCGGCTGATGAGCGTGCGGATCTTCTGGGCCTGGCCGTAGTAGGCGTCGTAGTAGCCGGAGGACAGGGCGTAGGTGCCGAGGATGATCCGGCGCTTGACCTCGTCGCCGAAGCCGGCGTCGCGGGTCGCGCGCATGACGTCCTCGGCGCTCGGGCTGCCCTCGGGGGTGACCCGCAGGCCGAAGCGCATCGCGTCGAACTTCGCGAGGTTGCTCGACGCCTCCGCCGGGAGGATCAGGTAGTAGGCGGCCAGCGCGTGCACGAACGACGGGCAGGAGACCTCGACGACCTCGGCGCCCGCCTGGACCATGAGGTCGACGGACTCCTGGAAGCGGGACATCACGCCCGGCTGCCAACCCTTGCCCGCGAGCTCGGTGATGACGCCGATCTTCACGCCGGACAGGTCGCCGGTCGAGCCGGCGCGGGCCGCCTCGGTGAAGGAGGGCCACTCCTGCGCGATGGACGTCGAGTCGCGCGGGTCGTGCCCGCCGATCACGTCGTGCAGCATCGCCGAGTCGAGGACCGTGCGGGTCACCGGGCCGGCCTGGTCCAGGCTGTTGGCGAGCGCGACGAGGCCGTAGCGCGAGACGCCGCCGTAGGTCGGCTTCACGCCGACGGTGCCGGTCACCGCGCCGGGCTGGCGGATCGAGCCGCCCGTGTCGGTGCCGATGGCGAGCGGCGCCTCGAACGCGGCGACGGCCGCGGCCGAGCCGCCGCCGGAGCCGCCGGGGATCCGGTCGAGGTCCCACGGGTTGCGGGTGGGGCCGTAGGCCGAGTGCTCGGTGGAGGAGCCCATCGCGAACTCGTCCATGTTGGTCTTGCCGAGGATCGGCAGCCCGGCCTCGCGCAGGCGGGTCACCACCGTGGCGTCGTAGGGCGGGATCCAGCCCTCGAGGATCTTCGAGCCGCAGGTGGTGGGCAGGCCGCGGGTGGTGAGCACGTCCTTGACCGCGATCGGCACGCCGTCGAGCGCACCGCGGGCCTCGCCCCGGGCGCGGCGGGCGTCGGACTCGGCGGCGGCGGCCAGCGCGCCGTCGCGGTCGACGTGCAGGAAGGCGTGGACGTCCGTGTCGACCGCGGCGATGCGGTCGAGGTGGGCCTCGGTCAGCTCGACCGAGGTCACGTCGCCGGAGGCGAGCGCGTCCGCGAGGTCGGCGGCGGTGCGTCGGGTCAGGTCGCTCATCACGCCTCCTCGCCCAGGATCCGCGGGACGGAGAAGCGCTGCTCCTCCACCGCCGGGGCGCCGGACAGCGCCTCCTCGGCGGTCAGGCCGGGCACCACCACGTCCTCGCGGAACACGTTGGTCAGCGGCAGCGCGTGCGAGGTCGGCGGCACGTCGTCCCCGGCCACGCCGTTGATGGAGGCGACGGACTCGAGGATCACGCTCAGCTGCGGGGCGAGGTGGTCGAGCTCGGCGTCGGAGAGGTCGATGCGGGCGAGGGTGGCCAGGTGCGCCACCTCGTCGCGGGAGATCTCGGGCATGGGGTTGATCCTAGTGTCGGCGCGCCCGCCCCCCGGACCGGGTGCGGATCAGCAGCTCGAGCGCTTCTCCGCGTTCTTGCACGTGTCGTTGCCGCCGCGGCCCCGGACGATGTCGAAGCCCTTGCCGCCGTCGAGCCGGTCGGGCTCGTCGGAGCCGGTGAGGACGTCGGCGCCGCCGCGGCCGTAGATCTCGGCGCGGTAGTCGGGGTTCGCCGTGACGACCTCGGAGTCGTTGCTGCCCTTGAAGACCGACGTCGCCCGGGCCGGCAGCAGCACGTCGCTGAAGCCGGTGATCCTGCCCTCGAGGGTGTAGGGCTGGAGGTCGCGGATCTTCGTCCGGCCCAGCTGGTCGATGCGCACCGACGGCTTCAGCGCGGGGTTGGAGCTCGGGAGCAGCCGCAGCCGGTCCTGGCCGCCGTGTCCCTTGGCGACGAACCCGGAGTCGATCGGCAGCGGGAAGGTGATCGTGTCGGCGCCACTGCCGCCGCGGAAGGACTGGTGCAGCTCCGAGCTGGAGGTGAGCACGTCGCTCCCGCTGCCGCCCACCAGCAGGTCGGAGCCGAGGCTGCCGGTGATCCGGTCGTCGCCGGCGTCGCCGTAGACGCGGTCGTTGCCGGGCGCGCCCGCGGAGTCGCTGGCGACCTGGTCGTCGCCCCCGCGACCGAAGATCGTGTCGTCGCCGCCGCGGGCGAGGAGGACGTCGGCCTTGTTGGTGCCCTTGATCGTGTCGGCCAGCGCCGATCCGACCACCCGGATGCCGCCCAGCACGCCGGAGACGGTGTCGCTGCCGTCGGCGGCGATCGCCACGGTCTGCCCCGAGCTGAAGTCGACGACGACCGGCGCGGGGGCGTCGGCGTAGGACACGCCGTCGAGCATCGTCGCGGTGCCGGCCGTCGCGGGGCGCGGGTCGTAGCCGAGCTCGATGGTGTCGTTGCCGGCGCCGCCGGTGAGGGTGTCGCCCTTCTTCACCACCCGGCCGAACCGGTCCAGGCGCACCAGGTCGGCGCCGCCGTCGAGGCGGTCGTTGCCGTCGCCGCCGAAGATCCGGTCGGCGCCGTCCCCTCCGCAGATGACGTCGTTGCCGGCGAGCCCCCGGATGGTGTCGTTGCCGCCGCGCGCGACGACGACGTCGCGCCGCGGGGTGCCGGTGATCGTGTTGGCCCGGTCGTTGCCGACGATGGTGGCCCGCAGGCCGCCGCACGTCGGACGGGCCGCCTCGGCGGGCGCGACGAGCCCGGTGAGCGGGGCGAGCACCACCGCGACGGCGGTGACGGAGAGCAACCTGCGTGCGCTGGGGGACATCGGACGACCTTTCGGTGGTGAGTGCCCGAGACGGCACCTCGTCAGTGGGACCACGCGGGCGGCCGGTTGGTTGTCGCGAGGTTCCGCCCCTCCCCTACCCGATGCGGCCCGGGCCAGACGTGGACCCGTCCAGACGACGGCTAGCGCGAGCCGGCCAGCAGGTCCTGCATCCGCTGGATCTCCACCCGCTGGGTCACGTCGATGTCGGCGGCCATCTCGGCCACCCGCAGGTCCTCGCCGTCGACCGCGACCGTCTGGGCCATGTCGAGCGCGCCCTGGTGGTGCTGGACCATGCCGCGCAGGAAGAGCCGGTCGAAGCGCGCCCCGCTCGCCTGGGCGAGGTCGTCCATCTGGGCCGGCGTCAGCATCCCCATCATCGGGTCGTGGCCGTGCGCGGAGTGGTCGAACTCCATCGGGTCGTCGTCGGGGGCCGGGACGTCGAGGTCGTGCTCCTCGAGCCACGACGACATCATCACGATCTCCGGGCCCTGGGCCGCCCGGATGCGCGACGCGAGCACCCGCACCGGGCGGCTGGACGCGCGGTCGGCGGCGAGGTCGGCCATCTCCAGCGCCTGCGCGTGGTGCGGGACCATCATCTGCACGAACGCCACGTCGGAGTGGTTGAAGCTGCCCTCGGGCAGCTCCACGGGTCCGCCCGTGGTCGCCGCCTCGCCCGGCGAGCCGGGCTGGAGCACGGTGACCGACGGCGACGGCGAGCCGGACGCGTCGGCGGCCGGAGGTCCGGCACCGTCGTCACCGCCGCTGCACGAGGTGAGGGCGAGGCAGGCCAGCAGCAGGCCGCACGCGCGCAGGGCGCCGGCCGGGCCGACACCACGATGGACACTGTCCCGAGAGTTCACAGTCATGGTGTGATGACCGTACGGCAGTGACCTGCCACCTCGCACCGCCCTGTTCTCGGAAGGACACGTGCATGTCTCGGAAACCCCTGCGCCGGCGCACCCGCGCCCGCACCCTGGTCGCGCTCGCCGCGGCCCTCACCACCTCGGTCGGCCTGTCGGCCGTCCTCGTCCCCGCCTCCGCCCACGACACGGGCGGGCACGCCCACGGGTCGGGCGCGAAGGACACCACCTCGGAGCGCCGGGCCGCGGAGTGCCCGCCGGAGCTCCAGGCCCAGCTCGACGCGCTCGAGGACCGCTTCGGCACCGGCTGCGACGTCGCCGGCGGCGGGTTCGCCGCGCTCGACGACAGCGACACCGTGCTGCCCCCGGGCGGCGTGGCCAGCAGCGGCAACATCGGCCTGGTCGCGAACATCCCCAAGCAGGGAGCGTTCAACACCGAGTCGGCCCTCAACAGCGACCTGGCGTTCAAGGGCGACTACGCCTTCGCCGGCAACTACGAGGGCTTCATGGTCTACGACATCAGCCAGCCCACGCAGCCGAAGGTCGTCACGCAGGTCGTGTGCCCCGGCTCGCAGAACGACGTGTCGGTCTGGAAGGACCTGCTGGTCCTGAGCGTCGACTCCAGCCGCAGCGACGACTCGTGCAGCAGCACCGCGCAGTCCGCGACGGTCAAGGAGTCGTGGGAGGGCGTGCGGGTCTTCGACATCAGCAACCCCGCGTCCCCGCAGTACGTCGCCGCGGTGGAGACGCCGTGCGGGTCGCACACCCACACCCTCGCCCCGAGCCGGGACCAGAAGAACCTCTACGTCTACGTCTCGTCGTACTCGCCGCGCGCGGAGTACCCGGACTGCCAGCCCCCGCACGACCGGATCAGCATCGTGAAGGTGCCGCGCAGCTCGCCGGACGCCGCGTTCCTCAAGTCCTCCCCGGTCCTCTTCCCCGACGGCGGCGAGCCGGGCGGTGGCTACTCCTCGACCACCAGTGGCTGCCACGACATCACCGCCTACCCCTCGCGCGACGTCGCGGCGGGCGCCTGCATGGGCGACGGCATCCTGATGGACATCTCGGACCGCGAGAACCCGGTCGTGACCGAGCGGGTGCGCGACAACGAGAACTTCGCGTTCTGGCACTCCGCCACCTTCAACAACGACGGCCGCAAGGTGGTCTTCACCGACGAGCTCGGCGGAGGCGGCGCGCCGACCTGCAACCCGACCGTGGGTGACACCAAGGGCGCCGACGGCATCTACGACATCGTCGGCGGCAAGCTCGTCCACCGCAGCTACTACAAGATCAGCCGCACCCAGGCCAACACCGAGAACTGCGTCGCCCACAACGGCTCGCTCATCCCGGTGAAGGGCAAGGACATCATGGTCCAGGCGTGGTACCAGGGCGGCATCTCGGTGTTCGACTTCACCGACTCGGCCAACCCGCGCGAGATCGCGTGGTTCGACCGGGGCGCCGTCGCCGCCGACCGGCTCCTCGTCGGCGGCTCGTGGTCGGCGTACTACTACAACGGCTACATCTACTCCAACGACATCCAGAAGGGCCTCGACGTCATCGACCTCACCGACAAGGTGACGAAGAAGGCGAAGAAGGTCCGCCTGGGTGAGCTCAACCCGCAGTCCCAGCCGTCCTGGAACGGCTGACCACGCACCACCCGGCAGCGGGGCCGGAGCCGGTCGGCTCCGGCCCCGCTGTGGTCGTGAGCGTGGTCCCGGGCGTCAGGACAGCGCGTCGGGGCCGCCCTCGAGGAGGCGGACGAACTGCGCCTCGTCGAGGACCGGAACCCCGAGCTGCTCGGCCTTGTCGGCCTTGGACCCGGCGTTGTCCCCGACCACGACGTAGTCGGTCTTCTTCGACACCGAGCCCGACGCCTTGCCGCCGCGCACGATGATCGCCTCCTTGACCGAGTCCCGGGTGAAGCCGTCGAGCGACCCGGTCGCGACGATCGTGAGGCCCTCGAGGGTGCGCGGCACCGACTCGTCGCGCTCGTCGGCCATCGCGACGCCCGCGGCCTCCCACTTGCGGACGATCTCGCCGTGCCAGGCGGCGTTGTCGCCGATCTCCTCGGTCTCGGCGTCGCCCTCGCTGGAGCCGTGGAACCACTCGCGCACCGAGGCCGCGATCGTCGGGCCGACGCCCTCGGTGGCCGCGAGCGTCTCCTCGTCGGCCTCCCGCACCGCCTGCATCGAGCCGAGCTCGGTCGCGAGGGCGCGCGCCGCGGTCGGACCGACGTGGCGGATCGACAGCGCGACCAGGACCCGCCACAGCGGCACCTTCGTCTTGCGCTCGTGGAGGTTGGCCAGGAGCCGGGCACCGTTGGCGCTGAGCTGCGGACCGCTCTCGTCCTTCTTCGGCGCCCGGGTGAACAGCGGCACCCGCAGCAGGGCCGCCTCGTCGAGGTCGAACAGGTCGCCCTCGTTGGCGATCACACCGGCCTCGAGGAGCGCGACGGCCGCCTCGTAGCCGAGGCCCTCGATGTCGAACGCGCCGCGGCCCGCGACGTGGAAGACCCGCTCGCGCACCTGGGCGGGGCACCGCTCGTGGTTGGGGCACCGCAGGTCCTTGTCGCCCTCCTTCTGCTGGGCGAGAGCCGTGCCGCAGGCCGGGCACTCGGTCGGCATCACCCACTCCGCGAGGCCCTCAGGGCGCAGCGCGAGGACCGGCCCGAGGATCTCCGGGATCACGTCGCCGGCCTTGCGGAGGATGACCGTGTCGCCCGGGCGGACGTCCTTGCGGCGGACCTCGTGGGCGTTGTGGAGGGTGGCGTTCTCGACGGTGGACCCGGCGACCTTGGTGGGCTCCATGACGCCGTAGGGGGTGACCCGGCCGGTGCGGCCGACGTTGACCTCGATCGACCTCAGGAGGGTGTTGACCTCCTCGGGCGGGTACTTGTAGGCGATCGCCCAGCGGGGCGCCCGGCTGGTGGAGCCGAGCCGGCGCTGGAGCGAGACGTCGTCGACCTTCACGACGAGGCCGTCGATCTCGTGGCCGACGATGGTGTGGCGGTGCGCGCCGACGTGCTCGATGCGCGCCTCGACCTCGGCGAGGGTGTCGACCACGCGGACCTCCTCGGAGGTCGGGAGCCCCCAGGCCCGCAGGGCGTCGTAGGCCGCGCTCTGCGCCGGCGGGTCGAACCCCTCGCGCGCCCCGATGCCGTGGCAGACCATCCCGAGGTCGCGGGTGGCGGTGACGCGCGGGTCCTTCTGGCGCAGGGAGCCCGCCGCGGCGTTGCGGGGGTTGGCGAACATCGGCTTGCCGGCGTCGGCCATCGAGGCGTTGAGCCGCTCGAAGGCGTCGGTGGTGAGGAAGACCTCGCCGCGCACCTCGACCAGCGCGGGCACCGGGTGCTCGTCGGTGCCGGTGAGCCGGTGCGGGACCGACGCGATGGTCTTGACGTTGGGGGTGACGTCCTCGCCGGTGCGGCCGTCGCCGCGGGTCAGCGCGCGGACCAGGCGGCCGTCCTCGTAGAGCAGGTTGATCGCGAGGCCGTCGACCTTGAGCTCGCACAGCAGCGCCGGCGCCTCGATGCCCTCGCGCAGGATCCGGGCGTGCCAGGCGCCGAGCTCCTCGAAGGAGAAGGCGTTGTCGAGCGACTCCATCCGCTGGAGGTGGTCGACGGCGGTGAACTCGGTGGAGACGGCGCCGCCGACCTTCTGGGTCGGCGAGTCGGGGGTGCGGAGCTCGGGGAACTCCTCCTCCAGCGCCTCGATCTCGCGCAGCCGGACGTCGAAGTCGGCGTCCGACAGGGTCGGGTCGTCGAGCACGTAGTAGCGCCAGCGGGCGTCCTCCACCTGCTCGCTGAGCGCGCGGTGGCGCTCGCGCGCCTCGGGCGGCGCGGGTGCGACGTCTGCGGAGGAGGTCGTGGAGGAGGGCGGCCCGTCGGTCGTGCTCATGGGGCACAGTCTGCCGGTTGCCGCCGACACCCGTGGCCGACGCTCCGCGGCCGCGCCGGGGCGGGTGGTCTGGACCGGTCCGGAAAAGATGCGGCAGGTCGGGAATGGACCTGCGATGCTCGCGGTTGGTCGAAACGAAACCGTTTCGTTTCATCGATCCGAGAGGCACCATGACCCCGACCGAGGCCGGCACCCGCCCCCGCGTGGTGGGCGAGCGCGAGATGGAGATCTTCGAGGCGACCCTCGAGGTGCTCGCCGACGTGGGCTACGACCTGCTCACGATGGACGCGGTCGCGACCCGCGCCAAGGCGTCGAAGGCGACGCTCTACCGGCGCTGGCGCGGCAAGCCCGAGCTCGTGGTGGCCGCGATCATGGCGCACAAGGGCGAGGCCACCGTCCCCGACACCGGCACCCTGCGCGGCGACCTGGTGGAGGCGTACTGCGGTGCGGGCGGCATCGACGACCCGCTCGCCCAGTCGGTGCTCGCCGCGGTCGTCACCGCCATGGGCCGCGACCCCGAGTTCGCCGAGGTCTACCGACGCGAGTTCATCGGCCCCAAGGTCGCCGCGTCGCGCGCGATCTACGAGCGTGCCCGCGCCCGCGGCGAGGTGCACCCCGACGTCGACCTCGACGTCCTCGCGCCGTCCCTCGCCGGGATCGTCCTGCACCGCGCCTTCCTGCTCGGCGAGCAGGTCACCCCCCACCTGGTCGGGCGCGTGCTCGACGAGGTGATCCTCCCCGCCGCCCTCCACGGCCCGTCCACGGGCGCGCTCCCCCGCGCCCACTGTCAGACCCCTCTGCTCGACTCGACCCACACCTCCGAGAAGGACCTCCCATGACCGACGTCTCCCGCAACGCGCAGCCACCCGAGGCGGTGGCCACTCCCCCTCGCGAGCTCAACCTCACCTGGGCGCTCGTCCTCATCTCCATCGCCCAGCTGATGGTGGTGCTCGACGCCACCATCGCCAACATCGCGCTGCCCTACATCCAGAAGGACCTGGCCATCAGCCAGGCCAACCTCCAGTGGGTCGTCACCGGCTACGCCCTCGCGTTCGGCAGCCTGCTGCTGCTCGGTGGCCGCCTGGGCGACCTCTACGGCCGCCGCAAGGTGTTCATGGCCGGCCTCGGCATCTTCGCCGTCGCCTCGCTGCTCGGCGGCATGGCGACCACCGAGCCGCTGCTCCTCGCCGCCCGGGGCCTCCAGGGCCTCGGCGCCGCGCTCGCCTCGCCCGCGGCGCTGGCCCTGATCACCACCACCTTCCCCGCGGGTCCCGCCCGCAACCGCGCGTTCGCGGTCTACGCCGCGATGTCCGGGGCCGGCGCCGCCGTCGGCCTCATCCTCGGCGGCTGGCTCACCGGCACCTCCCCCGAGGTGCTCGGCGTCGTCGTCGACGGCTGGCGCCTGACGTTCCTCATCAACGTGCCGATCGGCCTGGCCGCCGCGGCCCTCGCCCCCCGCTTCCTCAACGAGTCGGAGTCACACCCCGGACAGCTGGACCTGCCCGGAGCCGTCACCGGCACGCTGGGTCTGCTCGGTGTGGTCTACGGCCTCTCGCGCGCCGGCACCGAGGGCTGGGGCGACGGGCTCACCATCGCGAGCCTGGTCGTCGGCGTCGTCGTCCTGGTCGTGTTCGGCCTGGTCGAGAGCCGGGTCGAGCACCCGCTCCTGCCGTTCCGGATCTTCACCAGCCGGACCCGCGCGTCGAGCTTCGTCGCGATGTTCCTCGCCCCGGCGGCGATGTTCGCGATGTTCTACTTCCTCAGCCAGTACATCCAGAACGTGATGGGCTACAGCCCGCTCAAGGCGGGCGTGGCGTTCCTCCCCTTCACCGTCGGCATCGTCGTGGGCGCCGGGCTGGCGTCGAACCTGGTCAACCGCATCGACCCGCGCTTCATCTCCGGCGTCGGCACCCTGTTCGCCGCGGGCGCGCTGTTCGGGTTCTCCACGCTGCCCTACGACACGACGTTCCCTGCCCGGGAGGTGACGGGCTCCTACGTCACCGACATCCTGCCCTTCATCGTCATGATGTCCTTCGGCATGGGCCTGACGTTCGTCCCGGTCACCCTGACCGCCGTCCACCACCTGCGCTCCGAGGAGTCGGGCATCGGCTCGGGCGTGCTCAACACCGCCCAGCAGGTCGGCGGCGCGCTCGGCCTCGCGGTGCTGGCCACCGTGGCGACGCAGACGTTCACCGACCGGGGCAAGGAGTTCGCCGAGGCGGGCGCCGCCGCGGCCCAGGCCGGCGGACCGCAGCCGCCCCCGGAGCAGGTGCAGCAGCTCCAGCTCATCGCCCAGCACCAGATCTTCACCGAGGGCTCGACGCAGGCGTTCCTCGTCGGCGCGTTCCTCATGCTGGCCGCGTCGATCGTGATCTGGGTCTTCCTCGACGTCCCGCACGAGGAGCTCGCGACCGACGGCCCGGAGGGCGTCGTCGCCCACTGACCCGCTCACCAGCCGCGAGGGAGGATCACCGGTACGCCGGGGTCCTCCCTCGCCGCATCCCATCCACCACGACCCCGGCTCCGAAGGACCGACGTGCCCGACCTCCACGTGACGACCTACGACGGCCCCGAGCGCCCGAGCGCGATGGTGCTCGTCCTGCACGGCGGCAAGCCCCGCTCGCGCCAGCCCGTCGACGGCCGCAGCGCGTCCTGGCGCCGGGCTGCGTGGCTCGCGCGGTCGGTGGCGCCCCGGGCGGCCGACGCCGGCGCGGGCGTCTGGCTGGTCCGCTATGACGAGCGCGGCTGGAACGGTGGGGACGGCCGGGTGGCGGACGCCCGCCGGGCGCTCGACGAGCTCCGCGCCGCGCACGGCGACGTACCGGTGGTGCTCCTCGGTCACTCCATGGGCGCCCGGGTCGCGGTCCACGTCGCCGACGACCCGTCGGTGGTGGGCGTCGTCGGGCTCGCCCCCTGGTGGTCGGCCGACGACCCGGTGTCGACGCTCGCCGGTCGGACGCTGCGCGCCGCCCACGGCCGCCGCGACCGGATCACCTCATTCAAGGAGACGACGCGCTACGTCGAGCGCGCGCGCCGCGTCGCCGACAGCGCTGACCTGCGCGACATGGGCGCGCTCGGCCACTACATGCTCAGCGGGTCGCAGCGCTGGCACGACGTCGCCGTCGGGCTGACCCTCGAGGTGCTCGCGCCGGTGGTCAACCCCGTCGAGTGACGAGCTCCCGGTCGGCGACCGGACCCGGCCGGTCGACCGGCTCGAGCCGGGCCGCCTCGTGGGCGAGGTCGTCGAGGCGGTGCACCGACCGCGCGCGACGCACGAGCACGCCGACGACCGCGACCCCCAGCGCGGCGGCCATCGTCGCGAGCAGGTCCGGCACCGGGCCGTTGACGGGCGAGAACTCCTGGTGGCCGAAGACGTGGCGGTACTCCAGCCAGACGAGGGTCCGGGCGAGCCAGGCGAGCAGCACGACGGCCCACGCCGTCGCGGTCCACCAGTCCCGGCGGTCGGCCGCCGGCGTGCCCCGGGGGGCGGACCGCCACCAGTGCCCGGCCCCGGCCATCCCGATCGCCGTCACGGTGGCGAGCAGCGGCATCGCCTGCATGAGGTAGCGGTCGTGGAACCCGCCGCCGGCGCGCATGAAGCCGACCAGGCTGACCACGGTGAGCAGCGTGTGCAGGGACAGCAGGATCCACACCGCGTCGAAGCGGACGCCGTGGCGCCGGGCCGAGCCGATCACGGCGACCGGGACCAGCACCAGCGCCGCGACCAGCACCAGCGAGGTGGCCAGCACGGGCTGGTCGAGCGTCCGGACCGCACCGAGGCGGTCGAGCGCGACCGGGGTCCGGTCGAACTTGTCGAGCAGCGCGTCCTGCCCCGTGAAGTCCCCGTAGAGCCGGTAGTTGCGGACGTAGAACCAGCCCCAGGCGGCGGCCGGCAGGCCACCCACCGGCGCGGCGACCGCCAGGGCCCGCCGCCACGCAGCCCCGGACCAGCCCGACCGGCGGACCAGCACCACGAGCAGCACCACGGAGCACAGGGCCACCAGGAGCACCCCCTGCGCGCGGGTGCCGGCGGCCACGGTCCCCGCCAGCGCGGCGACGACGACCCGGTGGGACGTCGCCCCGTCCCGCAGGACACGCACCGTCATCAGCAGCAGGAGCGCCGCGGAGGCGGCGGCCCAGCCGTCGTTCTGGGCGTAGGACGAGCGCAGCACCAGGGTCGGCGCGGCGGCGACGACCGCGGCCAGCGCCGCGACGGCCGGCCGGCCGGGCACGAGCTGCCGCGCGAGGAGGCCGACGAGGTAGAGCCAGACCGCGAAGCCGGCCGTGTTCGCGACCCGCATCGTGATGACCATGCCGCTCTGGTTGACGTCGGACAGGGCCCACCAGACCGGCACCATCGCGAGGTGGAACAGCGGCGGGTGGTTGGCCGTCCAGATGTCGCCGTGCTCCTCGTCGCGACCGGCGAACTCCTCGGCCGTCAGCGGGAACCGGGCGGGGTCGTCGACGATGTCGGTCTCGATGGTCGGCAGCCGACCCTCCGCGAGCGCGGCGACGTAGCCGACGTGGGCGGGCTCGTCGTTGGCCCAGCTCGGCACCGTGGACACCAGCGCGACCTGCACGCCGACGAGGAGGAGCAGGCCGGCCATGAGCAGCGGCACCGCGTCCGGGCGGTCGGCGACCCACCGTGCGCTGCGACGGATGGTGGTGATCACGGTCTCCCTCTCGTGGACGTGGCCGGGCTCAGCAGTCATGGAGGCGGTGCACCTCCATCACCGGACCCGGTCGGTGGTGCGCGGGCGGGTAGTAGTTGAAGCTGAAGTCGAAGGAGAACGGCGGGCGGTCGCCGTCGGCGTACGGCGACGACGTCACGACCGTGTCCCCCTCCGCCTCGAGGTCGCGGTAGTAGGCGAGCGCACCCGGCAGCCCCGCGGCGAGGCCGCGCTCGCGCTGCTGGCCCGACACGACCACCCAGCACCAGCCCTCGGACCGGTAGGTGTCGAGCAGGCCGGGCTCCAGCCGGGCCTCGTAGGCCTGGTGGGGCCGCGGGACCGGGCGGACCTCCAGCCGGGCGTCGCGCAGGGTGGCGAGCCACGACCGGGGCAGGGCGGGCTCGACGACGAGCCGGCTGTCCGGCGGCACCTGCGCGAGGAGGGCGTCGAGCGCGACCTGGCGGGTGTCGGTGCGGGTGAGCAGCACGTCGCTGCGGGCGACGTCGACGAGCGGCTGGGCGAGGACGAGCAGGCCCACGACACCCGTCGCGACGGGGGCCGGGACCCGGCGGGCCACCACCGCGGCGAGCTCGCGGGCCGCGACGGCCGCGAGCAGGACGAGCGCCGGGTAGGCCGGCAGCAGCCACCGGCCGAACCACCGGCCCTGGACCGCCATGCTGACGTAGAGCACCACCGGGAAGCACACGAGCAGCACGGCGGTGCCCCGGTCGCGGCGCAGGAGCAGCACGAAGCCGGCCGCGGCCAGGACGACCGGCACCAGGCCGAGGCCCCACAGCAGCGACACCGGGTAGTCCAGCCACGCCGAACCGTCCTGGCCGAGCTTGGCCGACGAGGCCTGACCGGTCTGGCCGCGGAACTCGCTCCAGAACCGCGACGCGGCGAGGGCGATGTAGGGATTGAGCACGAGCACCCCGGCCAGGCAGGCGACGGCCGCGCCGCCGAGGCGGGCGAGCGCCGGGCCGACCGGCTGCCGGCCCGCGACCACCCGCAGCGCCACGGCGAGGGCCACCACGAGCGCCATGGGCGCGGCGAGGTACTTGGTCCCGGCCGCGAGCCCGACGAGCGCCCCGGCGGCGAGGGCGTCGCGCCACCGGCCCCGTCGGTGGAGGCTGACGCAGGCGCCGGTCGCGAGGACCACCGGCAGCAGCGTCGCCGCATCGTTGAGCGCCTGGTGGCCGTAGAAGACCGGGAGGTAGGCGACGGCGAGGAGGGCCGCGGCCCACAGGCCGGCGGCGGGGTCGAGGACGCGGCGCCCGACCGCGTGGACGGCGACGACGGTGAGCGCGCCGAGCACCGCGGAGACGACCCGGGCGACGAGGAACACCGCCCCGGGGTCGTCCGCGAGGAGGGCCGGCAGGTCCTGCCCGGGGAACGCGGCACGCAGCACCACGGCGACGACGTAGGTGAAGCCGCTCGGGTTCTCGAAGTACCCCGGGTCCAGGTCGCCCTCGGCGGCGCGGGCCGCCGGGGGGACGAAGTGCAGCTCCTCGTCGGGGTTGTAGGCGAACGGCAGCCCGTGCCGGATCCCGACCAGCCGGACGCCGAGCGCCACCGCGACCACGACGGCCAGCACGACCAGGTGCCTCACGCCGACCCGGGAGGGACGGTGGTCGTTCATGCGCGTGCCCCGGCCCCTGCGGCGGGGCGGACCCGGCCGATCCGGGCACACCCGATGGCCCCCGCCGCGACCAGGAAGTCCGCGAGGGCCTGCGCGACCCGCGACAGGAGCGCGACCGCGGCGGCACCCGGCACCCCGACCACCGGCGAGAGCAGCGCGACCAGGACCGCCTCGCGGGCGCCGACGCCCGCCGGCGCGAGGACGACGAGCACCCCGACGGCGTGGGCCAGCGCGAAGGCGGCCACCGCGCCGGCGAGGCCGGGCGAGCCGCCGCCACCCGGCACGAGGAGCAGCAGCGACGCGCCGTGGAGCGCCCACACCGCGGCCATCAGCCCGAGGGCGCGCACCAGCTCGGGCCCGCCGAGGACCGCGTCACGCCTCGTCCGGCCAGCCGGTCGGCGACCCGTCAGCAGCGGCGGGGCGCGGTGCCAGCGAGGACCTGGGTAGTCCAGGCCAGGAGCGCCGAGGTCGATCGCGCCCAGCAGCACCAGCAACCCGCCCGCCAGCAGGCCGGTCGCGGTGTGGACGAGCAGGAAGACCAGCGAGGCGGTGGCGCTGGATCGGGCGGGCACGCCGTGGCGTCGGCCCAGCCGGGCCTGCACGGCGATGCTCCACACCGACCCGGGGACGTACTTGCCGAGCTGGCCCACGAAGAAGACGGACGCGGCGTCGCGCACGCCGACGTCCGACCCGAGCCAGCGCAGCAGCAGCCGCCACAGCAGGCCGGTGAGCACCAGCCCGGCGGTAGCGCAGGCCACGGCGCCGGCCAGCCGGAGCGGGCCGGTCGTCGACGCGGCGGCACCGATCTCGCCCCACCGGCCGCGGAAGCCCCACCAGGCGAAGGCCAGGGTGAGCAGGACGAAAACGAGACGGGCGGCGCCCAGCGCCCGGCGCCGGGTCACGCCACCTCGGGGCGCACCCGCGACGCGTGCAGCAGGGCGGTGCGGGTCGGGTACGGCAGGGCCGGCGTGAGCCCGCGCGTCATGGTGACCGCGATCCGGTCGCCCGTGGCGACGACGGCGGCGTCGATGGCCTCCCGGTAGCGCTGGCGGTCGACGTTGTCGAAGACGATCACGCCGCCGGGCGCGAGCCGCTCGACGGCCCGTGCCAGGCAGGCCTCGCGCGCCCGGCCGTCGATGACGACGACGTCGAACTCCCCGGGCACCGCGTCGATGGCGGCGACGTAGTCGGCGAAGTCCATGCCGTCGTGACCGGGCTTCGCCGACGGCACGACCGGCGCCGCGGCCCGCGGCGCCTCGACGACCCGGAGCGTGACGTTGTCGGGCAGGCGCGGCGCGATGACGTCCGCCCAGCCGGCGTGGTGCTCCACCGAGTGGACGGACGCGGCGCGGGCGGCGAGCCACAGGGTGGAGGCGCCGGAGCCCCACTCGAAGACCCGGGCGCCGGGGTGCTCGCCCAGCCAGGCGTCGACCCGGTCGGCGGAGTCGAAGGTCCACCACGGCACGTCGAGGCGGTGCAGGCCGTCGACGTCGTGGATCGCGAGGAGCGACAGCGCCCAGGTCGCCGCCCGCGAGCGCGGGTGGCGGCGCTGCAGCCGGTCGAGGACGCCGAGGGCGCGCAGCGGGGCCGCGACCAGCCGGACGGCCCGGACGTAGAGCCCCTTCACCGGACGCTCCCGCGCTGCGGGGTCCGGGGCCCGGGCGGCGCCTCGAGGACCGGCACCGGCGGCACCCGGAGGATGTCGTAGCGGGCCCGCTTGGTGTGCTCGAGGTTGGCCTCGATGAGCGCCCGGTTGGTGCGGATCAGGTCGGAGACGATGCCCAGCATCACGCAGAGCGAGGACACCACGACCAGCGCGGCGCCCACCAGCAGCGACTGCACGTGCCCGCCTCCGTTGCCGGTCGCGGCGAGGACGGCGTAGCGCAGGAACGGCACCAGCCCGAGCAGGCCGAAGAGCAGCGCCATCACGCCGAAGATCACGTACGGGCGGTACATCACGTAGGCCCGCACGATCGCCGCCGCCGAGCGGAAGACGTGCTGGCGGGTCGAGGAGAACAGCCGCGACTCGCGGGTCTTCGCGTTGGTCACGACCGGGATGCTGGTGATCGCGAGGTTCTTGTTGCCGGCCTGGATGATCGTCTCCATGCAGTAGGAGAAGCGGGTCACCGTGTTGAGCCGCATCAGCGACTCGCGCGAGTACGCCCGGAACCCGCTCGCCGCGTCCGGCAGCTCGGTGCGCGCCGCCACGTTGACCACCTGCGAGCCCCAGCGCTGGAGCGCCTTCTTCGCCGGCGAGAAGTGCGCGATCGAGCGGACCTGGCGGTCGGCGACCACGATGTCCGCCTCGCCCCGGAGGATCGGCTGGACCAGGTCCGCGATCCGCTCCTGCGGGTACTGGTTGTCGCCGTCGGTGTTGACCACGATGTCCGCGCCGATGGCGAGGGCGTGGTTGACGCCGTCGGTGAACGAGCGGGCCAGCCCCTGGTTGCGATGGTGGCGCACGATCTCGCGCACCCCGTGGGACCGCGCGACCGCCACGGTCCGGTCCGAGCTGCCGTCGTCGACGACGACGACGACGATCTCGTCGATCCCGGGGATCCGGTCCGGGATCGAGGACAGCACGAGGGGGAGGGTCTCCTCCTCGTTGAGGCACGGCACCTGCACCACGAGCTTCACGCCGGCGACGCTAGGGTCGCGCCGGGGCGCAGGACGGTCGGGCAGGTGTCCGGCGGGCGAACGCTGGGAGAGCGCTCGGCCACGGACCTCGCCCCGCGCGGGTGGCGCGACGACAATGGCGCGCATGTCCCGGTGGCTGGTCCCGCTCGCCGTGCTCGGCGTGCTGGCCGCCCTCTACGGCGCGACCAGCAACCCGGATCCGAGCCCCGACGCCCGCACCGCCGCCTTCGCCGCGCGCCACGTCGCGCTCACCGGCGACCCGGTGCCGGACATCGCGTCGTTCCCCTACCTCGACGACAACATCATCCGGGGGACGTGGATCGTCGAGACCGCCGACGGGCGCGAGGCCGTCGGACGGGCGCCGGGCGTGATCGCCGCCGTCGTGCCGGCCTACGCCCTGGCCCGGCCCGGCACGGTCGACCCGCTGCCGGGCGGGCTGACGGCCGCGCTGCTCACCGCCGTGGCCATGGTCCTGCTCCTCCTCGTGCTGCGCCGCCACCTCGGCACCCGCACCGCCCTCGCGGCGACCGCGGTCGTCGCGCTCGGCACGCCCGTGTGGTCGGTCGCGGCCGACGCCGTCTGGCCGCACACGCTCACCACCCTGGGCATCCTCGGCACCGCGTGGGCCGCCGACCGCCGCCGGTGGTGGCTGGTGGGGGTGTTCGGCGGCGTGATGCTGTGGGGCCGGCTGCACGCGGCGGTGATCTGCGCCGTCGTCGGCCTCGGCCTGGCCCGCACGCGCCGGCAGCCGGGGATCGCGCTGCGCGTGGGCGCGGCGGCGGCGGCCGCACTCGCGCTGTCGTCGGCCTGGACCCGGTGGATGTACGGCTCGTGGGACCCGTCGTCGGGCTACCGCGCCGGCGACTTCACCGGCGGCGTCCTCGACCACGCGCTCGACCCGCTCAACTGGCTCGGCTTCGTGGTGTCCGCCGACCGGGGCCTGCTGTGGTGGGCCCCGCTCCTCGTGGTGCTCGGCCCGACCGCCTGGCGGGTCCGGCACGCGCTCCCCGACTGGAGCCGCTGGCTCGCCGCCGGCGGCGCGACCTACGCGGTGACCCAGGCCGTGCTCAACCGGTTCAGCGGCGGCGACCACTTCTACGGCTACCGGACCAGCCTCGAGCTGGTCGTCAGCCTGGCCCCGGCCCTCGCGCTGGCCACGCCCCACCTCTCCGCGCGAGCCCGCCGGTGGGTGCTGCCCGCGGTCGTCGTGCAGGTCACGGTGATCGCGACCGGGGCGATCACCGACGACCTCTACTCCCCCGTGCGCGACGTGTGGTGGCGCCACGCGTTCGTCGACGCCGTCGTGCACCGGCCGGGCCACGTGCTGCCCCTGGCCGTGGTCGTCGCGGTCACCACCCTGCTCGCGGCGCGGGTGCTGCGCGACGCCCGGGTCGCCGTGTGGCTCGACCGCGCGGACCGCCCGGTCACAGGTTCCGCGCCACCACCGTCGCGAGCCGCAGCGCCTGTGACGCCCACGCCGACCCCGCGCCCGCCAGCCCGCAGGTCGGGGTGACCACGAGGCGGTCGCCCACCTCCTCGGGGTCGAGGCCGAGCATGTCGAGCCAGCGCTGCACCCGCTCCACGACGCGCGCGTCGGAGACCGGGGAGCCGGGGTCGGTCGAGGGCACGACGCCGAGCGCCGCCGTGCGTCCCTGCTCCAGCACCTCGGCGAAGGTGTCGAGGTCGGCGGGACCGAGCATCGCGAGGTCCGCCGAGAGACCGGTGACGCCCGTGCCGGCCACCAGCGACCAGGGGGTCTGCGGGGCGCAGGAGTGCACCCACGCCTCGGCCCCCGCACCGGTGATCGCGGCGACCACCCACTCCAGGTGGGCCGAGGCCTCGGGGAGGTCGACACTGCGGTGGCGGCCGAAGCCGCTCGCGGTCGGCACCTGGCCGGCGAGGACGGCCGCCAGCGCCGGCTCGTCGACCTGGACGACGAGCCGGTCGACGCCGCGCAGGCGACGCCGCAGGTCCGCGACGTGGTCGCGCACCCCCTCCGCGAGCGCCTGGGCGAGCTCCCGGCGGGCGCCGTGGTCGCTCAGCACCTTGTCGCCCCGGGGCTTCTCGACCGTCGCGGCCAGCGTCCACGGTCCGGTGACCTGGGTCTTGAAGGCACCGGTCCACCCCTGGGCGACCTCCTCGACGGTGTCGAGGTCCTGCGCGAGGAGCGACCGGGCCCGCCGGTGGTCGACGCCGCTGGTGTCGGTGAGCCGCCAGCCGGCGGGCTGCAGGTCAGCCCCGATGCCGTCGACGAGGCCCAGCGTCCGCCCGGTCATCGCGGCGGTCACCCCTCGTCCCGGCAGCTCGGGGACGTGCGGCAGGTCGGGCAGCTCGCCCAGCACGAGGCGTACGGCCTCGGCGTGCTCGGCGTCGGTCGTGCCGGGCATCGACCCGACGCCGGTGGCCGCGGTCACGGGGCGACCACCGGGCGGGTCGACGCGATCGTCGCGGAGCCGACCACGCGGGTGCCGTCGTAGATCACCGCGGCCTGGCCGGGCGCGATGCCCTCGGCGGGGTCGAGCAGGTCGATCGACACCCGGTCGCCGTCGACCACGACCACCGCGCGGTGCTCGGCGCCGTGGGCGCGCAGCTGGACCGTGCCGTCGACCCGCTCGGGGACGGTGCCGCACCAGCGCGGCCGGATGCCGGAGACGTGGTCGACCGCGAGGCGCTCGCGCGGGCCGACCGTCACGGTGCCGCTGACCGGCTCGATGTCGAGGACGAACCGCGGCTTGCCGTCCGGCGCGGGGACGCCGAGGCGCAGCCCGCGACGCTGGCCGATGGTGAAGCCGTAGGTCCCGGTGTGGCTGCCGACCGTCTCCCCCGTCGTCACGTCGACGATCTCGCCGCCGTGGTTGGGGGCGCGGTCGCCGAGCTTCTCGCGCAGCCAGCCCGCGTTGTCGCCGTCGGCGACGAAGCAGATGTCGTGGGAGTCGGGCTTGTCGGCGACCAGCAGGCCGCGCGCCTCGGCCTCACGGCGCACGGACGGCTTGTCGGTGTCGCCCAGCGGGAAGAGCGAGTGGCGCAGCTGCGACTGGTCGAGGACGCCGAGCACGTAGGACTGGTCCTTGCCGTGGTCCACCGCGCGGTGCATCTCGATCAGCCCGTCGGCCCCGGTCCGCAGCTGCGCGTAGTGCCCGGTCGCCACGGCGTCGAAACCCAGCGCGAGCGCGCGGTCGAGCACCGCGGCGAACTTGATCTTCTCGTTGCACCGCAGGCACGGGTTCGGCGTGCGGCCGGCGGCGTACTCGTCCATGAAGTCCTCGACCACGTCGGAGTGGAAGCGGTCGGAGAGGTCCCAGACGTAGAACGGGATGCCGATGACGTCCGCGGCGCGGCGGGCGTCGTTGCTGTCCTCGATGGTGCAGCAGCCGCGGGCGCCGGTGCGGTACGACGCGGGGTTGCGGCTGAGCGCGAGGTGCACGCCGGTCACGTCGTGCCCGGCCTCGACCGCGCGTGCGGCGGCCACGGCCGAGTCCACCCCGCCCGACATGGCGGCGACCACCCTCACCGGTCGCCCCCTCAGCGGGCCCGCGCGGAGCGGGCGCGCTCCACGACGGGACCGATGGCCTCGACGAGGGCGTCGACGTCGGCGGGGGTGGTGGTGTGGCCGAGCGAGAAGCGCAGCGAGTGCCGCGCCTGGTCCGGGTCGCAGCCCATCGCCAGCAGCACGTGGGACGGCTGCGGCACCCCGGCCGAGCACGCCGACCCGGTCGAGCACTCGATGCCGCGGGCGTCGAGCAGCATCAGCAGCGAGTCGCCCTCGCAGCCGGGGAAGCCGATGTGGGCGTTGCCGGGCAGCCGCCGGGGTCCGACGGGGGCACCGTGCAGGTGCGCGTCGGGCACGGCCGCCAGCACCCGGCGCACGAGGTCGTCGCGCAGGGCCGCGACGCGCGCCGCGTGGTCGTGCTGGCCCTTGACCGACGCCTCGACGGCGGCCGCGAGGCCCGCGATGGCCGGGACGTCGAGGGTGCCGCTGCGGATGTCGCGCTCCTGGCCGCCGCCGTGCACCAGCGCGCTGACCGGCAGGTCGCGGCGCACCACGAGCGCGCCGACGCCGTACGGGCCGCCCACCTTGTGGCCGGTGAAGGTCAGCGCGTCGACGCCGGAGGCGGCGAAGTCGACCGGCACCTGGCCGAGCGCCTGCACAGCGTCGGTGTGCACCGGGATCCGGTGCTCGGCGGCGAGCGCGACGACCTCCTCGAGCGGCTGGAGCGAGCCCACCTCGTTGTTGGCCCACATCACCGACACCAGCGCGACGGAGGCGGGGTCGCGCTCGATCGAGGCCCGCAGCGCGTCGACCTCGAGCACGCCCTCGCCCGACACGGGCAGCAGCTCGACCTCGGCGTGGTCGTTGTCTGCCAGCCAGTGCAGCGGGTCGAGCACGGCGTGGTGCTCGACGGCGGTGGACAGGATGCGGGTGCGACGGGGGTCCTCGGCGCGACGCGCCCAGAAGATCCCCTTCAGCGCGAGGTTGTCGGACTCGGTGCCGCCCGAGGTGAAGACGATGTCGCCGGGGCGGGCTCCGACGACTCCTGCGATCGCCTCGCGCGACTCCTCCACGACCCGTCGGGCGCCGCGGCCCGAGGCGTGCAGCGAGCTGGCGTTGCCGACCCCGGAGAGGTGGCGCGTCATGGCCTCGACCGCGACCGGCAGCATCGGCGTGGTCGCGGCGTGGTCGAGGTAGACGATGCGCTCGCTCATGACCTGCCAAGCCTACGCGGGTGACCTCGGCGATCCCGCCCCGCGTGCCCCGCCGAGCACCTAGGCTCCGGCGCATGCGTGCGTCCCGGGCCTGGCTCGCCTCCCTCGTGCTGCTCCCGCTCGCCGGCTGCCGGGCCGGCGGCGACGAGCCGACGCCCGCCCCCGAGCGCACCGCGCCGGCGGGGATGGACGAGTCGCTGCGCGACGCCGCGCTCGACCTCGTCGAGCGGCGCGAGCAGGCGCTGGTCGACGGCGACCGCGACGCGTTCCTCGCCACCGTCGACCCCGCGGCCGAGGACTTCGCCCGCACCCAGGCCCGCTGGTGGGACAACGTCGCCCAGCTCCCGGCGACCGACTTCGCGCTCGAGCTCGGGGACGAGGGCGTGATGACGCGCATCTCGGGCGCCGGCGACCTCCAGCTGCCGGTCGACTTCACCATGCGCCTCGACGGCTACGACGAGGGCGCCGTCACGCAGCCGCTGGTCTACACGTTCGTCGGGGACGAGGACGAGGTCCTCCTCACCAGCGACCGCAACGTCCAGAGCGACGCGTTCACCGGCTGGGTGCCGGCGCCGTGGGACGTCACCGCGATCACGGTCGAGGAGTCCGACGGCGTCCTCGCCGTCTTCGACGACGAGACGCGGGCCGACGCCGGTCCGGTGCACGCCGACGTCGTCGCCGCCCGCGACGCCATCCGCCCGCTCCTCCCGCCGTGGTCCGGCCGGGTGGTCGCCTACGACATCTCCGACGTCGACGCCATCGACCAGATGAGCGCGATGACGGTCGACGACACCGCCGGCGTCGCCTTCCCGGTGACCCGCCGGCCGGGCAGCAAGCGGTCCGTCGCCTACCGCTTCGCCGTCAACCCGGTCCACACCGCGGGCGAGGAGTGGCGCGGCATCCTGTTCCGCCACGAGCTGGTCCACGTCGCCCTCGGGGACGCCGACGACCGCAGCCCGACCTGGCTGACCGAGGGCGCGGCAGAGCACGTCGCCCACGCCGCCGCCTACGACGAGGTCACCCGCCGCCGGGTCCTCGCGGAAGCGCTCGCAGGGGCCACGCCGCGCAGCCTCGCCACCGGCCGCGACTTCTACCAGCGCGACCCGCGGCTCAACTACGACCTCGCCCACCTCGCCTGCGCGTACCTCGCCGCCACGCGCGGCGAGGACGTGCTGTGGGACCTCGTGGAGAGCTTCCGCCGGCAGGAGGCGCTGTTCCCCGGCGACGTGGAGGACCTGGTCCGCGCCGAGGTCGGGCTCACGACCCGGGACCTCGTCGCCGAGGCCCTCGCCTGGGCCCGCTCGGCCTAGCCGGCCAACGCCATCCGCTCCAGCCACGGGTGGTCAGCGCGCTCGCGGCGCACGGCCTCGCGCAGCCAGTCCTGCTCGGTCGCGCCCAGCAGGGGCCAGGCGACGGCGAGGTCGGCGGCGTCCTTGGTCCGCGACGGCCGTGCCTTGTGGTGCAGCACCACCTCGGGCCGCATGTAGCGGATCCCGTCGTCGGCGACCCACGTGACGTCCGCGAGCGGCGCCACGTGGTCGGGGTCGCGGCGCGAGACCCACAGGCCGTCCATGTCCTCGGACAGCAGGCAGTCGAGGAACCACGGCGCGAGCGCGTGGTCGCGCAGCCACACCTGCCCGGCCCCGGGGTGCGGCTCCGGCCACTCGTCGGTGACGGGCCGGATCATCCCGCTGCCGGCCGCCCAGACGTGGTGCCGCTCCCCCACCAGCTCGCGCAGCCGGGGCAGGTCGCGGCGCCAGATGACCGCGTCGATGTCGTCGTGCGGGCGGTGCTGCCCGGTGAAGGCGTCGATGGCCCAGCCGCCGACCACCCACCACTCCCGGTCGTAGTCGGCCATGAAGTCCTTCAGCCCCGCCGGGTCCAGCGCCCGCCACGCGCCCCACAGCCGCTCGAACGCGGCCTGCTCCGCCTCGTCGTCCTCGCTCGGCGTCCAGTGCACCCCCGCAGGCTAGTCGGGGCCGCTCCCCGCCGGAACCGCCCGCGACACGTGCTCCCGGCGCGACACGCCGCGTCCCGCGACTGTGTCGCTGGGTTCAGGCCCTCCGGCCCCGCGTGGGACAGGATCGGCCCATGGACTTCGAGCAGATGCGGGAGCGGGCGCGCGCCATCCGGGCGAGGTACGCCGAGGTGGAGGCGTCGGCCTACGGCCGGTCGTGGACGACCGAGGAGGTGATGCTCGGCTTCGTCGGCGACGTGGGCGACCTCGCCAAGCTCGTGCAGGGCAAGGCCGGCGTCCGTCCGCGCGAGGACCTCGACGAGGCGCTCGCCCACGAGCTGGCCGACTGCCTTTGGTGCGTGATGACGCTGGCCGACGCCTACGACGTCGACCTCGCCGCGGCCTTCACCTCGACCATGGACGAGCTCGACGCCTCGCTCGCCGCGGAGGACTGAGCGGCCGCACGTGCGGCGGGAGCGGATCCTCCGGCTAGAGCAGCACCAGGTCGTCGCGGTGCACGACCTCGCGCTCGTAGGCCGCGCCGAGCGACGCCTTGAGCTCACCGGTCGACCGGCCGAGGAGCGCGGGCACCTCGTCGGCGTCGAAGGCGACCAGCCCGCGCCCGACGAGCGCGCCGTCCGGACCGAGCAGGTCGACCGCGTCGCCGGCCACGAACGAGCCCTCGACGGCGGTGATGCCGGCCGGCAGCAGCGAGGCGCCGCGCTCGACGACCGCTCGGACCGCGCCGGCGTCGAGGGTCAGGCTGCCCTGCCCCGACGTGGCGTGGGCCAGCCACAGCAGCCGGGTCGGGCGCCGCTTGCCGGTGGCCTCGAAGAGCGTCCCGACCTCTGTGCCGGCCAGCGCGGCGGCGGCCTGGTCGGCGGAGGTGAGCAGGACGTCGATGCCGGCGCCGGTGGCGATGCTGGCGGCGTCGACCTTGGTCGTCATGCCTCCGGTGCCGACGCCGGCGGCGCCCGCCGCGCCGATGGTCACCGCGGCGAGGTCGGCCTCCGACCGCACGAGCGGGACCAGGCGCGAGCCCGGGCGCGAGGGCGGCCCGTCGTAGAGGCCGTCGACGTCGGAGAGCAGGACCAGCAGGTCGGCGTGGACCAGGTGGGCGACGAGCGCCGCGAGCCGGTCGTTGTCGCCGAAGCGGATCTCGGAGGTGGCGACCGTGTCGTTCTCGTTGACGATCGGCACCACGCCGAGCTCGATCAGCTTGGCGAAGGTCTGGTGGGCGTTGCGATAGCTCGCCCGCCGCATCACGTCGTCGACGGTGAGCAGCACCTGGCCGGTGACGATCCCGTGCCGGGCGAACTCCTCCTGGTAGCGGTGGGCCAGCAGGCCCTGGCCGACCGACGCGGCGGCCTGCTGGGCGGCGAGGGCACGCGGCCGCGAGAACAGGCCCAGCGGAGCCAGCCCCGCGGCGATCGCGCCGGACGACACCAGGACGACCTCGGCGCCGCCGTCGCGCGCGGCCGCGAGCACCTCGACGAGGCGGCGTACGCGCGCGGGGTCGATGCCGCCGGCAGCGGTGGTGAGCGACGACGAGCCGACCTTGACCACGATCCGCCGCGCGGCCGACACCAGGTCGGCCCGGGCGGTCGGGGCGTCAGTCGTCACTGCCGTCCCAGTCGGGGTCGTCCTTCGTGCCGATCTCGTAGGCCATCGGACCGACGCCGGAGCTGCCGGTGCTGCGGTTGGGGCCCTTCTTGGCGCGCTCGGCGTCGAGGCGGCGCGCGACGTCCGCGCGGGCCTCCTCCTCGGCCTTGGTCTCCATGCCCTCCGCGATCTCGCGGCGGCGGTCGCGGGCCGGACGGGCCTCGCGCAGCCGCTCGTCCTCGCCGCGCCGGCCGAGCATCTCGGCACCGGCCTCGATGCTGGGCTTGAAGTCGAAGACGACCGAGTTGTGCTCGGGGCCGATGATGACCGTGTCGCCCTCCTGGGCGCCCATCTGGGCGAGCCTGACCTCGACGCCCAGCCGGTTGAGCCGGTCGGCGAGGAAGCCGACGGCCTCCTCGTTGCTGAAGTCGGTCTGGCGCACCCACCGCTCGGGCTTCGTGCCGCGCACCCGCCAGCCGTCCTCGGTGCCGACGACCTCGAAGTCGTCGCCGCCGTCGACGGACCGCGGGCGGATCACGATCCGCTCGGGCTCGACCGCCGGCGCGGTGGCCCGAGCCGCGACCACGATCTCGGCCATCGCGAAGGTGAGCTCGCGCAGGCCGGCGCCGGACGCCGCGCTCACCTCGAAGACCCGCAGGCCGCGGCCGCGCAGCTCCTCGACCACCATGTCCGCGATGTCCTGGCCGTCGGGGACGTCGACCTTGTTGAGCGCGACCAGGCGCGGGCGGTCCTCGAGGCCGCCGTAGCGGGCCAGCTCGCGCTCGATGACCTCGAGGTCGTCGAGGGGGTTGCGGCCCGGCTCGATGGACGCGGTGTCGACCACGTGGACGATCGCCGCGCACCGCTCGACGTGGCGCAGGAAGTCGTGGCCGAGCCCGCGGCCGTCGGCCGCGCCCTCGATCAGCCCGGGCACGTCGGCGACCACGAAGGTGGTCTCGCCGGCCGTGACCACGCCGAGGTTGGGGATCAGGGTCGTGAAGGGGTAGTCGGCGATCTTGGGCCGGGCCCGCGAGATCGCGGCGATCAGCGACGACTTGCCGGCGCTCGGGAAGCCGACGAGGCCGATGTCGGCGACGACCTTCAGCTCGAGGCGCACGACGAGCTCGTCACCGGGCTCGCCGAGCAGCGCGAAGCCGGGCGCCTTGCGCTTCGACGAGGCGAGCGCGGCGTTGCCGAGGCCGCCGCGACCACCCTGCGCGACCACGAGGGTCGTGCCGTGGCCGACCATGTCGGCGAGGACCTCGCCATCCTGGTCCTTGACCAGCGTGCCGTCGGGGACGGTCAGGACGAGGTCCTTGCCGTTGCCGCCGTTCTTGTGGTCGCCCGCGCCCTGGCCGCCGTTCTCGGCGCGGCGCTTGGGGCTGTGGTGGTAGTCGACGAGCGTCGTGACGCTGGTGTCGACCTGCAGGATGATCGATCCGCCCTGGCCGCCGTTGCCGCCGTCGGGGCCACCGAGCGGCTTGAACTTCTCCCGCTTGACCGAGGCGACGCCGTTGCCACCCCGTCCGGCCGCGAGGTGGAGCGTGGCCTGGTCGACGAACGTGGGGATGGCCATGACGAATCCTTCTGCTGCAGAAATGGCGAAGGGCGCCCCGAGTCTAGGGGCGCCCTTCGGTGAAGACGTTCAGTGTCGCGGGAGCGTCACTCGCCGGGAACGACGTTGATCACGCGACGACCGCGGCGGGTGCCGAACTCGACGGCGCCGGCCTGCAGGGCGAACAGCGTGTCGTCGCCACCGCGACCCACGCCGGTGCCCGGGTGGAAGTGCGTGCCGCGCTGGCGGACGATGATCTCGCCGGCACCCACGACCTGGCCGCCGAAGCGCTTCACACCGAGGCGCTGGGCGTTGGAGTCACGACCGTTCTTGGTGCTCGCGGCACCCTTCTTGTGAGCCATTGTTCAGTCCTTCTGAAGAGACTTGGTCGACCTCGAGCGAGCGCTCAGAGGGAGATGTCGGTGACCTTGACCTGGGTGTACTTCTGGCGGTGACCCTGGCGCTTCTTGTAGCCGGTCTTGTTCTTGTACTTCTGGATGATGATCTTCGGGCCCTTGGTGCGGCCGGTGACCTCGACGGTCACGCTCGCCTTGTCGAGACCGGTCGCGGTGACCTTCTCGCCGTCGACGACCATGACCACCGGAAGGGTCAGGGTGTCGCCGGTGGCAGCCATCGCGTCGATCTCGATGACGTCGCCGACGGCAACCTTCTGCTGCTTGCTGCCACTGCGCACGACTGCGTACACGGCGAGTCACTCTCCTCAGAACTACAGGTGATGAAAATTGCGGGACTGCGCACGACACCGCCTGGAATCCGGGCGAGTACGCCACGTGACGGGCGCGCAGAATCGGTGTGTCGAACACCGAGGGACAAGACTACGGGATCGGGTGGCGACCGGGCAAAACGAGGCCCGGCCGCCGCCCGGGGTCAGCGCTTGCGCGAACCCTTCCGCTTGATCGGGACGTGCTCGACCGTCGACGCCTCGGCGGCCGGCGCCACGGAGCCGTCGGTCGCGGTGGTGGCGCCGGGCTCCACCTCGGCGGTGCCGGGCTCGACCAGGCCGGACTCCGGGAGGGTGCCGGCGACCCCGGAGGTCGCCGTCGCCAGGGGCAGCGCGGCCGGCGGGCCGGCCGGTCGGCTCGCGGAGCGGCGGCGCGTACGCGTCACCACCCGCGGCTTCTCCGGCCCGGGCGCCTGCTCGGGCTCGGTGGCCTGCGGAGCCGGCTCGGGCTCCGGCCGCTCGGGCTCGACCAGCTCGGGCTCGGCCGGGGCGGCCTCGGACTGCTCCGGCTCGGACTGCTCCGGCTCCACCTGCTCCGGCTCCACCTGCTCAAGCTCGGCCGGGGCGGGCTCGGACTGCTCCGGCTCGGCCTCGACGGGCTCGACGACGTCTGCGGTGGGCTCCTCGGCAGCCGGCTCGTCGGCCGGCTTCTCGTGGCGCGCCATGGCTGCGACGTCCTTGGGCGACGGGGCGGCCGACGACTGCTCGGCCGGACGCTGCTCGCCACCGTTGTCGCCGTTGTCGCCGGCGGCGCCGCGACGGCCGCGACGGCGGCTGCCCCGACGGCCCTCGCCCTCCTCGGCCTTCTGGTGCGGGTCGACCGGCTGGTCGCGGACCACGACGCCGCGGCCGTGGCAGTGCTCGCAGTTCTCGCTGAACGCCTCGAGCAGCCCGGTGCCGATCCGCTTGCGGGTCATCTGGACCAGGCCGAGCGAGGTCACCTCGGCGACCTGGTGCCGGGTGCGGTCGCGGCCCAGGCACTCGACGAGGCGGCGCACCACCAGGTCGCGGTTGGACTCCAGGACCATGTCGATGAAGTCGACGACGATGATGCCGCCGATGTCGCGCAGCCGGAGCTGGCGGACGATCTCCTCCGCGGCCTCCAGGTTGTTCTTGGTGACGGTCTCCTCGAGGTTGCCGCCGGACCCGGTGAACTTGCCCGTGTTGACGTCGACGACCGTCATCGCCTCGGTGCGGTCGATGATCAGCGAGCCACCCGAGGGCAGCCACACCTTGCGGTCGAGGCCCTTGCTGATCTGCTCCTCGACCCGGTAGGTCGCGAACACGTCGCCGGCGCCGTTGCGCTGGTACTTCTCGACGCGCTCGGCGAGGTCGGGGGCGACCTGCTCGACGTAGCCGCGGACGGTGTCCCAGGCGTCGTCACCCTCGATGACGAGCTTGGAGAAGTCCTCGGTGAACAGGTCGCGGACGACCTTCAGCGTGAGGTCCGGCTCGCCGTAGAGCAGCTGCGGGCCCGAGCCCTTGTGGGTCGCCTTCTTCTCGATCTCCTCCCAGCGCGACTTGAGGCGCTCGACGTCGCGCGTCAGCTCCTCCTCGCTCGCGCCCTCGGCCGCGGTGCGCACGATGACGCCGGCCGTGTCGGGGACGATCTCCTTGAGCAGGGTCTTGAGCCGGTTGCGCTCGGTGTCGGGCAGCTTGCGCGAGATCCCGGACGTGGTGCCGTCCGGCACGTAGACGAGGAACCGGCCGGCCAGGCTGACCTGGCTGGTCAGGCGGGCGCCCTTGTGGCCGATCGGGTCCTTGGTGACCTGCACCAGCACCATCTGGCCGCTGGTGAGGACCGACTCGATCTTGCGGGGCTGGCCGTCCTTGTGGCCGAGCGCCGACCAGTTGACCTCGCCGGCGTAGAGGACCGCGTTGCGACCCTTGCCGATGTCGATGAACGCGGCCTCCATCGACGGGAGGACGTTCTGCACCCGGCCGAGGTAGACGTTGCCGATGAGGGAGGTCTGCGACTCGCGGGCCACGTAGTGCTCGACGAGCACCCGGTCCTCGAGGACGCCGATCTGGGTGAGGTCCTCGCGCTGGCGGATGACCATCACGCGGTCGACCGACTCGCGGCGGGCGAGGAACTCGGCCTCGCTCACGATCGGCGCGCGCCGGCGACCGGCCTCGCGACCCTCGCGGCGACGCTGCTTCTTGGCCTCGAGGCGCGTCGACCCCGCCACGGCGGTGATCTGGTCCTCGGCGCTGCGACCCTTGCGGACCCGCGTGACGGTGTTCGGGTCGTCGTCGTCGCCCCCTCCGTCGTCGCCGGCGCGGCGCCGGCGCCGGCGGCGGCGCGAGGAGCCCTCGCCGGACCCGTCGGCGGCGTCGGACTGGTCGGGGCCGGTCGAGCCGGCCTCGGACGCGTCGTCGGAGCCGGCCGACGCCTCGGCGTCACCGCCGTCGCCGTCGCCGTCCTCGGACCCCTCGCCGGACGCGTCGGAGGACTTGCGGCGCCTGCGGCCGCCGCGGCGGCGGCGCCGGCGCGGCGAGCCGCCCTCGCCGTCGGTGGCGTCGTCGGACTGCTCGCCGTCCTCGGCGTCGGTGTCGGTGTCGGTGTCGGCCTGCGCGTCGGCGTCCGCGTCGGTGGCGTCCCCGTCGACGGCGTCCGCGTCGGTGGCGGTCTCGTCCTCGTCGGTCGCCTCGACCTCCTCGACCTCCTCGACCTCCGTGGCCTCCGCCGCGGCGGCAGCCTTGCGGCCACCCCGCTTGCGGCTGCGCGGGGCCGCGCCGTCGGCGGGCTCCTGGCCGGACGCCGCCTGCTGGTCGGTGTCGCCCGCGGTCGTCCCGGCTGCGGCGTCGGCGGTGGTCTCCGCGGCGGCCTTCTTCGCACCCGACTTCCTGCCGCCGGACTTCCTGGCACCGGACTTCGCACCGGGCTTCGTGGCGCCGGAGGCCCCGTCCGCGGCAGGGGTGTCCGCCGGGGTGTCCGCCGGGTCGGTCGCGGCGTCCGCGCCGGCGTCGACCGCGGCGGGAGCGGGGGCGGCCTTCTTGCGGGTGCGTCGGGTCGTGGTCACGACCGGCGCCTGGAACAGCACGGCGTGCCCGGTCTCGGAGTCCTCGTCGGGGGCGTCGGCCGCGGGCGCGTCGTCGACGGCCGGCGCGGCCGCCGCCTTCTTGGTGGTGCGCTTGGCGGCCGTCTTCCTGGCCGGCGCGCGCTTGGCGGCGGCCTTCTTCGCCGGGGCCGCCTCGGCGGCCTCGGCGGCGTCGGCCGGAGCGTCGGCCGGGGTGCCGTCCGCGGCGTCGTCGGGCCCGGTCGCGGGCTGGCGCCGGGGCCTTCTTCTTGGCGGTCCGCTTGGCGGCCGTCTTCTTGGCCGGCGCGCGCTTGGCGGCGGCCTTCTTCGCCGGGGCCGCCTCGGCGGCCTCGGCGGCGTCGGCCGGAGCGTCGGCCGGGCGTCGGCCGCGGCGGGGGCGGACTTCCTCGCACGCGAGGCGCGGGTCCGGCGGGTCACGACCGGCGCCGCGGGCGTGTCCTGCGCCGCGCTCACCTCGCCGGCCTGCGTCTCGGTGGTGCTGTCGGGCTGGTCGGAATCGAGCATGCGGTGCTCCTCGGGCACCCTCACGGTGCCGATACGGCGCCCACCGCTCTCGCACGGCGATCCCGGGGACGCAAAGCTTCTGTGGCGGCGACCCCCTCCGCGGGATGCGTCTCCGAAGGCCTTCCGCCACCCGCCGCGGTCGCCGGGCCCGGGGGGAGTCGCTGTCACCGACTCCTGGGGCCGCGTCGCGGTCCGGTGACGTCCACCCGTCCGGGGTGCCGGCCACGTGGTGCGGCCGGCGAGAACGTCGTCGGCTCGACGTGGTCCTGACGGTCGTCAGGGCGTCGAACGTGGCGAGTATCGCACACGCGTGGCCGGCTCGCCCTATGCGCGAGCCGCCAGCGGGTCGCCGACCTCGCCGGAGTCCAGCAGCGGCCCCTGGGCCAGGCGGGTCATCAGCGGTGCCTCCCCCGCGTCGAGCCCCGCGACCGTCGCCAGGCCGCGCAGCACGTCGTCGGGCCGGACGGCCGGGGTGCCGTGGCGCAGCACGACGTCGAGGGACGTACGCCCGCTCGCGGGGGCCTCGGGCAGGACCGCCAGCGCGACCACCGCACCGCGCGCGTCGAACTCGCGCATCCCCTTCTTCGTCATCCGCTCCACGAGCGCCTCGTCCGCGGCGAGGAACCGCTCCGCCGCCGCGGACGCGACGTCCGGGGTGGCCGCCACGTCGATGCGCCAGCGGCTGGCCTCGAGCAGGTCGGCGAGCGACCCGCCGGGCGACTCCACGACCTCGAGCACGTCGAGGCCGGGCGGGAGCGCCTCGTCGAGCACCGCGTGGATCGCGGCCGGGTCGACCACCTCGGCGAGCGCGAGCTCGAGGTACTCCGCCTCGCTCGCGGACCCCGTCGGCGCCGCGCCGGCGTAGGAGATCCGCGGGTGCGGGTTGAAGCCCGACGAGTACGCCATCGGCACCCGGGCGCGGAACACCGCGCGCTCGAACGCGCGGCTGAAGTCGCGGTGGCTGGTGAAACGAAGCCGACCCCGCTTGGCGTAGCGCACGCGGAGGCGCTGGACGGGCGGGGCCTGCTGCTCGGGCTGCTGCTGGGGCACGAGGGGAAACGGTAGTCGCCCGCGGTCTGTGGTTAGGTGCTGCCCGTCGCCGGACGCTGAAGGGGGAGAGATCCGTGCGCAAGGACACACCGTCGCGCCCGTGGCTGGTGCCGGTGGTGCTGGCGGGGACCTTGTTGGTGCTGCTGACCGCGCTGTGGCGCGAGGCCGGGTCGGACCGGCCGATGAGCGCCGTCGACGAGCACATGCACCTCGACACCCACGCCCACGTGCACCGCGGCGACTTCCCGCACCGCGGGTCGTTGATGACCATGGAGGTCGTGCGCGAGTGGGCCTGCGGCGTCGGGCACGAGGCGGGCGCCGCCATGGCGCCGTGCGACCACCCCGACCTCGGCCCGAACTCGCTGCCGTCGGGCATCCACAGCTCCGGCTACATCCACTACCCCACCTACTTCGTCGCCGCCGAGGGCTATCGCACGGCGGTCGACGCCGTCAGCAGCACCGACGACGCGGACTCCTTCGTCGACACCTACCGCCACTTCGCGACACTGCTGAGCGTCCTCGGCGTCGCGGCGTGCCTCCTCGCCGGCCGACGGCTCGGGTTCCGCGGGGCAGCGCTGGTGGCGGCGACCTTCGTCCCGTCCGCGACGGCCGGGATCCTGCTCTACGGCACCATCGCCAACCCGCAGTCGACGGCCGTCCTCACCGGCGCGCTGATCGCCTGGGCCGGCCTGCGCTGGGCGCTGGGTCGCGGCGGGTTCTGGCCGCTGGCGGCGGCGACCGCGCTCGGGGCGTCCCTCGCCGTGGTCGACTCCCTCCCCGCCGGTGCGTTCATGGTCGCGATGGCCGCCGTCCTGGTGCTGCGCCGCCTCGGCTGGCAGGTCGCCGGCACGTGGCAGCCGCGCTGGTGGCAGCTGGCGGTCCTCGGCGTGCTCGTGGTCGGCCCCGTCATCGGCTACGGCGCGTTCATCTCCTCGCGCGCCACCATCAGCAACGACGAGCTCTACGCCTTCGCCTCGCTCGACGGCCTCTCCAACATCATCGCGGGCGGGGTCTGGGAGCTCTCGATCCTGCACACCCCGTGGTACGAGACGACCTCGCTGTCCGCGGCCGAGGACGCGCCCCTGGTGCAGCACGTGCTGCGCGCCGCGGTGCAGGGCGTCCCGCTGTGGCTGACGCTGGCCGTCTTCGCCTGCCTCGTCGTCGCCGCGGCGCGTGGGGTGACCGCGCCGCGCGCCCCGCGGACCGGCGCTCGTACGATCGCGGTCGTGCCGCTCCTGGTCATCTCCGCCCTCGTCGCGCTGCTGCTGTTCCCGCCCGCCATGCGGATCAGCAACGCCCTCAACGTCGGCTTCGACTACCCGATCGTCTCCCGCTACGCGATGCCCTTCACGCCGCTGCTCGTGTGGCTGGTGCTGCTGACGTCGCCCACCCGGCCCGTGCTCGCGCGCGGGCTGGCGCTGCTCGGCGTGGGCGGCGTCCTCGGCGTGGCACTGGCGGTCTGGTGAGCGCGCCGGCCACCTCCGCCCGCGGGCGGCTCCGCTCCCGCGTGGCGTCCGCCCTCGGGGTCGGGGTCCTCGTCGCCGGGCTGCTGCTGACCCTGGTGACCACCTGGCGCCTCGCCAGCGAGGGCAAGCCGCTCTCCCCCGTCGACGAGGTCGCCCACGCCGACACCGCGTTCAAGGTGCACCGCGGCAGCTACCCGTACCGCGGCGCCGAGTTCGGACGGCCGCTGGTCGACACCTGGACCTGCTACACCGGCCACCAGAGCATCACCTTCAAGGCCCCCTGCGGCTCGCCGAAGGCCCGCGCCGACCGGCTGCCGATGTCGTCCGGCGCCCTCACCACCGGCTACATCCACTACCCGACCTACTTCGTCGCTGGCGAGGTCTTCCGCAGGGGGGTCGACCTCGTCGCCCCGGACCCGCGCTGGGACATCGACACCTACCGGCAGTTCGCCGCGGTCGTCGCCGCGGCCGGCATGGCGCTCTGCGCGTGGGTCGCTCGCCGCCTCGGGCTCGGGCCGGCCGGCCAGGTGGCCGCCGCCTTCACCCCCGTCGCCGCCCCGTCGGTGCTCGTCTACTCGACCATGGTCAACCCGATGTCGGCGGCGGTGCTGTGCGGTGCCCTCGTCGCCGGCGCGGGGCTGCGCTGGATGATGACCGGCCGCGGCTTCGGCTGGCTCGCGGGCGCCACCGCCGCGAGCGCCGCGGTCGCGGTGACCGCGTCCCTGCCGGCGGGCGTGTTCCTCCTCGCCGTGCTGCTCGGCCTCGTGCTCAAGGCGCGCGGACGCCGCTTCAACAGCGCGTGGGACCCCCGCTGGTGGCACGCGGGCGTCCTGGCCGCCCTCCTCGTCGGCCCGATCCTCGCCTTCGGGTTCTTCATCAGCGCCCGGGCGACCGTCGGCAACGACGTCATCTACGCCGCCTACGCCGCCACCGGCTGGGACAAGATCGCCCTCGGCGTCTGGGCCGAGGTCTTCGCCTCGCACCTGCCGTGGGTCGAGGACGGCAGCCTGGTGCGACCCGACCTCGGGACGGTCCGCGTGTGGATCCGCTCGGCCGGCGTCGGGATGCCGCTGCTGGTCACCGCGATCGTCACCGGCGGCCTGGTGGCCGCCGCCACCGGCGTGCTCCGGCGCCGCGACCCGGCCCCGGCCCGTCGCTCCCCCGCCGCCGCACCCGCGACGGCCCCGGTGCGGGTGCTGCAGCTGGCGGCGGTCTCGACCGTGCTGGGCCTGCTCGCCTACCCGCCGCTGCTGCGCCTGCTCAACGCGATCAACGTCGGCATCGACTTCCCCGTCGTGTCGCGCTACTCGATCTCCCTCGCCCCGCTGTTCGTGCTCGTGGTGCTGCTGCTGGCGCGCGACCACCCGTGGTTCGCCCGCGTCCTGGGGACGGTCAGCACGGTGGCCGTCGTCGCCTGGTGCGTGACCGCGTGGTGACCTCCCGTCGTTTTCCGAACCCCCTTCGCGAGCGTCTAGGTTGGGACGTCCGCCAGACCCGGCCCGCACCCGCGGCCACGAACCCGGAAGGTCCCGCATGAACGCCACCCGTCAGGTCGCACTCGGACAGCCCACGGTGGGCGAGGAGGAGATCGAGGCGCTCCGCGAGGTGTTCGCGAGCGGCTGGCTCTCCGGCGCCGGTCCGACCTGCGTGGCCTTCGAGGGCGAGCTCGCGGCGAGCGCCGGCACGGCGCACGCGCTGGCCACCTCCAACTGCGGGTCCTCCCTCCACCTCGCGCTGCAGGTGCTCGGCGCGGGCCCCGGCGACGAGGTGATCGTCGCCGACTACACCTTCCCCGCGACCGGCCACTCGGTCGTGTGGACCGGCGCGACGCCGCGCTTCGCCGACGTGCGCCCCGACACCGGCACCATCGACGTCGACGCCGCCGCCGCGCTGGTCAACGAGCGCACCGTCGGCATCATCGCGGTCGACATGGTCGGCCAGCCGGCCGACTACGACGAGCTCAACGCCCTCGCCCGCCGCCACGGCCTGTGGGTCGTCGAGGACGCCGCGTGCTCCGCGGGCGCGACCTACAAGGGCCGGCCCGCGGGCAGCCTGGCCGACCTGGCCGCCTTCAGCTTCCACGGCCGCAAGGGCATCACCGCCGGCGAGGGCGGCGCGCTGGTCGGCGACGACACCGCGAAGATGGACCTCGCCCGCAAGCTGCACACCTACGGCATCGCGCCGGCCGTGAGCCGCGAGGGCTCGGCCGCGCTGGCGGTCCCGTCCTTCGACACCGCGGGCTACAACTACCGGATGTCGGACGTGCAGGCCGCGATGATGCGCGTGCAGCTCAAGCGGCTCCCGGACCTGGTCGCGGCGCGGGTCGCCGCGGCCGCCGGCTACGCCGAGCGGCTCGGCGACGTCGAGGGCATCGACCTCCCGGTCGTCGGCGCCGACCGCACCCACCCGTACCAGTCCTACCTGGTCACCACCCACGACTCGGTCGACCGCGACGCCGTCGTGGTCGCGCTGCGCGAGCGCGGCGTCGGCAGCAACTTCGGCACGTACGCCTCGCACGTCCAGCCGGTCTACGGCACGTCGGACGTGTGCCCGGTGTCGGCGCGGCTGTTCACCTCGCAGTTCGCGCTGCCGATGCACGCCAACCTGGTCGAGGACGACCTCGACTACGTCGCCGAGCAGCTGCGCGCCGTCCTCGCCGACCCGGCCGTGCGCCGCTGACCGGCGGGCACAGGAGCACCACGGACGTGAGCAACCGGATCCACCCCACCGCGGTCATCGGCCCCGAGGTCACCCTCGGTGAGGACAACGTCGTCGGACCCTTCTGCGTGCTGCAGGGCCGGGTCACCCTCGGTGACGGCAACTACCTCGCCTCCCACGTCGTCGTCGGCGGCGCAGCGGAGGTCCGCGGCCACGACATGACCGCCTCGTGGGAGGAGCCGTTCGACGGCAACCCGGTCGTCATCGGCTCGCGCAACGTGCTCAAGGAGATGGTGACCGTCAGCGGCGGGTGGGCGCACGAGACGTCCCTCGGCGACGACGGGTTCCTCATGTCGAAGGCCCACGTCAACCACGACTGCCGGCTCGGCGACGAGGTCACGCTCTCCGCGATGGTGGTCGCCGCCGGCCACGTCACGATCGGCGACGGCGCCAACCTGGGCCTCGGCACCGTCGTCCACCAGCGGCTGACCGTCCCCGAGGGCTCGATGATCGGCATGCAGTCGGCCGTCACCCGCGAGCTGCCGCCCTTCGTGGTGAGCATGGGCGTGCCGGCCCGTCCCGCCCGCCTGAACACCTACCGCCTCGACCGCCTCGGCGTTCCGGCCGAGCAGCACGCGCCGCTCGCGGCCGTCGTGCTCGAGGGCTCGCGCGACACCTCGGGGCTCCAGGAGCCCCTGCGCGCGCCCGTCGAGGCGTGGCTCGAGCGCACCTCCGGCTGACGCCGGCCCCCAGTCCCCCGCACCGACAGCAGACGCCAGCACCGAAAGGCAACCCATGTCCGCCGACTCCCTCCCGTTCATCCCGCCCGCCAAGCCGATCGTCGGCGACGACGAGCGCGCCGCCGTGGACCGCGTGATGCGCTCCGGCATGATCGCGCAGGGCCCCGAGGTCGCCGCGTTCGAGCAGGAGTTCGGCGCCGCGGTCACCGGCGGTCGTACGGCGGTGGCGGTCAACTCCGGCACCTCCGCGCTCCACCTCGGGCTGCTGGCCGCGGGCATCGGCCCGGGCGACGAGGTCATCGTGCCGTCGTTCACCTTCGCGGCCACCGCGAACTCGGTCGCGCTCACCGGCGCCACCCCGGTCTTCGCGGACGTCGAGCCCGACTTCTTCTGCCTCGACGCCGACAGCGTCCGCGCCGCCGTCACCGAGAACACCGCTGCGATCATGCCGGTGCACCTCTACGGCCACCCGGCCGACGTCGACGCGCTGAAGGCGGTCGCCGACGAGCACGACCTGCGCCTCTTCGAGGACGCCGCGCAGGCGCACCTCGCGACGTGGAAGGGCGCCCAGGTCGGCACCTTCGGCGACTTCGCGATGTTCAGCCTCTACCCCACCAAGAACATGACCTCGGGCGAGGGCGGCATGGTCTCCTGCGCCACCGAGGAGATCGCCCGCATGGTGCGGCTGCTGCGCAACCAGGGCATGGAGCGCCAGTACGCCAACGAGGTCGTCGGGTTCAACGCCCGGATGACCGACATCCACGCCGCCATCGGCCGGGTCCAGCTCACCAAGGTCGAGGGCTGGACCAAGGTCCGCCAGGACAACGCGGCCTACCTCGACCGCCACCTCGAGGGCGTCGTGGTGCCGCCGGTCGCCGCCGACGCGACCCACGTCTACCACCAGTACACGATCAAGGTCGACGGTGACGAGCGCGACCGGATCGTCGCCGCGATGCGCGAGGAGCACCAGGTCGGCTCGGGCGTCTACTACCCGATCCCGAACCACCAGCTCGCGTCGCTGACCCGCTACGCCGAGGGCCTCGAGCTGCCGGTGACCCAGCAGGTCGCGCGCGAGGTCATCTCGCTCCCCGTCCACCCCTCGCTCACCGAGGCCGACCTCGAGCGGATCGTGACCGCGGTCAACACCACGGTCCGCGCCGGCGCCTGAGCGCCCGCCAGCACCTCGGCCGAGCGGCCGGCGCCCTGCGGGTGCCGGCCGCTCGTCGCGTCCGGCCGCCGCGGCCCCCGGGTGGGTCAGCCGCGGTCGCGGAGGGCGTAGACGTACTGCGGGCCGCCGCTCCACGCGAACGAGCGGACCTCCCGGACGCACGGGCCGGTGAGCTCGGTGGTCGACACCAGGTAGCCGACGTCGAGGTCGCTGGCCGCGAGCCAGCAGGGGTGGGCGTGGACCACGATGACGTCGGGTGCCGTCGCCTCGATGGTCGGCTCCTCGCGGGGACCGTCGCCCGCGACGAGGAGGTAGCTCGCCCCGCGGTTCCAGATCTCCTCGTACTGCCCGTCGGGGTCGACCTCGCGCCACGCGGACTCGACCGGGCCGGTGACCTGGTAGCCGCTGAGCATCGGCGCGCCGTTGGCGACGAGGATCGCGTTGCCGGCCGGCGAGCTCGCGGCGACCAGCACGCCCTCGTCCTCGGCACGCGCCACCAGCGCACGGGCGGCGTCGGCGGCGGGGCTGGTCCGCAGCTGGCCGACACCGTGGACGACCGGGTTGGTGTCGGCGCCGGCGAGCAGGCACACCACCAGGGTGCCGACGACCGGCCACGCCCGGGCCGGCCACCGGGTCACGGCGTAGGTCACCGCGGCCACGGCGAGGACCGACACCCAGACCTGCCACGTCGGCACGGTCGGCAGCACCCGCTGCAGGTCGCCCACGCCGAACGCCGTCGCGGCCGCGGTGACGGCGGCCGAGCCCGCGGCCAGCCGCGCCGTCGGGCCCTCGAGGCGGGAGGCGAGCAGGACGAGCAGCAGGGCCGCGGGGTAGCCGACGGTCTGGGCGGCCCGCACCGGGAGCACCGAGCTCAGCAACGGCAGGTGCTCGCCGAGGGCACCCCACGGGAACATCGCCCACGAGCTCCACAGCCCGGTGGCGGCCGCGAGGGTGACGATCGCGCCGCGCTGGGCGGTGGTCGCGCGCGACCACGCCCGTCGCCAGACCACGACGGCCCACAGCCCGCAGACCAGGAACGCCGAGGAGATCTCGCTCTGGTTGAGGATGGTCGGGCTGCCGGCCGTCTCCATCTCGAACAGCCCCGGCCCGCCGAGCAGCTGGGCGGGGGTCTGGGTGGCGCCGGTGACCCGGCGCAGGCCGGGGTAGACGGTGTTGAGCTCGGCCGACAGCGAGGCGGCGTTCTCCAGCAGCGTGCCCGCCAGGACGGCGAGGGAGACCAGGGCTCCGGCGCCGACCGTCACCAGCGCCTGACGTCGGGTCAGCCGGTCGGCGACGAGGTACACGCCGGTCGCCACGACGAGCGGCACGCCGAGGGTCAGCGACCACGGCACGTAGTAGGTCACCAGGCGGGCCAGCAGGATCCCGGCGACGGCGGCCTGGAGCACCGCGGTGACCCGTCTGCCGGCGACCATCCGGTCGCGCGCGAGCCACAGGACATAGCTGCCGGCGGCCGCGAAGGCCATGATCCGCACCGGCATGAACGACCACCACAGCGACGCCGGGGCGAGGAAGACCAGCACCAGGCCGAGCCACGACATCGGCCGGGACGCACCCAGGCGGCGCAGGAGGGGCGGCAGGGCGAGCACGAGGAGCAGCCACGGCCAGGCCCGGAACGCCGCGAAGAGCATCGTGTCGGGCAGCCACTCCCCCAGCCGCAGCAGGTTGCCCTCGTGGAACAGCACCGACTCGACGACCTGGCCGGAGGAGATCTGGTAGATCAGGTCCGGGTCCTGGGAGAGCGCGGGCGCGCTCGACGAGCCGTTGGCGAGCACCGAGAGGTCGATGGGCGCCTGGGTCAGCCACTCGTCGCTGCGGATCGGCAGCGAGTCGCCCCACTGGTCGGCGCCGCTGCCGTCGCCGGCGACGGACAGCAGGCCGAGCGAGGAGGTGGTGAGCCCGCCGAGGGTGATCACGACGTACGCGAGCAGCGGCAGCAGCACCTCGAGCCGGTCGGCCCAGGAACCGCGCAGGCGCCACGGCGCCGTGGTCGCGACGGGATCCGCGGACGGCTCGGGCGGAGCCGACGGCTCCGATGTCGTGCTGGTGATGACGGCCTCCCCGTGTCTGCGTCCGAGCGGCGGTCAGGCTACTGCACGGGGACGGCCCGCCCGGCCTCCGGGACGCGCCCCGACGGATTGGGAGGAGGGTGTCGGACCTCGTTATGGTGGTTCGGTTTGTCGGCGCAGAAAATCGATCGGGGTCCTTGAGTGCGCATCGTCGTGGTCAACAACTTCTACCCGCCGCGCGTGGGGGGCAGCGCCCACCTCAGCGACGCCCTCGCCCGGGGCTACGCGGCGCGCGGGCACGAGGTGCTCGTCGTCACCGCGGCCTACCAGGACGCACCGGCCGAGGAGTGGCGCGACGGCGTCCGCGTCGTCCGCTTCCCCGCGTTCGTGCTCCCCGAGAGCCGGCTCGCGGTGTCGTTCGACATCTCCTTCGCCACCCGCCCGAGCCTGCGCCGCCGCCTGTCCCGCCTGCTCGACGAGTTCCGCCCCGACGTGATCCACCAGCACGGGCAGTTCATGGACCTCACCTGGGCCACCGGCGCCTGGGCCCGGCGCCACGACGTCCCGGTGCTGCTCAGCATCCACACCCGCCTCGAGAACCCCGCGGCCGCCTACCGGCACGCGTTCCGGTTCCTCGACGCCACCCTCGTCGCGCCGCGCCTGCGCCGCTACCGCCCCTCGCTGGTCGTCATGGACTCCTACATGGACGACTACATCAAGGAGCGCTACGCCGGCCGCTACCGCGACCTGGTGGCGATCCCCGTCGGCGTCGACCCCGCGTGGGTGCGCGCCGGCGACGCCGCACGGGGCCGCGAGCTCGCGGGCGTCGGGCCGGACGCGCCGATCATCCTCTCCATCGGGCACGTGATCCCGGTCCGGGACCGGCTCGGCGTCGTCGAGGCGCTGCCCGCCGTCCTGGAGCGCCACCCCGATGCCAAGCTGGTCGTCGTCGGCCGGGTCTACTACGACCTGTTCCAGCAGCGCGCGGAGGAGCTCGGCGTCGCGCACGCCGTGACCGCCCTCGGCGCGATGCCCAAGGCCGACATCCCGCACCTGCTCGCCGCGGCGACCGTCGAGACCCACGAGCAGGGCCTCGGCCTCGGCACCGCCACCCTGGAGTCGATGGCCGCCGGCACCCCCGTGGTCGCCTGGGGCCGCATCGACAACTTCCCCGGCGTCCCGATGGTCGACGGCGACGACATCTTCATGTGCCGCCCCGGCGACGTCGCCGGCCTCGCCGAGCGGATCACGCTGGCGCTCGACGACCCCGAGGCGACCCGCGTGGTCGGCGAGAAGGCGGCGGCGATCGTCGACGAGCACTTCGCGCTCGAGCGGGTGCTCGACCGCCACCTCGAGGTGCTGGAGGAGCTGTGCGCGACGCCGGCCCCCCAGGCCGCCCGCCGCTGACCGGCACCCCACGTCCAGAACCCACCGCACCACCCACCTGAGGAGAACCACCAGATGAGCTCGAAGGAAACCGTCTTCTTCACCGGCGGTGCCGGCTTCATCGGCATGCACGTCGTCCCCATGCTGCTCGAGAAGGACTACAAGGTCCGCATCTTCGACAACATGTTCCGCGGCGACCGCGACGCCGTCGCCAAGCTCGGTGACGACGTCGAGCTCATCGACCAGGACGTGCGCTACGGCGGTGCCGTGCACGCCGCGATGAAGGGCTGCTCCAAGGTCATCCACGCGGCAGCGGTGTCGATCAACAAGAGCCAGGCCGACCCGTACGAGTCCATGGACATCAACATGATCGGCAACCACAACGTGTTCGCGGCCGCGGCCGACCACGGCGTGGACCGCCTCGTCTACTGCTCCTCCGCGTCGGTCTACGGCGACCCGGAGCGGCTGCCGATGCACGAGGACGACAAGCTCCTCCCGATCACGCCCTACTGCATCGCCAAGCGTGCCGGCGAGGACCTGCTGGCCTACTACCAGCGTCGGGCGAACCTCTCGTGGGTCGCGCTGCGGTTCTTCAACGTCTACGGCCCCGGCCAGAAGACCACCGCGTACTACACCTCGGTGATCAACCACTTCGTCAACCGGATCAAGAACGGCGAGCCGCCGGTCATCGACGGCAAGGGCGAGCAGTCGATGGACTTCATCCACGTCCACGACATCGCGCGCTCGGTCGTGCTGGCGCTGGAGTCGGAGCAGGCCAACGTGCCGGTCAACATCGGCACCGGCATCGACACCTCGATCGCCGACCTCGCGCGGATCCTCATCGACGCGGTCGGCGCCGACGTGGAGCCCCAGTTCAACCCCCGCGACGTGCTGGTGAGCCGCCGCGCGGCCGACACCACCCGCGCCAAGGAGGTCCTCGGCTTCGAGCCGACGATCGACGTGCGCTCGGGCATGACCGAGCTCATCCGGGGCCAGTGAGCCCGTCGTGAGCGCCGGACTGCCGCCCAACCCCTGGAACGAGCACGCCTGGGTGGTGGGCGAGCCGAGCGTCGGAGAGGGCACCTGGATCGGTGCCTTCACGGTGATCGACGCGTCCGGCGGCCTCACGATCGGCCGGGGGTGCGACATCTCCTCCGGCGTGCACATCTACACCCACTCCTCGGCGAAGCGGTGCGTCTCGGGACGCCGCTTCGCCGAGGTGGAGCGGCAGCCGGTGACGATCGGCGACCGGGTCTTCATCGGCGCCGGTGCCGTGGTCAACATGGGCGTCACGATCGGCGACGAGGCCGTCGTGGGCGCCGGCGCGGTCGTCACGGCCGACGTGCCCGCCCGGGCGATCGTCGGCGGCGTACCGGCGCGTCAGATCGGTCGGGTCGACCTCGACGACCCGACCGACCCGAGGTTCGTCACCGGGTCCTGAGGACCTCGTCCACCACGCGGTGGGCCGGCAGGATGCTCGCCCGCTCGGTGTCGGCGTCGACCGTGCCGTCGACGAGGTCGACGAAGTGCGCGAGCTGGGAGACCAGCGGCTCGGCGCCACCGATCTCCGGGACCTCGATCTCGGTGAACTGGCGGAAGCCGACGAAGGCGTCGTCGGGCTCGATGCTGGAGTGGCGGTAGCTGGTGAGACCGCGGCGCAGCAGGTCGATCTCGATCATCCGGTCGAGCTCCTGGATCACCATCGAGCGGACCTTGACCTGGCCGAGCCGGCTGGCCGACACCGACGCGATGCCGCCGCCGGTGAACCGCACGCCCGCCTCGACGACGTCCTCGGCGCCCGGCACGCTGCTGGGGTGGAACTGGCCCACGCTGACGTCGAACGACTCGGGCTGCTGCTCGCCGAAAGCCCGCACGACCAGGTCGACGTCGTGGACCAGCAGGTCCCAGGCGACGCCGGTCTTGATGCGCGGCGCGTAGGGCGAGTGCCGCTGGGCGCGGACGTAGACCGGCGCCTCGATCATCTTCATCGCGGTCATCACCGCGGGGTTGAAGCGCTCGAGGAAGCCGCACATCAGCGGCGTCCCGGCGGCCTCCGAGGCGCGCACGAGGTCCTCGGACTGCTCCAGCGACGGGCACAGCGGCTTCTCGACGAGCAGCGGCCGCCCGGCGGCGATGACCTCGGCGGCGATGTCGTGGTGGGCCTCCGTGGCCGCGGCGACGACCACGGCGTCGAAGCCGCCGACGCCGTCGAGGTCGGGCTGCCAGGCGGAGCCGTACTGCTCGGCGACGGCGAGGCCGCTCTCCTCGTGCGGGTCGATGACCGCGGCGAGCTCGGTCCGGGGACCGGTGGCGATGACCCGCGCGTGGTTGCGTCCCATGGACCCGGATCCGACGAGTGCGATGCGCAGTGCTCCAGACATGGCCCGCACCTTATCGACGGCCCTCGTTTTGGCCGCATCGCGCCCCCGTGGGGCAAGATGGCGGTCCGGACGCCGCCTCCTGCGCGCGTGCGTCCGCCACCGGTGAGCCCTCGGGGAGCGGCCGCCCGACGAAAGGATCCGCCACGTCCGCCGAAGTCCAGTCCGCGCACACCCTGCGCGGCCGGCTGATCCACTGGGCGCGCATCCTCCTCGTGGTCGCGGTCGTGCTGGCCGCCGGCTACGCGCTGTGGTCCAACCACGAGGTCGTCCAGGAGACGCTCGCGGAGCTCTCCTGGCACGACTGGCTGCCCTCCTTCGTCGCCCTGCCGGTGGCGATCCTGCTGTCCACCTGGAGCTGGCAGCTCCTCGTCGACGAGCTCGGCGAGCCGATCGGCGTCGCGCGCGGCGCGCAGATCTTCCTGGTCGGCCAGCTCGGCAAGTACCTCCCCGGCTCGGTGTGGGCCTACCTCCTCCAGATCGAGCTCGGCCGGCGCGCCGGGCTCGCCCGCGCCCGGATCTTCACGGCGACGCTGTTCTCCCTGGCGGTGGCGGTGGTCGCCGCGCTGCTCGCCGGCTCGCTCGTGCTGCCGGGCTTCGTCCGCGACTACGAGGCGCTGCGCGGGCTGGTCTGGCTCTACCTGCTGCTGCCCGTCGGCCTGGTGTGCCTCCACCCGCGGATCCTGCAGTGGATCGTGTCGGTGGGGTTCAAGGTGCTGCGCCGTCCTCAGCCCGACCACCCGGTGCGGATGCGCGCGATCGCGCTGTCCCTGCTGGCGGCCGTGGCGTCGTACTGCTTCTTCGGCGTCCACCTGTGGCTGCTGGTCCGCGGCGTCTCCGACGTCGACGGCAGCGCGTCGTTCCTGCTCGTGTGCATCGGGACGATGGCGATCGCGATGATCTCGGGGCTGTTCTTCTTCCTGCTCCCCTCGGGCGCCGGCGTCCGCGAGCTGGTCATCGTGACGGCCCTCGCCCCGACGATCGGGTCGGGCGAGGCCATCGCCCTCGCCGCGGTCTCCCGGGTGCTGATCATCGTGGCCGACGTGGTCACGGCCGCGACCGCCGCCGGTCTGGGCTGGTGGGAGCGGCGCCACTTCGGCCCGATCCCGCACGACCAGGGCGTCGACGACGACGAGGTCTGAGCCCCGCTCCAGGCACGCCGGTCGACCCGGGCTCAGGCCCCCGCGAGGTCCGGCCGCTCGATGCCGTCGACCCGGTCCACGATCAGCCCGGCGATCGGCAGCGCCGACGTCGCGGCCGGCGACGGCGCGTTGACGACGTGCAGCGTGCGCGGGGTGTCGCGCAGCAGGAAGTCGTGGACGAACGACCCGTCGCGCATGACCGCCTGGGCCCGGATCCCCGCCTCGCGCGGCGTCAGGTCCTCGAGGCGCAGGTCGGGGCAGTACTTCTGGCACAGGCGCAGGTAGCCGCGCTTGGACAGCGAGTTGCGCATCTCGCGCACGCCGGTGCGGACGTTGGCTCGTGCGACGTGCCACATGCCGGGGAACGTGACGATGTCGCGGAAGTCGCGGCGGTCGAAGGAGAACTTCGGGTAGCCCTCGCGGGCGAGCCCGAGCACCGCGTTCGGGCCGACGTTGAGCCCGCCGTCGACGGTGGGCGTCAGGTGCACGCCGAGGAACGGCAGCTCCGGGTCGGGGATCGGGTAGACGAGGGTGTCGACCAGGTCGGCGCGCTCGGGGCGCACGTCGTAGTACTCGCCGCGGAACGGGACCATCGCGAAGTCGACCTCGATCCCGGCCATCGCCGCGACCCGGTCGGCCTGCACGCCGGCGCAGAACACCACGTGCGCGCCGCGGACCTCGCCGCGGCTGGTGGTCAGCACGACCTCCTGCGCGGTCTCCCGGATGCCGAGCACCCGGGTGTCGCGCATCAGGGTCCCGCCGGACGCCTCGACCAGCTCCGCGAGGCGCCGGTTGATCATGCCGTAGTCGGTGATGCCGGTGGCGGAGACGAACAGCGCGCCGAGGCCGGCCACGTGCGGCTCGCGCTCGCGCAGCTCGGCGGCCGACAGCACGGTCGCGTCGATCCGGTTGACCTCGGCCCGCTCGGCGAGCGCGCGCATCCCCGCGAGCTCGCGCTCGTCGGTCGCGACGAGCAGCTTGCCGATGCGCCGCCACGGGATGCCGTGCTCCTCCGCGAAGGCCTCGGTGGCGGCAGCGCCGGCCCGGCACAGCTCGGCCTTGAGGCTGCCCGGCTGGTAGTAGATCCCCGAGTGGATGACGCCGCTGTTGTGGCCGGTCTGGTGCCGGCCGAACTCGGGCTCCTTGTCGAGCAGCAGCACGCTGCGGTCGGGGTGGCGCCGGCTCAGCGTCCAGGCGGTCGCCGCGCCGACGATGCCTCCGCCGACGACGACGTGGTCAAAGGTGTCGGCCACTGGGGGTCCTCCGGCGCGGTGGGTCGTGGTGGTGCGAGGTCGGGCGACAGCATAGGTACCGGCCGGGGCGGGGGTGGGCTGCGGGTAAGGTGCTGCCCCGTGGACGAGCGGGGAGACCAGGGCGACGACGGCCTCCGGCTGGCACGGGCCGAGAAGGCGCTGCGCCAGTCCGGGCGCGAGCTCAAGTGGTGGCAGATCGAGCTCGAGCACACCACCGAGGACCTCCAGCGCGCCCGTCGCCAGCGGGCCCGGCTCCGCGAGCAGGTCGACGTCCTCTCCGAGGCGCTCGCGACCTCGCTGTCCGAGGCGTACTGGTCCTCGCGGCCGTCCGCGTCCGGCGTGGGCCGGCTGCTCGGCCGCGGCGCGTCCGCCGACCCCGAGGCCGACCTGGTCCGCGAGGTCGAGGCCAGCGACCGCTTCGACGGCGCCTGGTACGTCCGCACCCACCCGAAGGCAGCCCGGTCGGGCCTGAGCCCGGCGCTGCACTACGTCCGCCACGCCGCCCGCCTCGACCCGGGGCCGCGGTTCTCCACCAAGCGCTACCTCGAGGAGCACCCCGAGGCCGCCGGGAGCGACCTGCCGCCGCTGCTGCACGCGGCGCGCCACGGCCACCTCCACGACCGCGCCGACGACGCCGACGGCGCGTCGTCCCCGGCCCACGACGTCCACCTGTGACCGCACCGACCGCCCCGGGGACGCCCCTGCCGCTGGCCGAGTTCACGGCGCGGTGGCGCGCCTTCGTGCCCGGCTGGGCCGCCGCATCCCCGGAGGAGCGGGAGCGGATGCTCGCCGAGGTGATCGAGCACGGCCTGCCGCCGCTCGGTCCCGGCGCGGCCGACGCCGACCCGCCGGACCCCGACGACGTGGTGGCGGCGGAGGTCGCGGTCGTCCGCGCGAGCGGGCTGTTCGACGAGCTCGGCTACCTCGTGCACAACCCCGACCTGCACTGGAACCTCTGCCTCAGCCCCGAGCAGGCGATCCACTTCGTCGAGCGCGGCTGGCACGAGATGCGCCACCCCTCCCCCGGCTTCGACCTCTGGCACTACACCTACACCCACCTCGACCCCGAGACCGACGAGGTCAACCCGCTGGTCCACCACACCCTCGAGGGGCGCCGCCACGGCCTGTCGGTGCAGCCCGACGTCCACGAGCTCGAGCCGCCGGAGCCGCCGGTCGCCGCGCCGCGGCGGGTGTGCCTGTTCGCGGGCTTCGACGTCGACGGGATCATCGACCCGACCGTCGTGACCTACCTCGCCGACCTCAGCCGCTTCGCCGACGTCTACTACCTCGCCGACTGCGAGCTCGAGGACGGCGAGCTGGAGAAGCTCGCGCCGTACACCGAGGGCGCCTGGGCGATCCGGCACGGACGCTACGACTTCGGCTCCTACGCGATGCTCGCCACCGAGCTCGTCGGCTGGGACGTGATCGACCAGTACGACGAGATGATGCTGGCCAACGACTCGGCCTGGCTCGTGCAGCCGCTGGACCGCGTGTTCGCCAAGATGGACGCCACCACGTGCGACTGGTGGGGCCTCCAGGCGACCTACGAGGACTTCACCGTCCTCGACCACGAGCGGCTCGGGCGTCGGCTCGACCTCGACGAGCTCGAGGAGCAGATGCGCCGGCCCGACCTGTGGCGCTACTCCGACTTCCTGCACGTCGGGTCGTACTTCCTGGTCTACCGGCGCCGCGTCGTGCAGGACGCCGGCTTCCGCCGCCGCCTCGAGACGGTCGCCAAGCAGCGCGACAAGACCGCCATCATCCTCAAGTACGAGATCGGCTTCTCCCGCCACCTGGTGCTGAGCGGCTTCCACCTCGGCACCTTCGTCGACGGGATCCTCCCCTACCACCCGGTCTATCGGGAGTCGGCGTTCGACCTGATGGACGACGGGTTCCCGCTGCTGAAGCGGCAGTTCCTCTACGAGAACCCGTTCTCCGCGCCAGACCTCAAGCACTGGAAGCAGCGGGTGCTGGACAAGGCGCCCGGCGCCGACGTCGAGGCGATGGAGCGCAACCTGCGGCGCGTGGCGCCGGCGTGGAGCCTGCACCGCAGCTTCGCCATCACCACCCGCCCCGACGGCACGATCGACCTGCCCCAGCCGCTGGGGTCGCAGACCTTCGCCGACGAGGACCGGTGGGTGCCGTCGTTCGACCACTGGTGGGGCTTCCCCGCCGACCCCCGCACCGGGATGCTCAGCGGCGCCGTCCGCGCGGTCTTCGACGCGGTGCGCGACGACGCGTCGGTGAAGAAGATCGTGCTCGAGGGAGCCCGCCGGCTCGACGCGTCGGGGCAGAACGTCGTCCGGACGCCCACCGAGAGCCCGCCCGGTCAGATGTACGCCCTGCGGATGGGCACGATCCTCACCCACGTCGGGCCGCGCTCCGACGTCAACCACCCGCTCTCGCAGCGCCACCACCGCTTCGTCCAGCTCGGCCGCCCGACCGGTCTGGCGGCGCCGGCCGTCGCGCTCGACGGCGACGGCGACGCGTGGGGCACCCGCGACACCAGCGCCGTACGGCTCGACGACTCCCTCACCCGGGTCGCCGTCGTGGCGGGACCGGAGGGCGCCGCCGCGGCCGCGGACCTGCCGCGCCTCGACGACGGCGGGGTCTGGGCCCTCGGCTCGCCGCGCATCGACCTGCTCGTCCGCGACGAGGCAGACCTGGCGAAGGCCCACGTCGGCGAGCTGGCCCGGCTGCGGCGGGTGCTGGCCGGGCGCCGCCTGGTCGTCGTCGAGCCCTGGGGCGCCCGGATCGACCTGTCCGGCCTCGCCCGGTGGGCGGCGGCGCACCCCGACGTCGCGGTCGGCCTGCGCCGCGGGGCCGCCGAGACCTCCCCCCTGCCCGACCCGCTGCTCGACCTCGCCGACGACCGGCTGCTGTCGGGGACCTCGCAGACCCCGATGCCGGTCCACCCCGAGACCGCGTGGCGCCTCGCCGACGCGCTGGTCTCCGGCTCGGCGGCGGACCTCGCCGACTGGGCCGTCCTCGAGCGTCCCGCGGTCAGCCTGCTGGCCGGGGACGACGCGGCGCACGTGCCGCTGCCGGCCACCGGCTCCGACGGCCTCGTCGCGGCGCTCGACGCGGCGCTCGGCGCCGGCCCCGACCCGGCCTACGTGTCGTGGGGGCGCGCGCTGCACGTCCACAGCGACGGGCACGCCGCCGAGCGCGTGGTGCTGGCGATCAAGCGCACCTACCAGCCGGTCGACGACTGGCTGGCCGAGGAGGCCGCGCTGGAGGGCGGCGCGGGGGCCTGACGCCACGGTGGCGCGATGAGCACGCAGGGGCGGTCGATGGAGGTGCGGCAGGTCGACGAGCGGGACAGCTCGTGGGAGGACCCCGCACCCCGGTTCCGGGTCTACCTGCACGGCAGCGGCCCGGACTCGACGCCCGGGTCGACCGACACCTACGACATCACCGGCGCCGACGTGCTCCAGGTGATCGACTGGGCCCAGCGACGGGCGGGCGACACCCTGACCTACGCCGTGGCGCTCGTGCGCGACGACCCGGCGCAGGAGCTCCTGAACCCGGGCCACGGCCGCGGGCTGGTGTGGCTGGTCGGGACGGACGGCAACGACACCACCGACGACGGGTCCCCCGAGCGGGAGGTGCAGCGACGGATGCTGCTGCGGCGGCAGGACCCCGTCGGCGTACCTGCGCCGGACCGTGCCCCGGCGGACCTCGGGTGACCTGGTCCTCGCGGTACCCGTCCGATGGGCTGGTGCCGTCGACCGCCGGGTGGGCCGAGGACTACGAGGCGCTCGCCACCGACCTGCGCCGCGGGCTGGGGCCGGGGTGGGAGCTGGAGCACGTCGGCTCGACGTCGGTGCCGGGGCTGGCCGCCAAGCCCGTGATCGACGTCGCGATCCGGGCGCCCGAGGGCGCCGACCCGGCCGCGTACGACGCACGGTTCGTCGCCGCGGGCTGGACGGCGCCGCGACCGCTGGGGGACCACGCCGCGACCTTCCTGCTCGACGGCGACGTACGCCGGGCGATCGCGCACCTCTTCACCGCCGCGCAGTGGCCCGAGGCGCACGTGCGCCTGTTCCCGGACTGGCTGCGCCGACACCCGGCGGACCGCGACGCCTACGGGGCGCTGAAGGCCCGCCTCCTGCGCGACGGGGCGTGGGAGGCCGGCGACTACACCGCACGCAAGGGCGCGTTCGTGACCGAGGTCGTCAACCGCGCCCGCGAGGAGCGGGGGCTGGGGCCCGTCACCGGTCCCCTCTAGCCCGCCGGGCTGTCGGTCGTCCGCCCTACGGTCGAGCGATGAGCACACCCCTGTGGAGCCGGCCCCGGGTCGTGATGACCACCACGGCGAGCGTCGATGGTCGGGTGACGCTGTCGCCGGCCGAGCGGCTGCTGCAGCCCGACGTCGCCCGGCGCTGGCGCGACGCGTGGCCGCCCGACGTCGAGGGGCTGCTCGAGCAGCGCGAGCGCTGGATCCGGGAACACCACGCGCCGACGGTCGTGCTCGAGGGCAGCGGCACCTTCGTGGGCCGCGACGCCGTCTCGCGGTGGACCGGCCCTCCGGCAGGAGCCGAGCGACCCGACCACGTGCCGAGGTCGACCCCGCGCGTCTTCGCGGTGGTCGACGGCCGCGGTCGGGTCGACTGGACCCACACCGGTGACGACGAGACGTCGCTGGTGGTCCTCGCCTGTCGGGCCACCCCGGCGGCGTACCTCGACGACCTCGAGGAGCGGGGCATCGGCCATCTCGTCGTCGGCGACCGGACCGTGGACCTCGCGCTCGCCCTCCAGCGCCTCGCGGCGACGTTCGGTGCCACGGTCGTCGTCGCCGACGGTGGCGGCGGGATCAACGGCGCGCTGCTGCGCGCCGGGCTGGTCGACGAGCTCCACGTGGTCATGTTCCCCGCCCTGGTCGGCGGCCTGGGCACGCCGTCGTTCCTCGACGGCGACCCGCTGGGGCCGGGCGGCCGGGCGGTGGCGCTCCGCCCGTTCGGGCTCGTCCGGGGCGACGCCGGCAGCACCTGGGCGCGGTACGAGGTGGCTCGGGCGCACCCGGACGACGTCGGAGGTCCTGGTCTCGCGCCATGACCTGGGCCGGCGGCGTGTCGTTCCCCGAGCCGTGCGGCTGCTCCGACGCGGCAGGTCGGCCGGTCGGATCCGGGCGCGTCCGCACGTGTGGCGGTTCTGGCCCGTCCAGGCGCGGCGGATTCAGCCGGTGGTCGCAACACCAGGCGGTTCGGACTCTCCGGACAGTAGCGCGTCGAGGGTTTCGGCAGGAGTGCGCCACTTCAGGGTCTTGCGTGGTCGGCGGTTCAGTTGAGCGGCGATGTTGTCGAGCATCCCGGGGCCGTAGAAACTCAGGTCGGCGCCCTTGGGCAGGTACTGACGCAGGAGCCCGTTGGTGTTCTCGTTGCTGCCTCGCTGCCAGGGCGAGTGTGGGTCGCAGAAGTAGATGTCGAGTCCGGTCGCCTCGGCGATCTGGACGTGGTTGGCCATCTCGCTGCCCTGGTCCCAGGTCAGCGAGACTCGCAGCTGCTCAGGCAGCGTCGCCATCTTCGCGACCATCGCTTCCTGCACGATGTCGGCGCTGTGGCCGCCAGGCAGGTGGAGCAGCATCACGAACCGGGTTGCCCGTTCGACCAGCGTGCCCACCGCCGACCCCGACTGGGCCGAGCCGAGGATCAGGTCGCCTTCCCAGTGCCCGGGCACAGCGCGGTCCTCGACCTCGGCGGGGCGTTCGCTGATCATCACCATCTCGGCGAACCGTTCGCGCCGCAGGTCACTCTTGCGGTGGGGCTTGCGTACAGTCCTGCCGGTGCGCAGGTGCTTGGCCAGCTCGCGCTTGAGCGCACCACGGCTCTGGACGTAGAGCGACTGGTAGATCGTCTCGTGCGACACCCACATCTCCGGATCGTCGGGGAAGTCCTCGCGCAGTCGTCGGGCGATCTGCTCGGGACTGTGGTCATCGACCAGTCTGGACTGCACCTCGTCGCGCAGCCGGTCGTTGGTCGCCAGCCGCGCCTGTTTCGGGCGCAGAGCCTAGCGATCGGCATCGGCCTGTGCCGTCGATGCCCGGTACTCCAGCCGACGTCGGGCGGGGCGTTTGCCATGGTGCTGGACGCGTCGCAGCTCGCGACTGATCGTCGAGGGCGAGCGATCGAGCTCTCGGGCGATCTCTCGCACTCCCGCACCGCGCACGCGTAGCAGCGCGATCTCCTCGCGCTCGGCGAACGACAAGCTCCTCGAGCGACGACCCGAGCCGATCGGGGGCATCACGCCGCCACGCTCGTTGAACCACCTGTTGCCCGTCCTGCGCGTCACATCCACAGCCACCGCAGCATCTTCGTGCGACGAACCTCGACGAATCTCAGCCCAGAACCGGGCAACCGTCTCGGCCGGCGGCCTCGGCCGCCCTCCACGTGCCTGCACACCAACACCTCGATGATCAGGTGTTGCGATCACCCACTGAACCCAAGCGCCGAAGCGGGGCAACATCCGCCGCACGTGCGCTCCAAGGCTGCATCCGCCGGCGACAGCACTGCCGCCGCCATCTCGACGAACGGACGCTCGTCGGTGCGGACGCACGGGTCGCGGCAGACCCGGATGTCAGTGACCTCGACGACTCCTGAGCAGATACACCACCAAGGCGGCGAGGATCACAGCGATGACCAGCAGCTCCAGTGCGCCGATGTCGAACATGAGCAGACTGTAGGCGGGGGTACCGGCGGACGTTCGCTCATCGCAGCAGATCCGGGCGGAGTGGGTCGCGTTCGAGGAACACTGGCCGGGTGACGCGTTCGATCGACGAGGTGCTCGACCTCATTCTCGACGACCTGGCAGCCGGAGGCGTGCCGCTGCCCCGCGTCGAACCGACGACGTGGCAGACCTGGGAACCGTCGGAGTCCGTGATGCTGCTCGGGGCCGACAGCAGCGGAACGGGTGTGTGGTTGGACCTCACGCTGTCCGACGATCAGGCTCTCGCCCACCTGGCCGACCAGGTCCAGGAATGGGTGGTCGAGGAACTCGCCAGGATCGGCCGACCCACCAACTGGCCGATCTGCGCGGCCCACCCTGACAACCACCCCCGGCAAGCCGTCATCGAACACGGTCGCGCGGTCTGGGCTTGCCCTGTCGGTGCAGATTCGTCTCCCATCGGCGAGCTGTCGTCTGGCTGAGGCGAACCGATCGCGAGCTTCCACGGATCGTCTCGTCGCCAGATCCGCGCACCCGACGCCGCATGTCCGGACGCTCGGGTCCATCAACTGCACACGTCCTTCGGCAACGGTCACACACCACCATCCGTCGATGGAGTACGGAGCATTCGAGCGAGCCGACACGCCACCGCCACTTCGGGGTCGAACGGTGTCGTTGGAAGCGATTGACGAGCTTCGAAGCGACCTCGGCCCGTGAGTGCGCCTGCAGATGCGGGTCAGGTCTCACCCCACGCTCCGGGCGAGACGGTCTGAGTACGAGCGCTCACGCGTCGCACCTGCGAGCCCGACACTGTGTACGCCATGCCGAGTCAGGGTTCGCCAACGAGGTTCTCCAGTGACGCGTGGATGGTGCTGCGGTCCGCTGTCGCCTTCGTGGCGGCCTGCGCCGCGCTGTGGTGCACCTTCTGGCTCAACGCGATCTACCTGCGGGGCTTCGCCGCGAACTGCAGTGACGGACACCCGGACTTCGACCCCGCCTTCTGCGCGGGCACGTGGCAGCCGGGCTTCCCGTTCCTCCTGCTCGGCCTGCTGAGCGTGGTGGTCCTCGTCGCGTCCGTCTGGGAGCGTGCCTTCACCCGCGCGGTGCTGTTCATCGTGGGCTTCACGAGTCCCGTGCTCCCGCTCTTCTATCGGGGGGTGATGACGTGGGAGCCGGTCAACCCCTTGCACCCGGATCCTGCCGGACCTCAGGTCGTACACCTGGTCGTTGGCGTGGCAGCCGTGCTCTTTGCGGCCAAGTCCCCGCGGTTGCGACGAGGCCCGCGCCGTGTGGTGTCGCGCAACGCGTACGGCCAAGAAGTAGCGCCGCCGGACTGACTGCGGCCCCGCTCACGACGGCTCGCACCTGAAGGGCGCGGTGATCGCGGCAACCACTCGTTGTGGCAGATCCGGATGTTGCCGCGGTCCGCTGGTCCTGCCCGGTGGCGGCGCCGAGGAGCTCACGCCCGGTCGGTCTCAGCGGCGGGCGTTCTTGCGTGCCTCCGCGACCTCTTCGACCAGCTGCTCGGCCGGCACGTCGAACGCCGCGATCGGGACGATCGGGTCCTTGGCCTGCGCGCCACGCATGTCGATGCGCACCCCTGCCGGCCCGCGCTCGTGGACGTGCGCTCCCCGCACGTCACGCCACGGGACGGTCACGTCGGTGCGGTAGCCGCGGTACGTCAACGCGTCCGGCCCCACGGTGAGCGTCCAGCGGTGCAGCCGACCGGTCACCAGGCGCGCGAAGTCCGGCAGCGACCCGAGCGCGCCGACGACCATGACCAGCGAGAACCCGGGTGACTCCAGCTCGCCGATGTCGGTGACCACCACCCACCCCCACACCGCCGCGACCCCGAGCACGACGATCCACGCGGCCACGAGTGGCCATGTCGTCAACGCGGGCGCCCGGAACACCCGGGACCCGTCGGCGAGGACCTTCGGCTCGCGCCGGCGACGCGGACGCACGAACGCCGACATCGCGGAGACCAGGACGAGTCCGCTGACGACGGCCAGCCCGAACATCGACAGGTCCACCAGCCCGTCACCGGCCACGGCCGAGATCAGTCCGATCACCAGCGTGAAGACCGTCAGCACGACGATCACCGTCGTCGACCACCACCGCGGAATGAGCCGCTTGCCACTGCCCGAGACTGCTCCCGCTGCCGGCGTGTCCGCCTTCGCGGTCGACCTTCGACCCATCGTCGTCCTCCCCCTCGGTCGACGTGCCCGTCCATCCCGGTCTCCGGATCCCCGGATCCCCGGGTGCCCTCCATGCCGTGCGACCTACAGCCGGCGCTCGTGATTCCGGTGCACCTGTTCGATGGCGACCAGCCCGAGCAGGACGCCGACGACCGGGACGAAGTCCCACGGCGACACGCCGTCAACCGCCAGCTCCGCGATCAGGAAGAAGGCGCCAAGGGCCACCACCGCGACCTGGAGCGTCCTGCGCGTTCGCGTCGTCATCGCTTCGACAAGCCGCTCAGGTGGCCGAGGAGAGGAACGCCTGCGACCGCGAGCTCGAGAAGCCCGCGCTCACTCACCCGCGGCGGACCCGTGGGCCGAGAGCCGGCTTGTCCGCGTCGAACGTGCCATCGCGGTGCGCGTCGTCGGAGTAGATCCCGTCCGTCGTCGAGTCCTCCTGGTCCAGGTCACCGCCGAAGGCGACCACTCCGACCCGGACCCAGCGTGGGTCGCGCAGGCACGACGTCGGCACGGAGAGGGTGATCGACCGGGTGGTGCGCTGGACGCGGGCCTCCAACCCCGGGCAGTCGAGCTCTCGGCCTCCGCCGGCCGTACCGCTCACGATCGGCGTGCCGCCGAGATGCTCGACGAGCACGTCGACCTTGCCCTTCGGCAGCTTCAGCCTGGCGCCGATGAACACGAGGGGATCCGAGGCGAGCCTCCGGAACTGCGTGCGCACCCGCACGACCTCGGCGTCGTGGACGACCACCGTCCGGACGATGTCGACGGTGCGATGGTCCGCCGCCACGGCCGACTGCTCCACTCCGTCCACCTCGGACGTGACGAGGGCGTCGCCTGCCGGGTCACGGGTCACGATCCGATCGGCGTGAGCCGTCGACGGCAGGAGGGCGACGAGGGGAAGGGCGACGATGGCGAGCCGGAGGCTGTGGCGGGTCAGCATTCGGTGGATCCTAGGTGCTCCGGCACTGCCTGCTGGCCGTTCGGCCACACGTGTCCGGCGTGTCGCCCTCCGCCCACCAGCTCGAGGGCAGCATCTCGGACACGTGTACGCCGCCGGCGCTGAGGGCTCAGCCCCGGGCGAGCTCGCGCAGCCGCACGCGCCGCACGAACCGGCGCGCGGCACCGCCGTCGAGCGGGACCGTCCCCTCGGGGGCGTCGGAGGGAGCCGACCAGCCCGCGCCCGCGAGGGCACCGAGCCGAGCGAGCAGGTCGTCGACGGTGCCACCCGGAGCGTGCACGAGGTGGGCACGGCCGGCGGCGCGGGCGTCGAGGGCCAGCGCGGTCGTGTCGGAGACCACCACGGACGCGGCGCGCAGGACGACCGCCTCGGACACGACCGAGCGGTCGCTCAGCCCCAACGGCGCCACCGGCGCGAACAGGCGGGTGAGCCCGCCGGGCGCGTCGGGTCGCGCCTCGCGCACTCCCAGCACCGCACCGGCGCCGCTCGCCCACTCGTGCAGGCGCACGGCGTCGTCGGCCGACCAGGCCGAGGCCGAGCCGGTCACCAGGACGAGCGCGCGAGCGTCGAGCCGCTCCCGCAGGGACGCCTCGGCCGCGGCGAGGTCGGGCGGCAGCACCGCACCGGGCAGCAGCAGGTCGTGCCGTGGCAGGCCCGAGAGCCACACGTCGTCCTCGCCCAGCGTCGGGTTCGCGACGCGGCGGCTCGCGGCCTCGCAGCGCGACGCGACCGCGACCGCGTCGACGGCCCCGAGGTCCGGTGCGGGGCGGGCGTCGTCGAAGGGGGCGCCGACGTGGAGGATCCGGTGGCGGGCCGGCAGCGGCGCGTGCGGCAGCGCCGCGTCGAGCGGGTCGGCGACGACCAGCACGCCGCAGCGCACCAGCGTCTCCTGTCCCTCCAGGGTGGCGACGGGGACCACCGTCACGCCGTCGCCGGCGACGTCGTCGAGCAGCGGGCGGGCGCGGGTCAGCAAGACCTTACGGATGCTCGGGTCGTGGCGCACGGCCTCGAGGACCGCGCGCACGCCCGGGTCGAGCCGGCCGCTCGGACCGGCGGCGAAGGCCCACCAGTGGCCGAACGACGGCGTCTCGCGGTCCATCCGGCGGAAGGGGTGGCCGGCCAGCGCGGAGGTCCGCACCGTGCGCCTCCCGGTCGCCTCGTCGAGCACCACGTCGTACGCGTCGTGGATCCGCGCGGGGTCGGTGACCCGCGCGATGTTGGCGGCCATCTCGTCGGTGCGCGCCGAGGGCGCGAGGGTCGCGAGGCGCTCGCGCCACTCCCCCACACCCGGCGCCCGGCGCGGGTTCTCGCCGAGGAAGTTGCGCTTGGCGAGCGGGAACCCCTGCCCCACGAGGTCGAACACGTGCCGGGAGTAGAGCGGGTGGAACGGCTGGAGGTCCGGCAGCCAGGTGTCGAAGTCGAACCCGAGGTCGGTCAGGTGGCGGCTGAGCCCGACCTCGTACTTGTGCACGACCAGGCCCTTCGCCTCCTGCGGCACCACCGTGTCGAGGCGCCAGCGGAAGCCGGGGTCGCCGACCACCGGCCGCCGGAAGGCGAGGAAGTACGAGCTGAGGTGGAGGTAGCGCACGTCGCTGAAGTGCCGCTGCCCCACGAAGCGCCGCTTGGCCTCGGCCAGCGGGATCGGCGAGTCGTCGCGGAAGTAGTTCTCGTCGTGCTCCATCGAGGTGGCCTGCAGGCTCCACCAGTCGCACGCACGGGCGTCCATCGTCGCGAACACCTCGTCGAGCGGGTGCAGCAGGAAGCAGGAGTCGTTGGCCAGCAGCAGCTCGTCGTAGGTGTCCACCACGTCCCAGCCGACGAGGTCGCGCGCCAGCATCGAGAACGACCCGAAGTCGTAGCCGCCGTGCGGGACGCTCCACGCGCCGACGGTCACGTCGGCCAGCTTGTCGAGCTCGCCCGGCTCGAGGACGCCGTCGGCGAGGTAGTGGACGTCGGCGTGCCGGGACAGCTCGCGCAGGTAGGTCACGACGTAGTCGTCGACGATCCCGTCCTTGTCGTGGGCCGCGAACAGGCAGATCCGGCGGGGCGAGGCGCCGAGGCCCTGAGCCGGGCGCACCGGCACGGACGGCGGCACGGGCGGGAGGCCGTCGTGGCGACCCACCACCAGCCAGTGCAGCAGCGGGTCGGCGCCCTCCTGCGTCGGGTCGAGGTGGTCGGCCCAGTAGCTCCACAGGTCGAAGCGGGGGCTGGGGTTCTGCAGCAGCCGCCAGCCGGTCTCGACGTGGTGGCGGTAGGGGTCGGTGCCGCGCTTGAGCCGGTGGCGGACGGCGTACGCGTCGGCGTCGAGGTAACCGCTGGCCGCGACGACCGCGCGGGCCGCGGCGAGCGACACCCGCTCCGCCGGGGCGGCCGCGTCACCCGACGCCTCGGGCAGGCCCTCGCGCAGCGCCTGCTCGACCAGCGCGGCGGCGGCCTCCGGCCCCTCGCTGGCGGCGCGTCGCCAGCGGCGCGCGAACGCCGCCCAGCGGGCGTGGAAGTCGGCGAGGCGGTCGCGTCGCTCCTGCAGCCGCGCGTCGAGCCCCGGCGTCGACGCGCCGGTCACCGGCTGGCCGGGGGGTAGGAGTCAGCGCCCTCGGCCTCGTCCGAGGCCAAGAAGTGCACCAGTGGGTTGACCCGCTCGACGATCACCTCGGGGTGGTCGAGGACGTACTGCGCGATGTCGAAGGACTCGCTGGGCTTGCGGAACGGGTGGTCCCAGTGGCGCAGGAAGTGCACGCCCGGGTCCTCGCCGCGGCGGGCGACGTCGAGGTGGGTGCGCAGGTAGAACGCCGCGTCGAAGAGCGGCGACTGGCGGATCAGCTCGAGCTGGCCGGCCTCCTCGGCCGTCACGGACGTCGACCCGCGGCGCCACCACGAGCGCTCCCCCGCGCCGGCGACCGCGGTCTCGCCGCGCAGCCGCTCGGCGAGCAGCTCGGACAGCACGTCGGCGGCCTTCGCCGCACGGTCGCGCGACTTGCGCAGCCGCGCCTCGCGCTCGCCCCAGGTCTCCTGGTCGGCGCGCGCCGCGGCGAGCTCGCGGCGCAGCAGCTCCACCTCGTCGCGCAGGGTCTCGGGGTCCGGCTCGCTCACGCGCCGCACTCTATCGACCCGGGACGATGCCCCTGCGGCCCTGCCACTCCCCGTGCTCGGCCAGCGGGCGGAACCGGTAGGTCGCGAACTCGTGGTGGAAGTCGCGCCGCTCGCGTTCGGCCATCGCCGACGCGTGGCGCGCCGGCGCGGCCACCCGCGAGCGGCCGTGGACCATGTCCTCCATCTCCTGCACGCTGCGCCACACCGAGAAGGTCGAGATCGTGCGCGGCGGGCGTGCGGCCGCGAGCGCCAGCGTGGTGCCCGGGTGGTCGCGCACCAGCCGCTCGACCGGCTTGCCGTGGCGCAGGAACCGCGGCACCTCGGGCAGCCGCATCCGCGCCAGCGTCACGGCCACGACGGGCTCGTCCTGGTCCCACGCACCGGCGCGCACCGGCAGACCCGGCAGCGCCTCGAGCGTCGACCAGCGGCGCAGGAACTCGAGGCGTACGTGCCAGCCGCCCGCGAGCCGCCGCCCGAGCGGGTCGCGGTCGAGGAAGGCGTCGAGGGCGTCCTCGTCGCGCCACTGGGCGAAGACCGCGAGCCGGCTCAGCTGGAGCCGGTCGGGCGACACGGTGGGCGCGCCGAGCCGCATCAGCGACAGGCACTCCGCGTGGTCGAGCCCGGCGACGCCCGGCGCCGGACCCAGCAGCGCCCGCGCACCGACGTGCCGCGGCACCTCCGCGAGGTGGAAGGAGTGGACGCTCACCGGGCGCGGTCCAGCCGGTAGTGCAGGCGGACCGCGGACGCACCCCAGAGCCGCAGCTCGTGGTCGGTGCGCAGCACGCCGTGGTCGTCGGGGAAGACGTGGAAGGTCTCGTGCAGCGGCACCCGCGCGGCGTGGGTGCCGCCCCCGTCGCGGACCACGACGTAGGCGCCGTCGTCGCCGAACCGGCCGGACGGCGACTCGAGGAGGAGGCCGCCGTCGTCGGTGACCGTCGGTCGGAGGAACACCTGCACGTTGCCGGACTCGAGCGGGAACGCGACGTGCACGCTCGGGCCGGGCGACCCAGGGACGGAGCCGGCGGAGTAGGCCCCGCTGAAGACCGGTCGCCCGTCGGCGCGCAGCGTACGCGTCCACGCGGCGGCGACCTGCGTGCCGGCCGCGTCGCGGATCGGCGTGATCCGGCTGTCCATGCCGCGCGCCACGTCGAGCGGGCGCATCGGCAGCGCGAGCTGCTCCACCCGGCGCCCCCAGAGCCGGGAGACGACCTCGCCGCCCGGCCAGAACAGCGGCGACCAGCCGGTCCACACCTCCATCTGCCACGCGGACGTGTGCTCGTAGAAGTCACGGACCTCCGGGCGCAGGCGGGACGCGTCGAAGCCCGGGCCGTCGAGCGCGGACATCGACGGCAGCAGGCCGGCGCCGTCCTCGACCACGGCGGGTGGGCCGCCGTGCCGGGCCGACTCGTCCGCGACCCAGCCCGCGCCGACCCGCGACGACCCGCTCATCGGGGCGTCCAGCCACCGCTCGGCCCCGTCGAGGTCGACCGGACGTCCGGTCAGCCGCCAGAACTTCCGGGTCCCGAGGTCGAGGAGGTGCAGCACGAGCCGCGACTATGCCACGGCGCGCGCCGCCGCACCGGCGTTCGCGGCCGGTCAGACCACCGAGAGCGGGAGCAGCTTCTGCCCGGTCGGGCCGACCTGGATCTCGGTGCCCATCTCCGGGCACACGCCGCAGTCGTAGCACGGCGTCCAGCGGCAGTCCTCGATCTCGATGTCGGCGCCGTCGGCGGCCGCGAGGGCGTCCTCCCAGTCACCCCACAGCCAGTCCTTGTCGAGGCCGGAGTCGAGGTGCTCCCACGGCAGCACCTCGTCGTAGTCGCGCTCGCGCGTGGTGTACCAGTCGACGTCGACCCCGGTGCCGGCGAGGCCGCGCTCGGCGGACTCCATCCAGCGGTCGTAGGAGAAGTGCTCGCTCCAGCCGTCGAACCGACCGCCGTCGCGCCACACCTCCTCGATGACCCGGCCGACGCGGCGGTCGCCGCGCGAGAGCAGTCCCTCGACGATGCCGGGCTTGCCGTCGTGGTAGCGGAAGCCGATCGCGCGAGCGAACTTCTTGTCCTCGCGCACCACGTCGCGCAGCTTCTTGAGCCGGTCGTCGGTGGCCTCGTGGTCGAGCTGTGCGGCCCACTGGAACGGCGTGTGCGGCTTCGGCACGAAGCCGCCGATCGACACCGTGCAGCGGATGTCGTTGCGCCCGGTGACCTCGCGGCCCTTCGCGATCACGCGCTTGGCGAGGTCGGCGACCTGCAGCACGTCCTCGTCGGTCTCGGTGGGCAGGCCGACCATGAAGTAGAGCTTCACCTGGCGCCAGCCGTGGGAGTACGCCGTCGCGACGGTGCGGATCAGGTCGTCCTCGCTGACCATCTTGTTGATGACCTTGCGCATCCGCTCGGAGCCGCCCTCGGGCGCGAACGTCAGGCCCGAGCGGCGACCGTTGCGGGAGAACTCGTTGGCGAGGGTGATGTTGAAGGCGTCGACGCGCGTGCTGGGCAGCGACAGCGACACGTTGGAGCCCTCGTAGCGGTCGGCGAGCCCCTTGGCGACCTCGCCGATCTCGGTGTGGTCGGCGCTGGAGAGCGAGAGCAGGCCGACCTCCTCGAAGCCCGACTTGCGGATGCCGTTCTCGACCATGTCGCCGATCGTCTTGATCGAGCGCTCGCGGACCGGGCGGGTGATCATGCCGGCCTGGCAGAAGCGGCAGCCGCGGGTGCAGCCGCGGAAGATCTCGACGGAGAAGCGCTCGTGGACGGTCTCGGCGAGCGGCACCAGCGGGTTCTGCGGGTACGGCCACTGGTCGAGGTCCATCAGGGTGTGCTTGCGCACCCGGAACGGGATGCCGGGCCGGTTCGGCACGACCGCCTCGATCGAGCCGTCGGCGGCGTAGGCGACGTCGTAGAAGCGCGGGACGTAGATGTTGCCGGTGACGGCGAGCCGGCGCAGCAGCTCCTCGCGGCCGCCGGGGCGGTCCTCGGACTTCCACTCGCGGACCACGTCGGAGATCGCGAGCACGACCTCCTCGCCGTCGCCGAGCACGGCCGCGTCGACGAAGTCGGCGATCGGCTCGGGGTTGAAGGCCGCGTGGCCGCCGGCGATCACGACCGGGTCGTCCTCGCCGCGGTCGGCCGCGTGCAGCGGGATGCCGGCCAGGTCGAGGGCGTTGAGCATGTTGGTGTAGCCGAGCTCGGTGGAGAAGCTCAGGCCGAACAGGTCGAACGCGCCGACCGGGCGGTGGCTGTCGACGGTGAACTGCGGGATCGGGCCGTGCTCGTCGCCGGCACGCATCACCTGCTCCATGTCCGGCCACACCGAGTAGGTGCGCTCGGCCAGGATCCAGTCGCGCTCGTTGAGCACCTCGTACAGGATCTGCACGCCCTGGTTGGGCAGGCCGACCTCGTAGGCGTCGGGGTACATCAGCGCCCAGCGGACCGTCGGGCCGCCGGTCTCGGACGTCTCGGCGCAGTCCCAGTCCTTGACGACCGAGTTCAGCTCGCCACCGACGTACTGGATGGGCTTCTGCACCGACGGAAGCCTGGCCTCCAGGCGCGGGAACACCGACGCGACGGACATGCTGGGGAACACCTACCTGAGGGAGATCGACGACCGGCGGGGAGCCGGGTGTGGAGGGGCCGGACGGGCGGGCCGTTGGCCCGGTGCGCGATCATCAAGGGTACGCCGCCGCGACCGGTGCGGCCTAACCACGGATCCGGCCACCGCACCGGCGACGGATCCAGCGAGGGGGACGCGGGATGGGTCGACGCGAGGAGTGGCTGCGCATCGGCGTCGTGGTCGTCCTGGTCGCGGTCATCGCGGTGCTGTTCCTGCGCGACCAGCAGGACGGGCCCGAACGGGTCGACGACCCCGGGCCGTCGGTGCCGACCGCGACCGACGACGTCCGCGACGTGACCTCGGCGGGCACGCCCTCTCCCACCGCCGGCGCGTCCGAGACCGTCCCGTCGCCGCCCCCGGGCCTCGACGAGCTGGTGTGCGAGCAGTTCCGGCAGTCGGTGCGGCTGCGCGTGCTGTCGTTCAACACCCACCGCTCCACCGGCAGCCTCGACGCCGTCGCCCGCGAGATCCTCGAGGTCGACCCCGACGTCGTGCTGCTCCAGGAGGTCGACCGCGAGATGATCCGCACCGGCGGCGTCGACCAGGCCGAGCTGCTCGCGGAGGCCGTCGGCATGGACGGTTCCTTCAGCACCAACCTGGTCCGCGGGACGGGCGGCTACGGCACCCTCATCCTCAGCCGCTTCCCGATCGTGCAGCAGGGCCGGATCCAGCTCGTCCGCAGCCCGCGCGCCGAGGGCCGGGGCCTGCAGTGGGTGACGCTGGAGGTCTCGGGCCAGGCGCTGCGGGTCTACAACACCCACCTCGACGCCACGCGCCCGGACGTACGCCTCGCGCAGGCGCGGCAGGTCGCGGGCGTGGTCGCCGGCGACGACGTCCCCACCGTGCTCGGCGGTGACCTCAACGCCTGGCCCGGCTCGGCCGCCGTCGCCGCGATCGGCAGCGAGCTCACCGACACCTGGCAGGCCGCCGGAGAGGGGCGGGCCGCCACGAGCCGGGGCGGGCGGAAGATCGACTACCTCTTCGCCCGCGGCCTGCGCCCGCTGGTGAGCCGGGTCGAGGAGTCCGGCGCCTCGGACCACGACCGGCTCTGGGCCGACCTGCGGCTCACGCCGCCCGACACCTGCGGCTCGGCGACCCCGTCACCGTGAGAGCGGGCCGCGGGGCGAGCGCAGGTGGATGTTCTGCAGCAGGCCCAGCGCGAGCATCCCGGCGAACATCGAGCTGCCGCCGTAGGACACGAACGGCAGCGGCACGCCGGTGACCGGCATGATGCCCAGGCACATGCCGATGTTCTGGAAGGCCTGGAATCCCCACCAGCAGGCGATGCCGGCGGCGGCGACGCGGCCGAACAGGTCGCCCGCGGCCGCGGAGATCGCCAGGGCGCGCCACACCACGACCGCGACCAGCGCGATCAGCACGCCCGCGCCGACCAGGCCGAGCTCCTCGCCGGCGACGGTGAAGATGAAGTCGGTGTGCTGCTCGGGCACGAAGCCCGAGCGGGTCTGCGAGCCGCCGAAGAGGCCCTGGCCGAAGAGCCCGCCGTTGCCGACGGCGATGCGCGCCTGCTCGGTGTTGTAGCCCGCGCCGCGGGGGTCGAGGCCGGGGTTGGTGAAGGCCATGAACCGGTCGACCTGGTAGGGCTTCAGCACGCCCATCGCGACGGCGCCGGCCGCACCGACGACGGCCCCGAGCGTCAGGCCGAGGAGCCAGCGCCTCCCGGCACCGGCGACGGCCAGCACGCCGAAGACCGTCGCGGACAGCACGAGCATGGTCCCGAGGTCGGGCTGCAGCAGGATCAGCACGGCCGGCACGCCCGCGATGGCGAGCATCGCCAGCACCTCCAGGCTGCCCACCCTGCGGCCCCACCGGCGCTCGGTGCGTTCGGCGACGACGAGCGCCATCCCGATCACCACGGCGAGCTTGGCCAGCTCCGAGGGCTGGATCGACATCCCGCCGAGCTGGATCCAGGAGCGGGAGCCGTTGATCGTCGAACCGGCGACGAGCACCATGACCAGCCCGGCGACGCTCGCGAGGTAGGCCACCGGCGCCAGGATGCGGACCCAGCGGTGGTCGGTGGCGAGCACCGCGACCATCAGCACCAGCCCGATCGCGACGTTGACGAGCTGCTTGCGCAGGTAGGCGTCGGGGTCGTCGCCGGTCAGGTCGGCGCGGGTCGACGTCGCGGACCACACCAGCAGCGTGCCGAGGACGACGAGCCCGAGCGCGGCGAGCAGCAGCAGCCAGTCGAGACCGGGTGCGCGGAGGCTGGTCGGCTGCCCCGGGCGGGTCGGGCGGGACTGCCGCGAGGGGCGTACGGACAGCACGGTCACCGGGTCACTCCCCTGCCTTCACGACGGGCGGCATGATCGAGCCGTCGTCGAGGAACTGCGGCAGCGACGCCGGAGGCACGGTGCCGGGCGTGGCCGCGTTCGCCGCGCGGACGTCGGTGCCGTCGATGCCGTAGAGCGCCTCCCAGATCTTGCGGATGCCGTCGCCGGTCGACCCGGAGCCGGTGCCGGCCTGGCTGATCATCATCACCACGACGTAGTCCTCGGTGTAGGACGCGACCCAGCCGGTCGACTGCTTGCCGTAGACCTCCGCCGAGCCGGTCTTGGCGCGGACCGTGACCTGGTCGAGCGGGAAGTCGATCATCTTCCACGCCATCGTGCCCGTGCGCGTGACGCCCTGGAGCGCCTGGTCGATGAAGTCGAGGTACTTCTGCGGGACGTCGACGTGGGCGACCTTCTTCGGGGTGATCCGACGCAGCACCTCGCCCTCGGGGCTGACCAGCGCCTTCGCGACCGTCGGCGCGAACAGCGTGCCTCCGTTGGAGAGCGCCGCATAGGCACGGGCCAGCTGGAGCGGCGTGACGATGGTGTCGCCCTGGCCGATCGAGAAGTTCACGGCGTCGCCGGCGCGGTACAGGTTGCCCTCGAGGCAGAACTCGCGCGCGAACGTGTAGACGAAGTCGCTGGTGTCGGCCGTCTGCGGCTTGCCGGCCAGGTCGCAGTAGTAGTCCTTCTGCGACTCGTAGTAGGCCTGCTTCCAGTGCCGGTCGGCGATCCGGCCGGGCGCCTCGCCGGGCAGGTCGACGCCGGTGCGCGAGCCGAAGCCGAAGTCCTTGGCCTCCTCGACCAGCGGGTCCCTGGCGTCGATGTCAGCCGGGTCGCTGCCGAAGCGCTGCCAGAAGTCGTAGCCGATCCGGTAGAAGAACGTGTTGCACGAGACCTCGAGCGCCTGGGCGAAGCCGATCGTGCCGTAGGCGCCGGACTCGTGGTTGCGGAAGACCCGGTTGCCGACCTGGAAGCCCGAGGAGCACGGCAGCGTGGTGTCCATCGAGTACCCGTTGGTGAGCGCACCCGCGGTCATGAACGGCTTCCACGTCGAGCCGGGCGCGAACTGGCCCTGGGTGGCACGCGAGAGCAGCGGCGTGCCGGCCTTCTCGGAGTAGAGCCGGGCGAGCTGGTCCTCGCTGATGCCACCGGTCCACACGTCGGGGTCGTAGGTCGGCTGGCTCGCCATCGCGATCACCCGGCCGGTCTTCGCGTCGAGCACCACGGCGGCGCCCGAGTCGGCCTCGTAGTTGCGCCCAGTGACCTTGTCGAACGTGGCCCGCTGGACCTTGATCCGCTCGGCGAGCTGCCGCTCCACCACCGCCTGCACCTTGGCGTCGATGGAGGTGACGAGGGTGTCGCCGGGGGTGCTCTCGACCATCGAGTCGTCGCCGAGCACGCGGCCCATCGAGTCGACCGCGACGCGGCGGTAGCCGGGGAGCCCGCGCAGCCACTCGTCGTACTGCTTCTCCACGCCGGCCCGGCCGACGACGGAGGCGCCGTTGAGCGAGCGGTCGTCGCGCGCGGCGGCTGCGTCGTACTCGTCCTCGGTGACCGGGCTGAGGTAGCCGAGCACGTGGGCGAGGTTGATGCCGAACGGGCGGGGGTAGGACCGGACGTTCTGCTGCTCGGCGAGCACGCCGGGGTAGTCCTCCGGCTGCTCCAGCACCCGCAGCGCGACCTTCTTCGGGACGTCGGTCGCCACCGGCACCGGCTGGTAGGGCGAGCCGTTCCAGCACACGTCGCGCACGCTGCCCGGGTCGCCGCAGGTGACCAGGCGGGCCTCGACGTCCTCGGGCGTCGCGCTGACCACGTCGGCGACCCGGCGGACCAGCTCGGTGCGCTGGCCCTCGCCGAGCTTGCCGAGCAGGGTCCGGTCGACCGAGATCACCCACGACGTGCGGTTGGCGACCAGCGGCCGGCCCTGGCTGTCGACGATCAGGCCGCGCTGGGGCTGGACGACGATGTCGCGCACCGACTGGTTGGCGGCCTGCGCCTGGTAGGCGTCACCGCCGATCACCTGGAGGTAGTAGAGCCGGACGAACAGCGTCGCGAACAGCGAGAACGCCAGCACCTGGACCACGACCAGGCGCATCCGCCCGGTGGTCGACGGGCGCCTCACGAGGTCGCCCACTGCGGGCTGAGGCGGGTGAAGAGCCGCATGAGGGGCGGCAGCACGAACGGCGTCAGCAGCACGTCCCACACGACCGCGACCAGGACCACCTCGAGCAGGCCCGACACCGACATCGCGGGGTCCTGGAGGAGCACGCCGGTGAGGGCGAAGAGCGAGGTCGCGACGAACGACGCCGCGGCGACCGTGCCGACGACCGCGAGTGCGCTCGGCTTCTGGTCCTGCCGCACCCGCGCGGCCAGGAACGCAACGACCGTCAGCGCCAGTGCCCAGCGGCCGGCGACGTGGTCGGCGGGCGGGGCGAGGTCGAGGGCGAGGCCGGCGGTGAAGCCGAGCACCATCGCGAACGGCGCCTCGACGGTCAGCGCGGCCGCGACCACGACCAGCAGGCACAGGTTCGGCACGATGCCGTGCCACGCCAGGTGCGGGAACAGCGACACCTGCACAACGAGGGCGACGACGACGGCGAGCACCGCGACGCCGGTGCGCAGGCCCTTCACCGGAGGCTCCCGTCGGCCTCGACGACCGCGCGGTCGCTCTCCGTGCCGCTCGGCACCATCACGCCCACGACGTCGAGCGCGGAGAAGTCGACGAACGGCTTCACGACCGCGCGCTGGGTAGCCTCGCGCACCGAGCTGTAGACCTCGGTGATCGTGCCGATCGGCACGCCGGGGGCGTACGGGCCGGTGTCGCTGCCCCAGGTGACGACCGTGTCGTCCCGGGCCGGCACCGTCGTGTCGTCGACCAGCCGCAGGTCGAGCCCGGCGTCCTGGTCGAGCGAGCCGCTGCCGGTGACGAAGCCGATCTCCATGCTCGAGCCGACCCGTCCGCCCACGGTCGAGTCGGGGTCGATCACCAGCAGCACGGTCGCGGTGCCGCGGGTCACCCGCAGCACCCGGCCGACCAGTCCGTCGTTGTTGACCACAGTCATGTCGGGACCGACGCCGGCCTCCGAGCCGGCGTCGATGGTGACGGTGAAGCTCTGCGACTGCCGCGGGCCGATCGCGACGACGCGGGCCGGGACCAGCGCGGAGCCGAGGTCCTCGGCGGCGGAGGTCAGGCCGTCGTACTGCTCGAGCCGGTTGCGGTCGAACCCGGCGAGCTCGACCTGGCCGCGGAGCTCGGCGTTGCTGGCCTCGAGCGCGCGGACCCGGTCGGACAGGTCGTCCTTGGAGCGGAACCAGTCGGGCACCGCGGTGAACGGGCGCACGGCGGCCGCCGCGGCCGACTCGGCGGGCCCGAACGCCTCGCCGACGGCACGGCGCGCGGGCTCCAGCGGCGACGACCCCCCGCCCGACACGTCGAGCGTCACCAGCGTGATGCTGGCGAGCACCAGCGCGACGAGCAGCGAGCGCGGCGGACGGTTGCGCGACTCGAGCTCGGCGGTGCCGCGCCAACGGCGCTCGCGTCCGTCGTGTCCCCCCAGACCGGCCATCAGAACCGCCGCGGGTCCGAGACGAGGACCTGCTGGAGGGCCTCGAACTCCTCGACGCACTTGCCGGCGCCGTAGGCGACCGACGAGAGCGGCTCCTCGGCGACGTGGACCGGCATGCCGGTCTCGTGGCGCAGCCGCTCGTCGAGGCCGCGCAGCATGGCACCGCCGCCGGTGAGGACGATGCCGCGGTCCATGATGTCGCCGGCGAGCTCGGGCGGGGTCTGGTCGAGCGTCGTCCGGACCGCGTCGATGATGTTGTGCAGCGGCTCCTCGAGCGCCTGGCGCAGCTCGGCGCTCGACACCACGACGGTGCGGGGCAGGCCGGAGACCATGTCGCGGCCGCGGATCTCGGCGTCGGGCTCGGTGGGCAGCGGGAAGGCCGACCCGAGGGTCATCTTCATCTCCTCGGCGGTGCGCTCCCCCAGCATGAGGGAGTACTCCTTCTTCATCCACGCGATGATCGCCTGGTCGAGGTCGTCGCCCGCCGTGCGGATCGACAGGCTGGTGACGATGCCGCCGAGGCTGATCACCGCCACCTCGGTGGTGCCGCCGCCGACGTCGACGACCATGTTGCCGGTCGCCTCGTGCACCGGGAGCCCGGCGCCGATCGCCGCGGCCATCGGCTCCTCGACGATGTAGACCTTGCGGGCGCCGGCCTGGTAGCCGGCCTCCTTGACCGCGCGCTGCTCGACCGCGGTGATCCCGCTCGGCACGCAGATGACCATCCGCGGCTTGGCGAAGTAGCGGCGACGGTGCACCTGGTGGATGAAGTAGCGCAGCATCTGCTCGGTCGCCTCGAAGTCGGCGATCACGCCGTCCTTGAGCGGCCGGATGGCGACGATGTTGTCGGGCGTGCGGCCGATCATCCGCTTGGCCTCGTGGCCGACCGCGAGCACCTCGCCGGTGGTGGTGTTCATCGCGACGACCGACGGCTCGTCGAGCACCACGCCCCTGCCGCGGACGTAGACCAGCGTGTTGGCGGTGCCGAGGTCGACGGCCATGTCGCGGCCGACGAGGCCCGCTGTCTTGCCATTCAGTGCCATGCCGCTGGAGCCCTTGCAGGTCGGGTGGTGGGGAAGACGGGCCGACCTGTCCCAGCCGACCCACGCTCAGGTTAAGGAGCGCGGGCGGGCGATCCCGGCAGGACACGCGCGGGGCGTGTGTGACTGGGGTGAACTCGATGTCGCTCCAGTGATCCCCGGCTGACCGGGGATCGCTGAACTTGTCAGGGCATGCACGGGCCGACAAGTTCAGCGAGAGCCTGACAAGTACGTCCGGTGGGCGCGTCCGCCTGCTCGGGTCTGGGGTGGGAGATGCCTCGCTCGCGGACTGACCGCGCCTGCTCGGGCTGGGGTGAAGGATGCCTCGCTCAGCGCGTGGCGCGCGCACGCTTGGCGCTGAGGTGAAAGATGCCTCGCTCGCGAACTGACCGCGAGCGAGCTCGCGTCAGTCCGCGAGCTCGGGGAACCAGATGCCGATCTCGCGCGCGGCGGACTCGGGGGCGTCGGAGCCGTGGACCAGGTTCTGCTGGACGGACAGGCCCCAGTCGCGGCCGAGGTCGCCGCGGATGGTGCCCGGGGCGGCGACGGTCGGGTCCGTGGCGCCGGCGAGGGAGCGGAAGCCCTCGATGCAGCGCTCGCCCTCGATCACGACGGCGAGGACCGGGCCGGAGAGCATGAAGTCGACGAGCGGGCCGTAGAACGGCTTGCCCTCGTGCTCGGCGTAGTGCTCGGCGAGGACCTCGGCGGTCGCGGTGCGCAGCTCGACGGCCACGAGCCCGTAGCCCTTGGCCTCGATCCGCCGGAGGATCTCGCCGGACAGGCCGCGGCGGACGCCGTCGGGCTTGACGAGGACGAGGGAGCGCTGGACGTCGGTCATGACCGCAGCCTAGCGAGCGGGGCCGGCGAGCTCCTTGCGCAGGTGCACGTCGGCCTCGCCGGGCACCGGGAGCGACTCCCAGCGGGCCAGCTCGACGTAGCCGTGGCGCTCGTAGAACGCGGGCGCCTGGAAGGTGAACGACGTGACGAACACGTGCCGTACGCCGCGGCGCGCCGCCTCCGCCTCGAAGGCCTCCAGCAGCCGGGCCCCGAGGCCGGCGCCGCGGACGTCGGCGCGCGCCCACGTCATCGCGATCCCGGCCGCCTGGCCCCACGTCCAGCCGCTGATGCCGGCGGCGAGGCCCTCGCCGTCCTCGATCCGGACGGTGAGCTCGCGCTGCTCCCCCGCGTGCGCCATGGCGGCGGCGTTGACGGCGTCGAGCTCATCGGACAGCCGCTGGTCGAGCGCCGGGTCGCCCTCGCCGACGGTGGTCGTGAAGGTCACTGCTGCTCCTCTCGCCAGGCCGCCCACGCGGCGGCACGCTCGCGCTCGATCCGGCGCCCGAGCAGGTCGGCGGTGGTCCAGAGCACGGCGAAGATCGCGCCGAGCCCGAACATCACCGGCAGGACGAAGCCGAGCGCGACCGCGGCGACCTGCACGACGTAGCCGGCGGTGTAGGCCCACTCCGCGCGCAGCATCCCGGCGAGCAGCACGCAGACCACCGCGAGCCCGAGCCCGACGGCCAGCGCGAGGCCGGTGTCGACGTCGGCGATGGTGATCATCACCGGGGTCGTGAGGCCGAGCGTGATCGCCTCCAGGCTCAGCACCGCGGCCGCCATCCCGCGCCGCGGCGAGCGCTCGGCAGGGGCCGCGGGGACGTCCGCGGTGGGCTGCTCCTCGCTCATCGCCGTCCCTTCAGCAGCGAGCGGGCCTCGCCGACGGTCACCACCGAACCGGTGACCAGCACGGCACCGGCGCCGATCGAGACGTCGATCGCCTCCTGCGCCTCGGCCAGGGTCGCGGCGCGGTCGATCGCTTCGGCGAGGTCGGCGACCACGGACACGCGGTCCTCGCCGAACACCTCGGCGGCCACCCGACCCAGCGCAGCGGCCGACATCGACCGCGGGGTGGAGTTCTGGGTGCAGACGACGTGGGCGAGGTGCGGCTCCAGCACCGACAGCAGGCCGTCGGCGTCCTTGTCCTCCATCACGCCGACGACCCCCACCAGCGGGCTGAAGGAGAACGAGTCGTCGAGCGCCGCGCCGACGGCCTCGGCGCCGTGCGGGTTGTGGGCCGCGTCGAGCACGATGGTCGGGCTGCGCCGGATGATCTCGAGGCGACCGGGCGAGGTGACCTCGGCGAACGCGGCCCGCACCAGGGCGTCGTCGAGCTCACCGCTGCCGAAGGCCTCGACGGCGGCGAGCGCAGCGGCGGCGTTCTGCGCCTGGTGGGCACCGTAGAGCGGCAGGAACACGTCCTCGTACGTCGCCCGCAACCCGCGCAGCGTCACGACCTGGCCGCCGACGGCGGGGGTGCGCGAGACGACGCCGAACTCCATGCCCTCGCGGGCGACGGTGGCGCCCACCTCGGTGGCGCGCTCGAGCAGCACGGCGGCGACCTCGGGGGTCTGCTCGGCCAGCACGGCCACCGACCCGGGCTTGATGATCCCGGCCTTCTCGACCGCGATCGTGGCCGGGTCGTCGCCGAGGTACTTCGCGTGGTCGACCGCGATCGGCAGCACCACCGCGACGTCGGCGTCGAGGACGTTGGTCGCGTCCCAGCTGCCGCCCATGCCGACCTCGACGACCGCCACGTCGACCGGGGCGTCCGCGAAGGCGGCGTAGGCCATGCCGACCATCGTCTCGAAGAAGCTCAGCGGGTGGTCCTGCTCGGCGTCGACGAGGTGCGTGTAGGGCGCGACGTCGTTGAAGGCACGCACGAAGGCCTCGTCGTCGAGCGGTTCACCGTCGACGGAGATCCGCTCGCTCATCCGCTCGAGGTGCGGCGAGGTGAAGCGCCCGGTGCGCAGGTCGAGCGCCCGCAGCAGGGTCTCGATCATCCGGCTGGTGCTGGTCTTGCCGTTGGTGCCGGTCAGGTGGATCGCACGGAACGAGCGCTGTGGCTCCCCCAGCAGCTCGGTGAAGGCCTCGATCCGGTCGAGGCTCGGCTCGAGCCGGGTCTCGGGCCAGCGGGACAGGAGGGCGTCCTCGACCTCGTCGAAGGTCTGCGCGAGGCGCGGGGAGTCTGCGGGGGCGTCAGTCATGGCGCCCCGAGTCTATTGACCCGGGGCGAGGAGTCCCAGACGAGCGGCTGGCAGGCTGGGACGCATGGCCCTGCAGTGGATCGCGACCCGTCCCGGAGACCTCGACGTGCTGGTGCTGGAGGAGCGCGACGTGCCCGCGCCCGCAGCCGGCGAGGTGACCATCGAGGTGCGTGCGGCGGGGATGAACCCGGCCGACGCCAAGCACGTGTCGCGCGGGCGGGCCGAGGACTTCCCGCGACCGGTCGGCTACGAGGTGGCCGGTGTCGTGTCCGCGGTCGGACCCGGGACGACCATCGCCTCGGGCGACGTCGCCGTGGGCGACGAGGTCCTCGCCTTCCGGGTCGTCGGCGGCTGGGCCAGCGAGCTCACCGTGCCCGCGGGCGACGTGTTCGCCAAGCCCGAGGCGCTGTCCTTCGACGAGGCGGCCAACCTGCTCCTGGCCGGCACCACCGCCGCCGAGATGCTCCACGTGACCGGTGTGGCCGAGGGCGACACCGTCCTCGTGCACGGCGCCTCCGGCGCAGTGGGCGTGAGCCTGCTGCAGCAGGCCGCCCTCCTGGGCGCCCGGGTCGTCGGCACGGCCGGGCCGCACAGCTTCGACTCGGTGGCGCGCTTCGGCGGCACGCCGGTGGCGTACGGCCCGGGGCTGGAGCAGCGGGTCCGCGACCTCGCGCCCGGCGGCGTCGTCGCGGCGCTGGACTGCGTCGGCACCGACGAGGCCGTCGACACCTCGCTCGCGCTGGTCGCCGACCGCGACCGCGTCGTCACCATCGCCGCCGCCGACCGGGCGCGGGCCGAGGGCTTCCGCGCCATCGCCGGGGCGATGCCCGCGAGCGCCGCGTTCCGCGACGCGGCGCGCGCCGGCCTGGTCCGGCTGGCCGCCGAGGGCCGGCTCGTGGTGCCGGTCGCGCGCACCTTCGCCCTCACCGAGGCCGTCGAGGCGGCCCGGTTCCTCATGGCCGGGCACCCCGGCGGCAAGCTCGCCCTGCGCCCCTGACCCGCTGCCCCTGAGGGGTCACCCGCAGGAGACGACCCGCCGCCAGGGCTCCACGACCTGCAGCGAGCGCCCGTCCAGCGGTCGCGCGCGGAACTGGTCGAGCGCGTCCTCCCACCGCGGGTCGGCGGTGCCGGTGACGAACATCGACGACCCCTGGTCGGCGTAGACCAGCCCGTAGCGCTTCATCGCCACCACGATGGTCCGCGCGACGCCCGTGTAGCGCCGGGCCGGGAACGACCGCGGGAGCCGGAACCGCATCCCGTACGCCGGGAGCGTGCGGGCCGTGTTGCCGCGCGGGCCGCAGTGCCGGGCCGGCCACGTGTACGCGCTGCGGGCGACGGGCAGCGTGAAGCGCAGCGCGTGGGTGATCCGGCCCGACGCGGCCTCGTCGTAGGACAGCAGGCCGGGGAGGATCGGCAGGCCGGCGGCGTCGGCGGAGGTCCATCCGGCGGGGCGCAGCCGGTTGGAGGAGAGGTCCCAGCGGGCGGCCGCCGCGGCGCGCCACCCCACCACGGCCCCGGACGCGTCGCGGACCCGCTCGGCGGCGTAGAGCTCGACGAGGTCGCAGGTGCCGCGCCGCACGGTGATCACGTGGCGGTCGCCCTCGGCGGGGTCGGGGTCGACGGTGCTGCCTCCCTCGATCGCGGCGTCGGCCGGGACCGGCACGGGCCCGCGGTCGCTCTCGTCGCCGTAGTCCTCGCCGTCGGTGCCGAACTGCAGGGGCAGGAGCGGCTGGTCGGCGTCGACGACGGTGACCGGGATGCCGTAGTACTCCTCGGTGGTGCCGAGGTCGAGGTGCAGGTCGTGCCCGGCGGCCTGGCGTCGCACGATCGCCTGCGACCACCGCCAGACCGGTCGGTGGTCGATGCGTCGGTTCCACGGGTTGTCGGCCGGGAACACCGCGCAGCCGCCGACGGTGTGCACCGCCGCGCGCCGCTCCCCCGTCGGCACGGCGCCGGCCACGACCGGGGCCGAGGCGGTCGCGGTGGCCACGAGGGACAGGAGCAGGACGAGGAGGCGCCGCACCCCCGGGAGCCTAGGGGCTGGCCGGCAGCCTGACGAGGTGCTCGGCCATGTCGACCACCGGGCGGTAGCCGAGCCCGGCGTAGATCTTGTTCGACGTCGGGTTGGCGGTGTCGGTGAACAGGCACATCCGCACGCCCGCGTCGAGCCCGCGCCGGGTCAGCTCGCCCACGACGTACGACGCGATGCCGCGGCCGCGGAACTCCTGCGGGGTGTAGACCGGGCCGACCCGGGCGACGCCGTAGGCCGGGACGCCCGACCCGCTGAGGTGGGCGAGCGTCCCGTCGGGCAGCTCCCACACCCACTCGACGCCCTCGCGGATCCGCCCCAGGACGCTGTCCATGGTGTTGTGCTCCCCCGACGCCGGGTCGGGCTCGCGCCCGGCCTGCTGGTCGGCCTCGACGTGGAACTCGCGGAACCAGGCGAGCACGGTCGCGGCGTCGTCCTCGGTCGCCCGGCGCAGTCGCCCCTCGGGGGCGGGCGGCACCTCGACCGACACCGCCTCCCACAGCCGGCTGCCCTTCGCGACGACCAGCTCACCGCCCCACAGCCGGGCGGTCTCGCGGGCCAGCACCTCGGCGCCCGGCAGGGCGCCGTTCGCACCCCCGAGCAGCTCGCCACGGGCGTGGAGGACGACCGCGAGCTCACGGGCGGCGGCCTCCGGCATCGGCATCGCGAAGGTCGGGTGGGGCCGGAACGGCGCGGTCCGCATCGCCGCGCTGACCACCCGGCCGGCGTCGTCGCGCACGACGAGCCACCACCGGTCGAAGGGCGCGCCGACCTCGGCCCACGAGTCCTGCCCGTCGGCGAGCTCGCGCGCGGTGCGGGTCGTGACGGAGGCGATCACGCTGCCCAGCACGGGCTCACGGGCGAGCACCTCCTCGGCGGAGAGGAGGAAGGCCTCGGGCTCGTCGAAGAACTCGAGGGCGAAGGGGCCGGCGCCGAGGTCGTCCATGGCGCCACGGTAGTTCGCACGCGCCGGAGCGATACTCGTTTTCGCAGGCAGGAGTGCCCTCAATAGACTTCCGGCATGACTGAGAACCCCAGCACCCAGGTCCCGGGCACCGACCCGGTCACGACGACGAGCACCGACCAGCGTGCCGTCGTCGTACCGGACCGCCCGGCGCTGGAGGGCCTGGAGGAGAAGTGGTCGCGCGCGTGGGCCGACAACGACACCTACGCCTTCGACCGCACGCAGCCGCGGGAGAACGTCTACTCCATCGACACCCCGCCGCCGACCGTCAGCGGGTCGCTGCACGTCGGCCACGTCTACTCCTACAGCCACACCGACCTGATCGCGCGCTACCAGCGGATGCAGGGCAAGGCCGTCTTCTACCCGATCGGCTGGGACGACAACGGCCTGCCGACCGAGCGCCGCGTCCAGAACTACTTCGGCGTGCGCTGCGACCCGACCCTGCCCTACGACCCGGACTTCACGCCGCCCGAGAAGCCCGACGCGAAGAAGCAGGTCCCGGTCAGCCGGCCGAACTTCATCGAGCTGTGCGAGCAGCTCGTCGTCGAGGACGAGAAGGCCTTCGAGGCGCTCTGGCGCCAGCTCGGCCTGTCGGTGCAGTGGAACCCGACCTACACCACGATCGGCGACCACTCCCGCACCGTCAGCCAGCGCGCGTTCCTGCGCAACTTCGCCCGCGGCGAGGCGTACCTCTCCGAGGCGCCGACCCTGTGGGACGTCACGTTCCAGACCGCCGTCGCACAGGCCGAGCTCGAGGCGCGCGACTACCCGGGCGCCTACCACCGCGTGGCCTTCCACCGCCCGGACGGCTCCCCGATCCACATCGAGACCACCCGCCCCGAGCTGATCCCGAGCGTGGTCGCGCTGATCGCGCACCCCGACGACGAGCGCTACCAGGACGTCTTCGGGACCACGGTCACCTCGCCGGTCTTCGGCGTCGAGATCCCGGTCCTCGCCCACCCCGCCGCCGAGCCCGACAAGGGCGCCGGCATCGCGATGTGCTGCACCTTCGGTGACCTCACCGACGTCATGTGGTGGCGCGAGCTCGACCTCCCGGTCCGCACGGTCGTCGGCCGCGACGGCCGGCTCACCCGCGAGACGCCCGAGTGGCTGTCGGCCGAGGCCGCCGCGACGGCCTACGCCGACCTCGCCGGCAAGACGACGTTCAGCGCCCGCGAGGCGATGGTCGCGCTGCTGCGGGAGTCCGGCGACCTCGACGGCGAGCCGAAGCCGACGCAGCGGATGGCGAACTTCTACGAGAAGGGCGACAAGCCGCTCGAGATCATCGCCACCCGCCAGTGGTACATCAAGAACGGCGGGCGCGATGCCGCGCTCCGCAAGGAGATGCTGGTCCGCGGCGAGGAGATCACCTGGATCCCCGCCCACATGAAGCACCGCTACGACAACTGGGTCGGTGGCCTCAACGGCGACTGGCTGATCTCGCGCCAGCGGTTCTTCGGCATCCCGTTCCCGGTCTGGTACCCGCTCGACGCCGACGGCGAGCCCGACCACGACCACCCGCTGATGCCGGCCGAGGCGCAGCTGCCGGTCGACCCGTCCACGCAAGCGCCGGAGGGCTACACCGAGGACCAGCGCGGCAAGCCCGGCGGCTTCATCGGTGACCCGGACGTCATGGACACCTGGGCGACCTCGTCCCTCACCCCGCAGATCGCGGGCCAGTGGGAGGTCGACGACGACCTGTTCTCGCGGGTCTTCCCCTACGACCTCGCCACCCAGGCGCACGACATCATCCGCACCTGGCTGTTCTCCCGCGTGGTCCGCGCCGACTACGAGCACCAGGTCGTGCCGTGGTCGCACGCGATGATCTCCGGCTTCATCGTCGACCCCGACCGCAAGAAGATGTCGAAGTCGAAGGGCAACGTCGTCGTGCCGACCGACATCCTCGACAAGTACGGCGCCGACGCCGTCCGCTGGCGCGCCGCGATCGGCCGCCCGGGCCTGGACTCGCCGTTCGACGAGTCGCAGATGAAGGTCGGCCGCCGGCTGGCGATGAAGGTCCTCAACGCCTCGAAGTTCGTCCTCGGCAACGTGGGCGCCACCGAGCTCAGCCCGGCGTCGGTCAGCGCGCCGGTCGACTGCGCGCTGCTCGGCCGCCTCGAGGTCGTCGTGCGCCGCGCGACGGAGGCGTTCGACGCCTACGACTACACCACCGCGCTCGAGGTCACCGAGAAGTTCTTCTGGGAGTTCTGCGACGACTACCTCGAGCTGGTCAAGGAGCGGGCGTACGCCACCGAGGGCGGCGCCGGCACCGCCTCCGCCCGCGCCACGCTGGCGATCGCGCTGCACGTCCAGCTGCGGCTGCTCGCGCCCTTCCTGCCCTACGCGACCGAGGAGGTCTGGTCGTGGTGGCAGGAGGGCTCGATCCACCACGCGTCGTGGCCGACGGCCGCGGACCTCGGCTCGGCCGCGGCGTCCCAGCCGCTGGTCCTCGACGCGGTCGCGGCCGCGCTGACCGGCATCCGCGGCGCCAAGTCGCAGGCCAAGGCCAAGATGCGCGCCCCGCTGTCGCGCGTGGTCGTCACGGGCCCGCAAGCGCTCGTCGACGCCGCCCGCGAGGCGCAGGACGACCTGCGCGCGGTGGGCACCATCGTGGGTGACCTCGAGTTCGTCGCCGACGAGTCGGCCGGCGACCTGCGGGTCAGCGCCGAGCTGGCCCCGACCGAGGACTGACGAGGTCGGCCCCTCGCGGCGGGAGGTCCCGCCGCGAGGAGGTCGACCACGCGCGCACCGACCGGGCGGACTCCCCTGTGGACTCCCGGTCGGCGTCGGGGACCGTCGTCCCCGGCTGGCGTGCGGCGAGCTCGGCCGGCAGCCGCACCACGCTCGGTGCGTCGTCGAGGTCCCCGACGACCCGGTCCGCGCGTCCTGCCGGTGCCCCATCCGCACCAGCGATCGGCCGAGCCGGGTGGAACAGGTCCCCGAGGCTGACGCCGTTGGCCGCGGCCCCGGTCAGCACCGCGCACAGCACGGCCGCCAGGGCGAACCCCACGAACGGCCGCACCCGGTCGACGCCGGCCTGGTCTGCATCCCACACACCTGAGAGACGGCGCACCCCGCGGGTCATGACGCCGAACGACCGGACCTGGTCTGGACCGGCTCCGACCGGCGCTGCGCGGCCCCGTCCGAGGGTGCCGGTCGGTCAGCCCCGGTCGCCCCCGGAACCGCCCTTCGCGGCGTCCCGCTCGGCCTCTCGCTGCGCCTTCTCCGCCTCGCGAGCCGCCTGCGCCGCGTCCCGCTCCGCCTCGCGCTGCGCCTTCTCCGCCTCCCGCGCCGCCTTCGCGGCCGCTCGCTCGGCCTCGCGCTGCGCCTTCTCCGCCTCCCGCGCCGCCTCCGCGGCCGCCCGCTCGGCCTCGCGCTGCGCCTTCTCCGCCTCCCGCTCGGCGTCCCGTGCTGCCTTCGCGGCCTCCCGCTCCGCCTCGCGCTGGGCCTTCTCCGCGTCGCGGCCCGGCTCGGCGGTGGGCACGGCGGTCGGTTCGGTGGTCGGCTCGACGGTGGGCACGGCCGTCGGTTCCGTGGTGGGCTCGGTGGTGGGGGTCGGCGACGTCGGCTGGGCCGCGCTGCCACGGCCGCCCGACTCCGGGGTGTCGACCGCGCCCGCGGCCGTCCAGGACGCCCCGGAGGAGGGCTGCTGCGGGGCCTCGCGGGTCGACGCACCGACGCTCGGCGCGACGGCGCTCAGCTCGGCGGGCACCATGATCGGCGCGCGGGTCGCGGGGGTCGCGCGGGCCGCGGGCGCTTCGGCGACGCGCGGCGCGGCGATCGGCCGGCCGGGGCGGAAGAGGTCGGCACCGAAGCCGCCGGTCGCGGACACCGTCATCAGCACGGCGCACAGCACCGACACGAACGCGAACGCGACGAGCGGTCGCCACTGCTCGCTCTTCACCGGTCCCCTCTCCACGCAGGCTGTCGCGTGGATTCTCGTGGGACCGGACGGTCGGGCCACCCTCGATGGCCCGGGACCACCCGGGAGGACCAGGGCGACGTAGTCCGTTCGGACTACGTCGGCCGGTCGGTCAGGCCGACTTCTTCTTCTTCGCCTCGGGCTCGCGCAGGACGAGGGTGGGCGCGACGTCGTCCTCGACGACCTCGCGGGTCACCACGACCTTGGCGACGTCGCCGCGCGACGGGACGTCGTACATCACGTAGAGGAGGACCTCCTCGATGATCGCGCGGAGACCGCGCGCACCGGTGCCGCGCTCGAGCGCCGCGTCGGCGATCGAGTCGATGGCCTCCTCGGTGAACTCGAGCTCGACGCCGTCGAGGTCGAAGAGCTTCTGGTACTGCTTGACGAGCGCGTTGCGCGGCTCGGTGAGGATCTGGACGAGCGCCTCGCGGTCGAGCTTGCTCACGCTGGCGATCAGCGGCAGGCGACCGATGAACTCGGGGATCAGGCCGAACTTGGTGAGGTCCTCGGGACGGACCTGCGCGAGCAGGTCGTCGGCCTCGCGCTCGGCCGCGCCGCGCACCTCGGCGGTGAAGCCCAGCGACTTCTTGCCCACCCGCTGCTCGATGATCTGCTCGAGCCCGGCGAAGGCCCCGCCGACGATGAACAGGATGTTGGTGGTGTCGATCTGGATGAACTCCTGGTGCGGGTGCTTGCGCCCGCCCTGCGGGGGCACCGACGCGGTGGTCCCCTCGAGCATCTTCAGCAGCGCCTGCTGGACGCCCTCGCCGGAGACGTCGCGCGTGATCGAGGGGTTCTCCGCCTTGCGGGCCACCTTGTCGATCTCGTCGATGTAGATGATCCCGGTCTCGGCCTTCTTGACGTCGTAGTCGGCGGCCTGGATCAGCTTGAGGAGGATGTTCTCGACGTCCTCGCCGACGTAGCCGGCCTCGGTGAGGGCGGTGGCGTCGGCGATGGCGAACGGCACGTTGAGCATCCGCGCGAGCGTCTGGGCGAGGTAGGTCTTGCCGCAGCCCGTCGGGCCGATGACCAGGATGTTGGACTTGGCGACCTCGACGACGTCGTCCTTGACCTTGCCGCTGACCGGCTGGAGGCCGGCCTGCACGCGCTTGTAGTGGTTGTAGACCGCCACCGCGAGCGACTTCTTCGCGTGCTCCTGGCCGATGACGTAGGAGTTGAGGAACTCGAAGATCTCGCGCGGCTTGGGGAGCTCCTCGAGGTTGACCTCGGCGCCCTCGGCCAGCTCCTCCTCGATGATCTCGTTGCAGAGCTCGATGCACTCGTCGCAGATGTAGACGTTGGGGCCAGCGATGAGCTTCTTGACCTGCTTCTGGCTCTTGCCACAGAAGTTGCACTTCAGCAGGTCGCCGCCGTCACCGATACGTGCCACGAGTCGTGTCCTCCAGTCCCACCGGGAGGTTCCCGGCCTTCCACACCTTGGAAATCAGGCTCCTCGACGGTACCCCGTGCCGGCCCCCGACGGGGGCCGGACACGGGATGTCGTGAGCCGCAATTGTGCGCTCAGACGAGCGCGGGAGCACCCTTGCGGGACTCGATGACCGCATCGATCAGGCCGTACTCGACGGCCTGCTCCGCGGTCAGGATCTTGTCACGCTCGATGTCGGCGCTCACCTGGTCGATGTCCTTGCCGCTGGAGTCGGCGATCATCCGCTCGAGCAGCTCGCGCATCCGCAGGATCTCGTTGGCCTGGATCTCGATGTCCGAGGTCTGGCCGAAGGTGCCCTCGGTGTAGGGCTGGTGGATCAGGATGCGGCTGTTGGGCAGCGCCATCCGCTTGCCCTTCGCGCCGGCGCCGAGCAGGATCGCCGCCGCCGAGGCCGCCTGGCCCAGGCACACGGTCTGCACGTCGGGCTTGATGAACCGCATCGTGTCGTAGATCGCGGTGAGCGCCGTGAAGGAGCCGCCGGGGCTGTTGATGTAGATGCTGATGTCGGTGTCGGGGTTCATCGTCTCCAGGCACATCAGCTGGGCGATGACCGCGTTGGCCACGTCGTCGCTGATCGGCGTGCCGAGGTAGATGATGCGCTCCTCGAACAGCTTGGCGTAGGGGTCGATGCGGCGGAAGCCGTAGGAGGTCCGCTCTTCCCACTGGGGAATGTAGTAGTTCATGGTCAGTCCTTCTGGGTCGAACCGGAGTGGCGGGCCGGGCGACCCTCGTCGGCTGCCTCGCGGGCACTGGTGATCACCAGGTCGACCAGGCCGTACTCGACCGCCTGGTCCGCGGTGAACCAGCGGTCACGGTCGGCGTCGGCGACGACCTGCTCGACGCTCTGGCCGGTGTGCTCGGCGATGAGGTCGAGCAGCACCTTCTTGATGTGGAGCGACTGCTGCGCCTGGATCTTGATGTCCGAGGCGGAGCCGCCCATGCCCGAGGAGGGCTGGTGCATCATGATCCGCGCGTGCGGCAGGGCGTAGCGCTTGCCCTTGGTGCCGGCGCACAGCAGGAACTGGCCCATCGAGGCCGCCAGGCCCATGCCGACGGTCGCCACGTCGTTGGGGATGTAGTTCATCGTGTCGTAGATCGCCATGCCGGCGTCCACCGAGCCGCCGGGGCTGTTGATGTGGAGGAAGATGTCCGCCTCCGGGTCCTCCGCCGACAGCAGGAGGAGCTGGGCGCAGATCGCGTTGGCGTTCTGGTCGCGCACCTCCGAGCCGAGGAAGACGATGCGCTCGCGGAGGAGGCGCTGGTAGATGTGGTCGTCGAGGCCATACATCCCACCGGCGCCGTTCATCTCCGGCGAGAGGGCTGGGCTGGAGTTCTGGTTCACGCTGGCGACACTAGCCGCAAGGACGGACACTTCCACGCGAAGACCCCCTCTGTTCGCCCACAGCAGACTCAGCGCTCCACGGCGGCGGCGAGGCCCGCCAGGGTCCGGGCCATGCCCGCCTCGAGCTCGCCGGCGTGCGGCCCGGCACCACCGAGGGCCAGCGCGGCGAACACCCGACCCGAACGGGTGAGCCGCCGCGGGACCGGGCGTCGGTGCACCACGCGGGTGCCGTGACCCTCCGGCACCAGCTCGTAGATCCACCGAGACCCGCTCGTCCGGGTGTCCCACGCGAGGGTCACGCCCTCCTCGAGCACGGCGACCACGCTGCGGGTGGGCCACACGACGCCCTTGCGCCGGTTGATGCCGAGGTACTGCTGCCCGACGCGGAGGCCGCCGGGTCGCAGCGCCACCATCCGGACCAGCTCGGGGCTCCAGTCCGGCATCCGCGTCAGATCGGTCAGGGCCGCCCAGACCACGGACGGTGGTGCCGCGACGAGGCGCTCGGCCCGCAGCTCGCGGTCGGCGGAGGGCTCCAGCATGCCCAGCACCCTAGCGGCGCGGGGTGAGGTCACGCCGCCTCGTCGATCACCCGAGCGCGAGCTCCCCCAGCACCTCCCGGAACACGCGGTAGCGCTCCGGGCCGACGCGCTCGGCCCACGTCGCGTCGCAGCGGGCCAGCACGGCGGCCGAGCGCGCCACCGCCTCGCTCCCCCGGTCGGTGGCCCGGACGACCCGGGCGCGGGCGTCGTGGTCGGCGACCGCCACCTCGACCATGCCCAGGCCCTCGAGCTGGCGCACGAACTGCCCGCACCCCTGGGTGGTCATGTCCACGCACTCCGCGAGCTCGCTGATGGTGAGCCCCTCCGGCGGGAGCCACTCCAGCACCCGCAGCTGCGAGGGGCGCAGCTCGGGCACGTCCAGCGCGAGCTGCTCGCGCAGCTGCCCGAAGACCAGGCCCATCAGCATCGGCAGGTGGGGCTCGACGACGGGGCGTCGACCCTTGACGTCAGTCATGAAAGCAACTTACCTTGTCATGCATGAAAGCGGCTTTCGCGACGTCGGAGAGGGTGCCCCGCGGCGACCTGCTCGGGGCCGACGACGTCGACGACGCCGCGCTCGCCACCATGGTCGCCGACCTCTGGCGAGTGCCCGGGGCGACGCTGGTCGACTCCTGGGCCGAGCCGGTCGACTACGACGTCCCCTCGATCCTCACCGGCGCACGCACGTGGGTGCACGGCGAGGCGGACGCGGGCGAGGGGCCCCGCGCGTTCACCCTCTTCGTCAAGCGGGTGCACGCGTGGCGGCACTCCCCCGCGTTCGCCTTCGTGCCCGCCGAGGTCCGCGACTGGGCGGCCTCGACCGTGCCGTGGCGGGCCGAGCCGCTCGTCTACGGCTCCGACCTCGCCACCCGGCTCCCCGACGGCCTGACCATGCCGCGCGCGCTGCGGGTCGAGGTGCGGCCCGACGAGACGGCCGTGCTCTGGCTGGAGGAGGTCGTGTGCGACCCCGTCCCCTGGACCCCGACCGACAGCGCGCGGGCCGCGCGGCTGCTCGGCCGGCTCGCCGCCAGCGAGCGGGTGGCACCGCTGGCCGCGATCGACCCGCAGCCGTGGCACGTCGACAGCTTCGTGGCCGGTCGCCTCGGCCACACCGTGCTGCCGCAGGTCCGCGACGACGCGACCTGGCAGCACCCGGTGGTGGCCGAGCACTTCGGTGCGCTCCGGTCCGACCTCGAGGACGCGGTGCGCCGGGTCGACGCGCTGGCCGCCGAGTTCGCCGCGTGCCGCCACCTCGCCGCCCACGGCGACGCCTGCCCCAACAACCTGCTGCGCCGCGAGGGCGAGGAGGCCTTCACGCTGATCGACTTCGGCTTCTGGCGGCCGCAGCCGGTGGGCTTCGACCTCTCACAGCTGCTCGTGGGCGACATCCAGGTCGGACGCCAGGACGTCGCCGACCTGCCCGAGCGCGCCGCGGCCTGCCTCGAGGCGTACGCCGCCGGCCTCGCCGACGAGGGCCTCGACGTGCCGTTCGAGGAGGTCCGGCGCGGCCACGCGCTGAGCCTGATGCTGTTCAACGGACTGACCGCCCTGCCGACCGAGATGCTCTGGGAGCACGCCGCCCGCGAGGAGGCCGGCGGCGTCGACGCCGACTCCCTCGCCACCCTCGACCACTGGGCCCGTCAGCGCGCCGGGATCGCGCGCTACTCCCTCGACGTCCTGGCCGCGACGGACGGCTGACGAGCCGTCCCCCGACGACGAACGGCGCCCGCCCCGGAGGGACGGGCGCCGTCGCGCGTGGTGCTGGGGGTCAGGCCTTCTCGGAGTCCTCGGTCTCCTCGGCGGCCTCGGCCTCGCCGGACTCCTCGGCAGCGGTCTCGTCGACCGGCTCGCCGATGGTGCCGTCGGGGCGCAGGTTCTTCAGCTCCACCACGTTGCCCGAGGCGTCCTTGACGGTCGCGGCCTCCACGATGGTGGCGAGCGCCTTGCCGCGCAGGATCTCCTGCACGAGCTCGGGGATGTGGTTGTGCTCGAACATGTGGTTCGCGAACTCCTGCGGGTCCTGCCCGGACTGCTGGGCGCGGCGCACGAGGTGCTCGGAGAGCTCGGCCTGGTCGATGCCGAACTCCTCCTTCTTCGCGATCTTGTCGAGGATGAACTGGGCGGCGACGGCGTCGCGGACCCGGCGCTCGAGGTCGGCCTCGAACTCCTCCTGGGTCTGGCCCTCGTCCTCGAGGTACTTCTCCATGGTGATGCCGGCGAAGCCGAGCTGCTGCTCGACGTTCTGGCGGCGGGCGTTGAGCTCGTCGGTCACCATGACCTCGGGCAGCGGGATCGTCACCTTCTCCAGCAGGGCCTCGAGCACGGCGTCGCGCGCGGCGGCGGCCTGCTCGAGGCGCTTGCCGCGGCCGAGGCGCTCGCGCACGTCGGCGGTGAGCTCCTCCGCGGTGTCGAACTCGGAGGCGAGCTGGGCGAACTCGTCGTCGTAGTCGGGGAGCTGCTGCTCCTGGACGGCGGTCACCTTGACGGTCACCTGGACCGGCTCGCCGACCAGGTCGCCACCGACGAGCTCGGAGTCGAAGGTCTTCTCCTCGTCGGCGGACAGGCCGACGAGCGCCTCGTCGAGGCCGTCGATCATGCCGCCGCGGCCGACCTTGTAGGACATGCCCGTGACCTCGCCGCCCTCGACGGCCTCGCCGTCCTTGGCAGCCACCAGGTCGATGGTCACGAAGTCGCCGTCGGCGGCCGCGCGCTCGACCGGGACGAGGGTGCCGAAGCGCTCGCGCAGCGCCTCGACCTGCTCGTCGACGTCGGCGTCGGTGATCTCGATGTCCTCGACGCTGGCCTCGAGGCCGTCGTAGGCGGGCAGCTCGAAGTCGGGCTTGACGTCGACCTCGGCGGTGAACTCGAGCGACTCGTTGTCCTCGAACTTGGTCACCTCGATCTCGGGCTGCGCGAGCGGCTCGAGGTCGTGCTCCTGCAGGGCGGCCATGTACTGCTGCGGGACGACGGCGTTGATCGCCTCGTCGAGCACCGGACCCCGGCCGATCTGGCGGTCGATGACGGCCGGCGGGACCTTGCCCCGACGGAAGCCCGGGACGTTGATCTGCTTCGCGATCTTCTGGTAGGCCGCGTCGAGGCTCGGCTTGAGCTCCTCGAAGGGCACCTCGACGGTCAGCTTGGCCCGGGTGGGGCTCAAGGTCTCGACGGCGCTCTTCACAAATGTCTCCTGATGCTGAAGGTCATGGGTACGTCGTACGGGGGCGCGCCATGCGCCGCCCCCGCAAACCCGACCAGTCTATCGACGGCGTGGACGCATGCCGAATCACGCCCACGCCGCCGACCGACCGCCGGCCCCCTCCCGGTCAGTCCACCGTGTCGAACGCCGCGCGCAGGCGGGGCACCCGGCGCAGCACGAACCGGTCGAGCAGCAGCACCGCGAGCAGCGTGATCCCGAACAGCGGCAGGACCACGCCGAGCACGACGAGCGCGCCGGCCAGCCACCACGTCGCCCGTACGGGCATGCGTCCCCGCGGCGCGCCGACCGATCCCGATCCCGACGGCCGCCGGCGCCACCACATCAGCGGGCCGGTGGCGCACAGGAAGAGGATCGCCACGCAGAACAGCGCGGCGCCCCAGAAGCTGACCAGCCCGAGGCTGCGTCCCTCGTGCAGGCCGATGCCCTGGGCGACGGCCTTGGCCGCGAGCGGGTAGTCCTCGAAGCCGTACTGCGAGCGGACCTCGCCCGAGTACTGGTCGACGTGGACGGTCCGCTCCCGGCTCGGGTCGTGGAACGCGTCCCCGATCACCGAGAAGACGCCGCCGTCGTCGCCGGGCAGGGCGATCGTCATCGGGTGGGCGAGGCCCTCCCGCTCGGCGACGAACACCGCCGTGTCGAGGTTCGCCACCGACGTACGGTCCTCCCCGTCCGGGTCGGACGACGGCACCTCGGTGGCGCCCTGGGCCCACGGGACCTCGCGCTCGGCGTGGCTGTGCGGCAGCGACTCGTCGAGGCGTGAGCCGGGCTTCGACTCCGCGCCGTGGTCCAGGCTCCACAGGGACGTGCCCTGCGCGGTCGCGAGCTCCTGGACCTTCGCGCCCCAGAAGCCGGTCCACGGCAGCCCCGTGACCACCATCATCAGCAGCCCCACGCCGGCGACCGAGCCGACGAGGGCGTGCGTGCTCCGCAGGCGTGCGCCCGACGCCCGCTTCTGCCGTCGTCGCACCCGCGCCCGGCGACCGGAGAAGAAGAGGTAGTAGCCGGTCAGGGCCATGACGATCGCCCAGCACACGGCGACCTCGATGAACCGGTCCCCCAGCACGCCGCCCATCAGGTCGGCGTGCAGGCGGACGGCGTAGCCCGACAGGGTGGTGTCGGGGTCGAGCTCGCCGAGGACCTCGCCGCGCCACGGATCGACGAACACGTCGACGACGCTGCCGTCGTCCTTCGTCACGGCGAACGCGGTGGCGTCGTCGGCCTCGCGGCCCTCGCGGACCAGACCGACCTCGGCGTCGGGGTAGGCCTCCTCGACCAGCGCGAGCTGGTCGGAGAGGACGTACGGGAGCTCCTGGCCGGCCGGCTGCTCGACGCGCATGACGTCGGCGTGCAGCAGCGGCTCGACCTGGAAGCGGAACAGGTAGATGAGCCCGGTCACCGCCAGCACGGCGAAGACCGGGATCACCACGAAGGATGCGTAGAAGTGCCAGCGCCAGAAGGCGCGGAACAGGCCGGCCGGCACCGGCCGGCCTCGGGGGTTCCTCGAGCCGGCGCGGGCGGGGGGCGTCGCGGACGCCCCGTCGCCGGCAGCGGCGTCGTCGGTGAGGGTGCTCATGGTGTTCTCCTCGAGCAGACGGGACGACCCGCACCGCCCCGGGTCGACGACCGGGCGGTGCAGGCAGGACGGTGCCCGCCGAGGGGTCCACGCGCGCGCGGACGGCTCAGCGGGTCGGCTGCACCGCCGGTGGCCCGCGCCGGGCCGGCCCCCGCGACCACAGCGGGAGCTGGGGCAGCGGCTCGTCGCGCGAGGGGCGTACGACGACGGCGCGCCGCACGACGTGGACCAGGCTCGCCACGACCCGCAGCGCCGCGACGGCGTGGCGCAGGGCGCGCCTCGCGCCGCAGCGGGCGAGCGCCACGAGGGACCAGAGCGCCCGCTCACCGAGCGCGAGCCAGAGACCCACCAGCGCGGACGCCGCGAGGTGGGCCGCGGCCATACCCGGTCGCTCGACGAGGTCCTGGAGCGCGTGGACGGCCCACCCGGGCGCCGCCGGGGCGTCGGCCGCGTGGTGCAGGTCCGACATCGCGCCGTGCGACGCGGGCGGCTGGTGGCCGGCCATCGCCGACAGGGCGCCGTGGACGACGAGCTGGCCGGCGACCGTGAGGGTCACCAGGAGCGGGGCGGACGCCACGCGCCCGAGCAGCAGCGCGCACCCGGCGGCGACCGCGGCCAGGAGGGCGAGCATCGACGCGGCACCGGGCAGCAACCCGCCCGCGGAGGCGTGGGCGAGGGAGCCGACGAGCACCACCACCGCCGCGAGCACGCCCGCGCGCGCCCAGCGCGCGAAGGGGTCGGCTCGGTGGTCCACGTCGGGGCGACAGGACTCGAACCTGCGGTCTCCTGCTCCCAAAGCAGGCGCGCTAGCCACTACGCTACGCCCCGCCCAACGGGGCTCCGCGCCCGTCGCCCCGGTGCGGGACGGCGGAGCGGGGACCTGCTGGGAGCGGATGACGGGAATCGAACCCGCGTAGCCAGTTTGGAAGACTGGGGCTCTACCATTGAGCTACATCCGCGCGTCCCGGTCGGCTCTCGCCGCCGGTGCGGGAGTCATGGTGCCACACCGCGCGGCCCCCGCCGCAACCGGCTCAGCGCCGGTGGACCAGCAGCAGCGCGCGGTCGTCGTTGCGCGAGCCGATGGCGTCGACCAGCCGCGCGGCGCCGCCCTCGAAGTCGCCGCGCAGCAGCCGCTCGGCCTGGCCGAGCATCTTGTCGATGCCGAGGCTGATGTCGCGGGTGCGGGTCTCGACCATGCCGTCGGTGTAGAGCAGCAGGGCGTCGCCGGGACGCATCTCGCCGGCCGTGGCGGCGTAGTGCGCGGCGTCGAGCACGCCCAGGATCGGGCCCTCCGCCTCGATCACCTCCCAGCGGCCGGAGCCCGCGTGCCGCAGCGCGGCCGGGGGGTGGCCGGCGCACCGCAGCTCGTAGTGGCCGGTCGTCAGGTCGAGCGACAGGTGGATCGCGGTCGCGAAGCCCTCGTCCCACTCCTGGCGGAGCAGGTAGGTGTTCGCCGCGTCGAGGAACTCGCTCGGCGGCAGGGCGCTGAGCAGCCCGCCGAGGGCGCCCGAGAGCAGGAGCGCGCGGGTGCCGGCGCCCTCGCCCTTGCCCGACACGTCGACGACGGCGACCTCGAGCCGTTCCCCGACCCGGGCCGCGACCACGAAGTCGCCGGCGAACGGGGTGCCGCCGGCGGACCGGAGCTCGGCCGCGACGTACCACTCCGGCGGGAGCGCCGGGATGCCGCCCTGGCGCAGGATCCGGTCCCGCAGGTCGACGAACATCTGCTCGCCCTGCAGGCCGGCCACGCCGAGCCGCGAGCGACGGAACGACGAGAGCAGGACCAGGAATCCCAGGCCGTACATGATCACCACGGTGACGCCGATGCGGACGTTGAGGTCGTCCTGCGCCGGCACCACCAGCGCGAGCACGAGGAGCAGGAAGACCACGAACCACGGCAGCTGCCGCGGGCTGAGCATCAGGCTGGAGACCACCAGCGGGACGAGCAGCGAGACCAGCGGGACGGTGTCCTGGAACGCCAGGATCGCGGCGCCGAGGGCCACCGTGACCGCGCCGAGCGTGACGAGCAGCCGGCTGCCGCGCGGCACCAGCCGTCCGAGGACGTCCGACAGCAGTGCGCGGGGGCCGGGTCGGCGCTCACCGGAAGAACTCATGGTCGAGCTCCTCGCGACGGGTCGGTGTGCTGGTGGGCCGAGCGTACGGCCGCGCGCGAGCGAAACACCGGCTGACACTTCGGGCACCAGAACACGTTTCGTCCGGCGAGGTCGGCGGTGCGGACCCCCGCCCCGCAGACGTGGCAGGGCTGCGCGGTGCGCCGGTAGACGTAGACCTCGCCCCCGTGGTCGTCGCGGCGCGGGTCGCGGCCCATCGCCTCCGGCGTGTGCTCGGGGCGCACCGTGTCGATCCGGCCGGACCGCACGCCCTCCCCCATCAGCTCGACCAGGTCGGCCCACATCGCGCGCCACTGGCCCACCCGGAGCGTGCGCCCGGGGCGCAGCGGGTGGATGCGGTGGCGGAAGAGCACCTCGGCCCGGTAGACGTTGCCCACGCCCGCGAGCACCTTCTGGTCCATCAGCAGGTCGCCGATCGAGCGGTCGCTGCGCTGGATCCGCCGCCACGCCCGGTCGGGGTCGGCGTCGGGCCGCAGCGGGTCGGGCCCGAGCCCGGCGAGCACCGCGTCACGCTTCTCCGGCCCGATGAGGTCGCACACGATGGCGCCCCGCAGGTCGGCGTACGCCGTGCCGCGCGGGTCGTCGTCGGCGGTCACCAGGCGCAGCCGCACCGCACCCACCGGCACGGGCACGTCGGCGGGCCCGGCGAGCCCGGTGTGGACGTCGAACTGCCCGATCAGCCCGAGGTGGACGTGCACGAACACCTCGCCCTCGAAGGCGAGGAACAGGTGCTTGCCGGCGGAGTCGGCGCCCACGACCCGCGAGCCGTCGAGCAGCGCCGCGTCGGCGCCGAACCGGCCCTGCGGCGAGGTCGCGCGGACACGGCGGCCGGCGAACCCCGCGGCGAGGTCGTCGGCCAGCTTGCGGAGGGTGTGCCCCTCAGGCATCCGCCGGTCCGCGCAGGGCCGACTCGGGGAGCGGCGGGAGCTCGCGGGTCTCGTCGTAGGTCGACAGCTGCCCGATGCGGCGCACGTGGCGCTCGTCGCCGGAGAACGGGGTGGTCAGGAAGACCTCCACGAAGCGGGTCATGTCCTCGACCGGGTGCATCCGGCCGCCGACCGAGACGACGTTGGCGTCGTTGTGCTCGCGGGCCAGCGACGCGGTCTCCTCCGACCACGCCAGCGCGCACCGGATGCCCGTGACCTTGTTGGCCGCGATCTGCTCGCCGTTGCCCGAGCCGCCGATGACGACGCCGAGGCTGTCCAGCCCCTCGGCGCGGTCCTGCGCCACGCCCTCGGCGGCCCGCAGGCAGAAGACGGGGTAGTCGTCGAGCGGGTCGTGGACGAACGGTCCGTGGTCCACGACCTCGTGCTCGTGGTCGACCAGCCAGGCCATCAGGTGGTCCTTGAGCTCGAGGCCGGCGTGGTCGGATCCCAGGTGAACGCGCATGGGACAAGTCTCCCAGAGCGGGCCGGGCGGCCGGTCAACCGGTCTGGGCCGGGTCAGGCCAGGTGCTGGTCGAACCAGCCGGCCACCTGGCGCACCAGCGGCTCGGAGGCGGCGAAGGCGGCGTGCCGCCAGAAGCCGTGGGTCTGGCCGAGGCAGCGCACGCCGACGGTCTCCACGCCGGTCTCCGCGACCAGCCGGGCGAGCTCCTCGCCCTCGTCGCGCAGCGGATCGTGCTCGGCGGTGGCGACGAAGGTCGGCGGCAGGGTGTGCAGCCGGTCGGAGCGCAGCGGGGCGAGGTCCGGGTCGTCGAGGTCGGCGTCGGTGCGGGCGTACTGCGCCCAGTACCACCGGGCCTCGGCCGGGTCGAAGCCCGACGGCGCGCCCTCGGCGTAGGACGGGAAGGTCCCGCGCGGGTCGAGGAAGGGGTAGACCAGGCCGACGACGGCGAAGAAGCCGGGGTTGCGGAGCGCCGCGACCAGGGCGAGGTTGGCGCCCGCGGAGTCACCGTGCGCGGCGTACGGCCCGGCCAGGCCGCGGTCGCCGGGTCCCTCGCGGCGCAGCCACGCCACGACCGTGTCGAGGTCGTCGGGCGCGGCAGGGAACGGGTGCTCGGGCGGACGGCGGTAGTCCACGCTCAGCACCGCGCGCCTCCCGCGGTTGGCCATCCGGCGGCAGATCGCGTCGTGCACGTCGATGTCGTTGAGCACGAAGCCGCCGCCGTGGGCGTGGACGACCAGACCGGGCAGCGCGTCGGCCGGCGTGAAGAGCCGACAGCGCACGCCGTCGGCGTCGACCTCCTCGACGGCCGCGACGTCCTCGCGCGGCAGCGCCAGGTTGGCCTGCCGCACCTCCTCGCGGTGGGCCGCGACGTCGAAGCCCGGCGCGCTGAGCACGGGGCTGGTGTCGGCGGCCACGGCGGCCCGCACCTCGGGGTACATCACGAGCCGCGCACCACCTTGAGGTTGAAGTCAGCGGTGCCGAACGTGCCCATCAGCCGCAGCCAGAGCGGCAGCCACATCTCGACGCCGCGGGACGTCTCGATCCCGCCGAGGTCGATGACGTCGCGGTGCCCCATGGCGGTGAGCAGCCCGGTGACCACGTCCTTGGCAGCGGCGTCGTCGCCGCTGACGAACACGCTGGTCGGCTCCGGCAGCCGCTCGGGGTGCACCATCAGGTCGGCCGTGAGGGTGTTGAGCGTCTTGACGACCCGCGCGTCGGGGAAGGCGCGCTGGACCTGCTCGCCCAGCGAGTCGGTGTCCTTGACCGAGAGGGTGGGCGGGAAGCCGGCGGAGAAGTCGAGGGGGTTGGAGACGTCGACCAGCACCTTCCCGGCGAGGTCGCCCGCGGCGCCCAGCAGGTCGAGCGCGGCGGCGCCGTTGCCGGCGTGGACGACGACCTCGGCGCCCTCGGCCGCGGCCGCGAAGGTCCCCAGCTCGACGCCGGGCACCTCGGCCCAGTCCTCGCGGGACCGCGTGGCGGCCGGGTCGCGGGTGCCGAGCACCACGTGGTGCCCGAGCTCGGCGAGGCGGGCCGCGAGCGCACGACCGACCGTCCCGGTGCCGAGGACTGCGATCTGCATGGTCGGTCCCTCCTGCGTCAGCGTGACATGAGTGCGTCGAGGCCGACGGCGATCGCTGCGGCGACCCGGAAGTCGACGCGCGGGTCGGGGACGTCGACGGTGTAGCGGTCGCCCAGCGACATGGCCCGCTGGACGGAGAACAGCGGCTGCCCCGACGCGTCGACGAAGTCGAAGTGGACCGGCAGGAAGGCCAGGTCGGTGAAGCGGCGCAGCAGGCCGACGACCTGGTTGCGCTCCTGGCCGGTGCCGGCGTAGCCCGGGCCCTCCACGTGGAAGGTCGAGCGCAGCAGGGAGGCCCCGAAGTCCTTGCGGAAGAAGCCGATCTGGGCGCCGGCCTCGTCGGTGATGTCGTAGCCCGAGCTGAGGTCGATGGTCTTGCGCGCCTTGAAGCCGAAGACCGGCCGCGACCGGCTGGCGTCGGTGAAGAAGGTGACCTGCTCCTTGAACGCCATCCGCTTCTGCTCCGCGAACGCCATCAGCCGCGTCGGGTTGCCGGAGGCGTCGGCCTCCGACACCTCGTAGCGGTTGACCATCATGGTGAGCTTCTGCTTCACCACGAAGTGCGGCACGTACATCTCGGCACTCATCGCGCGAGCTCCTCCTCGATGATCGACGGGTCCAGCTTGGTGAACACGGGGGTCGGCTTCGCGACGGGGGCACCGACGGTCACCGGGCGCGACTCCCAGCGCGGGGTGGTGGAGTACTCGCCGGTGATCACCGAGTACGACACGTGCCCGGCACCGTTGCCGGGCTCGAGCTCGTCGACCTGCTCGACGCGCGGCATCGGCATGAAGGTGCCCTCGCCGCCGAGCACGGCGTGGACCGCGTTGGCGGCGTGCGGGAGGAACGGCGAGAGCAGCGTGTTGCAGTCGCTCACGCACTGGACCGCCACGTGCAGGACGGTGGCGAGGCGCTCGCGCTGCGACTCGTCCTTCATCTTGTAGGGCTCGGTGACGGTGAGGTACTTGTTCACCTCGCCGACGACGCGCATCGCCTCGGCGACCGCGGCGCGCAGGCGGTGCTTCTCGATCAGCCCTCCGACGGAGGTGAACCCGTCGCGGACGGCGGCCAGCACCTGCTGGTCGACGTCCTCGAGCTCGCCGGCCGCGGGGACCTCGCCGAAGCTCTTGGCGACCATCGTGGCGGTGCGGTTGACCAGGTTGCCCCAGCCGGCCACGAGCTCGGAGTTGTTGCGGGTCACGAAGTCGGCCCAGGTGAAGGCGGCGTCGGAGGTCTCCGGGCCGGCCGCGCAGATGTAGTAGCGCAGCGCGTCGGCGCCGTAGCGGGCGAGGAAGTCGCCGACGTAGATCACGTTGCCGCGGCTGCTGGAGAACTGCGAGTCGCCGAAGGTGAGGAACTCGCTGGAGACGACCTCGGTCGGCAGGTTGAGCGTGCCGAACGTGCCGGGCTCGCCGCCCCGCTCCCCCGCGCCGTTGTAGGCCAGCAGCTCCGCGGGCCAGATCTGGGAGTGGAAGACGATGTTGTCCTTGCCCATGAAGTAGTAGGACTCCGCGTCCGAGTCGTTCCACCACTCGCGCCACTTCTCGGGCTCGCCGAGGCGCCGCGCCCACTCGATCGAGGACGAGAGGTAGCCGATGACCGCGTCGAACCAGACGTAGAGCCGCTTGGTCGGCTGGTCCTCCCAGCCCGGCACCGGGATGCCCCAGTCGATGTCGCGCGTCATCGCGCGCGGCCGGATCTCCTTGAGGATGTTCTGGCTGAACTTGATGACGTTGGGGCGCCACAGGCCGGTGGCCTCGCGCTGGTCGAGCCACGCGCCGAGGGCGTCGGCGAGCGCAGGCAGGTCGAGGAACCAGTGCTGGGTGTCGCGGAACTCGGGCGTCTCGCCGTTGATCTTCGACCGCGGGTCGATCAGGTCGGTCGGGTCGAGCTGGTTGCCGCAGTTGTCGCACTGGTCGCCGCGCGCGTCGGCGTACTTGCAGATCGGGCAGGTGCCCTCGATGTAGCGGTCCGGCAGCGTGCGGCCCGTGGACGGGCTGATCGCGGTCTTCGTGGTCTCCTCGACCATGTAGCCGTTGCGGCGGCAGGTCTCGAACATCTCCTGCACGACCGCGTAGTGGTTGCCGGTCGTGGTGCGGGTGAAGAGGTCGTAGGACAGGCCCAGGCCGACGAGGTCGTCGACGATCACCTGGTTGTACTTGTCGACCAGCTCGCGCGGGGGCAGCCCCTCGTTGTCGGCGAGCACGAGGATCGGGGTGCCGTGCTCGTCGGTGCCGCTGACCATGAGCACGTCGTGGCCCGCCATCCGCATGTACCGGCTGAACACGTCGGAGGGCACGCCGAAACCGGCCACGTGGCCGATGTGGCGCGGGCCGTTGGTGTACGGCCAGGCGACGGCGGACAGGACACGAGTCATGGGCGCAAGCCTAGTGACCGGCCGCCACCCGGTTTCCCCGGGTGGCGGCCACGGACACCGGCGGCGTCGGGGAGGCTCAGGAGAAGTCCAGGTCCCCGGTGCGCGAGCGCTTGAGCTCGTAGAAGTACGGGAACTTCGCGACGGCGACCGCGCCGTCCCACAGCTCGCCGGCTTCCTCGCCGCGCGGGATCTTCGAGAGCACGGGACCGAAGAACGCCGACCCGTTGATGTGGATCGTCGGGGTGCCGACGTCGTCGCCGACCGGGTCCATCCCCTCGTGGTGGCTCTTCGCCACCGCCTCGTCGAGCGACGCGTCGTCCCACGCCTCGATCAGCTCGGCCGGCAGCCCGACGTCGGCCAGCGACGCGGCCACGGTCTCCCGGGTGAGCTCCTCGCCGTTGTTGTGGCGTCGGGTGCCGACGGCGGTGTACCAGTCGCCGAGGGTCGCGTTGTCGTGCTCCTGGGCGATCCTGATCGCCACGCGGACGGGCTTCTCGGTGCCCTGGAGCATCTCGCGGTACTCCGCGGGGATGTCCTTGTCCTTGTTGAGGTACGCCAGGGACATCACGTGCCACTGCACGTCGATGTCACGCACCTGCTCGACCTCGCGGATCCAGCGCGAGGTGATCCAGGCGAACGGGCAGAGCGGGTCGAACCAGAGGTCAGCGGTAGCCATGTCCACCCCAATCCCGGAGGCGCCCGGGCTATTCCCGGCCGGTGTGGGGCGGGACACATCCCGGTGGCAGGATGCGCTCATGCCTGGAACCAACCTCACCCGGGACGAAGCCGCCACCCGCGCCGCCCTCCTGGACGTCACGTCGTACGCCGTCACCCTGGACCTCACGACCGGCGACACGACCTTCGCCTCCACCACCACCCTGGAGTTCACCTGCCGGGAGCCGGGGTCGAGCACCTTCGCCGACCTGGTCGCGCCCACCGTCCGCGAGATCACCCTCAACGGACGCTCCCTGGACCCCGCGACGGCCTACGCCGACAGCCGGATCGCCCTCGACGACCTCGAGGCGACCAACACGCTCGTCGTCGTCGCCGACTGCGCCTACTCCAACACCGGCGAGGGCCTGCACCGCTTCGTCGACCCGGTCGACGACAAGGTCTACCTCTACAGCCAGTTCGAGGTCCCGGACGCGCGTCGCGTGTTCACCACCTTCGAGCAGCCCGACCTCAAGTCGGTCTTCACCTTCACCGTCACCGCGCCCTCGCACTGGGTCGTGGTCTCGAACGCCGCGACCCCGGAGCCCACCCCCGTGGCTGACGGCGTCGCGACCTGGAGCTTCCCGACCACGAAGCGGATGTCGACCTACATCACCGCGATCGTCGCCGGCGAGTACCACGGCGAGTTCGACACCTACGAGGGCAAGTTCGGCACCATCCCGCTGGGCCACTACTGCCGCCAGTCGCTCAAGGAGCACATGGACACCGCCGAGCTGGTCAAGCTGACCAAGCAGAGCTTCGCGTGGTTCGAGGAGCAGTTCGACTACCCGTACCCGTTCGGCAAGTACGACCAGCTCTACGTCCCGGAGTACAACGCCGGCGCGATGGAGAACGCCGGCTGCGTGACGCTGCGCGACGAGTACCTCCCCCGCAGCCGCCAGCCGCGCTCGTTCTTCGAGTTCCGCGCCTCCGTCATCACCCACGAGATGGCGCACATGTGGTTCGGCGACCTCGTCACGATGAAGTGGTGGGACGACCTCTGGCTCAACGAGTCGTTCGCGGAGTGGGCCTGCTACTGGTGCGAGGCCAACGCCACCGAGTTCGACGACGCCTGGACCGGCTTCGCCAACGCCCGCAAGCAGACCGGCTACCGCGCCGACCAGCTGCCCTCGACCCACCCGATCGCGGCCGACAACGTCGACCTGCACGCGGTCGAGGTCAACTTCGACATGATCACCTACGCCAAGGGCGCCTCGGTGCTCAAGCAGCTCGTCGCGTGGGTCGGCATCGAGCCGTTCCTCCAGGGCCTGCGCGCCTACTTCAAGGAGTGGGAGTACGGCAACCCGGAGTTCAAGGACCTGCTCGCCACCCTCGAGAAGGAGTCCGGCCGCGACCTGCAGGGCTGGGCCCAGGAGTGGCTGCAGACCGCCGGCGTCAACACCCTCGCCCCGGCCTTCGAGCTGGCCGAGGACGGCACGTACTCCTCCTTCTCGGTCGCCCAGAGCGCCCACCCCGACTGGCCGACCCTGCGTCGCCACCGCCTCGGCATCGGCCTCTACGACTCCGTCGACGGCCGCCTGGTGCGCCGCCAGTACGTCGAGATCGACGTCGAGGGGGCCTCGACCGAGGTGCCCGAGCTCGTGGGTGTCGCGCAGCCCGCGCTGCTGCTGCTCAACGACGAGGACCACGCCTACGCCAAGATCCGCCTCGACGAGCGCTCGATGGCGACGGCGATCTCCTCGCTCGCCTCCTTCGAGGACTCCCTCCCCCGCGCCCTCGTGTGGGGTGCGGCCTGGGACATGACCCGCGACGGCGAGATGCGCACCCGCGACTGGGTCGACCTGGTGCTGGCCAACATCGGTCACGAGACCGACGCGTGGGCCGTCACCCGGATCCCGGCGTCGACGGCGCTGGCGGTCAACTTCTACTCCGACCCCGCCCACCGCTCCGAGCTGCGCGCGACGTGGGAGTCGGGGCTGCGCGAGCTGCTGCTGGCCGCCGAGCCGGGCAGCGACCACCAGCTCACCTTCGCCCGGACCTACGCCGGCGCCGCCCACCGCGACGACGCGCTCGACGACCTGATCGGGCTGCTCGACGGCTCGTTCGTCGTCGAGGGGCTCGCGGTCGACCAGGACCTGCGCTGGGGCCTGATCACCGCGCTCGCGAAGTCGGGCCGCTTCGGTGACGCCGAGATCGACGCCGAGCTCGAGGTCGACCGGACCATCTCCGGCAAGGAGCAGGCAGCCGCCGCGCGCGTCGCGCAGCCGACCGCCGAGGCCAAGGAGGCCGGCTGGGCCGCGATCGTCGACCCCGCCACCCCCAACGAGACCTCGCGCGAGATGGCGATGTCGATCTTCCGCTTCGGCCAGGAGGACGTCCTCGAGCCCTACCTCGAGAAGTTCCTCGACGCCGCGAGCACGCTGATCGACACGCTGGGCTTCCACAAGGCCTCGACCGTCCTGGAGTACGGCTTCCCGAAGCCGCTGGGGTCCGAGGCCACGCTCGCCCGGCTCGACGCCTGGCTCGTCGACAACGACGCCCCCAAGGGCGCGCAGCGCTACATCGGCGAGGCGCGCGCGGAGATCGCCCGGGCCCTCACCGCCCAGGCCTGCGACGCCCGCTGACCGAGGCACGAGAGCCCCTCACCGCTGCGGCGGTGGGGGGCTCTTCGCTGCCGGGACCGGCCGGGACCAAGCGGGCCGGGTGCGGCTCGCTGCGGGTCGAGGCTCAGGCGTGGAGGGTGTTCTGCGGGCGCGCGTGGTCGGCGAGCATCGCGATGCCGCGCTGCAGGCCGGCGAGCAGGCTGCCGGAGGCGAACTCCGACGACATCGCCAGGACGGCGAGCTCGACCTCGGCGTCGGTGAGGTGGCGGCGCACCTCGCCGCCGGTGACGACCTCGACCACGCGGCGGCGCGGGTCGACCAGCACCAGCACGCTGCGTGCGGGCGCGACCAGGCGGTTGTGCAGGCGCGTGGCCCACGCCCGGGTGTCGTCGCCCTCACTGGGGCCGACGTAGACCGAGAACTCGAAGCGGCAGGACTGCTCGGCGAGCCGGATCGAACGGTCCAGGGCGAGGCGGTCGGCCTCGCTCAGCAGCTCACCAGCCGCCACTGGCGCCACCCGCTCGGGAGTCCTCGCCGTCGGGGGCGGGCAGCTCGGCGACGCCCTGACGCGGGCCGCCGATCCACTGGCCCTCGACACCGGAGTGGTCCGGAAGGAGCTTCTCGCCGCGCACCATCGCGGGCAGGAAGACGAGCAGTGCGATCACCACGAACAGCAGCAGCGGGGCACCGAGCAGCAGCAGCAGCGCGTTCAGCCCGTCGATCTGGAACTCCGACGTCTGGCCGTCCCAGCCCTCGGGCACGTCGGCCTGCGCGGGGAACGCCAGCAGCGCCAGCGCGGGCGCGGCGGCGAGGGCGACCAGACGGCCGGCGCGGCGGTGGCCGCGGCGTCCTGCGGGACGGGAGGGGCTGACGGGGGTGCTCACGGGTAGAAGGGTATCGCCCATACTGGCGGGCATGCCTCACCCCCTCACGACCACGACCATCGCCGCGGCCGAGAGCTCCGGGAGCGCCGTCACCTCCGCGGCGTCCAGTCCCTGCGAGGACGGCGAGAACATCTGTGACTGGGTGTTCGAGCAGACCTCCAACTCCGGGCTGGCAGACGCGGCCGACTGGGTCGTCGGCAAGCCGAGCGCCCTCGTCGGGCTGATCCTGATCGGGCTGGTCGTCCGCTGGGTGCTCCACCGGCTCATCGACCGGGTGATCAAGCGTGCCGAGGTCGGCATGCTGCCCAACCGGGTCAGCCGGGCGATCACCGGCGGCAAGATGGGCGCCGCGCTCAACCTGCGCGAGGACCCGGCGTACACCCGGCGCGTGCAGCGGGCGGCGACGATGGGGACCCTGCTCAAGAGCATCGTCACCGGGGTCGTCATCACCGTCGTCGCGCTGATGTTCATCGCCGAGCTCGGCTACGACATCGCTCCCCTGATCGCGAGCGCCGGCATCATCGGCGTCGCGATCGGCTTCGGCTCGCAGGCGCTGGTCAAGGACTTCCTGTCCGGCATCTTCATGATCTTCGAGGACCAGTACGGCGTGGGCGACGAGGTCGACCTCGGCGAGGCCAGCGGCACCGTCGAGGCCGTGAGCCTGCGGGTGACGCGGCTGCGCGACGTCAACGGCACGGTCTGGTACGTCCGCAACGGCGAGATCCTGCGCGTCGGCAACATGAGCCAGAACTGGGCGCGGACCGTGCTCGACGTGCGGGTCGCCTACGGCGAGGACCTGGCCCGCGTCCAGCGGGTGCTCGCCGACATCGCCCACGACCTGTGGGAGGACGAGGACTTCCGGGGGCGCGTGATCGAGGAGCCCTCGGTGTGGGGCGTGCAGGAGCTGGCGCCCGACTCGGTCGTGGTGCGGGTCGCGCTCAAGACCGCGCCGCTGGAGCAGTGGGCGGTCGCCCGCGAGATGCGCCAGCGGATCAAGGCGCGCTTCGACCTCGAGGGCTTCGAGGTCCCCTTCGCCCAGCAGGTGGTGTGGATGCGTGACGACGAGCGGCCGGACCGGCAGCGCTCGGCCGAGGACCAGCAGCCGGCGGCCTCCGGGCCCGCGCAGGCGGAGGGAGACCTGTGACCACCACGTTCTTCGAGGAGATCGGCGGCGAGGAGACGATCCGCACGATCGTCCACCGGTTCTACGAGGGGGTCGCGACCGACGACGTGCTGCGGCCGCTGTACCCCGAGGAGGACCTCGGTCCGGCCGAGGAGCGCTTCCGGCTGTTCCTCCAGCAGTACTGGGGCGGCCCCACGACGTACTCCGACACGCGGGGGCACCCGCGCCTGCGGATGCGGCACGCGCCGTTCCGGGTCACGCCCGCGGCCGCCGAGCGCTGGCTGGTGCACTTCCGCGCCGGCCTCGACGCGGCCGACCTGACCCCGGAGCAGGACGAGCGCTTCTGGGACTACGTCACGCACGCCGCGCAGTTCATGGTCAACACCCTGGAGTGACGGCCCGGAACTCCTCGGGGACCGGCGCCGGGCGTCCGGTCGCGTTGTCGATGCAGACGCCGACGACGCGGGCGCGGGCGAGCAGCTCCTCACCGTCGCGGACGACCGACTCGAACACCAGCGACGTGGTGCCGATGCGCGAGACCCACGTCCGGCAGTCGTAGGGCTCGGGCCGGAACAGGATCGGGCGCCGGTAGTCGACGTCGGTCTGCGCCACGACCAGGTGGAACCCCTCCCCCAGGTCGCCGCCGCGCGCGGTCAGCAGCTGGATCCGCGCCTCCTGGAAGTACTCGAAGTACTTCACGTTGTTGACGTGGCCGTAGACGTCGACGTCGCTGAACCGCACCTGCACCGGGTAGTGGCCGCCGGGCACGTCGACGACCTCCGGGACCGGCGTCGGCCGCACCGGCTCGTCGGGCTCCAGCAGCCTGCCGAGGGACGCGCGCTCGGAGTCGTGCAGCCGACGGGGACGCTCGGTGGCGAAGACGTACGGCGTGAGGACGGTGCGGGCACGGAGGTAGACCGTGCGCTCACCCGCGGGGTCCTCGGTGAAGACCTCGTAGGCCATGGTGAAGCTCGCCGCGCGGATCTCGGTGACCCAGCACTCGACCGAGACCGGCTCCGGGCTGAAGGTCAGCGAGGACACGTAGGTGACCTCGTGGCGCACCACGACGACGCCCTCGGCCAGGTCGTCGGCACGACTGTCCGGCGCGTGGGTGCGGAACAGGTCGACCCGCGCCTCCTGGAGGTAGTCGACGTAGGTGACGTTGTTGACGTGGCCGAGCAGGTCGAGGTCGGCCCACCTCAGCGGACAGCGGTAGAGATGACGCACGCCCCGATCGTCGCAGAGTGCGGACCGGGGCGTGGGTCGGGAGGGCGGTCGGTGGACACGGGTCGACCGGCCGGCCGGGGATCAGTGGGCGAAGTGCAGCCGGCCGTAGTAGGCCGGGATGGACTCGCGACGGGCGCGACGGTCCTCGCGGGTGACGCGGAGCGTGGCGGGAAGGACGACCGCGGCCATCGCGATGGCGGCCACGGCGGCGATGCCGACGACGACGAGGAGGGTGATGGCTGCGGCGGGGTCGATGAGCTGCATGATCGGTTCCTTTCTACGGATGTAGTTACTACTTATGTAGAAGCGTACTCTTCTACGCCTGTAGGGCAAGTCGCGGCGGTAGTGTCCTGCGCCACGACCGACCCACCCCGTCCCGAGGAGCCGATGAGTCCCGCCACCGACCGGCTGACGCCCCGCCGGCGCGAGATCCTCGCCGCTGCCACGACCGTGCTGGCCCGGCAGGGCAACCGCGGGCTGACGCACCGCGCGGTGGACCGCGAGGCGGGGCTACCCGAAGGCAGCTCGTCGTCGTACTTCCGCACCCGCGAGGCGCTGGTCAACGCCCTGGGCGACTTCGTCGCCGACCGGCTCGCCGCCGACGTCGAGGCGCTCGGCGCCCGGCTCGCGGGCTGTCCGGGCGAGCACGAGCGTGCCGTGGTCGAGGTCTCGCAGCTGTTCTCCCGGTGGCTCGACCAGCCCGACCTGCTCGCCGCACGGCTCGAGCTGAGCGTCGCCGCGATCCGCGACCCGGGCCTGGCCGAGCGGTTCGCCGTGTGGCGCGCCGACCTGGTCCGCACGGTGGACGCGGTGATGGCGGAGGCCGGCAAGGAGGGCCCGGCGTCCGCCGAGACCCTCGTGGCCGCGCTCGACGGGGTGCTGCTGGCCTCGCTGCTGCAGCCGGCGTCGCACCGACGGGCCTTCGTCGACGACAGCGTCGAGCAGCTGCTGACGGGCCTGGGCGGCGACGCAGCGGCGACGTGAGATCGGCCACACGGGGGCGCGTCCCCGCGTGCGGGATCGCGGACTAGGGTGCCGGGAGGACCGTTCCCGACCGACCAGTAACCGGAGTTCCCCATGCCCGAGGCAGTGATCGTTTCCGCAGCGCGCTCCCCCATCGGCCGCGCCAACAAGGGCTCGCTGAAGGACTTCCGGCCCGACGACCTCACCGCGCTCGTGGTGCAGGCCGCGCTCGACAAGATCCCCGCGCTCGACCCCACCACCATCGAGGACCTGCTCCTCGGCTGCGGCCTGCCCGGCGGCGAGTCCGGCAACAACATGGCCCGCGTCGTGACCACCCTCCTCGGCCTCGAGGTCCCCGGCGCCACCGTCACCCGCTACTGCTCCTCCTCGGTGCAGACCACCCGGATGGCCTTCCACGCCATCAAGGCCGGCGAGGGCGACATCTTCGTCTCGGCCGGCGTCGAGACGGTGTCCCGCTTCGCCAAGGGCACCTCCGACCACCTCCCCGGCACCCGCAACCCGCTCTTCGAGGCCGCCGGCGCCCGTACGGACGAGCTCGCCCGGGGCGGCCAGGACTGGCACGACCCCCGCGAGGACGGCAACCTCCCCGACATCTACATCGCGATGGGCCAGACGGCCGAGAACGTCGCCCGCCTGCGCGGCCTCGACCGCAAGGAGCTCGACGAGTTCGCCGTGCGGTCGCAGAACCTCGCCGAGAAGGCCATCGCCGACGGCTTCTGGGCCCGCGAGATCACCCCGGTCACGACGCCCGACGGCACGGTCGTGTCGAAGGACGACGGCCCCCGCGCGGGCGTGACCTACGAGGGCATCGCCGGCCTCGACCCCGTCTTCCGCCCCGACGGCGTCGTCACCGCCGGCAACTGCTGCGCCCTCAACGACGGCGCCGCCGCCGTCGTGGTCATGTCCGACACCAAGGCCGCCGAGCTCGGCCTCACCCCGCTGGCGCGCATCGTGTCGACCGGCGTCTCCGGCCTCTCGCCGGAGATCATGGGCCTCGGTCCGGTCGAGGCGACGAGGAACGCCCTCAAGCACGCCGGCATGAGCATCGGCGACATCGACCTCGTCGAGATCAACGAGGCCTTCGCCGCCCAGGTCGTGCCGTCCTACCAGGACCTCGGCATCGACCTCGACCGGCTCAACGTCAACGGTGGCGCCATCGCGGTCGGCCACCCGTTCGGCATGACCGGCGCCCGCCTGCAGAACACGATGCTCAACAGCCTCGACTGGCACGACAAGTCCACCGGCCTCATCACGATGTGCGTCGGCGGCGGCCAGGGCATGGCGCTCATCCTCGAGCGCATGTCCTGACACTAGGCTCGGACGCATGACCTCCGAGGGTGAGCCCCGCTGGCTCGACGCCGACCAGCAGCGCTCGTGGCGTGCGCTGATGATGGGGATGACGCTGCTGATGGAGCGTCTCGACGACGACCTGAGCCGGGAGTTCGGGATGTCGCTGACCGAGTACGAGGTGCTCGTCCGGCTCTCCGAGCGTCCCGGGCGGGCGATGCGGATGGCCCAGCTGGCCGACGCGATGGCCCACTCCCGCAGCCGCGTGACCCACACGATCGCGCGGATGGAGGGCGCCGGCTACGTCACCCGGGGCACGACGCCCGAGGACGGTCGCGGCGTCGTGGCCACGATGACCGAGGCGGGCTACGACCTGCTGGTCCGCGCCGCGCCGTGCCACGTGGAGAGCGTGCGCCGCAACGTCGTCGACCTGGTGCCGGGCGAGGACTTCGCCGCCGTGGGCCGGGTCTTCGACCGGATCGCCGACCACCTCGTCGCCCGGCACCCCGAGTCGGAGATCCGCTAGCCGGTCCCCGGGACTTCGTCCCTCCTCGACCGACGGGGAGAGAACTGCGGCCGCACGACGTCCGAGCCAGGCTCGGAGGTGTCGTGCGGCCGCAGTTCTTCTCGGGCGGTCGTCCGCGTGCGTCAGTCGCGGGTCAGGCGGCGGTGCGTGACCCGGTGCGGCCGCGCGGCGTCGATGCCGAGTCGCTCGATCTTGTTCTCCTCGTAGGACGCGAAGTTGCCCTCGAACCAGAACCACTTGGCGGGGTCCTGGTCGTCGCCCTCCCACGCGAGGATGTGGGTCGCGACCCGGTCGAGGAACCACCGGTCGTGGGAGGTGACCACGGCGCAGCCGGGGAAGTCGAGCAGCGCGTCCTCGAGCGAGGACAGCGTCTCCACGTCGAGGTCGTTGGTGGGCTCGTCGAGGAGCAGCATGTTGCCGCCCATCTTCAGCGTCAGCGCGAGGTTGAGGCGGTTGCGCTCACCACCGGAGAGCACGCCGGCCTTCTTCTGCTGGTCGGGGCCCTTGAAGCCGAACGACGCGACGTAGGCGCGGCTGTTCATCTCGAAGTTGGCGACCTTGATGAAGTCGAGGCCGTCGGAGACGACCTCCCAGACGTTCTTGTTGGGGTCGATGCCGCCGCGGGTCTGGTCGACGTAGGAGATCTTCACGGTCTGGCCGACCTTGAGGTCGCCCGCGTCGGGCTCCTCCTGGCCGGTGATCATCCGGAAGAGCGTGGTCTTGCCGACACCGTTGGGGCCGATCACGCCGACGATGCCGGCGCGCGGGAGCTTGAACGACAGGTCGTGCATGAGGGTGCGGCCCTCGAAGCCCTTCTCCAGGTCGTCGGCCTCGAGCACGATGTCACCGAGTCGCGGGCCCGCGGGGATGTTGATCTCGGAGGTGTCGATCTTGCGCATCCGGTCGGCCTCGGCCGCCATCTCCTCGTAGCGCGCGAGTCGCGAGCGGCTCTTGGTCTGGCGGGCCTTGGCGTTGGAGCGGACCCACTCCAGCTCCTTCTCGAGCATCTTGGCGCGCTTGGCGTCCTTCTGCCCCTCGACCTTGAGCCGGTCGCGCTTGGTCTCGAGGTAGGTGGAGTAGTTGCCCTCGTAGCCGTGGATCTGGCCGCGGTCGACCTCGGCGATCCACTCGGCGACGTTGTCGAGGAAGTACCGGTCGTGGGTGATCGCCATGACGGCGCCGGGGTAGGTCTTGAGGTGGCCCTCGAGCCACTGGACCGACTCGGCGTCGAGGTGGTTGGTGGGCTCGTCGAGGAGCAGCAGGTCGGGCTGCTCGAGCAGCAGCTTGCAGAGCGCGACGCGGCGGCGCTCACCACCGGAGAGGTTGTCGACGAGCACGTCCGGCGGCGGGCAGCGAAGCGCGTCCATGGCCTGGTCGAGGCGGCTGTCGAGGTCCCACGCGTTGGCGTTGTCGAGCTCGGTCTGGAGGTCGCCGGTCTCCTGCATCAGGGCGTCCTGGTCGGCGTCGGGCTCGCCCATCTCCATGTACGCCTCCTCGAGGCGCTTCATCTTGCCCTTGAGCTCGGAGACGGCCTCCTCGACGTTCTCGAGGACGGTCTTGCCCTCGGTCAGCGGCGGCTCCTGCTGGAGCATGCCGACCGTGGCCTCGGGGTCCTTGATCGCGTCGCCGTTGTTGGCGTGCTCGAGGCCCGCCATGATCTTGAAGAGCGTGGACTTTCCGGCACCGTTGGGTCCGACGACGCCGATCTTGGCGCCGTGGAGGAAGGAGAGGGTGACGTTGTCGAGGACGACCTTGTCACCGTGGGCCTTGCGCACGTTGCGCAGCGTGAAGACGTACTCAGCCATGCGGGCGAGCCTACGGTGCGGCGCACCCGCACCGACAATCGCACCGCGACCCCCGACCGCCGGCTGAGACCTGCACGACCCGCGGGCCGACGCGTCAGGCAGCCCGGGGCTCGTCCGCCCCTGCGGACATCTCCTGCGAGGCCTCCTCGGAGGTCTCCTGGGAGGTCTCCTGGGAGGTCGGTGCGGTGGCGGCCTGCTGCCCGGGCCGCACGAGGACCGTCGTCCCCTGGGTGAGGTCGTGGCCGACGGAGGTGGCGACGACCTCGACGGACGTCTGCGGCCGGCCCTCGCGCTCCCAGGAGTCGGCGACCAGGCGGCCGTGGACGATCACCGGCTCACCGCTGCGCACCGACGCGGCGACGTTGCGGGCGAGCCGGTTCCAGGCCTTGACGGTGTGCCACGTCACGGCGCCGCGCACCCACGCCCCGTCGCGGAAGTAGGAGGGCGTGCACGCGACCCGGAACGACGCCACGCAGCGGTCCCCGGAGAGCTCGTGCAGCGTGACGTGACCTCCCACCAGGCCGGTGAGGGTGATCTGGGTGTCGTCGAACATGGGCGGTCTCCTCGTCTCGGCGGCGGCCGGTCCGCCGCGATGGGACAAGGTTGGCCGCGCTCGCCGACACGGGGTGGGCGGAGGGCCTACCGCCTGTGGACAGGGTGTCCGGAGGCGCGGCTGTGGACGCCCGGTGGCCCGGCCCGCGGCCCGCCCCGCGTCGGCGCCGGCGCACGCTCACCTCGGTCGCGCGCCCTGGCCAGCGACGGGGGCGCGAGGAGAACTGCGGCGGTACGACCACCCAGGCCGGTCCGAGGGTGTCGTCCGGCCGCAGTTCTCTGGGAGCAGGCAGAGAGCGCCGGCAGGGAGAGCAGGCAGGGAGAGCAGGCCAGCAGCGCAGGCCAGCAGCGCAGGCCGACAGCGCAGGCCGGGACCGCGGCGTCCGGGACGACGGCCGCGCAGCCGCGTCAGCGCAGCGCGGTGGCCAGCGCCTCGCGCACCTCGGCGTAGGACGCCAGCTCGGCCCGGACCGGCGCGACGACGACCTCGTCCGACACGGCCGAGATCGCGTCGCGCAGCCGCTTGTCGGCGGCGCGGGCCCGCGCACGCGCGGTCAGCGACACCAGCCAGCGGCAGACCAGCGCGAGCAGCAGCCCCAGCACGATGCCGCCGACGAGCAGCAGGGTGGGCAGCGGGAAGGCACCCACGTCGGGGGTCGGCGGCTCGGGGAGGCGCGCGTAGGAGCCGAGGGACAGCAGCGCCAGCCAGCCGGCCCCGACGATCGCCGACAGGATCAGGACGTACTGCAGGACCCGCACCGCGCCGGCCCACGCCGGGATCCGGTCGGCCCCGAGGTCGGTGGAGGCCACCGCCCGGTCGAGGCGGTCGGTGAGGTCGGGCAGGCGCGACACGGACGCCGAGCGCACCGCGTTCGCCCACGACGGCGCCATCCCCTCGCCCACCTGGTCGGCGAGCGCCCGCACCTCGGTGTCGACCCGGGCGCGCTGGACGCCGGTGGCCTTCGGCACCGACGTGCGCGCCGCGCCGGTCAGCTCCTTGCCGGCGGACCCGAGGTCGAGGTGGAGCCGCTTGAGCGGGTCGGGCTTGAGCCGCGAGAACCAGGCGGTCACCGGCCAGCCGGTGGCGCGGTTGGCGCGCAGGCGGGTGGAGTCGGCGACGGCCCGGACGACCGTGGGCACGCCCGCGGCCTCGCTGAGCGCGTCGTCGAGCGCCGCGACGCGCTCCTTCGACAGGGTCGGCGGCTTGCCCGTGCCGACGGCCTCCTGGAGCCGCTCGGCGGCGGTGCGGACGTCGGCCTCGAGGCGCGACCGGGTGACCTTCTTCTCCGCCACCCGCTTGACGATCATCGCGCGGAGCTCGTCGACGCCCCAGCCGTTGCGCGCGCTCACCGGGACGACCGGCACGCCGGCGAGGCCGTCGGCCTCGAGCAGGCGGCGTACGTCCTCGACCATCGACGGGCGACGGTCCTCCGGGACGGTGTCGATGTGGTTGAGCACCACCAGCATCACCTCGCTGTGCCCGGCGAGGGGCTTGAGGAACCGGTCGTGGATGGCGGCGTCGGCGTACTTCTGCGGGTCGAGGACCCAGACCATCAGGTCGGCGAGCTGGACCAGCCGCTCGACCTCGAGGTGGTGCGAGACCTCGGTGGAGTCGTGGTCGGGGAGGTCGAGCAGGACCACCCCGCGCATCTCGACGTCCTCGTCGGCCTTCGACAGCATCGAGTCGCGGGTGACCTGGTGTCGGGCGGGGATGCCGAGCCACTCCAGGAGCTCCTCGGCGCCCTCCTTGCCCCACACGCAGGCGGTGGCCCAGGAGGTCGTCGGGCGACGGACGCCGACCGCGGAGAGCTCGAGCTGGGTGAGCGCGTTGAAGGTCGAGGACTTGCCGGACCCGGTGGCCCCGGCCAGCGCCACGACCGTGTGGTCGGCGGAGAGCCGCAGCCGGCTGGCCGCACGGTCCGCGACCGCCTGCGCGGCGTCGACGACGGCGTCGTCCACGCGCCCGCGGGAGGCGGCGGCGGCGCGCTCGAGCCCGTCGACCCGGGCGCCGACGTCCGAGCTCCTGGTGACCAGCTTCTTGGCCCCTTCGAGCAACGACGTCATGACTCCCTCACTGCACCCGGTGGACTTTGCTTCCCTCAACCCTAGGGGGCGTCGCCACCCGTGTCCGAACCCGAGGGGGTGTGGGTTGCGGCATAGCGCAGGTCGTCGACCTTGCGGGCGGCCGAACGCATCCGCTCCGGCGCCTCCGGCTGGACGTCCAGGCTGTCGAGGAGGTCGGTGTAGCGGCGCCGCTCGGCGTCGAGCAGGTCGGTCACCGACGCCTCCAGCCGCTGCCGTGCCCGCTCGGCGAGCGAGCGCACCGCCTGGTCGCCGAAGACGGCCTCCAGCAGCTTCTGGCCCAGGACGGCCGACCCGCCCGCGATGCCGGCCTCGGCGCCCACGAGCACGCCACCGGTGTGGGCGAAGACCACCACCATGAGGGCCACCGCGAGGCCGTTGACGCCGAAGGCGAGGAATCGGGCCGTGGACCGCTTGTCGGAGCCCTCGGCGCGCACCATCTCCAGCACGTCGCCCTGCCAGTCGCGCACGGCGCGCTCGGTCCGGCGGCGGAAGTCGCGCGAGGCGCGGCCGAGGTCCTCGCCCGCGTCCGCGAGCAGCGCCTGGCCGGCGGCGGTCGAGCGCCACGACGCCTCGGCCCGCTCGGCGGCCGCCTCGGCGTGCTCGAGGACCAGCGTCTCGAGGCCGGACTCGACCGCGACGGTGACCCGCTCGGCCTGCTGCGGCTTGCCCTTGACGGCGTTGACGACCCGGTCGCGGATCCAGCCGACCCGGGTCTCCAGCGACTTCAGCAGCTCACCGGTGCCGACGAACTCCTGCCAGCGCGCGAGCACCTCGCCGCGCAGCAGGGTGCCGTCGGCGGAGGCCTCGGTGATCGCGGCCACGGCGCGGTCGTAGGCCGCGTTGGCGTCCTCGCGGAGCCGGCGGACCGCGTCCGTCTGCTCGGTCGCGGCGTCGGCGACCGAGTGCGTACGCCGTGCGAGCGTGCGGACCGCGCCGTCGAGGGTCTGCTGCACCACCGCGGCGCGGGCGTCCTGGTCGTCGGCGAGCGCCTGCAGCCAGGAGCGGATCTCCACGACCGCGGACGACGGGAGCAGGCCCATCTCGGAGACCTCGCCCTCGCGCACGGTGAAGAGCGGCGAGTCCTTGAGCCCGCGGCTGGCGAGCATCCGGGCGAGGTGGGCGGCGACGGTGTCGACCGCCTCGGGCGGCGTCCGGTCGAGCACGATCGCGACCGCCGCGGACCGCTCGGCGGCCTTGCGCAGGAACTCCCACGGGACCTGGTCGGCGTAGCGGGCGGCGGAGGTCACGAACAGCCACAGGTCGGCGGCTGCGAGGAGCTGGGCGGCCAGGATCCGGTTGCGCTCCTCCACCGAGTCGATGTCGGGGGCGTCGAGGATCGCGAGGCCGGGCGTCATCGCCGGGGACGCGACCAGCTGGAGCGCGTCGGGGTCGTTGGTCTGGCGGGTGACCCGCTCGAGCTCGGGGAGCAGCCGGTCCTGGCCGAACCACTTGGCGTCGTCGGGGTGGTGCACCAGGACGGGCGAGCGGGTGGTGGGCCGGAGCACGCCGGGGATGGTCACGCGGGTGCCGACCAGCGAGTTCACCAGGGTCGACTTGCCGGCGCCGGTGGAGCCGCCGACCACCGCGAGCAACGGCGCGTCCAGCGTCATCAGGCGCGGGATCACGTAGTCCTCGAGCTGGTCGACCATCTCGGCGCGGGCCGTGCGCTGCTCCTCGGCGCCCGGCAGGTCGAGCGGCAGCCGGGCCTCCTGCAGCGAGCCGCGCAGCCGCACCAGCGCGGTCACCATCGCGGTCGTCGAGTCGGGCGTGCGGCGACCGGGGAACGGGGTCTGGTCGGAGGTCTGGTCCGCGTCGGAGTCGCTCATCGGGTCGGAACCACCTGTCCGGGGAAGGAGATGTAGGGGCGGATGGTCCGCAGCTCCACGACGTGCTCCTGGCCCCGGACCGCGAAGTCGGAGGGGGCGGTGCCGCGGAGGTAGCGGTGGTGGAGGTAGCCGAGCTCGATCGCCGCGGCCTGGTAGGCGCGCATCGCGCGCTCGGCCTGGGGGCCACCCTGGTGCCGGGCCCACCGACGGGCGTGGCGCCGGGCGCGCAGGTCGACCAGCCAGGGGATGTCGGTGGCCGGCAGCAGGCCGCGGTCCGCGGCGTCCTGGAGCGCGGCGGCGAGCAGCGGGCGCTCCGAGCGGCGCCGGTAGACCGCGAACGCCACGACGGCGACGAACGCGGGCAGCATCAGGGTGCCGTAGACGACGAAGAAGTGACCGGTGCCGGAGAGCGTCGAGGTGTTCCACGCCGAGTGCAGCCCGGCCGCCGCGGCGAAGCCGGCGGGCGGGGCGAGCAGGCGCACCCAGGTGCGCCTCGACGCGATCGCGAGGCCGACGCCGATGCCGATGAACGCGGTGAAGAAGGGGTGCGCGAACGGGCTGATCAGGCAGCGCAGCACGAAGGTGACGGTGAGCGCGGTGGTGCCGCCCGGGCCGAGCCCGTCGGTGCCGTCGTAGGCGGCCGCGAGGTAGAGGATGTTCTCGGTGAAGGCGAAGCCGACGCCCACCATGCCGGCGTAGACGATGCCGTCGAGCACCCCGTCGAGCTCGTGGCGCCGCCACCACAGGAGCAGCAGCAGGAACGCACCCTTGGTGGCCTCCTCGGTGACCGGGGCGACGACCGCGAGGCTGTCGCGCTCGCTCGTGCCGCCGGCGATGCCGATGCCCTGGAAGACGAGGGCCGCGGCCGTGGCCACGAACGCGCCCCACAGCAGGCCCGCGACCAGCAGGCTCCGGGGCTCGGGCTCGTAGCGGTCGAGCCACATGAAGCAGCCGACCAGCGGGCCGACCGGCACCGCCGCCAGCACCGCCGCGAGCGCGAGTGAACCGGGTGCGCCGGAGAGCCCGACCACGATGGCCATCGCGATGCCGCCGAGCAGCACGAGCGTGCCCACCAGGATGGTGAAGGCGACACTGTCGCGGCGGGCCCGGTGCATGGCCCCGACCCTAACGGAGCAGGGCCGACGCCCCCGCGATCGGCGCACCCCTGCCACCCTCGGAGGGGTGGCAGGGCGCCTCTCCTCAGCGAGCACGCACCTCGGGCGTGGGGGCGCTCGTCCGCCTCACGGTCGTGTGCCCGCGCAGGCGACCGACGACCCGCACCCTGATCCGCTCGTCCCTCAGCGCGGGGCGCAGGGCGAGCCGTGCACCGGCGCCGACCCTCCTCCCGTCGGCAGTGAGCCAGACGACGCGTAGCCGGGCCCCGTCGGTCCACTCCCCCACATCGACCCGCAGCACCCGACCGACCACCGGCACGCCGGTGATCCGCGGCCTGCTCGCCGCGAGCCGCCCCGGCCGCACGCGCCGGTCGTCGACCACGGAGGCAGCGCTCGACGAGAGCCCGGCGGCCGCTCCGCTGACGGTCACGCTGATCTGCAGGTCACGGTGCCGCGCGCGCAGGTCGAGCGTCTGAGCGCGCTCCCCGGCCAGCAGTTCGCCGTCCGCGTACCAGGCGTACGCCAACGTGGTGCCGGGTGCCCAGGAGCCGGGGTCGACGGTCAGGGTCTCGCCCACCCGGGCCGTGCCGGACAGCCGAGGGGTCCCCGGCACCACGGCTCCCGGCACCGGGGTCGGGGTGGCCGTCGGCACCGGGGTCGGCGTCGGGGTCGGCGTCGGGGTCGGGGTCGGGACGGTCGGCTCCGCGACCGTGAACGAGTGGACGGCCGAGTGGTCGACGGCGCCGTGCGGGTCGGCCGTCCGGACGTACCAGCCGTGGCGGCCCGCCTCGACGTTCCACGTCGTCTCGAGCGGGGTGCCGCTCGCGACGTCGTCGAAGGACGCGACCGGCTCCGCAGTGAGGATGTCGATGCTGAGCTCGTCGGTCGCGAGCTGCTTCGTCCGCGCCTGCAGGCCCGAGGCCGCGTAGGGGATCTCGAACTCCTGGTGCACCTGGTCGAGGGACGGGTCGTCGGAGTCGAAGTCGTCGAGGGACGGCGAGTAGGTGCGGACGACGATGCGGCCGCCCTCGTTGTCGAAGTGCAGGAGGCGGAGGTAGCCGAGACCGCCCTCGGGCAGCCCCTGGTAGTCGAACAGCATCGAGTAGACCGTGCGGTCCGCGACGCCGTCGCCGTCGTCGTCCATCTCGTCGGTGCGGGTGTAGGCGTCGTGGTAGTGACCGGAGCCGACGGCGATGACGTTGGGGTTCGGCGCGACCACCTCGTCCATGATCCGCTGGGGCACGGGCCCGAGCCCACCGGTGGTCAGCATGAACTCGTGCAGGTTGAGGATCACCTTGCGCTCGGGGTGCTCGCGGATCACCCGGTTCATCCAGCGGACCTGCGGGTCGCCGGCGCCCCATCCCATCGACACGACCATCAGGTCGACACCGTCCGCGCTGACGAGGTCGTAGTGGCCACGGTTGTCCTCGTGCGATCCGCCGTACCAGGGGTTCGCGGCGTAGCGGGCCTCGCCGAACCACCGACCGTAGGGGCCGTAGTCGTTGCGCTGGTTCCCGACGTCGTGGTTGCCGGCGAGGACGCCGTAGGGGATCGCGGCCTCGTCGAGGTCGCGGTAGGCCGCGTCGGCGCGCTCCCACTGGGCCGGCTGGTCCCAGTCGTTGACGATGTCGCCGGTGTGCATGAGGTACTGCAGGTCGAGGCCGGACCGCTGGCGCACGAGGAAGTCGTGGATCGCCCTCTGGTGCCGGTGGAAGTCCGGGTTCTGGTTGTAGTACTGCGTGTCCGACTCCCAGGCGACCGTGAAGTCGTACTGGCCGCGGGGCGTCACGCCCTTGGCGGAGTAGGGCGTCACCTGGTCGCCGCGGTCGCTCTGGCCGGGAGTCGTGAAGCCCTCGGAGTGCTGCACCAGCACGGTGATCCGCCCGTCCTCGACGTGGTCCGCGGCCGGCACGAGTGCCTCGAGCACGAACTCGGTCGGCGCCCCACCCGTCGTGAGGTGCTCGTCCACCTCGTCCCACACGCCCCGGGTGACGTCCAGCACGTGGAGCCCGATCCGCGCCTCGGCGTTGGCCGAGCCGGACCAGTGGATGCGGGCGGTGAAGTCGTCGCCCGCATCCTCGGGCACCTCCACGGTGTAGAGCTGGAAGGGGAAGAGGTCGTCGGACCTGGTCGTCGCCGCGAGCCCATCGGCGGTGCCGATCGCCTCGAGCTCCTCGGCCGTGAGGAGCGTGGCACCGTCGCGGACGACGCTGCCTGCGTCGTGGGTGGTGCCCGCGCTGGCGGTCACGCCCTCGTCGTCGGCATCGAGGTGGAAACCGCGACGCAGCTCCACGTCGAGGACGTCACCCTCGGGGTCGGTCGGCGTGGCCTCGAGCGTGACGTCCCCCGTCTCGAGCTCGGCGCCGTCCGCGGGGGCGATCAGCGCGGCCGACGGCTGCTCCTCGGGCGTGGTGAAGCCGATCGTGCGGGTGCGGGCGTTGCCGAGCGCGTCCACCGCGGTGAGCTCGACGACGTGGGCGCCCGGCTCGAGGTCGACCGAGGAGGTCGGGTGCGGGAGGGTCACCTCCTCGCCGTCCAGCGTGGCGACCAGCGACTCCAGGCCCGAGCCCGCGTCGGTCGCCGAGGCGTCGACGTCGAAGGACCCGCGCATCTTCGCGCCGTCCGCGATCGACGAGGTGATCTCCGGGGCGGAGTTGTCGACCACGACGGTGCGACGGGCCGCACCCGCGGCCGAGGTCGCGGTCACCTCGTGCGGACCGTCGGCGACGGCCGCGGTGTCCCACTGGTGCAGCACGGAGTCGAACGCGTCGTCCGGGACGTCGAAGGTCGCGAGGAAGTAGACCTGCGAGGCGTCGGAGAACGCGATCCCGGTCCCCGGGTCCGGGCACGCCCGCGGGCTGGGGTCCTGGCCCTCGCCCGCGGCGGCGCACGCGACCGGGCGCAGGACGCGCCCGTCGGGCAGCGCGAGGCGCGGGTCCATGGCGGTGAAGTCGTCGTTGTTCTCGTCCGGGTCGGGGTCCGGCCACGCCTTGGTGCCCGCGTAGATGCCCACGGTCACCTGCCGTCCGCGCGCCACGTCCTCGAGCGGTACGTCGGCGGCGACGGTCTCGGTGCGCTCGTAGAAGCCCTCGTCGAAGATCCCGAGGACCTCGTCGCCGATCTTCACGCCGTTGCGGAAGAACGCGTCGGTGTTGGTCGCCTCGAAGGCGAAGCGCGGCGACGCCTCGAGCGACGGCACCGCGTCGCCGATCGCCTCGCCGTCGACGGCCAGCGAAAGGTCCGCCGGGTCGCCGTCCGTGGTCGCGGTGAGCGGCGCGGTCCCGACCAGGAAGTCGCCGTCGGCGTGGTTCAGCCGCACCGGCGCCTGCGGCCCCGGGGCGAGGTCGACCCGCACCGGTCCGAGGGTCGTGGTGTGGGTGCCGTCGGACACCTCGAGGGTGTAGTCGACCCATCGCTTGCCGTAGAGGTCGACCGACGCGACCGTGTGGACGAACCGGCCCGGGGACTCGAAGCGGAGGGACCGGGTGACCGGGTCCCCGACGTCGGTCGCGAGGGTGAGCTCCGCCGTGCGGACCTGGTGGTCGTCCTGCACGTCGAAGCCCAGGGTGAGGTCGTCGGTCTGCGGCAGCAGGGGGCCGCCGGTCAGGTCGTCGATGACCGGGGCCGCGTCGACGGTGGGCGTCTGCACCAGGCCGTCCGGCACCTGCGCGGGACGGGTGTAGCCGGGGGTCGGCGTCGCCAGCCCGGTGAGGGTCTGCACCGTTCCGTCGCTCGGCTGCGGGACCCACAGGTGGTCAGGGGACGCCGCGGGGTTCCAGGCGTACTGCAGGGCGGTCGTCGCCGTCGTCTGGGCGTCGTCGAAGTAGTAGGTGGTGCTCGTGTCGATCCCGGTGTTCGTCATCACCTGGATGCCGCGCAGCCCGCCGTTGGCCATGCCGGAGGAGCGCACCCCGACGAGGTCCTCGCCCAGGGTCAGGTCGGCGTCGTAGGCGGCGTTGAAGTCGTCTTGGCCGAGCGCCTGGTTGGCCGCGTTGCGGACCCACAGCACCAGGGTCCGACCGGGCTCGATGACGGGGTCACGCGGCGTGGCGGGCCACAACGCCTGGTTGGTGACGACTGCGTTGGCGTCGATGTAGAGGTAGGAGAGGGTGAAGTCGCGGAAGTCCACCGGCCGGTCGGAGGCGTTGTACACCTCGACGAACTCGTAGGCGTCGCTCCCGTCGACGTTGGCTGTGTCCGGCGCGACCTCCGTGACCTGCAGGATCGGGGCTCGCAGGTCCGGGTCGGTCGGGGGCGCCGGCGGCTGGGTCGGGACGCCGGTGTCCGGCGGAGGTGCCGTGACGCCCTGGCCCGGGTCGAGTCGACCGGGGCTCGGCGCGGCCTTGGAGGCGAACACGGGCGCGTCGACCGCACCGACGGCTGGCGTCGCGTAGTGCGCCGCCTGCCCGGGCCCGACGTCGCTCGACGCGACGTAGGTCGAGCGGCTGAGCACCCCCGACGCGTCGCGGACCTCCACGTTCCTCGTGCCGCTGTTGGCCAGCCCGGCCTGGCCGGTGACGTGGCCGACCGGCGTGTCTGGGTCCATGCCGTGGTGGCGCCGGAAGTCGGCATCGGTGAAGAGTGACGAGTTGGGGCTGCTGGCGCTCCACCCGTCGCCCGTGCCGTACTGCAGCCAGAGTGCGAGGGCGCCGCCCGCGGGGACGGTGCGGGGCGAGCCCGCGCCGAGCGTGAGCGTGGCCGTGCCGTGGTAGACGAGCGTGACGTCGGCGAGGTCGACGTCGGCGTCGGTCGGGTTGGCGACCTCGATGAACTCGAAGTTGTCCTGCGTGCTGGTGCGGGTCACGCCGCCCGGGTCGGTGAAGGTGTGGGTGCCGTTGTCCGGCAGCACCTCCGACACGAAGACGGCCGGCGGCGCCGGCGCGGCCGGCTCGGAGTGGGCCGGAGAGGCGAGGAGCGCGGCTCCGGCAGCGAGGACGGCGGGTGCGAGGCCACGGAGGGCAGGGGTCAAGAACGACCTGACGGACGGCATGGTCGAACCCCACACGTGACGGATGAACCGGCACCGTACGGTCGGTGAACGAGGCCGCTCGCACAGGCGGCCGGTCGACCACCGTCGTAGAGTGACCGCGTGAGCGAGCCGACTGCCGAGACCCCTGCCGAGACCGCCGCCGGAGCCCCCGAGGGCACCGAGGACGCCCAGCCGAAGACCGAGTCGCACGACCCGGCGGTGCCCGCGGCCTACGCCGCCTTCATGCGCGAGGGCTGGGGCAACCGCGACCTCGACCTGCCCCGCCACCCGGTCGCCGACCGCGCAGCGGCGCGGCGCGCCAAGCTGGCCGAGGCGTTCCCGGGCGAGCGCCTGGTGCTGCCCGCCGGGACCTTCAAGGTGCGCTCCAACGACACCGACTACCGCTTCCGCCCCGACACCGCCCACACCTACTTCACCGGCAACCAGACCTCCGACGCGGTGCTGGTGCTCGACGACGGCGAGGCGGTCCTCTACGCCCGGCCCCGCTCCGAGCGCGACACCGACGAGTTCTTCCGCGACCGGCAGTACGGCGAGCTGTGGGCCGGCCGCCGGCCGTCGGCCCAGGAGATCTCGGACTCCCTCGGCATCGAGGTGCGCCACGTCAAGGACCTCCCGTCCTTCGACGACGACCGCAAGACCCGCGACCTGACCCGCGACGAGGACCTCGCGCGGGTGGCCGACGAGCTGCGCCTGGTCAAGGACGAGTGGGAGGTCGGCGAGCTTCAAGAGGCGTGCGACATCACCGCGCTCGGCTTCGAGGACTCCGTGCGCGAGTGGGACCGCGTGCGGGAGTTCGGCGAGCGCTGGATCGAGGGCACCTTCTTCCGTCGCGCCCGTGCGATGGGCAACGACATCGGCTACGACTCGATCTGCGCCGGCGGGTCGCACGCGACCACGCTGCACTGGATCGACAACACCGGGCCGATCGAGCCCGGCAAGCTGGTCCTGCTCGACATGGGCGTCGAGGGCCGCAACCTCTACACCGCCGACGTCACCCGCACCCTCCCGGTCGACGGCCGGTTCACCCCGCTGCAGCGCGACCTCTACGACCTGGTCCAGCAGGCGCAGGAAGCGGGGATCCAGGCCGTGCGTCCCGGCGCCGCGTTCCTCGCCGCCCACAACGCCGCGATGGAGGTGCTGGCCCACGGCCTCGAGGACCTCGGCCTGCTGCCGGTCTCCGCGCAGGAGGCGCTCGACCCTGAGTCGAAGGTCTACGCCCGCTGGACCCTGCACGGCACCTCGCACATGCTCGGCATGGACGTCCACGACTGTGGTCGCACGTCGGTCGACATCTACCCCAAGGGCGACCTCGCCGAGGGCATGGTGCTGACCGTCGAGCCCGGTCTGTACTTCCAGGAGGACGACCTGCTCGTCCCCGAGGAGCTCCGCGGCATCGGCATCCGGATCGAGGACGACATCCTCGTCACCGCCGACGGCCACCGGAACCTCTCGGCCTCGCTCCCGCGCACGTCCGCCGACGTCGAGGAGTGGATGGGGTCCCGCATCGGTGCCTGACGCGTCGCCGGCGTCCAGCCTCACCGTCGAGGGCGGCGACCTGCGCTGCCACCACTTCGACGCCGGGCGGTGCCGCTCCTGCACGCTCCTCGAGGTGCCGCGCGTGCGACAGGTCGCCGACAAGGAGGCGCACGCCCGCTCGCTCGTCGACGCGCCCGTGTGGCTGCCGACGGTCGCCGGCGCTGACGCCGGGTTCCGCAACAAGGCGAAGATGGTCGTCGGCGGCACCGTCGCGGTGCCGACCCTCGGGATCCTCGACCGCGGCCTCGCGGGGATCGACCTGCGCGACTGCGGCCTGCACTCCCCCGGGCTGCGCGCGGCCCTCGACCGGGTCTCCGGCTGGGTCGGCGAGGCCGGCCTCACGCCCTACGACGTACGCGCGCGGGCCGGCGAGCTCAAGCACGTGCTGCTGACCGAGTCACCCGACGACGAGCTGATGCTGCGGCTGGTGATGCGGTCGACGGCGCTGGAGGCCCGCGTGCGGTCGCGGCTGCCCGCCCTGCACGAGACCCTGCCGGCGCTACGGGTCGCGACGATCAACGTCCAGCCCGAGCACAAGGCGGTGCTGGAGGGAGAGCGCGAGGTCGTGCTCACCGACGAGGCGACGCTGCCGATGCGCCTCGCCACCGGCGTCACCCTGCGGCTGGGGCCGCGGTCGTTCTTCCAGACCAACACGAGGGTGGCCGAGGCGCTCTACGAGCAGGCGCGCACGTGGGTCGGCGCGCTCGACGAGGTGCGTTCCGCGTGGGACCTCTACTGCGGGGTGGGCGGCTTCGCGCTGCACCTCGCGGCGCCGGGGCGCGACGTGCTCGGCGTGGAGGTCTCCCCCGACGCGATCGCCGCCGCAGGCGCGACGGCTGCCGGGCTCGGCGTGGCCGCCCGCTTCGTCGCCGCCGACGCGACGGCCTGGGCGCTCGCCCAGCCGGGCGCACCGGACCTGGTCGTGGTCAACCCGCCGCGGCGCGGGATCGGCGCGGACCTCGCTGGCTGGCTCGAGACGTCGGGTGTGCGCCACGTCGTCTACTCGTCGTGCAACGCCGAGTCGCTCGCCCGCGACCTCGCGCTGATGCCGTCGCTGCGGCCCGTCGAGGCGCGGGTGCTCGACATGTTCCCGCACACCACCCACTACGAGGTGATGGTGCTGCTCGCGCGCTGAGTCGCGACCTGCGCTCAGCCGCGGTGGACCTTCGGGCCGCGGACCTCGACGCTGTCGTCCTCGTAGCCGGTCACGCCCGCCTCGTCCCACGCCAGCACGAGGTCGTCCTCCGTGCCGGACCCACCGGGGACCCGGCCGGTCAGCCGGGCGACGCCGACGCGGACCCACCGGGGGTCCTCGATGCACACGGTGGGGACGGTGATCGTCAGGCGGTCGGCGGCCGGGTTGACCTCGGAGATCAGTCCCCCGCACTGGCGCGGCGTCTCACGGTGTCCGCGGGTGAGGCTCGTGAAGGTCTCGCGACCGGAGCGTCCCACCATGACGCCCCAGAGCCGCTGCTTCGAACGCAGCGCCACAAACGTCCGGTCGATGTGCGCGTCACGCAGCGACCGCACGTGGACGACCACCCGGAGCGCGTCGGCGCGGTGGTCGACCACGACGCGTGTGATGTCGGTCGTGGCGTCGCCGCGGGCCGGCACGACGACCTCCTGGCCGGTGGCGTCCGACGCCTCCAGGTCGAAGGAGACCGCGTCGCGGGACGCGTCGCGCACCACCTCCCGCTCCGCGTGGGCGGCCGGGCCGGCGACGGCGACGAGCAGCCCGGCGGACAGGAGTGCGCCGAGCAGGCGCGCGGGTGCGGAGGAGGGCACGAGTGAGGTCCGATCTAGGGGCGGGATGGTGGGGTTCAGCCGCGGTGCACGCGCGGCCCGAGGACGAGGGGACGGTCGGAGTAGCCGTCGGTGCCGGCCACGTCGACGTGGGCCGTCGGGCTGTCCCCGGTGGCCGGGTCGTGCACGACGTCGAGCGCGACCAGGGCGAGCCCGACCTGCACCCATGCCGGGTCGCCGATGCACCGGGTGGGCACGCGGAGGACGATCACGTCCGTGGGCCCGTCGAACGTGGTCCGCAGGCCCGGGCAGGCGGGCGCCGAGCGCCGGCCCTCCAGCCGGGAGACCACCTGGCCGTTGGCGCGCTCGGCCATCAGCATCCACGAGGTCCGCGGGGTGCGAATCCGTGCGAGCAGCTGCTGGGAGAGGTCCGTGCGGTCCAGGTCACGGACCGACACCGTCACGGAGACGGCGCTGCGACGGTGGACGACCACGGTCCCCAGGACGTCGACGGTCGTCTGGTCCGGTGCCGGGACGACGAGCTCGCTGTCGGACGGCCCGGCATAGCCGGGGAACGCCACGACGTCACCGGCGACGTCGTCGACCGCTGCACGCTCGGCGTGGGCCGGGGCGGCGAGCAGGAGGACGGCGGACAGCAGGAGGGGCAGCAGGGTGCGGCCGAGGTGGCGGGTCATCGGGTCTCCAGTCGTGCGTGCGTCGTCGGTCAGCCGCGGTGGATACGCGGGCCCTTGCCCAGGCTCGTGTCGCGGATCGTCCCGCGGTGGCCGTCGTCGCCGTAGAACGGAGCGGTGGTGGCCTCCTGCGGGAACAGCGCGAAACCGGCCGCCGCGACGCCGAGCTGCACCCAGCGCGGGTCGTCGAGGCACGCGGCGGGGATCGAGAGCGAGACCGTGTCGGCGCCACCGTCGAAGCGGACGCGCAGCCCACGGCAGTAGGCGTCTTCGCCCCGACGGTGCGCCATCAGGGTCCGGACCCGCGATCCGGGCTCCTTCGAGGCGACCACGTAGAAGGCGTCGCGCGGGGTGCGAAGCTCGACGATGGTCTCCTGGTACCGCGTGTTGAGCAGGTCTCGGAAGTGGACCGTGACCGCCACGCGGGTCGTCCCGTACGCGGCGACCGTGCGCACGATGTCGGTGGACCCCTCGTCGGGGGCGGGGAGGAACTCGAGGTCGTCGGCGAACAGGTCGGCCTGCTGCACGTCTCCCACGGCGTCGTCGGTCACCACCTTCTCGGCGTGCGCCGGAGCGGCGAGCAGGAGGACGGCGGGTACGAGCGCGGCGACGACGCGCGCGCGACGGAGGGAGGACATGTCGGTTCCTGTTCCGGTCGGAGGGGTCGGTCTCGTCAGCCGCGGTGCACGCGCGGGCTCTTGCCGCGGCTGCGCTCGCTGACGTGGGCGCGGAAGGCGTCGTCGACCCAGCCGGCGACGTTGACCGATCCGTCACCGAGGGGAGTGACCTGCAGCCTCGTGGCATAGGAGCCGAGCTGGATCCAGCGCGGGTCCCCGACACACGCGGCGGGGAACGAGGCCGTGACCGTGTCGGCGACGTAGTCGTAGCGCACGCGCACGGTGCGGCAGAAGCGCGGACGCTTGCCCTCCCCGGAGAACCGCGGAGGCATGAGCAGCCCGTAGCCGGTCCCGTCCGGTCCCTTGTCGGCCAGGAGGGAGAAGCGACCGTCGGGCGTGACCACGAGCATGTCCAGCGAGTGGTCCATCGTGTCGACCAGGTCACGGAACTGCGTCGTGACCGTGATGCGCCTCGCGTGCTGCACGGTGGTGCGGACGACGTCGGTGGCCACCTCGGCCGGCGCGTGGAGGAACAGCGGCTGCTCCTCCTCGCTGCTCTCGCCGAACAGGAACCCGCCGAGGTCGGAGCCGAAGTTGAGCGCCCGAGCGTCGCCGGCGCCGTCCTCGACCGTCACGGTCTCGGCGTGGGCGACTGCGGGCAGGAGGAGGAGGGCAGGGACGAGGGCGGCGACGAGCCGCGCGACGGGTCGCAGTGACATGGGCGGAACCCTAGTCAGGCCGCTCCTGACGTGTGAGGCGAACCACGGAATCAGCGGCCGGACGGGTCGGTTGGGCCTGTCGTGCACCTTTCCGAGTCCGCCCCCGCGACCGTCGGCGACCTGCTGACGCAGCGCCGCGCGGTGGACCTCGTGCGCACCGGCAGCGCGCTGTGTCGTCGCCCGACCGCCGACTGACCCCGTTGCGTCCTCGGCACCCGCGTGGTCGAGGTGCCGCTCCGAAAGGTTATCTTTTCAGTATGAATACTTCAGTTGAGGCGCCGGCAAAGCGCTCGCGCCTCCGGCTCCCGTCGTTCGGCGTCCAGGTCCTGACCGGCCTGGTGCTCGGCGTGGTCCTCGGCCTCGTCGCGCGCTCGATGGGCGCGGACGGCGTCGACTCCGCGACCGGCGAGGTCGACCCGAACTGGCTGACCGAGACGCTCAGCACCGTCGGCGGCACGTTCGTCACGCTGCTGCGCGCGGTCGTCCCGCCGCTGGTGTTCCTCGCGATCGTCGCCTCGATCGCGAACCTGCGCGAGGTCACGAACGCCGCCCGCCTGGCCTGGAAGACGCTCTCGTGGTTCGCCATCACCGCCCTGATCGCGGTGACGATCGGCATCGCGCTCGGCCTGGTCCTCCAGCCGGGCGACCACACCAGCGTGACGTCGGACGCCGCGTCCGCGCCGTCGTCGAGCGGCTCGTGGCTCGACTTCCTCACCGGCCTGGTCCCGGCCAACGTGCTCGGCCTCGAGGGCTACGACAACGGTGACGGCAGCGTCGGCTTCTCCTTCAACGTGCTGCAGATCCTCGTGGTCGCGATCGCCGTCGGCATCGCCACCCTCAAGGTCGGCGAGGCGGCCGACCCGTTCCTCGCCTTCGTCCGCTCCGCGCTCGCCGTGGTCCAGAAGGTGCTGTGGTGGATCATCCTGCTCGCCCCGATCGCGACCGTCGGCCTGCTCGGCAACGCCGTGGCCAGCTACGGCTGGGACGCGCTGGGCTCGCTCGGCACCTTCACGGTCGCGATCTACGCCGGCCTGGCGATCGTGCTGCTGGGGGTCTACCCGGCGCTGCTCAAGCTCAACGGGCTCTCGGTGCGCCAGTTCTTCTCCGGCGCGTGGCCGGCCATGTCGCTGGCCTTCGTCTCCCGCTCCTCGGTCGGCACCATGCCGCTCACCCAGAGCGTGACCGAGCGCAACCTCGGCGTCCCCCGGTCCTACGCCTCGTTCGCCGTGCCGCTGGGTGCGACGACCAAGATGGACGGCTGCGCCTCGATCTACCCGGCGATCTCCGCGATCTTCGTCGCCCAGTTCTTCGGGCTGGACCTCTCCGTCACCGACTACGTGCTGATCGCCTTCGTGTCGGTCATCGGCTCGGCGGCCACCGCCGGCGTCACCGGCGCGACCGTGATGCTGACGCTCACCCTGTCCACGCTGGGCCTCCCGCTCGAGGGCGTCGGCCTGCTGCTGGCGATCGACCCGATCCTCGACATGGGCCGCACCGCGGTCAACGTGACCGGCCAGGCCCTGGTCCCGACGATCGTCGCGAAGCGCGAGGGCATCCTCGACCGCGAGACCTACGACGCCCCGCGGGGTCGTACGCCGTGGCGCGAGGAGGCCGAGCCGGCCGCGGACCGCGAGCCCGCGGGAGCCGCCGCCTGACCCGGCGACACCCCCTCCGCGGCTGAGCCACACCGCCGCACCACCCCACCCGGACGGCCGGGCGCTCCCAGCGCCCGGCCGTTCGTCGCGTCCCGGGGCCCCGATGCACATCGGCGCCGCTTCCGTCCAGGGCCGTTCGGCCCCGATTCGCGCCGATTGGTACATCGATCTTTCATCAAGTTACCGTCAAGAAAGATCGAAGGTACGTCGCAGTACGGCCGATGAGACCACTGTGATCCTTGATCGCGAACAACTCCACAACGGACGCGACCGAGCTCCCCTCACCCGGGTGACGCCGACGCCGTCCGTTCCTCCGGAGCGTCTCGGGCCCTCCGGAGGTCTCGGTCTCCCGGACGCTGCGTCGTCCGACGGGACCGCGCGCCCCGACGTCGGACGAACCCCGGCGTGAGGTGCACCTGGCCGTGAACCCCCGCACGGCCAGCACCCCCCACAGGAAAGCTCAGAACAATGTCACACACGATCACGAGAACGGCGTCCGCGCTGGTCTTCGTCACCGGCCTGGCAGGCGTCGCGATCGCTTCCTCGCCCGCCGGCGCCACCACCACCGACACGACTGCGACGGTCGACTCCTCCGTCAGCTCCGCGCAGCCCGGCACCAACTTCGGCTCGAGCTCGACCCTGACGGTCGACGGCCGGACCAACCGCACCCAGCAGGCGTTCCTCAAGTTCACCGTCCCCGACGTCGCCGCCGGCGAGACGCTGGACTCCGTCACCCTGCGGCTCCGGCCGACCGTGGACTCCTCCACCGGGGTCACCGTCGTCCGTGCCGGCAACGGCTGGACCGAGGGCAACGTCACCTGGTCCTCGCGTCCCTCGACCACCGTCAGGCTCGGCACCTCCGGTGCGCTCGCCGCCGGGACCGTCGAGTCGATCGCGCTCGACGCGTCCAAGCTGACGCCCGGCGAGGTGCTGAGCGTGCGCATCGAGACCTCGGCCAGGAAGGCGCTCACCTTCTCCTCGAGCGAGGCCCGCACGGCCTCGTCCCGCCCGGAGCTCCGGGTGAGCACGGCCAGCAGGCCCACCCCGACGCCGACGCCCACCCCGACGCCGAACCCGACCTCCTTCCCGCCGGCCACGCCGGTGATGCCGAAGGTCATCGGCATGAGCGCCCCGACCAACCTGTGGGCGCAGCGGATCCAGGAGGTCGGCGCGCAGGGCGTGACCGCCCGCCGCATCTTCGCCGACCTCTCGGCCAGCGGCTCCAGCCAGCTGCCGCTGATCCGCGAGACCATCGCCGACGGCATGATGCCGGTCATCTCCTACAAGGTGCCGGACCCGGCCGCCCTGGCCAACGGCTCCTACGACACCTGGCTGTCCACGCTGCGCTCGCAGCTCACCGGCCTCGGCGCCCCCGTGACCGCGACCTTCTGGCACGAGCCCAACGGCGACATGGACCCGGCCGTGTTCCGCGCCGCCAGCCTGAAGTTCTTCAACCTGGTCGACGCGCCGTCGATCGCGGTGGGCCCGATCCTGAACGGCTGGCTGCTCGACCGTCGGGTCAGCGACTTCGCCGCCTTCACCGACGCCACGCTGCTCAACAAGTGGGAGTTCGTCGCGGTGGACTCGTACCAGAACGGCACCGCCGCAGCGCCCGGCGACCTGCTGCCGGCCCGCGCCGTCCCGCTGCTCGCCTCGTGGATGGACTCGGTCGGCCACCCGAACAAGCCCCTCGGGCTCGGTGAGTACAACGGCCACACCGCGCAGGCCGTGGCCGAGGCCGGCGAGTCGATCCTGTCGACGCCCGAGCTGTGGTTCGGCCTCGCCTGGAACAGCACCGCCGGTGCCTACTCGCCGCTGGTCGGCGACCGGATCACCGCCTTCCAGCGCACCAAGGCAGACCCCCGCGCTCGCCGATGAGCGCGCAGGCCTGACCGACTGACACCGACGAGGGCGTCAGGGCACCCAGTGGGGCCCGGCGCCCTCGTCGGCGTTCCCGGCACCGCGCACCGAGCGCACCGCCCACCACACGGCGGGCGGGACGAGCGCCAGCAGCACGAGCGTCCACAGCCAGCCGGCGCCCACCAGCGCACCGAGCGCGGACAGCACCGCACCGGGGAGCGCCAGCGGCCCGCCGAGGTGGTCGAGCACGAAGCGCCCCGGCGACAGCAGCACCGCCGCCAGCACCAGCCCGCCCGACACCATCGCCACCGCGGTCACGCCACGACGCCTGGCGACCGCCAGCGCGATCGCGCCACACACCGCGGCGGGCACCAGCAGCAGGCCGGCCACGAGCCGCCCGAAGCCGCGCACGTCGCGCAGCGCGGTCCCCTCGTCCTCGACGTCCGCCACCGTGCCCTCCCGCTCGGTCGCCTCGCGCAGGCTCGCGGCGTACTGCGTCAGGACCTCTCGCTCGCGGGGCGACCCGCTGGCGGCACGGTCCTCCAGCCCGCGGACGGCCGCGTCGATGACGCGGTCGCCGTCGACGCGGCCGTCGACGACCGCCAGGTCCGCCAGCTCCCGGCGCAGTCCGGTGGACCCCAGCACGTCCTCGAGCGAGCGCTGCAGCCCGGCCCGCTCGGCCGGCGAGAACGGGACGGCGGACTCCTCCTCGAGGTCGCCCAGGACCTCGTCGGCGATCTCCTCGCGGACCTGCGGGACCGTGAGCACCACGCTCGCCCACGCCCACGGGTGCTCGTCGTCGAAGGCGTGCTGGACCGACAGGGCGACGACCGCCGACGCCGCGATCCCGAGCGCCGCCCCGAGCCCGAGCAGGCCGGACACCACCGTGCGTACCCGGCCCAGCACGGTGCGCACGTCGGGCGCTCCCCCGCCGTCGAGCACGGTGACACCGGGTGGGGGCGCGGATCCGTGGTCGCTCACGCGGCACATCCTGCCCGTCGGGCGCCGGCCGCACCCTGGGGACCGTGCCGCGTGTCGGTGCGCGGCTGGGATACTGGCCGCAGGCCCCCGTGGCGCAACGGATAGCGCAACGGCCTTCTAATCCGTGGGTTGCAGGTTCGAGTCCTGCCGGGGGCGCCACGACACGCCGTCCGGCCTCCCCGAGCGAGCCGGCCCCACCCGCGAAGATCGTGCCAGGCCCCGCCACGTATGAGGTGACGGGGCCGAACGCTTCTCAGGCGCCGGCGGCGTAGGCGTCGATCTCGGCGGTGACCCGTGCCTTGACGTCGTCGGGGGCGTAGGACGCGGTGACCGCGACCTTGGCCAGGTCCGCCACGCCGCGCTCGTCGAGGCCGAGCAGGCCCGCGGCCACCTCGTAGTCGTGGTTGAGCGTCGTGGCGAACATGGGCGGGTCGTCGGAGTTGATCGTCACCGTGACGCCCGCCTCGACGAACGCGCGCAGCGGGTGCTCCTCGATCCGGTCGACCGCGCGGGTGGCGACGTTGGAGGTCGGGCAGACCTCGAGCACGACGCCGGTGTCGGCGAGGTGCGCGAGCAGGTCCGGGTCCTGGGCGCTCGACGTGCCGTGCCCGATCCGCTCGGCGCCGAGCAGGCGCAGCGAGTCCCACACGGTCTCGGGGCCGGTCGTCTCACCCGCGTGCGGCACCGAGTGCAGGCCCGCCGCGCGGGCGGCCTCGAAGTGCGGCTGGAACTGCGGGCGCGGGACGCCGATCTCCGGGCCCCCGAGCCCGAAGCCGACCAGGGCGTCGGTGCGGTGCTGCAGGGCGTACTCCAGCGTCGCGTCGGCGGCGGGCAGCCCGGACTCTCCCGGGATGTCGTAGATCCAGCGGAGGACGAGGCCGAAGTCGCGCTCGGCCGCCACGCGGGCGTCCTCGATGGCCTCCGTGTAGGCCTGGATCGGGATCCCGCGGATGACCGACGTGTACGGCGTGCAGGTCAGCTCGGCGTAGCGCAGGTTCTGGCCCTCGGCCATCTCGCGGGCGACCTCGTAGGTCAGCAGCCGGATGTCCTCCGGCGTGCGGATCAGGTCGACCACCGAGAGGTAGACCTCCACGAAGTGGGCGAAGTCGCGGAAGGTGAAGAACTCGCGGAGCCCCTCCAGGTCGCTCGGCACCCCCGCGTCGGGGTGCCGGGCGGCGAGCTCGGAGACGATCCGCGGGGAGGCGGACCCCACGTGGTGCACGTGCAGCTCGGCCTTGGGCAGGCCGGCGACGAAGTTCTGGAGGCTCATCCGGCCGAGTGTGGCAGCGCCACGCTCGGCCGGACCAATTCCCGGCGGCCCGGTCCGGACCGGGCCGCCGGAGCGGCCTACTGGAGCAGCTCGGCGAGCTGCTGGGCGTCGGCGTCCTCGCCGTCGATGAGGATCGTCGGCGTGCTGTTGTAGCCGGCCTGGGACATCTCGTCGGTGGCGTTCTCGATCCACTGCTCGTAGACCTTGTCCTCGACCTGCGGGCGGATCTCGGACTCGGTCGCGCCGGCCGCGACGGCGCGGTCGATCAGCTCGTCGTCCTCGAAGCCCGGACCGCCCTCCTCGGGCTGGTTGGCGTAGAGGTCGTCGTGGAAGGCCCGGAACGCGTCGACGCCGGCGGTGTCGAGCACCGCGAGCGCCGCGTTGAGCGCACGCGAGGAGTACTCGTTGGTGGAGGCGCGGTCGAGGAACGAGATCATCCGGTAGTCCAGGCGCACGTCGCCGGCGTCGACCGCAGCGGCGAGCGGCTCACCGAGCTGGGCCTCGAGGTTGGCGCACGCGGGGCACTGGAGGTCCTCGTAGATGGTCACGGTGGTCGGGGCGTCCGCCTGGCCGATGACGATGCCGTAGCCGTCGATCTCGCCGGGGGTGCCGTCGGCCTCCGCGCCGGCCGCGACGGAGGGCACGACGTCCGCGGCCTCTCCGGTCGTGTCGCGGGTGCTCTGCCACCAGGTCAGGCCACCGACGATCACCACCACGGCCGCCACCACCGCGCCGATCGTCACGAGCCGGCGGCGGCGCTCCTCGGCCTGCTTCTGGCGCAACGCCTCGGCTGCCCTCTGCTTGCGGGCCTCGCGCCGCTCAGGCGTGTTCTTCGACATGCGGGTTCCTCTCGTTCGTCTCGGCAGAGTCGGTGGTGTGGCTGCTGCCGAACAGCACAGGGTCGAGCGCCCAACGCGAGCGTGGCCTGACGACCAGCCAGGCAGACAGGGCCAGAAGCCCCGCGTCGCGGGCGATCTCCCAGGGGTACGTGGACGTGGCGTCGGCGTCGTAGCCACCACCGCCGAAGCAGCCGCAGTCGATCTGCAGCCCGCGGGCCCAGGCGGAGGAGATGCCGACGATGAAGGCGACGAAGAGCAGCGACGACACCACGGCGACCGGCCGGGTCAGCACGCCGAGCACCAGCAGCAGCCCGACGACGACCTCCAGCACCGGGAGCAGGTGCCCGACGGTCGGGACCACCGCCTCCGGGAGCAGGTCGTAGGCCCGCACGGCGCGCACGCTCTCACTGGGGTCGGGGAGCTTGAGCACCCCCGCGACGATCCACACGCTCCCGGTGACGAGCCGCGCGAGGAGGCCGATCCAGTCCTTCACGGTCACGACCCTAGGAGACGAGCCTGAGTCGTGCCTGAGAGAGCCGCACGGACCGCCGCGGGTGCGCCGTCCCGGCGGCTCGGTAGGGTGGCCGGTCGTGAACGACAGACTGGTGTGGATCGACTGCGAGATGACCGGCCTCGACCTCGGTGCGGACGCGCTGATCGAGGTGGCGGCCCTCGTCACCGACTTCGAGCTGAACGTGCTCGGCGAGGGCGTCGACATCGTCGTCAAGCCGTCGCAGGAGGCGCTCGACCAGATGGTCGAGTTCGTCCGTGACATGCACGAGAAGTCCGGGCTGCTCGAGGAGCTCGACGGCGGCACCACCCTGGCGGACGCCGAGGAGCAGGTGCTGGCCTACATCAAGGAGCACTGCCCCGACGGCAGCCGCCCGCCGCTCGCCGGCAACACGGTGGCCACGGACCGCGCGTTCCTGGCCCGCGACATGCCCGACCTCGAGTCGTTCCTCCACTACCGCATCGTCGACGTCTCCTCGATCAAGGAGCTCTCGCGTCGCTGGTACCCGCGCGCCTACTTCGCCGCGCCCACCAAGCGCGGGAACCACCGCGCCCTGGCCGACATCCAGGAGAGCATCGAGGAGCTGCGCTACTACCGCGAGGCCGTCTTCGTCCCGCACCCCGGCCCGGACAGCGCCCGCGCGCGCGACATCGCCGCCCGCCACGGCGGCACCCTGACCGGCCTCGGGCCCGACACGGGTGCCGATTCCGACTCCACGCACTGAGTGCCCTACACTTCTCGTCGTCCTCGCTGACACGGCGAGCAGACATGGTGGGTATAGCTCAGCTGGTAGAGCGCCGCCTTGTGGTGGCGGATGTCGCGGGTTCAAGTCCCGTTACTCACCCCAAGCAGACCGAGCCCCCGACCTGGACCAGGTCGGGGGCTCGGTCCGTCTCCACCCCCCTCAGCGGACCCAGAGGTCGCACGGGGCCAGCACCAGCAGCACGCGCTGCTCGAGGTGCACCGCGTCGGCCCGCTCCGGGCGGACCGCCCACGACACCTCGGGGGCGAGCCGCGCCACGGCGTCGACCGCCCAGTCCCGCGCGCGTCGCGGCCCGTCGCGGCGCAGCCGGTCGAGCTGGCCCTCCACCCACGCCGGATCGGCCAGCGCACGGTCGAGCGCGGCCTCGCCGAACCCGCCGAGCGCCCCGGCCGGCCTCCGGAACCCCGCCAGCCGCCCGCGCAACCCCGGGACCACCCCGGTCCCGGCCCGCTCCCCCGCCACGGCCGCGTGCACGATCCGCTGCGTCGCGGGCTCGCGGAAGAGGTACACACCCGGCTCGCGCGGCGCGCCCACGGCCGCGTCGGCGAGCGGCACCCAGTCCGACCACGACGCCAGGCCCTCGACCTCGGCGTAGGCGTCCCGCACGCCCACGTCCCGCACCCGCTCGCCGATCCATCCCATGCGGTCGATCGTGCCGACGGCCACCGACAGCGCCGCCGACAGCGCCGCCGGCCGGGGCGTCACTCGGCCCGGACGGCCCTCGACGGCAGCCGCAGCGGCAGCCGGTTGCCGCCCAGGGGGTTGGCCGCGGCGACCTGTGACATCGCGTCGACGATGTTGCGCAGGTTGATGATCAGCGCGCCGTAGACGGGCCACTCCGCCGACCGCTCCGTGGCCCGCAGGTCGTCGCTCAACGTCGTGAGCCGACGGCGTACGTCGTCCATGGCCTCCGGGTCCGCCGCGCTCGCCGCGCGACCGGCGTCGGCCAGCATCTCGATCCACGCGTCGGCGAACTGCGGGCCCCACGTCTCGCGGTGGGCGCTCTGGCCGCCGAGCGTGCGGGCCAGGCTCCGGGCCTCGGCCACCGCCTGCTCCATCCGGCGCAGCAGCCCGTGCCACTCCTGCGGGTCGCGCAACGACCGGGCCGAGCGGCGGGGGTTCATCCGGGCGCTCTCCTGCGCCTGGCGCACCAGCCCCCAGGCCCGGTCGAGGTCGCCGTCGAGGTCGCGGGTGCGATCGATCCAGGCCCGCACGTCCTCGTCCTGGCACCCGTCGCCGAGGCCACCGGCGATGTCGACGAGCAGCTCGCCGATCGCGTCGTCGATGCGGTCCATCGCCTCCACGGCGGTGCTCCGGCGCAGCGGCGGCCAGACCAGGACGTTGACGGCCAGTCCGACCGCGACGCCGATGGCCGTGTCGACGAGGCGCGAGACCAGCACCACGTCGTCCTCGAAGCCGGTGGTCAGCACCACCAGACCGGTCGTCGCGATCGTGGTGGCCTCGATGCCCAGCCACGGGAGGGCGCCCAGGACCAGCGCGACGACCAGCAGCAGGGCGATCGACGCGGTGGTGAGCCCGAACGCCTCGCCCACCCCGGTCGCGAGGAGCACGGCGACGAACGTCGCCGCGACCTGCTGGGCGCCGCGGGAGAAGGTGCGGTAGACGGTGGCGTGCACCACCAGGAGCGCGGCCCACGGCGCGAGGAACGGCTGCGGCAGGTCGAGGAGGCTGTCCGCCACCACCCACGCGATGACGGCGGCCAGCACCGTCTTGGCGAGCTGGAGCACCTCGTTCCACCAGATCGGGTCACCGAGGCGGTCGTCGATCCGGGTCCTCATGTCCTGCCACACCCGGTCGACCCTACGGGCGTCCCGCCCCGCCCGGACCACCCCTCGAGGCCGGACCACCCCTCGAGGCCGGGCCACCCTCGAGGGACGACGGCCCCGGGGGCGGGCCTCAGCGCCGGCCGCGGGGCGCGGCGAGCAGCACCGGGCAGGTCGCCTGGCGCAGCACCTCCCGGGCCACCGGGCCGATGTGCGACCCGACCGGCACGACCGGGTCGTGACGACCGATCACCAGCAGCGCGGCACCCTCGCTGGCCGCGAGCAGCGCGTCGATCTCGCGGCCGCGGTGGGCCAGGACGTCGGCGGGCACCGACGGCCCACCGTCGGCGATCTCCTCCAGGGCGGCCCGGATCTCGGCCCGTGCACGCTGCCCCCACCGCCGGTCCTCCGCGGTGTCGGCGTGCAGGCTCTCGTAGGGCTCGGGCAGCGACCACGCGTGGATCACCCGCAGCCCCGCCCGGAGCTCGCGCGCGCGGGCGACCGCGGCGCGCAGCACCTCGCCGGCCCGGATCGGGGCGTCGACCCCGGCGACCACGACCTGCTCGGCGTCCGCGGCCACCCACCCGCTCGGGACCGCCACGACGGGAGCCAGCGTCTGGGCCGCCACGCCTCCGGCGACCGTCCGGGTGACGGGGCGTCCGTCGGCGACCGGGTGCCCGTGCTCGAGCACGACCATCCGGGCCGAGCGCGCCGCGGCGACCAGGCCGCTGACGACGGACCCGCGGCGCAGCTCCTCGACGACGGCCAGGCAGCCGTCCGCCAGCTCCTCGGCGCGCTCGGCCGCCAGGGCGAGGGTCTCGGCCCCGATCTTGTCGAGCTCCTCGGCCGACGCGAGGGCGGACTCCGACCCCAGCGGCACGACCGGGACCACGTGCACGAGGTGCAGGGCGCACCCGGCCCGCAACGCCTCGTCGACGGCGTACCTCAGGGCCGCGTCGACCGTCTCGGTGCCGACGCCGACGACGACGGGAGGGGCCGCGGGGAACGGCTCGTGGACGGCTTGCTCGATCATGACGGCCTCCTGGCTGTGGTGCCCCCCGTGTGGGGCCTCGGCGCCAACGCTGCGCCCCGGCGTGACGTACGCCATAGGGACCAACGGCCCGGGGTGGCGCGCCGAGCGACCCCTGATGCCGGCCCGCAGCCGCAGCCCTCGGCCCGCGGTGGCGCGCCGGGCGGCCCCCGGCACCGGGCCAGGGTCTACCTTGTCCGGATGACTCCCGGCAGCAGCAGCTATGACGTCGTCGTGGTCGGCGGCGGGCACAACGCCCTGGTGAGCGCGGCCTATCTCGCGCGCGCCGGGCTCAGCGTCGTCGTGCTCGAGCGGCTCGACCGCACCGGGGGCGCCGCCGTCTCGGTGGAGCCCTTCGCCGGCCAGCCGGCCCGCCTGTCGCGCTACTCCTACCTGGTCAGCCTGATGCCCGAGCAGCTGATGGCCGACCTGGGCCTCGACGTCCGGCTCGCCTCGCGGACCACCGCGTCGTACACCCCGTGGGTGCGCGGCGACCGCTCCGGCGGCCTGCTGGTCGAGCGCCCCGAGGGCGAGGCCACGCGCGCGTCCTTCCGCGACCTGACCGGCGGCGACGACGAGTACGCCGCGTGGCAGGCGTTCTACGCCGAGGTCGGCCGGCTCGCCGAGGCCGTCTCCCCCACGCTCATGCAGCCGCTCCCCCTCGAGCGCGACGTCCGCGCGCTGGTCGACGAGCGCATCTGGTCGGAGGTCGTCGCCGAGCCGCTGGGGCGCGCGATCACCGCGCGCTTCGCCGACGACACGGTCCGCGGGGTCGTCGCCACCGACGCGCTGATCGGGACGTTCGCCTCCCTCGACGACCCGTCCCTGGTGCAGAACCGCTGCTTCCTCTACCACCTGATCGGCAACGGGACGGGCGAGTGGCGGGTGCCGGTAGGCGGCATGGGTGCCGTCACCGACGCGCTCGCCCGCGCGGCCGTCGAGGCCGGGGCGGAGATCGTCACCGGCGCGGGCGTGAGCGCGATCGTGCCGGGTGCCGACGGCGCCGAGGTGCGCTTCCACGACGGGTCCCGGGAGCGCTCGGTGACCGGGCGACGGGTCCTGTCCGGCGTGGCGCCGTGGGTGCTGCGGATCCTGCTCGGCGAGGGCGAGGACCCCGAGACCAAGCCGTCGGGCTCGCAGCTGAAGATCAACTTCCTGCTCGACCGGCTGCCCGCGCTCCGCTCCGGCGCGGACCCCGAGGTGGCCTTCGCGGGCACGCTGCACCTCGCCGAGGACTACACGCAGCTCGAGCGGGCCTACGACGCCGCGGCGAGCGGCGAGGTGCCCGACCCGATGCCGGGCGAGGTCTACTGCCACAGCCTCACCGACCCCTCGATCCTCGGCGACCGGGCCGGGGCGGCCCACACGCTCACCTACTTCGGGCTGCACACGCCGGCCGGTCTCTTCGACGCCGACCCGTCCGCGAAGGACCGCGCGGTCGAGCGCGCGATCGCCTCCCTCGACGCCGTGCTCGCCGAGCCGGTCGAGGGCTGCCTGGCGACCGACGCCGAGGGCCGTCCCTGCATCGAGGCCAAGGTCCCCCAGGACGTCGAGCGCGACCTCGCGATGCCCGGCGGCCACATCTTCCACGGCGACCTCGAGTGGCCGTGGGCGCCCAACCGGGCCCGCCTCGACACCCCCGCCCAGCAGTGGGGCGTGCAGACCGAGCACGACTCCGTGCTGGTCTGCGGCTCCGGTGCGCGCCGCGGTGGCGCGGTGTCCGGGCTCGGTGGCCACAACGCGGCGCAGGCGGTCCTGGCCGAGCTGTGACCTCGATTTCGCCTGTCGGAGGTGACGCGGTAGAGTTCTACTCGCTTCACCGCACGCGCCATTAGCTCAATTGGCAGAGCAGCTGACTCTTAATCAGCGGGTTCGGGGTTCGAGTCCCTGATGGCGTACAGAAGCCGAGAGCCGGTCCTTCGGGACCGGCTCTCGGCGTTTCACGACGTGCCCGGCTCAGGCCGGCTCAGCCCTCCTCGCGCAGGCGCGGCGGGGTGAAGTTCTCCGGCTTGAAGCCGGTCTTGTCGGCGTAGAACTCGCGCAGCACGTCCATGTCGGCGCTGACGTCGCCGCTGGGGTGGAAGGTCGGGCCCCAGCCGACGGTGCGCGACGGTGCGTCGAGGAACGCCAGGGTGACCGGGAGCCCGGTCTGCTGGGCGATCCGGTAGAACCCGGACTTCCAGTACTCCCCCCGCGAGCGGGTGCCCTCGGCGGCGATGCCGATCAGCCAGGGGGCGTCGCCCTCGGACTCGACGAGGAGCTCCTTGATGGTCGCCGCCGGGTTGCGGCGGTCGAGCTCGACGGCGCCGGTGCGGCGCAGCAGCCAGCCCAGCGGCCCGACGAACAGCTCCTGCTTGACCAGCAGGCGGATCGTGATGCCGTAGCGCCACGCCAGGAGCATGGTCAGCACCCAGTCCCAGTTCGACGTGTGCGGGGCGCCGACGAGGACGCCGCGCTGCGGCACCTCCCCGACGGTCTTCCAGCGCACGGCACGGAGCACGAGGCCGGCGATCCTAGGTCGCAGCACGGGCACGTCCCTTCCTGCGCTCGCGCGCGAGGTCCCAGAGGTAGCGGTCGAAGTCGACCTCCATGGTGTGGCGAGGCGAGGCGTAGAACCGCCTCGTGTCGCGCGCGTGCTCGGCCGCCATCTGGCGACGGACCACGGTGTCCGGTGGCGGGGCGTAGGCCCCGGTGAGGGTCTCGGTGATCCATGCCGCCTGCGCCTCCGCGAGCGGCATCACCGCCCCGAGCGGCTGGAGCAGGCCGAGGAAGTACAGCCCCGGCAGGTCCGGGTGCACGGTCCGCTTCCACAGCGGCAGGTCGTTGCCGGGCGCTGCGACGAGCGCGGCGTCGAGGAACGGGAAGCTGACGTGGTAGCCGGTGGCCCACACGATGAGGTCGGCAGGCGCCGAGCTGCCGTCGACGAAGACCACCCGGTCGCCGTCGAGCCGCTGGATCCCGGGTCGTGCGGTGACCGCCCCGGCCGCCAGCCGCTCGCGGATCCGCTCGGACTGGACGGGGTGGGACTGGCCGGGCCGGTGGGCCGGGGCAGGCAGGCCGTACGCCGTGAGGCTCCCGCCGGCGGCTGTCGCCCCGATCCGCAGGCGCAGCGCGGTCACCCACCACGGCACCCAGCCGGGCGGGAGCAGGCCCTGGTCGGAGGGCTTGCCGAGGAAGAACTTGCGCAGCACCCACTCCGGGCGACGCACCGACCAGGTGGTCGTGCGGGCCCGCAGTGACGCCTCCACCGCGATGTCCATGGCGGAGTTCCCGGCGCCGACGACCACGACGTCACGTCCCTCGAGCTGGTCCGCGGAGCGGTAGTCGTGGGAGTGGACCTGCTCGCCGTCGAAGGTGCCCGGGTAGGCCGGGTCCGGCCAGCGCGGGTCCCAGTGGTGGCCGTTGGCGACCAGCACCGCGTCGTAGGTGCGGGTCTCGGTCCCCCCGGGACCGGTGACCGTCACGTCCCACCGGCCGTCGCCGGTCGGGGTGACGCGCTCGACGGTGGTGTCGAAGGTGATCGCGTCGCGGAAGCCGAAGTGGTCGACGTACTGCTGGAAGTAGGCCGCGACCTGGTCGTGGCGCGCGTAGGGCGGGTAGTCATCCGGCATCGGGAAGTCCGAGTACGCCATCCGCGGGCAGGAGGTGTTGATCTCGAGGGTGTCGTAGCAGGCGGAGCGGCCGTTGGAGTTGTCCATCACCCACGTGCCACCGATGTCGTGCCCCATCTCGAAGCAGTCGAACGGCACCCCGGCGAGGAACAGGTGCTTGGCGGCGGCGATCCCGGACGACCCGGCCCCGATCACGCACGCCCGCGGCAGCGACTCGTCGACCGGGACGGGTGCGGTCACCGGCGCGACGCGGTCGGACTGCCTGACGAGGTATCCCATCGGTCGTGTCCCCTGTCGCTGCCGGTCGTGACTCAGAGGTAGAGCCCGGTGGAGCCGGCCGCGAGGCGCTCGGCGGCGACCGCGTGGACGTCGCGCTCGCGCATCACGACGTAGACCTCGCCGTGCACCTCGACCTCCGCCTTGTCCTCGGGGTCGAACAGCACCCGGTCGCCGACCTCGACGGCCCGGGCGTGCGGGCCGACGGCGATGACCCGCGACCAGGCGAGCCGGCGTGCGCCCATCGCCGCGGTCGCCGGGATCACGATGCCTCCGGTGGAGCGACGCTCGCCGGCCTCCTTGTCGACCTCGACCAGGAGCCGGTCGTGCAGCATCTTGATGGGGGCGCTGCCCCCGGTCATGCCAGGCACGGCGCTCAGCGCGCGACCTTGCGGACGACGGCGAGCAGCACGAGGACGCCCACGACCGCGCCGGCGGCCTTGAGGATGTTGTCGGTGCGCGGCTCGCCGGACTCCAGCTCGACGAAGTGCGACTTCACGCTCTCCACCTGCCGCCCGACGATGGTCTTGGGGTGGGCGCGGTGGGCGAGCTGGTCGATGGTCGAGGCGAGCCGCTGGCGGGTCTCCTCGATCTCGCGCTCGAGCGCGCTCATGTCCTGGGTCACGCCGGAAGGCTATCAATGCGCCGCGGGTCGAACCCCCACGGCAGCTCGAGGCGGTGGGCGGCCATCAGCGGCTCGTCGGTGAGGACGTCGAAGGTGGGTCGGTCGGCGACCACGACTCCCTCGCTGAGCACGACGCTGCGCGGGCACAGCTCGAGGGCGTAGGGCAGGTCGTGGGTGACCATCAGCACCGTCACGTCGAGGCTGCGCAGGATGTCGGCGAGCTCGCGGCGCGAGGCCGGGTCGAGGTTCGACGACGGCTCGTCGAGCACCAGCACCTCTGGCTCCATCGCCAGCACGGTGGCGACCGCGACGCGGCGGCGCTGGCCGTAGGACAGGTGGTGCGGCGGCCGGTCAGCGAAGTCGGCCATGCCGACCCGGTCGAGCGCGGCCATGACCCGACGGTCGAGCTCGGCCCCCTTCACGCCCATGTTGGCCGGCCCGAAGGCGACGTCCTGGCGCACGGTGCCGAGGAAGAGCTGGTCGTCGGGGTCCTGGAAGACCACGCCGACCCGTCGGCGGACCTCCAACATGTTCTTCTTGTCCACGGGCAGCCCACTGACGGCGACCGACCCGCGACCCGCCCCACCCGATCCGGCACCGAGGATCCCGTTGAGGTGCAGGACCAGCGTCGTCTTGCCGGCGCCGTTCGGCCCGAGCAGCGCGACGCGCTCGCCGCGATGGACGTGCAGGTCGACGCCGAAGAGCGCCTGGTGCCCGTCGGGGTAGGCGTACGCCAGGTCGCGGACGTCCAGCACGGGGTCGCTCACCCGGGCAACCTACCGTCGTAGCCGCGCGACAGCATCGCCAGGTGGACCCGCTCGCCACGCTCGTAGGAGCGGATGAACAGCGCGCCCAGCGAGCGCGCCAGCACCGGCCAGTGCCGCGGCGAGCGCGGGTCGAAGCCGCGCGAGCGCATCGCCGTCAGCATCCGGGCGAGCTCGCCGGTCACGACGTCGAGGTAGCGGATCATGAAGCCCATGATCTGGACGACCAGCTCCGGCATCCGCAGCCGCTGGAGCCCGCGGAGCAGGTCCTGCGGCTCGGTGGTGGCGGCGAGGGTCAGCGAGGCGAGCACGCCGATGCTGCCCTTGACCAGCAGCGCGACGCCCGCGTGCAGGCCGGGCTCGGACACCGTCAGCCCCAGCACCTCGGTGCGCGGGCCGTGGGAGATGAAGGGCATCAGCAGCGCGAAGACCGCGAACGGCACCTCGACCACCATGCGGGGCAGCAGGTAGCGCAGCGGCACCCGCGACAGCAGCACGACGCCGAGCAGCGCGGCCGCCTCGGCGGCGAGGACGGCGTACGCCTGGCGCGGGGTCGCGACGACGACCAGCATGAAGACCAGCAGACCCAGCAGCTTGAGGTGGGCCGGCGCCCGGTGGACGGGGCTGTGCCCGTGGAAGTGGAGCCGGTGGCCGTGCCCGGCTCCCATCAGACCTCCGCGTCGTGGCGCTCGCGTGGCTCGGCGGCGTCACCCTCACCGCGGCGTCGGAGCACCCAGAACAGGCCGGTGCTCAGCGCGAGCATCACCACGACACCGACCACCCCGGCGACACCGCCGCTGAGCCGGGCGTCGTCGATGCCCGAGGTCTGGTAGTCGGCGAGCGGGCTGTCGGCGGTGGCGGAGTCCTCGGCGGAGTCGATGAAGCCGGTCTTGCCGGCGACGTACTCCAGGCCGTCGGGGTGGGAGCTGGCGTAGTAGCTGGCGACGCCCGCGACGAGCAGGCTCACCAGCAGGGCGACGGCGAAGAAGCGGCGGGTGGTCACTGCGGGACGACCTTCCGGGTCTCGAGCTCGCGGCGGGCGAGCAGCGGGCGGGCGCCGTGGACGAGGTCGGGTCGCGAGGCGACGACGCTGCCCACGACCAGGCCGGTGACGGCGGCCTCGCCGAGGCCGATGAGCACGTGCCAGCCGAGCATCGCGGTCAGCACCGCGCCGAGGTCGACCGGCGCCTGGCCGCCGACCGCGAACAGGCCGGTGAAGACCAGGGCGGCCGCCGGGACGCTGACGAACGCGCCGACGGCGGCGGCGGGCGCCACCATCGAGGCCCGCGACGGCAGCACGCGGCGCAGCAGCACGAAGACGCCCCAGCCGACCACGACCGTCGTGATCCCGATCAGCGTGACGTTGGTGCCGAGCGCGGTGATGCCTCCGTCGGCCATCAGCAGCGCCTGGACGAGCAGCACCACCGACAGGCACAGCACCGCGGTCCAGGGCCCGACCAGCACGGCGGCGAGGGCACCGCCCATGAGGTGCCCGCTGGTGCCGGCGCCCACGGGGAAGTTGATCATCTGGGCGGCGAACACGAAGGTCGCGACGAGCCCCGCCATGGGCGCGGTCCGGTCGTCGAGCTCGCGGCGGGCGGCCCGCAGCGACACCGCCACCGCCGCCGCCGCGACGACGCCGGTCGCGACCGAGGTCGGTGCGTCGAGGAAGCCGTCGGGCACGTGCACGTCGTCATCTCCTGGGGCTGGCAGGGACTGGTTGGATGTCTGGTGGCCGACCCGGATCCCCCGAAGCGGGCCGGCGCGACCACCAGACTATTGCAACCGTCTTGCAACAACCACTCCGGCCCAGCACGAGGGCCGGGAAGGAGCACCGCATGTCCGAGCGCCTCTCCCCCGGCGACGCCGCCCCCGACTTCACGCTCACCAGCGACACCGAGGAGCAGGTCAGCCTCTCCGACCTGCGCGGCAAGAAGGTGATCGTGTACTTCTACCCGGCGGCGATGACCCCCGGCTGCACCAAGCAGGCCTGCGACTTCTCCGAGTCGCTCGACTCGCTCCGGGGCGCGGGCTTCGAGGTGCTCGGGGTGTCGAAGGACAAGCCCGCCAAGCTGGCGAAGTTCCGCGAGCGTGACGCCCTGACGCTGACGCTGCTCTCCGACGAGGACCTCGCGGTGCACCGCGCCTACGGCGCCTTCGGGACGAAGAAGCTCTACGGCAAGGAGGTCGAGGGCGTGATCCGCTCGACGTTCGTCATCGGCGAGGACGGCGCCGTCGAGCTCGCGCAGTACAACGTCAAGGCCACCGGCCACGTCGCCAAGCTGCGCCGCGACCTCGGGCTCGACTGACGCCCCCGAACCACCCGCCCGCACGTGCGGCGGACCTGGCCCCCGGGACGTACGTCGCGAGGGCCACGACCGCCGCACGTGTGAGGATGGGCCCTCCGCGCTCGTAGCCCAACGGCAGAGGCACCGCGTTTAGGTCGCGGCCAGTGAGAGTTCGAATCTCTCCGAGCGCACGCAGTCGCCCCGCGCGTCCCTCCCGTGTGACGCCGGTCACCACTAGGGTCCGCGCATGGACTCCGCGCTGACCACCGTCGGACTGCCGCTCGCCCTCGCGATCATCATGTTCGGCCTGGGCCTCGACCTGACCGTCGCCGACTTCCGGCGCGTGGGTCGCGCGCCCCGGGCCGTCGCCGTCGCCCTGGCCTGCCAGGTCGTGCTGCTGCCGGCCGTCTGCTTCGGCCTGGTGCTGCTCTTCGACCTCCCCTCGCTGCTCGGCATCGGCATGCTGCTGCTGGCCGCCTCGCCGGGCGGCACCACCGCCAACCTCTTCAGCCACCTGTTCCGCGGCGACGTCGCGCTCAACATCACCCTCACGGCGATCAACACGGTGATCGCCGTCGTGACGCTGCCGCTCATCACCGGGCTGGCGATCGCCTGGTACGACCGCAGCGACGACGTCTCGATGCCGCTGGTGGAGATCGTCAAGGTCTTCGCGCTGATCCTGCTGCCGGTCGGCATCGGCATGCTCGTCAACCGGCGCGCGCCGTCGTTCGCGCGGCGGATGGACAGGCCCGTGCGGATCGGTTCGGCGGTGATCCTCGCCGTCCTGGTGCTCGGCATCCTGCTCGACCAGCGCGAGAACGCGGGCGACTACCTCGCCGACGTGGGCCTGATCGCGGCCCTCTTCTGCGCGATCAGCCTCGTCGTGGGCTACGTCGTCCCGAAGGCGTTCGGGGTGACCGGGCCGCAGGCGATCGCCTCCTCGATGGAGGTCGGGGTGCACAACGCGACGCTCGCCATCTTCGTCGCCGTCGAGGTGCTCGACGAGGTGGAGGTCTCCGTGCCGGCGGCGGTCTACTCGCTGATCATGTTCGCCTTCGCGGCCCTGTGGGGCTCCTGGGTCTCGCGCCGGGTCACCGAGCGCGAGCCGGTGTCAGCCGGCTGACAGGTCGGCCGCGACGTGCGGCGCGAGCTCGCGCAGCGCGCGGCCGCGGTGCGAGATCCGGTCCTTCTCGGCCGGGTCGAGCTCGGCGGACGTGAGGCCCAGCCCGTTGTTGTCGGCGGCGTGCTCGTCGGCCACGAAGAGCACGTCGTAGCCGAAACCGCCGCTCCCCCGCACCTCACGGATGATCCGGCCGTCCATCCGGCCCTCCACGACGCGCTCGCGCCCGTCCGGCATCACCCACGCGATCGCGCACGTGAAGTGCGCGCCGCGACGCTCGTCGGGGACGTCGTGGAGCTGGTCGAGCAGCAGCGCGTTGTTGCGCTCGTCCTGGCTCGAGCGGAGCGAGACCCCCTCGGTCCCTGAGGAGGCGAGGGACGAGCCGTCTCGAAGGGTGGGTTGGCCCGACCAGCGGGCCGACAGCACGCCCGGCATGCCGTTGAGCGCGTCGACGCACAGCCCGCTGTCGTCGGCGACCGACGGCAGGCCGGTCGCAGCGACCCCGGCCCGGGCCTTGAGCAGGGCGTTGCCCTCGAAGGTGGGCTGGTCCTCGACCGGCTCGACGTAGCCCTCGACGTCGCGGACGCCGAGGACCTCGACGTCGGGGACGTGCTCGGCGAGGATCCGCTGCATCTCGCCGATCTTCTTGGCGTTGCCGGAGGCGAGGAACACCTTCATCGCGCGAGCGCCTCCTGCTGCATCCGGGTGAGGTCGGCGCAGCCCTTCTCGGCCAGGGCGAGCAGCGCGTCGAGCTCGGTGCGGTCGAACGCGGCGCCCTCGGCGGTGCCCTGCACCTCGACGAACTTGCCGTCGCCGGTCATCACGACGTTCATGTCGGTCTCGGCCCGCACGTCCTCGACGTAGGGCAGGTCGAGGCGCGGAGTGCCGTCGATGATGCCGACGCTGACCGCGGCCACCGACCCGGTGAGCGGCTCGCCGGCGAGCGCTCCGGTCGAGCGGAGGTGGGCGACCGCGTCGGCGAGCGCGACGTACGCCCCGGTGATGGCCGCGGTGCGGGTGCCGCCGTCGGCCTGCAGCACGTCGCAGTCGAGCACGATCGTGTTCTCGCCGAGCGCCTGGTAGTCGATCACGGCGCGCAGCGAGCGGCCGATCAGCCGGGAGATCTCGTGGGTGCGGCCGCCGATGCGGCCCTTGACCGACTCGCGGTCGGAGCGGGTGTTGGTGGCGGCGGGGAGCATCGCGTACTCGGCGGTGACCCAGCCCAGGCCCGAGCCCTTGCGCCACCGCGGCACGCCCTCGGACGCCGAGGCGGCGCACAGCACCTTGGTGCCGCCGAACTCCACGAGGACCGAGCCCGCGGCGTGGTCGAGCCAGTGGCGGGTGAGGGTGATCGGCCGCAGCTCGTCGTCGGCACGACCGTCGGCGCGGGGGGTGGGGGCGGGTCCGGAGGTCATGGCACGACCCTAGAGGTTGCCGGGCAGCCGACCGGGCCCGGTAACCCCCGTGAGCCACCGGACCCGGCGCTGCAGGTCCCTACCCCGTGCGGGACCAGAGGTGCGCGGCCCCACGCCGCGCGAGCTCCCTCCCACGCGGTGCCTCCCACCCTGCGCCGCGCCCCGGCCGGCGCGCATCGTCCTTGCGATGCGGACGGATCAGACGAAAGTAGGAAATCCGATGGTTACGCTTTCGCGGTGGACCCCCGCCCCGGACCGACCGAGACGCAGCCCGAGCTGACCGCTCTGTCGCACGCCTGGCGCTACGCGTCGTGCCTGGTGATCTCGGGCGTCGTGTGGGGGCCGGTCGCGGCGGTCGAGTGGCGCGAGCAGCCCGGCCTGTTCACCGTCGAGGTCGCCCTCGGCGTCGCCGCCTACGTCGCCGTCTGGTTCCGGCGCAGCGCCCCGGTGCCGGTCGCGGTGGCGGTCGCGGTGATGAGCGCCCTGTCCGGCATCGCCGCGGGCCCGGCCACCCTCGCCGCGGTGTCCGTGGCCACCCGCCGCGTGGTGTGGCAGGTCGCCCTCGTGGGCGTGGTCAACGTGGTCGCCGCGCAGACCTACGCCATGGTCGCGCCCTTCGCGCGGGTCGACCCCACCATCAGCGTGCTCGTCGTGCTCGCGGTCAACGCCGCGATGATGGGCTGGGGCCTCTACCTCGGCTCGCGGCGCGAGCTCATGTGGAACCTGCGCAGCCGCGCCGAGCGGGCCGAGACCGAGCAGGACCTGCGGCTCGCGCAGGCGCGGACCACCGAGCGCGCGCGGATCGCGCGCGAGATGCACGACGTGCTGGCCCACCGGATCACGCAGGTGTCGATGCACGCCGGCGCGCTGGCGTTCCGCGACGACCTCGACGGCACCCGCCTCCGGGCCGGCCTCGAGCAGATCCAGGGCCAGGCCAACGACGCCCTGCGCGAGCTGCGCGACGTGCTCGGCGTGCTGCGCGAGGACGGCCACGGCTCGCAGCCCGCCCAGCCGCAGCCGACGTACTGCGACATCACGGCGCTCGTCGCGGAGGCGCGGACGCTCGGCCTCGACGTCGACTTCGCCGACGACGTCGACCCGTCCACGCCGGTGCCGCCCGCCACCGGGCGCACGGTCTACCGGATCGTGCAGGAGGGCATCACCAACGCCCGCAAGCACGCACCGGGCAGCGTGGTCGCGATCCGGTCCAGCGGCGACCCCCGGTCGGGGATCACGGTGCGGCTGGCCAACGCCGTCGCGCACCGCACCTCCGCCGCCCCGGGGGCCGGGCTCGGCCTGGTCGGGCTGCGCGAGCGGGCCGAGCTGCGCGGCGGCCGGCTCGACCAGCACTCCGACGGGTCCACCTTCGTGCTGGAGGCGTGGTTACCGTGGGCGGCGTGATCCGGGTCCTGCTCGTCGACGACGACCCCCTCGTGCGCTCGGCGCTGTCCCTGATGCTGGGCGGCCAGTCGGACATCGAGGTCGTCGGCGAGGCCGGCGACGGCCAGACCGGCGTCGACCTGGTGGCCGCGCTCGACCCGGACGTCGTGCTGATGGACATCCGGATGCCCGGCATGGACGGGCTGGAGGCGACCCGGCACATCCACGCGCGCGAGTCGCCGCCGTCGGTCGTGGTGCTCACGACGTTCGACGCCGACGAGCACGTGGTCAGTGCCGTCGCCTCGGGGGCCGACGGCTTCCTGCTCAAGGACACCCCGCCGGGCGACATCGTCGGCGCGATCCGGACCGTCGCCGCCGGTGACGCGATGATGTCGCCGTCGGCCACCCGCAGCCTGGTCTCCCGGCTGCGGCGTGGCTCGTCCACCGACCGGTCGGCGGCCGCGGCCCAGCGTCTGACCGTCCTCACCGAGCGCGAGCTCGAGGTGGCGGTGTGCGTGGGCCGCGGGCTCAGCAACTCCGAGATCGCGACGGAGCTCTACCTGTCGATCCCCACGGTCAAGTCGCACGTCTCGCGGCTGCTCACCAAGCTCGACTGCACCAACCGGGTGCAGGTGGCGATGGTGGTCCACGACGCCGGCCTGGTCTGAGCCGGCGCGCCCTCACACGTCGTACGTCGCGCCCGCGCTGGCCAGCCCGACCGGGCCGTCCCAGGCGGCGCTCGCCTCGGCCTCGGCGACCGCGGGGTCGTGCCACGGCGGCACGTGGGTCAGCACCAGGCGTCCGACTCCCGCCGCGGCGGCGGTCCGCCCGCAGTCCGTCCCCGTCAGGTGCAGGTCGGGCGGGTTGTCGGCGCGCGACTCGAAGGACGCCTCGGCCAGCAGCAGGTCGGCGCCCCGGGCGGCGCGGTCGAGCGCGGGGCACGGACCGGTGTCGCCGGAGTAGGTGAGGGTGCGGCCGTTCGCGCTGATCCGCAGGGCGTACGCCGTCACCGGGTGCACCACCTCGTGGGCCTCGACGCGGAACGGACCGATCTCGACGCCCGTCGAGGCGTCGGGGTGGTCGCGGAAGTCGAACTCCTCGGTCATGCCGGGGTCGACCGGCAGGTCGTAGGCCCGCGCCATCCGCTCCGCGGTGCCCGCGGGGCCCCAGACCGGGATCCGCGGCTGCGGGCCGGTGGGGTGGTACTTGCGCATCACGTAGTAGCCGCAGAGGTCGAGGCAGTGGTCGGCGTGCAGGTGGCTCACGAGCACGGCGTCGACGACGAGCGGGTCGACGTAGCGGTGCAGCTGGCCCAGCGCGCCGTTGCCGAGGTCGACCAGCACCCGCCAGGTCCGGGTCTCCCCCGCGGCGTCGGTGTGGTCGGCCTCCAGCAGGTAGCAGCTCGCCGGCGACTCCGGGCCGGGGTAGGAGCCGGAGCAGCCGACCACGGTCAGCCGGAGCCCGGGCGCGCTCACCGCAGCCCCCCGGCGAACTGCGTGGCGCTCAGCAGCTCGGAGCCCAGGAAGCGGCGTCCGATGGTGGCGAAGTCCTCCGGGCTGCCGGTGGTGGAGAAGGTGTAGGCCGGGTCGCCGCCCTCGCGCATCAGACCCGTCCGGACGAGCATCTTGTAGACGTCCTTGGCGCTCTCCTCGGCCGAGCTGACGAGCGTGACCGAGTCGCCCATCACGTAGGAGATGACGCCGGTGAGCAGCGGGTAGTGGGTGCAGCCGAGGACCAGGGTGTCCACGCCGGCCTCGACCAGCGGGTCGAGGTACTCGTGGGCGGCGGCCAGCAGCTCGTCACCGCCGGTCACGCCCTGCTCGACGAAGTCCACGAAGCTCGGGCAGGCCCGGATGTGGAGGTCGATCTGGGGCGCGGCGGCGAACGCGTCGTCGTAGGCCATCGAGCTGGCGGTCGCGCGGGTGCAGATCACCCCGACCCGGCTGGTGCGGGTCGCGGCGGCGGCGCGCCGGGCGGCGGGGAGGATCACCTCGACGACCGGCACGTCGTAGCGCTCGCGGGCGTCGCGGAGCATCGCGGCGCTGGCGGAGTTGCAGGCGATCACGAGCGCCTTGACGCCCTGGTCGTAGAGGTGGTCGAGGCACTCGAGCGCGTACTCGCGCACCTCGCCGATCGGCTTCTGGCCGTAGGGCTGGCGCGCGGTGTCGCCGAGGTAGACCACCGACTCGTGGGGCAGCTGGTCGATCACGGAGCGGGCGACCGTCAGGCCGCCGAACCCGGAGTCGAAGATGCCGATCGGGGCGTCGGCATCGGCAGGGGCGGTCGGCACAGGTCAGAGGCTAGGCGAACGGCCGGGCCCCGGTCACGCAGTCACGGGCGTCGGTCCGGTCACATCGCGCGAGGCGGGGGCGGCGTCGGGTTAGGGTCGAACGGTGAACCGTCGACACCTCGTGGCCACGACCGCCCTCTCCCTGCTGGCCGGAGCCGGCGTCGTCCTGGTGGGCGGTCCCGCCTCCAGCGACGCCGACGACCGGGCCGAGCACCGACCCGCCGTGAGCGCGGGCCAGCCGGCCCCGCGCGACCTGGTCGGCGACTCCGACTCGGTGCTCGCGATCTCCATCGACGGCATGAGCGTGGCCGCGGTCCAGAAGCTCGGGCGCAAGCAGCTGCCCAACCTCTACCGCTTCATGCGCGCCGGTGCGTCGACGACGAACGCCCGCACCGAGCGGGAGATGACCGTCACCCTGCCCAACCACACCGGCATGGTCACCGGCCGTCGCATCGAGGCGGCCACCGGGGGCCACGGCGTGACCTGGAACGACGACCGCCTCACCCCGGCGACCGTGCAGGCCGCGGCCGGGCACGACGTCGGGTCGGTCTTCACCGCCGTCCACGACGCGGGCGGCTCCACCGCGCTGTTCGCGGCCAAGACGAAGTTCAGCCTGTGGCAGCGCTCGTGGCCGGACGCGATCGACCGCACCGTCATCGACCTCGACAACTCGGCCCTGGTCGACCAGCTCGTCGACGACCTCGCCACCGAGCGCGACTTCCGGTTCCTGCACCTCTCCCCGCCCGACGCCGCGGGCCACGACCACGGCTGGATGTCCCCGCAGTACCTCCGCGCCGTACGCCGGTCCGACAGGCTCGTGGGCCGCGTCGTGAAGGCCGTCAACGCCGACCCCGACCGCAGGGCCGGAACCACGATCATCCTGACCAGCGACCACGGCGGCCACGGTCCGTCGCACAGCGACGTGCGCGAGCCCGACAACTACCGCATCGTCTTCATGGCGCGCGGCTCCGCCGTCGACCGGGGCGTCGACCTCTACCAGATCAACCCGGCCTACAAGAACCCCGGCAAGCGTCGCACGACCTACGCCCAGCGCCGCCAGCCGGTGCGCAACGGGATGGTCGCCAACCTCGCCCTCGACCTGCTCGACCTGCCGCCCGTGCCCGACAGCGAGCACGACGTCGACCAGGACCTGCGGCTCACCGCCGCCCCCTGACGGCCGCCGCCTCCCCGTCCAGCGGCCAGGGGTTGAACCGGCAGGCGCCGGTGCCCTTCGACTGCTGCATCATCACCGGTGCGGGCCCGCCCCCGGGCGGGCAGGACGCGTGCCCGCGACCGAGCCAGTGACCGGTCTCGTGGTTGACGACCATGTGGCGGTAGTCGCGCAACGAGCGGCGTGCGGCGTTCCACGCCGGTGAGGCGTGCTTCCAGCGCTCCTGGTTGATGATCACGAAGCGGCCGACCCGGCACGACCAGGTCGACGAGCAGCCCGACGAGAACGACGGCACGAGCGCCGCCGCCGACAGCACGAGCGTGAAGTCGCCGCCGCGCGGCACGCGGCGGAACTCGACGCCCGCCCACCGCCAGCCGCGCGGGTCGTCGAAGGTCTGCTGGGCCTGGCGCCGGAACTCCGCGAGCGAGGTGGTGATCCGCCCGCGCGTGGTCACGGAGTAGGTCACCCGGCGGCGGACCGGCTGGCCGTATCCCTCGCCGCTGTGCGGCTCCTCCACGGTCGTACGCCGGTCGGACGCGCCGCGCTGGTCGGACGCGCCGGCCACGGCGGCGCCCGGGAGGGTGGACAGGACGGACAGGACGGACAGGACGAGCGCGGCCAGCACCAGGACCGCCCGGGGAGCGCGGGTCATGGGGCGAGCGTAGGGGTCGGGGCGGTCGGCTCCTAGGCCCAGAGCTGGCCGTCGAGACGGTCCTCGGCGTCGTCGACGGTGCCCTCGTAGGCGCCGGTGGAGAGGTACTTCCACCCGCCGTCGCAGACGACGAACGCGATGTCGGCCCGCTCGCCGGCCTTGACCGCCTTCGCGGCCTGGCCGAGCGCGGCGTGGAGGATCGCGCCGGTGGAGATGCCGGCGAAGATGCCCTCGAGCTCGAGCAGCTCGCGCACCCGGCGCACGGCGTCGCGCGGGCCGACGCTGAAGCGCGAGTCGATGAGCGAGGCGTCGTAGAGCTCGGGGACGAACCCCTCGTCGAGGTTGCGCAGGCCGTAGACCAGCTCGCCGTAGCGCGGCTCGGCCGCCACGATCCGCACCTCAGGCCTGGCCCGGCGGAAGAAGCGCGAGACGCCCATGAGGGTGCCGGTGGTGCCGAGGCCGGCGACGAAGTGGGTGATCCCGGGGAGGTCGGCGAGCAGCTCGGGGCCGGTGCCCTCCTCGTGCGCGAGGGCGTTGGCCTCGTTGCCGTACTGGTAGAGCATCACCCAGTCGGGGTGCTCACCGGCGATCTTCTTGGCCACCCGGACCGCTTCGTTGGACCCGCCCGCCGCGGGCGAGGAGACGATCTCGGCGCCCCACATCCGCAGCAGCTGGCGCCGCTCCTCGGAGGTGTTCTCCGGCATCACGCACACGATGCGGTAGCCCTTGAGCTTGGCGGCCATCGCCAGCGAGATGCCGGTGTTGCCGCTGGTCGGCTCGAGGATGGTGCAGCCGGGACGGAGCGTGCCGTCCTTCTCCGCCTGCTCGATCATCCTCAGCGCCGGGCGGTCCTTGATGGAGCCGGTGGGGTTGCGGTCCTCGAGCTTGGCCCACAGGCGTACGTCCGGGCTCGGCGAGAGCCGCGGCAGTCCGACGAGCGGCGTGCCACCGACCGAGGCGAGGAGGCTGTCGTAGCGGGTCATCGGACGGGGGTCACGCCCCGCCGGCAACCGCCGGGAGCACGACGACCTGGTCACCGTCGCTGAGCTCGGCGTCGAGGCCGCCGATGAAGCGGACGTCCTCGTCGTTGACGTAGACGTTGACGAACCGGCGCAGGTCGCCGTTGTCGACGAGGCGGTCCTTGATGCCGGGGTGGTTGCCGTCCAGGTCGTCGATCAGGGCGGTCAGGGTCGCGCCCGACGCCTCGACCGACTTCGCGCCGTCGGTGTAGGTGCGGAGGATGGTGGGGATGCGGACCTCGATGGCCATCAGGGGGTGCTCTTCTCTGTAGGCGTGATCGTGACGTCCTCTTCGGTCACGACTCCGTCGATGATTCTGTAGGACCTGAACTCCACCGGGCCCTCACTATTCCCGTGCTCGCGTGTGCTGACGAGCACGTAGTGCGCGTGGGGCTCGCTGGCCAGGCCGATGTCGGTGCGGCTCGGGTAGGCCTCGGTGGCGGTGTGGGAGTGGTAGACCACGACCGGCTCCTCGTCGCGCGCGTCCATCTCCTTGTAGAGCGCGAGCAGCTCGGTGGAGTCGAACTCGTAGAACGTCGGGCTGCCGGCGGCGTTGACCATGGGGATGAAGCGCTCGGGACGGTCGCTGCCCTCGGGGCCCGCGACGACGCCGCAGGCCTCGTCGGGGTGGTCGCGGCGGGCGTGCGCCACGATGGCGTCGTGGATGTCCTGGGGGATGGTCAGCACGCGGCGAGTGTAGGTCGCGACACCGACTTGACCCGGCCCCGTCCCACGGGATAAATCTCGACATCAAGAGATCTGGGGGTATGCATGTCCGTCGTCCCGCCTCCGCCCCTGACCCGGCGTGGCATCCCGCTCGAGCGCGACCTCCGGGTGCTGGCGCTCGGGTCCTTCGCCAACCGGTTCGGCGCCGGGGCGGTGATGACCACCAGCGCGCTCTACTTCACCCGCCAGGTCGGGTTCTCCGCCGCCGAGGTGGCGCTCGCGATGTCGGTGGCCGCGATCGTGGGGATCGTGGTCCAGGTGCCCGCCGGGCACCTCGGCGACACGCGCGGCCCCCGGCGGGTGCTGACGTGGTGCATGGTCGGCGCCGCGGCGACCAGCGCACTGCCGGTGCTGGCCCGCTCGCCGTGGCAGCTCGCGCTGCTGCTGGGCCTGCTCGCGCTGTTCGAGCGGTCGGCAGGATCGGTGCAGCAGGGCGTCATCGCCCAGCTCGCGACCGGCGGGCGCGGCGTGCTGTTCAAGGCGTACCTGCGCGCGGTCACCAACACCGCGATCGGCCTAGGGTCGGTCTTCGGTGGCGCGGCCCTGGTGATCGACGAGCCGTGGGCCTACGTCTCGGTCTTCGTGCTCAACGCGGTCTTCACCGCCTTCGCCGCCTGGAACACCACACGGCTGCCCGAGCTGCCGCCGTACGTGCGGATCGAGGGCGAGCCCCGCCTCGCCGTGCTCCGCGACGTGCCCTACGTCGTGGTGACCGCGATCACCGGCCTGTTCGCCCTGCACTTCTTCGTCATGGACATCGGTCTCGCGCTCTACATCTCCCAGCGCACCGAGGCGCCCCCGGTGATGGTCGCGATCCTGCTCATCGTGAACACCGCGGTGGTCGCGCTCTTCCAGGTCCGGCTCTCGCAGCGCGCGGACTCGGTCGAGGCGGGCGCGAAGGCCCTCGTGCGCGGCGCCGTCTGGATCGCCGCCGGCTTCGCCATCGTCGCGCTCGCCGACCGCGGCGACGCCACCTTCGCCATCGTCGTGCTGGTGATCGGCTCGCTGGTCCACGTCGTCGGCGAGATGATCGGGTCCGGCGGCCAGTGGGGCCTGCAGATGGGCCTGGCCCCGCACGAGAAGCAGGGCCAGTACCAGGGCTTCGCCGGACTCGGCTTCAGCGTCGTCGCGGTGATCGGCCCGCCCGTCGTGACCTACCTCTGCGTCGACCTCGGCGAGGCCGGCTGGCTGGTGCTGGCCGGGCTGATGCTCACCATCGCGCTCGCGTCGGTGCCGGTCTCGCGCTGGGCGCTCGCCAGCCGCGAGCGCTACGGCGTGCTCACCCACTCCGGCTGACTCCTCCTCCGTCCACACCTTCCCCGATAGTCCGCTGCGATCGGCCGGTGATCCGCGCCCGCCGACCGGCCGTTCGCAGCGGACTACCTGGAGGGGTGTGGACGGAGGGGGGTGTGGACGAAGGGGGGTGTGGACGAAGGGGCGGAGGGCGCGAGGGCGGGGCGGGCCGGGTCAGACGCGGATCGCGGCCGGGATGCCGTCGGAGAAGACCTCGGGCTCCGCGGGGTACGCCTCGGTGCGGCCGAGCGCGTGCCGCACGGCCGACCAGGCGGCGGCGCAGGCGTCGAGGAGGTCGTCCTCGCCGAAGCCGGCGCCGCGGAACCACGGCGGTGCGACGATGCCGTGCGCGGCGAGCGCCTCGCGGCGGGCGGCGGCTCCGGCGGGGTCCTTCTTCGACGCGGCGACGGGCGCGCCGGTCATCCGGGCGAAGCACAGCTCGGGGTGCACCTCGATCACCGTCGTGCCCGGACGACCGCGCACCCACGCGTCGACCTGCAGCACCTTCGCCCGCAGGGCGTAGGCCTGCGCGCTGACGCTGGTCCGGCCGCCGGTCGCGGCCAGGTTGGCCTCGCGGGCGTCGGCGTAGGTCTCCGCCTCGAGCGCCGCGCGGGTGGGGGTGGAGAAGAGGGACGACGCCTTGCCCACCAGCTCGCGGCGGGCCTCGGCGTCGGCGCGGCGGCCCCCCGCGTCGGGGAGGCCGATCGGGATGTCGATCGCGACCACCGGGACCGCGTGCCGCTCGCGGACCAGCCCGACCAGGCCGACGATGTCGGGGGCGACGTGCACCGACGGCCGCAGGTCGGTGTCGAGCACGACGCCCACCCACCCGGCGGGGCACGCGTCGACCCCGAGCACGGGGGCGGGCGGGACGAGCACGGGCGGCGGCTCGGGGAGGTCGTCGGGAGGGGCCACGAAGCGGGCGGCCGGCTCGTCGCGCAGCGCGGCCTCGACCCGGGAGACCATCACCGCGCTCATCGGCGGCAGCGACCCCGCCGGGAACCACCGCACGTCGGTGGACTCGTCGTCGGCGACGTGGGCGTCGCCGTCGACCCACGTGCAGGCGAAGGTGAGGTCGAGGTACGCCGCGCGGTCGCCGTTGGCGTGGACCACCTCGCCGTGGGCGGAGGTCGAGACCAGCCGGTCGACGCGGATCCGGACACCGGCCTCCTCCAGCGCCTCCCGGGCCGCGGCGACGGCCGGCTCCTCGCCGGGGTCGACGATGCCGGTGACGGGCGTCCACTGCCCGTCGTCCGAGCGCCGCACCAGCAGGACCTGGTCGCCGCGGCGCACCACGGCGGTCACGCCCGGGAGCCAGAGCAGGTGGTCGGGGCCGACCTTGTCGCGCAGGGCGAGGACGAAGTCGGGGACCGGCGTCATCGCATCAGGGCCTCGACCAGCGTCTCCTGGAGGTAGCCGACCCACTCGTAGATGTCGTGGGCCTGCGCCCGCGGGTCCTCGTCGGGCAGCGAGTGCCAGTAGTGCTCGTCGTCGGCCTCGACGCCGAGCCGGGTCGCGAGGGCGAGGCGGATGTCGGTGAACGCGCGCATCCACGTCTCGGCGGACGCGGCGTCGAGCTCGACGTCGATCACCAGCCCGTCCTCGGTGAGCTCGGGCGGGAGCCCGCCATCCTCGAGGGTGTCGATGACCAGGCCGGCGGCTGCCGCCTTGCCGTCGCGCAGCCGGCTCTCGGTGAACCGCCGGAAGTCGCCGGCCGCCTCCTCGTCGTCGGTGTAGGCGGTCGGGAAGAGCCGGGCCAGGACCGGGTCCTCGGGGATGGTCGTCGCTCCGGAGAACTCCGACATCATCGCCTCGAACGGGTCGTCGGCCGGCGCGGCGGGCTCGGCGCGCTCGTTGCGCAGGAGCTCGACCATCTGCGAGGCCAGCGACCGCAGGAGGTCGGCCTCGAAGCCCGTGAAGGTGGCGACCACGCGGGCGGTCCGCGTGTCGCGCTCGAACCCGCTCATCGTCAGGACGCCTTCTCCATCGTGGCCCACAACCCGTACTCGTGCATCGCCTGCACGTCGCGCTCCATCTCCTCGCGGGTGCCGGTGGACACCACCGACCTGCCCTCGGTGTGCACCTCGAGCATCAGCTTCTCGGCCTTGGCCTTGTCGTAGCCGAAGTACTTCTGGAAGACGTAGGAGACGTAGGACATGAGGTTGACCGGGTCGTCCCAGACCAGGGTCACCCAGGGCTTGGACAAGAAGGTGATCTCGTCCGGCGCACGGGTCGGTTCGACCTCGACGGGGCTGGGCGCTGACACGGGGCCATGGTGGCACAGTGTCGGTCGTGACGAGCCCCTCGCGTCCCTCGACGGCGCTGCTGACCGACCACTACGAGCTCACCATGGTGCAGGCCGCGCTGCACGCCGGCACGGCCGGGCGACGCTCGGTCTTCGAGCTGTTCCCGCGCCGGCTCCCCGAAGGGCGCCGCTACGGCGTCGTCGCGGGCGTCGGCCGGGCGCTCGACGCGATCGAGTCCTTCCGGTTCGACCCCGCAGCGGTGGCCTCGCTGGAGGGCGTGGTCGGCCCCGACACGCTCGAGTGGCTCGCGTCGTACCGCTTCTCCGGCGACGTCTGGGGCTACCCCGAGGGCGAGGTCTACCTCCCCCACTCCCCCGTGCTGGTCGTCGAGGGCACGTTCGCCGAGGCGGTGCTGCTGGAGACCGTGCTGCTGTCGATCTACAACCACGACTCGGCGATCGCCTCGGCCGCGTCCCGGATGGTGCTGGCCGCCGCCGGTCGCCCGTGCATCGAGATGGGCTCGCGCCGCACCCACGAGCAGGCGGCGGTCGCGGCGGCGCGGGCGGCGTACGTCGCCGGGTTCGACGCCACCAGCAACCTGGCCGCGCGCCGGCTGCACGGCGTGCCGAGCACCGGCACCGCGGCCCACTCCTTCACCCTGCTGCACGACTCCGAGCGCCAGGCGTTCACCGCCCAGGTCGAGACCCTCGGCGTCGGCACCACCCTGCTCGTCGACACCTACGACGTCGCCGAGGCGGTCCGGCTCGCCGTCGAGGTCGCCGGCACGTCGCTGGGCGCGGTGCGCCTGGACTCCGGCGACCTCGGGCTGGTCGCCCGCGAGGTGCGCCGCCAGCTCGACGACCTCGGCGCGACCGCGACCCGGATCGTGGTCACCAGCGACCTCGACGAGCACGCGATCGCCGCGCTGGCGGCCGCCCCGGTCGACGCCTACGGCGTCGGCACCCAGCTCGTCACCGGCTCCGGCCACCCGACGTGCGGGTTCGTCTACAAGCTGGTGGCGCGCGAGGGCGACGACGGAGAGATGGTCTCGGTCGCCAAGCGGTCGACCGACAAGGTGTCCGTCGGCGGCCGGAAGTACGCCCTGCGCCGGCGCAGCGCGGCGGGGGTCGCCGAGGCGGAGGTGGTCGGCATCGGCACCCCGCCCGCCGACGACGGGGACGACCGGGCGCTGCTGGTCCGGCTGGTCGAGGGCGGCGAGGTCGTCGGCCGCGAGCCGCTCGACGCGGCCCGCGCGCGGCACCGCGCGTCCGTCGCCGAGCTGCCCCGGGCGGTGACGATGATGTCGGCCGGCGAGCCGGTCGTCCCGACCCGCTTCGTCGAGGGCCCGGACGTCGAGGGCTGAGACGGCGGGGCCCGCACCGCTAGCCTGAGGCCATGGCACGGGCACTGATCGTGGTCGACGTCCAGAACGACTTCTGCGAGGGCGGGTCCCTCGCGGTGGCCGGTGGCGCCCGCGTGGCGGCGGACATCAACGAGGTGCTGCACCGGTGGTCGTCCGGGGCGGACGGCGCGCCGGCCTACGACGTCGTCGTCGCGACCAAGGACCACCACGTCGACCCCGGCGACCACTGGTCGTTCAAGCCCGACTTCGTCGACTCCTGGCCGGTGCACTGCAAGGTCGGCACCGAGGGCGCGGCCTTCCACCCCAACCTCGACCCGCAGCCGTTCGCCGAGGTCTTCTACAAGGGCGCCCACGCGGCGGCCTACTCGGGGTTCGAGGGGCACACCCAGTCCGGCGAGGCGTTGGCGGCGTGGCTGCGCCGTCGTGGGGTCGACGAGGTCGACGTCTGCGGGATCGCCACCGACCACTGCGTCCGGGCGACCGCGCTCGACGCCGTCCGGGAGGGCTTCGACACGCGGGTGCTGACGGCGCTGTGCGCGGGCGTCGCGCAGGAGACGACCGCGGCCGCGATCACCGAGATGACCGGTGCGGGCGTGGAGATCGCCTGACGGTCGGCGGCCTCAGCACCACTTCCCGGTGACCGTCCGCAGCACCTTGACGGTGCGCGCGGTGCCCTGGCCGAGCGCCTTGAACTCCTTGCCCGACAGGAGCCGCGAGGTGTGGATGTCGCCGTCGAGCAGGGCGTGGGCGGCGCGTCCGTCGACCACCGCGGTCTCGCCGGGGTGCGCGAGCGCGTGCACGGCCTCCGCGGCCGCGGCGGTCGGCGCGGTGGCGTAGAGGGTGACGTAGTGCTGGCCCGACGGCTCGTGCTCGGCGTGCAGCTCCTCGGCGCGCGCGGTGAGAGCCGCGAGGTCCGACGTCGTGAAGACGACCGTCGGGACCTCGAAGCCGGCCTCGGCGGCGTAGGCCTCCTCGAGCGCGGCCTGCACCTTCGCCACCGAGCGCGCGGAGTGGGTCAGCCGGACGTTTCCGGTGTTGATGTAGGTCTCGACGTCGCGACCGCCGGCGGCCTCGGTCGCGGCGACGATCGCGGCCTTCGGGAACTTCCGGGTCGCGCCGAGGTTGATCGCGCGGAGGAAGGCGACGTAGGCGGGCACGGGAGCATCATGCCCCGGTCAGCTCGGGGTCAGGCCCGCTTGCACTGGCTCGGCGGGGTGACGGCCGGGTCGAAGACCTGCGACGGCGGGGCGATGGCGGTGTCGTCCTGCGACTCCTTCATCGTCATCGCCCACCAGCCGGCCTTGCGGGTGTCGATGGCCGCGAGGTCCTCCTCGGGCACGTCGTTCCACATGTTCAGCACGTCGACGGCCACCTCGACGAGGTGCCCGTGCGGGGTGATCACCGCGCCCGCCTCGATCTCGGCGAGCCCGGGCGGAACGGCGGGGAACAGCCCGCGCGGCATGCCGGTGATGACGTCCTCGGCCGGGATGCCGACGGCGACCCCGTCCCCGGCGAGCCGGATCGCGCGGGCGTCCGTGACCGGCCAGGTCGGGTCGAGGTCGGTCGGCAGCGCCCAGCTGTAGGCGGGCTGGTCGGTGACGTCGGCCCAGCAGGTGGCGGCGTTGGGGCCCCAGGCGTCGCTGTTGAAGTAGGTGCGACCGTTGACGACGAGGTAGTCGACCTGCTCGGCCTTGCCGTCGATGACCGAGTCCATCGAGAGCTGGCTGTAGCCCGTCGCGGGGCTGTAGCGGCCGTCGAGGTCGAAGATCCGCTTGCCGCCGTTGTCGGGGTTCTTGGTGAGCAGCTGGCCGTGCCACTCCACGATCCCCATCGTGTCGACCTGGGCGGTGAGCGCGTCGAGCTGCTCGCCCTCCATGACGACGGCGCCGGTGGTCTTGCTGGCGGCGGCCGGGTCGGTGCCACCGCACCCGGAGAGCGCGACGACCAGCGTGGCGGCAAGGGCGGAAGCGCCTGCGGCGGTACGACGTGTCACAGGAGGTTCCCCGTTCGAGTGCGGGACGAGCACGGTGCTCGGTCTCGCCCGGCAGCCTAGGGACGGCTCCGGACCCTGTCTGGGAAACGCGCAGATCCTTTACGTCGTCGCCATCCAGCGTCGGGCGGCGTCGACGACCGCGTCGGTCAGCTCGCCGACGAGCGCCGACCCGAGGCGCCAGTGCTGCCAGAACAGCGGGACCTCGGGCCGCCGCCCCGGGACCAGCTCGACGAGGCTGCCCCGTCGCAGCTCGTCGGCGACCGCGGCCTCGGGCAGCAGCCCCCACCCCATCCCGACCCGGATGGCGCGGTCGAACTCGCGCACCGACGGCACGTACGTCACCGGCGGCGCGAGGTGGCGGCGGGTCACCCGGCGCACGAAGTCGTGCTGGAGGGAGTCGTTGCGGTCGAAGGCGACCAGCGGCGTCTCGGCGAGCGACACCGAGCCGACGCCGTCGGCGAAGTGGGCCGCGTGGAAGTCCGCGGTCGCGACCGCGGCGTAGCGCAGCCGGCCGAGCCGCACCACCCGGCAGCCGGGCACCGGCTTGGGCTCCGCGGTGATCGCGGCCACCACCTCACCGCGCCGCAGCCGCTCGGCGGTGCGGGTGTGGTCCTCACGCACCACCTCGAACACCACGCGGTGCCGCGACTGCACGTCGGCGAGCGCGTCGACGAACCAGCTGTAGAGCGCGTCCGCGTTGACCGCGATCGGAAGCGAGGTGTACGCCGTGCCTCCGGCGTCGTCCTCCTCGACTAGCTCGGCGACCGCCTCGCGCTCGAGGATCTCGGTCTGCGTGGCCAGCCGGACCAGCACGAGGCCCGCCTCCGTGGGCTCCAGCGGCTTGACCCGGTGGAGCAGGACCCGGCCGATCCGGGTCTCGAGCGCCTTGATCCGCTGGCTCACCGCCGACGGCGTCACGTGCAGGTCGCGGGCGGCCGCCTCGAAGGTGCCGAGGCGCACGGCGACGGCGAGTGTGCGCAGGGCCACAGGGTCCAGCTGGGTGATGTCTTTCATACTTAGAGATCCTAATGATTGCTCAGAATCGTTCGCTGGATTGAAGACGTTACGGGACCTACCGTTGTCAGCATGTTCCAGGTTGCACTCACCGGTCTCCTCACCGGACTCGCCCTCATCGTCGCCGTCGGCGCCCAGAACGCCTTCCTCCTGCGTCAGGGCATCCGCGGTGAACAGGTCCTGCCGATCGTGCTGACCTGCCTGCTCTCCGACATCGTCGCGATCACCGCGGGCGTCGCCGGGCTCGGCGTCGTCCTCGAGCGCTGGCCCTCGGTCCTGCCGGTCGCGCAGGTCCTCGGCGGGCTCTACCTGATCGCCTTCGGCATCCACGCCGCCATGCGCGCCTGGAAGCCCACCGCCCTCACCACCGAGGGCGGCGCCGCGCTGACCACGGGCAAGGCGATCATGCTGACCCTGGCGCTGACCTGGCTCAACCCGCACTTCTACCTCGACGCCGTCCTCATGCTCGGCACGGTGGCCAACAGCTTCGGCACCGACCGCTGGTGGTTCCTGTCCGGCACGCTGGTCGCCAGCCTGCTGTGGTTCTTCGGGCTCGGCTACGGCGCCCGGATGCTGCGTGGCCTCTTCGCCCGGCCGTCGGCCTGGCGCGTGCTCGACTCGGGCATCGCTGTCCTCATGGGCGTCCTCGGCGTCGGGCTGCTCGCCCACTGAGCCCGCCCGCCGCTCCGCTCCGGACCCCGCTCACCTCCGCCCGCCGGCGGACGTGAGCGGGGTCGCGTCGTTGCGGGGTCGATCTACATAGGACTCCTATGTAATAGTGGAGGGGTGACCGACGACCTCTCCACCCTCTCCAGCGACCTCGTCGTGCTCGCCGCCCGGCTCACCCGCGCGGTGCGACGCGAGATCGAGCACCCGGCGGGCGTACGCACCCTGTCGCTGCTCGACGAGATGGGCCCCTCCGGCGTGACCGCCCTCGCGGCGGCCGACCGGTGCAGCCAGCCGACCATGACGGCCACCGTCAAGGCGCTGCGCGAGCAGGGGCTCGTGGAGCGACGGCCGCACCCCACCGACGGGCGGGCCCACGTGGTCGCCCTCTCCGACGCCGGACGGGCCGACCTGGCCCGCATCCGTCGCGCGAACGCGGACCTGGTGACCGCGCGGCTGGCCGACACCCACCACACCGCCGAGGAGGTCGCCACCGCCGTCGCGGTGCTGCGCGACGTCCTCCGCCCGACCCCTCAGGAGGACACCCTGTGAGCACCAGCAGTCCGAGCAGTCCCTCGATCCTTCGCCAGCCCCGCGCCGTGTGGGCCGTGGCCTTCGCGTGCGTCATCGCCTTCATGGGCATCGGCCTGGTCGACCCGATCCTCAAGGAGATCGCCGCCCAGCTCGAGGCCACGCCCAGCCAGGTCTCCCTGCTCTTCACCAGCTACATGGCCGTCATGGGCGTCTCGATGCTCATCACCGGCGTGGTCTCGAGCCGGATCGGCCCGAAGCGCACCCTGCTCGCCGGTCTCGCCCTCATCATCGTCTCGGCCGCGCTCGCCGGCTTCTCCGACAGCGTCGGCGCCGTGATCGGCTTCCGCGCCGGGTGGGGCCTGGGCAACGCGCTCTTCGTCGCCACCGCGCTCGCCACCATCGTGAGCGCGTCGGCCGGCTCGGTCGGGCAGGCGATCATCCTGTTCGAGGCAGCGCTCGGCCTGGGCATCGCCTCCGGCCCGCTCATCGGCGGCCTGCTCGGCCAGGTCTCGTGGCGCGGCCCGTTCTTCGGCGTCTCGGTGCTGATGACGATCGCCCTCGTCGCGACCGCGTTCTTCCTGCCGTCCACTCCCCCGACCGGGCACAAGACGTCGATCCTCGACCCGTTCCGCGCCCTGCGCCACCGCGCGCTGCTGCTGCTCGCCCTGGTCGCGATCTTCTACAACCTCGGCTTCTTCACGCTGATGGCCGCCGGCCCGTTCGCGCTGCCGACGTACTCGATCATGGGCATCGGCTGGACGTTCTTCGGCTGGGGCCTGCTGCTCGCCCTCACCTCCGTCTGGCTCGCGCCGCTCCTGCAGCGCCGCTTCGGCACCCTGCCGACCCTCACCGCGGTCCTCGCGCTGTTCTCCCTCGACCTCGCGGTGATGGCGCTCGGCGCCTCGTCCGAGGTCGTCGTCACCGTCGGCATCGTCGTGGCGGGCGCCTTCCTCGGCGTCACGAACACCCTGGTCACCGAGGCCGTGATGGGCGCGGCCCCCGTCGAGCGCCCGATCGCGTCGGCGGCGTACTCGTTCGTCCGCTTCACCGGCGGCGCGGTCGGCCCGTACGTCGCGCTCAAGCTGGCCGAGAACGTCGACCTGCACGCGCCGTTCTGGTTCGGCGCGGCCGCGGTCGCGGTCGGCGTGGTCGTCGTGGCCGCCGGGTCGCGCACGATCGCCGCGGCGCTCTCCGCGGCGCCCGAGCCGCACGGGGTCACCGAGGCCGAGAGCGAGCTCGTCGGCGACCTGGCCTGACCCCCGCGGGTCGCGCTCCACGGCACGGCACCGGCGTACTAGCGTCGGTGCCGTGCCGTGCGACTACTGCGGGGAAGAGTTCGACCCCATCTCGACCCGGTGGCTGTGCCCCCACTGCCACATGAAGGCCAACTGCTGCGACGGGGCGCCGCTCTGAGCGCTCACTCGCCGGCGTAGCGCAGGCCCTGCTCGGCCATCGCCTCGCGCAGCCGGGTGATCGCGATCGGCCCGACGCCGTGCATCGCGGCGAGCTGGTCGGCGGAGTACGTCGCCACCTGCTCCAGCGTGGTCGCGCCGACCGCGCGCAACGCACGCGTCGCGGGGGCGCCGATGGTGCGCGGGAGCGGGGTGCCCTGCTCGCGGGGTGCGCGCTGCCGCGGCTCGGGCAGGCCCGCGTCGACCACGGCCTCACCGCGCGGGGAGAGCAGGTAGCCGATGGCCAGCGACTCGGTGAGGCCGAGCTCCTTGAGCTTGCGCACGTCCTTCTTGAAGTCCTGGGTCTCCCGCCCGACCTGCGCGGCCAGCTCGGGCGCGCGCACGCCAGGGTTGAGGTCGATCAGGTCGAGCGTCGCCCGCGTCCACGGCCCGATCGGGGACGCGGCGTCGAGCCGGTCGAGGCGCGCGTTGATCGCGGCGACCTCCTCGGCGTCCGGCACCGCGGCGCGCAGCAGCTCGCGCGGGTCGGGACCGGCGTACGCCACCCCGATCCGCCACGCCGGGTCGTCCGGGCGGGCGGCGAGACCCTCGCGGAGGGCGGCGAGCGAGGCCGCCCCCGCCCGGCGGGCGTCGTCCTCGGTCAGCGTCGCGGCGTCGACCTCCTCGACCGAGGTCACCTCGACCAGCCCGACCGCGGTCCGCAGCCGGGTGCCGACCACGACGCGGGGTCGGGCCCACCGGCGGAAGGCGAGGTCGATCGTGCCGGCCTTGATGGCGGCGAGCTCGGCGGCGCGGATCATCATGGGGCCAGCCTCTCAGTCCCCGCCCGGCTCGACGCGCAGGATGTCGCCGGGCTGGCAGTCCAGGACGCGGCAGACGCGCGTCAGGGTCGAGAACCGCACCGCCTTGGCGCGCCCGTTCTTCAGCACGCTGAGGTTGACCACCGTCACCCCGACGCGCTCCGCGAGCTCGGTCAGGGTCATGCCGCGGGCGGCGAGCACCTCGTCGAGGTGGACGGTGACGCCGTGCTGCTCCTCGGCGTCCTCGGCGGTCCGTCGGGCCATCAGATCGTGGCCTCGACGTCGTGGCGCATCTCGACGGCCTGCTCCATCACCTTCGCGAGCGCGAGCAGCGCGACGCCCAGCAGCAGCGGCACCCACGGCACGGTCGCGCTCACCGCGAACGGGCTGTCCGTCATCCGCTGGACCAGCGCGGCCTCGACCCATCCCGAGAGCACCAGGTCGAGGGCGGCCCACATCAGCAGCACCCGTCCGAGGGTCCGCAGCTGGCCGGGGACGCGGTCGGCGAAGACGCCCTCGCGGCGGGCGCGACGCAGGAAGCGCCAGAGCAGCGCGAAGAAGACTGCGGGACCGCCGACCCAGACCAGCAGGCCGGCACCTCCGAGGGCGCGGGTGGCGACGTCGGGGTCGGGATCACAGACCTGGACCTCGTCCGCCCGCCAGGTGATGCCCTCGTCGAGGTGGGCCGGCCCCGTCCGCCCGTCCTCCCCCTGGCGGAAGCCGAGCTGGTCACCGGACGCGGTCGCGCACACCTCGGCGTCCAGCCCCGGCACGGACCCGCTGCCGAGGACCGTCCCGGCCACCGTCGCCAGCGCCAGCACGGCCATGACGGTGACGACCACGCCCACCAGCACCTCCAGGATCCGCAGCGGGTCGTCGTGGCGCGACGGGTGCGTGTTCATGAGGCGCTCCTGCATATCGAAGGTCGATGATGTCGACAAACGATAAGGCATTGCTTTTCGATATGTCCAGCATCCCGCCGTACGCGACGAGCGGTGACCCACCCACACTTTCCGCGCGGGAAAGGTGGGTGGGCCACCGCTCGGGTGGCACGAGGTGGGTCAGGCGGGCGTCAGAGGTTGCCGCGCTTGTCCTGCTCGCGCTCGATCGCCTCGAAGAGCGCCTTGAAGTTGCCCTTGCCGAAGCCCAGCGAGCCGTGGCGCTCGATCAGCTCGAAGAACACGGTCGGGCGGTCGCCGAGCGGCTTGGTGAAGATCTGCAGGAGGTAGCCGTCCTCGTCGCGGTCGACGAGGATGCCGCGCTCCTGCAGCTCCTCGATCGGCACGCGCACCTCGCCGATGCGCGCGCGCAGCTCCTCGTCCTCGTAGTAGGAGTCGGGGGTGTTGAGGAACTCCACGCCGTTGGCGCGCAGCGCGTCGACGGTGGCGATGATGTCGCCGGTCGCGAGCGCGAGGTGCTGGGCGCCGGGGCCGCGGTAGAACTCGAGGTACTCGTCGATCTGCGACTTCTTCTTCGCCACGGCCGGCTCGTTGAGCGGGAACTTCACGCGGTGGTTGCCGTTGGCGACGACCTTCGACATGAGCGCGGAGTAGTCGGTGGCGATGTCGTCGCCGATGAACTCGGCCATGTTCACGAAGCCCATGACGCGGTTGTAGAAGTCGACCCAGGTGTCCATCTCGCCGAGCTCGACGTTGCCGACGATGTGGTCGAGGGCCTGGAAGAGGCGCTTGGGCTGGTCGGCCTTCTTCTCCCAGCGCGGCTCGACCGCGACGTAGCCGGGGAGGTACGGGCCGGCGTAGGTGACGCCGTCGACCGTGCGCTGCACGAGCGTGTGGCGCGTCTCGCCATAGGTGGCGATCGCGGCGACGCGGACCGTGCCGTGCTCGTCGGAGACGTTCTCGGGCTGGCGGAGCACCGTGGCGCCGGCCTTGACCGCCTGCGCGATGCACTGGTCGACGTCGGGCACCTCGAGCGCGATGTCGACCACGCCGTCGCCGTGCCGGGCGTGGTGGGCGACCAGGTCGCTGTCGGGCGAGACGGCGCCGCTGAGCACGAACCTGATCGAGCCCGACTTGAGCACGAACGACTTGTGGTCGCGGTTGCCGTTCTCCGGGCCGGAGTAGGCGACGAGCTCCATGCCCCAGGCCGAGGCGTAGTAGTGGGCGGCCTGGGTGGCGTTGCCGACCACGAAGCAGATCGCGTCCCAGCCGGTCACCGGGAAGGGGTCGGACTCGGCGTCGTACTCCACGAGGCCGACCAGCTGCTGGAGCTGCTCGAGGGAGAGGTCGGCCTTCATCTCGTCCACGGTCAGGGCGCCACCGGTCGAGGCGATGTCAGTCGTCATGCACCGAACCCTGCCCACTTCCGGCAAGGTGTGCAACAGTACGACGAAACGCTGGGCAATCTGTATAGGCCGAGGAGGCCAGGTGGACGAGATCGACGGCAAGGTGATCGAGCTGTTCTCCGGCGAGCCGCGACTGGGGGTGCTGGAGGCCAGCCGGCGCCTCGGCATCGCGCGCGGCACCGTCCAGGCGCGACTCGACAAGCTGGCCGCCGCCGGGGTGATCACCGGCTGGGGACCCGAGCTGTCGCCGGAGGCGCTCGGCTACCCGGTGACGGCGTTCCTCACCCTGGAGATCACGCAGGGCGCCGGCCACGACGTGGTCGCCGCCCACCTGTCGGCGATCCCCGAGGTGCTCGAGGCGGTCACCATCACCGGGGCCGGCGACATGTGGGCGCGGGTCGTCGCGCGCTCCAACGCCGACCTCCAGCGGGTGATCGACCTGGTCCTCACCGAGCCCGGCATCGACCGCTCGACGACGGTGATCGCGCTCGCGACCCAGATCCCCTACCGCGTGGTCCCGCTCGCGGGAGAGGCGGTCAGTCGCCCGCCCGCATGATCAGGCAGGTCGACGTCGCGTGCGCGACCAGCCGTCCGGCCTCGTCGGTGAGCTGCGCCTGCGCGAGGGCCGTACGACGTCCGCGGCTGATGACGGTGCCCTCGCAGGTCAGCAGCCCCGAGCCCACGGTGACGGGCCGCAGGAACTTCACCGTCAGGTCGACCGAGGTGTAGAGCTCGCCGACCGCGAGGGTGGTGTGCACCGAGCAGGCAGCCGCCGTGTCGAGCAGCGTGGAGATCACCCCGCCGTGCACGCTGCCGAGCGGGTTGTAGTGGAACTCCGCGGCCGGCATCTCGACCACGACCCTCCCCCGCTCGACGCGCATGTCGGTCATCCCGAGGGTGTCCATGATCGGCGGGGGCGGCAGCTCGCCGGCGCGCATCGCCTCGAGCTGGCCGAGGCCGTCGAGCTCGAGCAGCCGGGTGAGGTCGCCCTGTCCGGGCGTGGCCCAGGTGACGGTGCGGCTGTCGGTCTCGAACGGCTGGGTCTGCGTCATGGACCCAGCACATCACCCCCTTGCTGGGTCTGTCAACGAGACCTAGGGTGGGCGCCATGACGGACTCCCCTGCTGCGCTCGCGTGGTCGACCGACAACTGCACGGTCGGGCGCGCGATGGAGGTGCTCGGCGAGCGGTGGACGTTCGTGGTGCTGCGCGAGGTGTTCAACGGGGTGCGCCGCTTCGACGACATGCGCCGCCACGCCGGCATCCCCCGCCAGGTGCTGACCAACCGCCTGGCCCTGCTCGTCGACGCCGGCATCCTGCGACGCGAGCCCTACCGCGAGCCGGGGCAGCGCGAGCGCCACGAGTACCGACCGACCGACAAGGGCTTCGACCTCTACCCCGTCCTGGTCGCCGTCCGCGCGTGGGGCGACCGCTACCTCGCCGACCCCGAGGGCTCCCCCGTCGAGTTCGCGCACGTCGGCTGCGGCGCCGAGGTCGAGGCGGTGCTGCGCTGCCGCGACGGCCACGAGGTCACCGGCCGGCGCGACGTCGCCACCCGCCCCGGGCCCGGCGTGCACCCGGTCCGGACAGCCTGAGGCCGGCTCAGCGCAGCCGCTCGGCCACGAGGCGCGCGGCCTCGATCACCTGCGGCGCCACGACGTCCTCGTCGATCGCCTCGGCGAGCGTCACCACGCCGACGCTGGCCCGCAGCCCGTCGACGCCGCGCACCGGCGCCGCGAGCCCGCGCGCGCCGCTCTGCAGCTCGCCGCTGGTGACGGCGTAGGCCGCGTCGCTGCCCTCGAGCAGGGCGATCGCCTTGCCGGCCGCGCCCTGCGACAGCGGGTGGCGGGCACCGACGCGGTAGGCGACGTGGAAGTCGGTCCAGGTCGGCTCGACCACGGCGAGCGCGAGCGCCTCGTCGCCGTCGGCGACCGTGAGGTGGGCGGTCGAGCCGAGCGCCTCGGCCAGCGAGCGCAGCACCGGCATCGCGAGGTCGCGCAGCAGCGGCTGGACGGCGCTGGCGAGCTGGAGCACCCCGAGGCCCACGAACAGCCGCGAGCGGGCGTCACGGCGTACGAGCCCGTGCTGCTCGAGGGTGCTGATCAGCCGGTAGACGACCGTCCGGTTGACCTCGAGCCGGTGCGACAGCTCGGTGATGGTCAGGCCCTCCGGCGTGTCCGCGAGCACCTTCAGCGCCCGCAGTCCGCGGTCGAGGGTCTGCGAGGTCTCCGAGGGCATGTCACGACCCTAGTGGTGCGGGCGCCCGATCAGGAGGTCTGCTTCACCGCCCACTCGCGGATCCGGTTGATCCGCTCGTGGAGCTGGTCGGCGTTGGCGACCGCCGCCGGCGGCCCACCGCACTCCTTGCGCAGCGCGTTGTGGGTGATGCCGTGGGCCTGGCCGGTGCGGTGGTGCCATGCGGCGACGAGGCCGTTGAGCTCGCGGCGCAGCACGCCGAGCTGCTGGTGGGTGCTGAGCTGCTCGACGGAGTCGACCACCCGGTCCTCCACGCCGCTGGCCTTCTGCTTGCGCGCGCGCTCGCTCTGGCGCGAGTGGAGCAGCTCGCGCACCTGGTCGGGCTCGAGCAGGCCCGGGATGCCGAGGAAGTCCATCTCCTCCTCCGAGCCGACGTGCACCTCGCCGGAGTGGCCGAACTGGGCGCCGTCGTAGAGGACGTGGTCGAACGACGCGGTCGAGCCGAGCGCCTCCCACGACATCTCGAGCTCGCCGGACGCACCCTCCTCGGCGTTGGCCGCGGCGAGCAGGTCCTCCTCGGCGGCGAAGATGTCGTCGTCGTCGGTGACCTTGCGGCCGAGCACGTGGTCGCGCTGGGCCTCCATGTCGGAGGCGAACTCGAGCAGGTGCGGCGCCGACGGGAGGAAGACCGTCGCGGTCTCGCCGCGCGACCGGGCGCGCACGAAGCGGCCGACGGCCTGGGCGAAGAACAGCGGCGTGGAGACGGTGGTGGCCCACACGCCGACGGCGAGCCGCGGCACGTCGACGCCCTCGGACACCATCCGGACCGCGACCATCCAGCGGTCCTCGGAGTGGGTGAACTTCTCGATCTTCTTCGACGAGCCCTTCTCGTCCGACAGCACGACCGTCGGGGACTCCCCCGAGACCTTCTTCAGGATCGCGGCATAGGCGCGGGCGGTCTCCTGGTCGCCGGCGATCACCAGCCCGCCGGCGTCGGGGACGTGGCGGCGCACCTCGGACAGCCGGCGGTCGGCGGCCTCGAGCACGGCGGGGATCCACGACCCCCGGGGGTCGAGGGCCGTGCGCAGCGCCTGGGCGTGCATGTCCTTCGTCAGCGGCTCGCCGAGGCGGGCGACGACCTCGTCGCCGGCGCGGGTGCGCCACTGCATCTCCCCGGAGTACGCCATGAACAGCACGGGGCGCACGACGTGGTCGGACAGCGCGTGGGCGTAGCCGTAGGTGAAGTCGGCGGACGACACCGGGACGCCGTCGTCGCCGGGGGCGTAGCTCACGAACGGGATCGGGTTGATGTCGGAGCGGAACGGCGTGCCGGTCAGCGCCAGGCGGCGGGTGGCGGGGTCGAACGACTCACGCACGCCCTCGCCCCAGGACAGGGCGTCACCGGCGTGGTGGATCTCGTCGAGGATGACGAGGGTCTTGAACCGCTCGGTGCGGATCCGCATGGCGAGCGGGTTGACCGCGACGCCGGCGTAGGTCACCGCGATGCCGACGTAGTCGTCGGAGGTCTTGCCCTTGCCCGCGGAGTACGCCGGGTCGATCGGGATGCCGGCGCGCGCCGCGGCCTCGGCCCACTGGGTCTTGAGGTGCTCGGTCGGCGCGACGACGGTGATCCGGTCGACCACGCGGCGGCTGAGCAGGTCGGCGGCGACGGTCAGCGCGAACGTCGTCTTGCCGGCGCCGGGCGTCGCCACGGCGAGGAAGTCCTGCGGCTGGCGCGACTGGTAGAGGTCCATCGCGGCCTGCTGCCAGGCGCGGAGGGAGGGCGCGGTGCCCCAGGCGGCCCGGTCGGGCCACGCGGGGGGCAGCGGCGCCTCGGGGCGCCCCGTCACGCCTCGGGACCCGAGCCGTCGTTGCCGTCGCCGCCCGGCTTCATCGACTCCCAGATCTCCTTGCAGTCCGGGCACACCGGGAACTTCTCCGGCGCGCGCGACGGCACCCACACCTTGCCGCACAGGGCGATCACGGGGGTGCCCATGACCATCGCCTCGGTGAGCTTGTCCTTGGGGACGTAGTGGGAGAACCGCTCGTGGTCGCCCTCATCGGTCGGGACCGTCTGACGCTCTTCGACCGTCTGGCTGCCCGGGGAGAATCCGATGGTGCTCATGATGGACAAGCCTAACCGGCCGGTCCGCCATGAGCCCATCGGACACGTCATCGCGGTGCCGTCAGCGTGGGACCTGCCACAGGTAGACCTGGCTGCCCTCCGGCCGCACGCCCGGCAGCAGGTCGACCGCGGCCGAGGTGTAGGCCAGCACTGCGCCGTCACCGCTCAGCGCGGCGGCGCCCGGCACGGAGCGGCGACCGTCGCCGCCGCGCGGGGCACGGACGAACGCGTCGAGGCTCGCCGTGCCGTCGGTCCGCGTCACCTGCAGCTGCCACCTCCGGCTGTCGCCGGTGTACCACGCACCGTCGGCGCTCACGCCCGGGACGAACTGCATGCCCCGGTCGAGGACGGTCGAGCGGGCGATGTCGACGACCATCGACCCACGGGTCAGGTCGATGACATCGACGGACGCCGCCAGGGTGCGGCCGCCGGCGCTGAGCTCGGCCCAGAAGATGCCCGCGTTGGCCGACTGCGGGACCACCGGGCCGGACACACCGCTCGCCAGGTCGCGCAGGTAGACCTCGCGGCCGAAGCCCCCACCGAGCGCCGCGACCGAGCCGTCGGGCGACGACGCCGTGAAGTCGGTGTCGACCGGGAAGGTCTGCGTCGTGCCGTCCAGCCGGTTCCAGCGCCACACGGCCGGGGTGCGGATCCCCACGTCGACGAAGGAGCCGTCGCCGGCGAGCGAGGCCCGGAGCCGGACGCCGCTGCTCGGCGAGGACCCCGGGACCGGGACGAGCGTCGTGGTGGCGGCCTGCCGGTCGCGCACGTAGAGAGCGCCGCCCGCGCGCAGGAGCACCACGCGACCGTCGGCGGACACGTCCAGCGGCACCGCGTCACCCAGGACGTCGCCACCGGGTCCGACGCCGACGACCTCGGCGCGACCGGTCGCGGCGTCCCACGCGTAGGCCACCGTCGAGGAGGCCTCGCGCAGCGCGCTCGAGACGTCGGTGTCGACGAGGTTGGTCGCGCGCGACGCGAAGACGACGGTGCGCCCGTCGGCGGCGACGTGCACGTCGCTGGACGGTCCGTCGGCCGGGCGTCCGTCGGGGCCGGCGGTGACCAGGGTCGTGCCGGCCGGTGCCGCCTGCTCGCGCACGTCGATCCGCACCTTCACCCGACGGCTGAGCGCCGGGGCGACGCGGGTCGACCGCACGCGGAGCACCGCGACGTGGCGGCCTTCGGGAAGGGTGCCGGTCAGCCGGCCCTTCCGCACGCGCAAGCCCTCGGGGAGCCGGTCGGCGGAGGTGATCCGCGGCGCGGACCACGCCCCGAACAGGTCGGAGGCACGGATCCGGGTGCGCGTGCTGCCCGACGCGACCGCGTACGGGGCGCTCACCGTCCGCGCGGTCGGGAGGTGGTCGAGCGCCCGCGACAAGGTGGTGCCCGGGTCCTGGTCGAGGAAGTAGTCGAGGTCGTCCTGGTCGTACGCGCGATGACCCGCGACGTCGGCGGCGCCCAGTGACGGGCGGCACACCGGGTCGGTGCTCGCGCACCAGGACAGCGCCAGTCCCGCGCGGGTCGACCAGCGTGGTAGCCGCAGCTGGGGACCGTCGCCGACCAGGACTCCGCGGACACCGCCGAGGTCGACCTGCTCCCCCTCCTTCTCGCGGCTCAGGGGGTCACCGAACAGCAGGACGGCGCCCACCCTCCTCACGGTGCGGGCGTCGCCCTTCACCGCGAGCGACCGCAGGGCCTGTCGGGCCGCGACCGCCCCGTCGGAGTAGCCCCCGACGACCAGCAGGGCGTCGGGGCAGGTGCGCGAGAGCGTCCGCAGCCGGGTCGCCATCGTCCGGGCGCGCTGCTGGTAGCCGGCGAGGTACGGCGCCTCCAGCCCGCGGCGTTCGAGCTGTCGGAACCGGGCGGCCGTCAGGGCCTTCGTCCCCCCTCCGACCTCGACGGTCCGCACCGTGGGCGACCCGGGCAGCAGCGAGGCCGCGTCGTGCAGGGCGAACGAGGGTCCGCCGCCGGCCCACACCTGCACGACCTCCGCGCACCGCTGCGGCTTCGCGTCCGTCGCGGCGCCCGCGGGCGCCGCGGTCGTGACGGCCATCCCCGCCGCCACCGTCACCCCGGCCAGCAGCGCTGCCGGCCCCCGCCGTCCTCGTCGTCCCACCTGGTCCCCCGTCCGTCGTCCGGCGGGAGCGCTCGCCCCCGCGCAGGGGCAGACGCACGCAGCCGGCGAAAAGTTGTCAGGGAGATCCTGCCCCGTCAGTTGAGGTCGGGATCGACCGGGCGGTTGAGGTGCCACGCGAGGCTGCCGGGCTGGCGCCGCATCACCGAGCGCCACAGGTCGGTGGGGTCGAGGAGGAACGGGTCGTCGAGGTGCCCGTCGACGACGTACCAGTCGCCGCGCTCCACCTCGCCCTCGAGCTGGTGGGCGCCCCATCCGGCGTAGCCCGCGAACACCCGCATCGCCGACAGCGACCCGTCGACGAGCTCGGTCGGGGTGTCCAGGTCGACCATGCCGAGCGGCCCGCGCACCGGGCGCCAGCCCACCGGGGTGTCACCGAGGTCGCGCAGCAGGGCGACGGCGAGCGCGCCGTCGAGCCCGACCGGACCGCCCCGGAACAGCACCTCCGGCTCGGCCACGACGTCGCGCCACGGCGCGAGCACGTCGGCCACCAGCACCTGCGACGGCCGGTTCAGCACCACGCCCAGCGCGCCCTCGTCGGTGACGTCGAGGAGCAGCACGACGGTGTCCGCGAAGTTGGGGTCCTGGAGCGCAGGCGCCGCCAGGAGCAGGAGTCCGGCGGCTGGCTGCATGCCGTCCACCATGGCACGTCGTCCGCGGCCACACACCCCGCGTCGCACCCCGATGAGGGGGACGCGAGGCAACTTTCCCGGTGCCGGGGACGTCCCCTCCCCGACACCGTCTCGGAGGAGAACACCATGCGTACGACCACCAGGGCCGCCGCGCTCGCGCTGGCCACGGCCTGGGCGCTCACCGTCGCCCCCACCACCACTGCCTCGGCCGCGGCGCCGACCTGCGACGGCCGCGCCGCCACCGTCGTCGCCGCGCCACCGAGCGGCTACCCCGCCCCGTGGACGCTCGGGACCGAGGGCGACGACGTCATCGTCGGCACCGACGGGTGGGACCGCATCGACGGCCTCGGCGGCAACGACGTCATCTGCGGCCTCGACGGCAGCGACCACCTGCTGGGTGGTGCGGGCAACGACCGGCTGTTCGGGGGCCTCACCGACTACGAGGCCGACGACGACTACGCCGGTGACCTGGTGGAGCCCGGCCCGGGCGACGACTACGTCGACCTCGGCTTCGACCTCGGGCCCGAGGACATCTGGTTCGGCGACGTCGTCAACACCGACACGGTGTCGTACGCGAACGCCACCGGCCCGGTCACGGTCGACCTCGGCGCGCTCACCGCGACCGGCGAGGGCACCGACACCTTCGCGCCCACGCCGGCCGGGAAGTACACCGGCGTGACCGGCAGCCCCTTCGACGACGTGCTCACCGGCGGACCCGCCGACGACCAGCTGCTCGGCGGGGGTGGCGACGACGTCCTCGCCGGCGGCGAGGGCGACGACCTGCTCGACGGTGACGCGTCGCCGACCTGGCTCAACCGCACGAACCCCCGACGCGTGGCGGGTGACGACCGCGTCTCGGGCGGGACCGGGGACGACTCGATCGACGGCGGCCTCGGCGCGGACGTCCTGGTCGGGGACGACGGGGACGACTACCTCGCGTCCTCGCAGGGCGCGGCCGGGACCAGCCTCGACGGCGGCGCCGGCGACGACTTCCTCAGCTCGGGCGGCGGCGTGTCGGCGCGCGGTGGCGCGGGCGACGACACCCTGCGGACCTCCCTCGGGCGGGGGACGCCGGCCCGCACCGCGATGACGCTCGCCGGTGGCGGTGGTCGCGACCGCCTGACCCTCGATGCCTTCGTCTCCGGGAAGATCACCTACGACGTCGCCGTCTCGGTGCCGAAGCGCCGCGTGGACGTCGGGGGCAAGCGGTTCGCGACGCTCACCGGCACCGAGGAGTTCCTCGTCGAGGGCAACGACGGACGCGGGACGATCCGGTTCACCGGCGGCAAGCAGCCGGAACGGTTCCGGGTGAAGTGGCTCCAGAAGCCGTCCGTGCGGGCGAGCGGCGGCCGGGGCGCGGACGTGCTCATCGGCAGCGACGGCGGCGCCGACGTGCTCGACGGCGGCCCCGGCAAGGACCAGCTCGACGGCAAGCGCGGTCGGGACCGGTGCCTGCGCGGCGAGCGGCTGAAGGGCTGCGAGCTGCGCCGCTGACGCGGGTCCTGCCCTCGACCCCGGGCCCGGGGTGACGCAGGTCACCTAGGGTGGACCGATGGACGGACGGGGGCAGGAACCGGCGGCGGCGCGGCCGCGGAGGTGGTCGGCGTCGACGAGGACCTCGCTCGTCGACGCGGCCGAGGAGCTGTTCGTGCGGCACGGCTACGCCGCGACGTCGCTCGACGCGATCGTCGCGGGGGCCGACGTCACCAAGGGGGCGCTCTACCACCACTTCAGCGGCAAGCAGGCGATCTTCGAGGCCGCCCTCGAGCGGGTCGAGCAGCGGGCGACGCACACCGTCCAGCGGGCGGCTGAGGGACCGACCGACCCGTGGCTGGGCGCCAGGGCGGGCCTGCGCGCCTTCCTCGACGTGGTGCGGGAGCCGGGCTACCGCCAGCTCGTCGTCGCCGACGGCCCCTCGGTGCTCGGCCGCGAACGGTTCCGCGAGCGCGAGGAGGCCTCGACCTACGCCGTCGTCGACGAGATCGTCCGGTCGGTGCTCGCCTCCGACGACTGGCACCTCGACGAGGCGATGCTCGACACCTTCGCCCGGATCTTCTTCGGCGCCCTGTCGGCGGCCGGCGCCGCGGCCGCCTCCGACGACGACGCGGCGGCGGGGGCCGACCGCGCGGAGCGGGCGATCGGTGCGGTGCTGACCGGGTTGCGCGAGCTCCTGGAGGCCGGTCGCGGCCCCCAGGAGCCCGGTGCTGCGTCTGTCGCTACTTCGCGAACGTGACGTCGCCGTTGACGGCCGGGACCAGCTCGACCCACGTGTGGCCGGCCGGGACGGTGAGCTCGCCGTTCTTCGTGCTGAGCTCGATCCGGCCGGTCAGGCCGTCCTTGGACCAGGTGCCCCGGACCACGCGACCGCCGTGGAACAGCAGCGCCGCGCCGGTGCCCTCGAACTTCGTCTCCGGCACGGGGTAGCCCGCGGGGTCGGTGTAGCCGGCGTCGCCGACCTTGACCCGCAGCACGAGCACCGAGTCGGCCGGGAACTCGTCGCCCTCGGCGGCGTAGGAGTCGGTGTTGACGTAGCGCCCGCCCTGGAACTGCCACGACGTGGTGTGCGCCCCGAAGTCGGCGGTGAGGGTGCTGGCCTTGTCGCCCTTGGGCAGGTCGGCCTCCGTGCCCCACGGCAGGTAGGCGGGCGGCTCCTCCTCGGCCTTGAGCCGCTTCGAGATGTCGGCGAGGTGTGCGAAGAGGTTGTAGGGCGCCGAGCGGGTGTTGTCGCGGTAGACGCCGGCCGCACCCTCTGTGATCCACGGGATGCCCGCGCCGTTGATCCGGTTGATCGTCACCTGCGCCGCGCCGCTGGTCACGACGGTGGCGCCCTCCGGCACGATGCCGATGTCGCTGGCGCGCATCGAGCGGACCGGACCGATGTCGGCGGGGACCTTCGAGTAGTAGAAGGCCGCGAGGCGCGTGTAGCCGCCCTCGACCAGCTCCTCGACCACCAGGTCGGCCGACCCGAGGCCCACCTGCGGGGCGCTCGAGGACGTGTTGTCGACCTTCGTCACGATCACCGGGTGCTTCGGCGCGTTGCCCTTGCGCTCCAGGCCCGTCAGCGGCCAGTAGACCGGCTCGGGCGGCGCCGAGGCGTCCGACGTGGTCGGCTCCGACGAGGCCGCCGGGTCACCCGGGGTCTCCTCGTCGCCCCCGCCGCACCCGGCGAGCAGCAGCGAGGCCGCGGCGAGCGCGGCGACGGACACGGTGAGGCGGTGACGCACGGGGGGACTCCGATCGGACGGGGGTGGTGCAAGAAGTGTGCGGGCGCGCCCTCCCCCGTGGGGGAAGGCGCGCCACACAGTAGATCAGTGCGACGAGCCTCTCAGCGTCGGCGCAGCGTGCCGCCGAACCACTGGGAGGTCCACGGCACCGCCACCTGGACGCGCTGGCCGGAGCCGGGCGAGTGCAGCATCACCGCGTGGCCGTCCTGCCAGCGCAGGAAGATCGCGGCGTGGTAGACCCCGCCGCTGCCGTGGAAGAACATCAGGTCGCCCGCGCGCATGTCCTGCTTGGCGATCCGGCGGGTGAACCCGGCCTGCGCGGCCGACGTCCGCGGGACCGGGAACCCGGCCTGGCGGTAGCTGAAGTAGATGAGTCCGGAGCAGTCGAACGAGCCCGGCCCGCTGGCGCCGTAGGCGTACCAGTCGCCACGCTGGCGCATCGCGGTGTCGCGGGCGCCGAGCACCCGGTCGTCGACCCGGCGCGCGGCACGGCGGGCCTGCTTGCGCTGGCGCTCCTTGGCCGACTGCTTCGCGGTCGGCGTGGCGGAGGTCGTGGCGACCGTGCTGGTCGTGCTGCTGCCGGTGGTGCTGCCGTCGGCAGCGGTGGCCGCCGGGGCGGCGAGCACCGAGGCGCCGAGGCCGGCGCCGGCGAGGGCGAGCGCGCAGGCTCGCGCCGTGCGATGAGTCGCAGGCATGGAGGTGTCCTTTCCCACGCCTGTGAGGTGAGCTGTCGGGCTGGAGCTGGAAGGTGCTCCGCCACCGCGGTGGCTTCGCCCCGAGCCGACGGCGTGCGCGGGTGCGCGCGCGTCGGCGGTGGAACCTGTGGGTCCCCCACTCCTGCCCTCGGTGATCTCGGGGGTGCGTCCCGGCCGGGCAGGACTCGGCGTAGTCCGGGACGGTTCAGTTGTCGTTCGGTCGACGCTTCAGGCGGGCCCGAGCCGGCCTGGGGGTACTCGACGGCCCATTACGGTGGCAGACCGGCGCGGGCGCCGCAAACCGGGTCCGCGACGACGACGGCCCCGGACCCGCGTCGTCGCGGGTCCGGGGCCGTGAGGTTCGTCTCAGCCGAGCTTGCGTCCGCCGTCGACGTAGAGCGTCTGGCCGGTCACGAAGGACGCCTCGTCGCTGCAGAGGAACGCGGCCGCGGCGGCGATGTCCTCGGGCTGTCCGACGCGGCGCACGGGGGTGGCCTCGGCGTTGAGCCGCTGCAGCTCCTCGGGCTCCATCTTGAGCCGGCGCGCGGTCGCGTCGGTCATCTCGGTCGCAATGAACCCGGGGGCGATCGCGTTGGCGGTGATGCCGAACGGGCCGAGCTCGATGCCGAGGGTGCGGGTCAGGCCCTGGATGCCCATCTTGGCGGCGGAGTAGTTGGCCTGGCCCCGGTTGCCCAGCGCGGAGACGCTGGAGAGGTTGAGGATCTTGCCGTACTTCTGCTCCACCATCCGCGACTGCGCGGCCTTGGTCATGTTGAAGACGCCCTTGAGGTGGACGTTCATGACCAGGTCCCAGTCGTCCTCGGTCATCTTGAACAGCAGGTTGTCGCGGGTGATGCCGGCGTTGTTGACCAGCACGTGGATCCCGCCCAGCTCGTCGACGACGCGCTGCACGGCGGCCTCCGCGGCGGCCGCGTCCACGACGTCGCAGGCGATCCCGACGGCCTTCGCGCCGTCGGTGAGCTCGAGCCGGCCCGCGGCCTCGCTGGCTGCTGCCTCGTCGAGGTCGAGGACCGCGATCGAGGCGCCCTCGCTGGCGAACCGCTGCGCGATGCCGAAGCCGATGCCCCGCGCTGCTCCGGTGATGACGGCGACGCGCCCGTCGAAACGACCCATCTGGACTCCTGAGTTCTGGGGGTGTTGAGGACGTGGCCGAGGCTACCGACCCGGTCGTGTCGGTACGGTGCCGGGATGAGGCGAGAGTTCCGGGCGGCGGCGGTGGTCGCCGCCGTGATGGCCGCCGCCGCGCTGCTCGTGGCGTGGACCCATCACCTCCCGGTGCGCGACCCGGACGGGGCCTCGCTCCCCACCTGGTTCCGCCTGCCGACGATCGTGGGCTCGGCGATCCTGCTCGACGTCGTGGCGCGGTGGGCGCTGCTGCGCCGTCGGCGGGGACCCGGCGGCCCGCCGACGCTGCTGGCGGTGGCGCGGCAGCGGTGGGACCGCGACCAGCTCGCGTTCACGGCGAGCGGGCTGCTCACCTGGTACGTCGCCTACGTCGCCTTCCGCAACCTCAAGAGCTATGTCCCGTTCGTGACCGACCGGCTCGCCGACCCCGCCCTCGCCCGGATCGACCGCGTGCTCTGGCTCGGCCACGACCCCGCGGTCGTCCTGCACCACGTCCTCGGCACGGGCGTGACCAACTGGGTCTGCGCCGCCGTCTACCTGATCTGGATCGGGCTGGTGCCGGCCAGCCTGGCGATCGCCCTCGTCTGGACCCGCCGCTCGACCGCCGGCGCGTGGTACGTCACGGCGATCTCGGTCGACTGGATGCTGGGCGCCGCGCTCTACTACGCGGTCCCCTCGCTGGGCCCGACCTACGCCCGGCCCGAGTGGTTCGCGGCGCTCCCGCACACCCCGAACACGTCGGTGCGCGACGCGCTCCTCGCCGACCGGGTGCAGGTGCTCTCCGGCCCTTGGGACACCCATGCCGTGCAGACCATCGCGGCCTTCGCCTCGCTGCACGTCGCGGTCATGCTGACGATCTGCCTGATGACCGAGGTGATGCGCCTGCCCCGCGCCGTCCGGGTGGCCGCGTGGGCGTTCCTCGCGCTCACCGTCCTCGCCACGGTCTATCTCGGGTGGCACTACGTCGCCGACGTGCTCGCGGGCCTCGTGGTCGGCGCCGCCGCCTTCGTGATCGCCGCCGTCGCGACCGGCAACCCCCTGCAGCGGCGTGAGCGACCGTGGTCGTTCCGCGGCGCCCTCGACCTCACCCCGGTCGCGACCACGGCGGCCGCGGGATCCCGCGACGACCCCGACTCGGTGGGCTCCCGGGGCTGAGCGTCACCAGATCCAGGCCCGGACCTCAGCAGCGTCGACGACCTCGCGCCACGCGTCCTTGCGCCCCAGCACGGTGAGGTCGGTGACCTCGCGGGTCACCGGGTCGTAGAGGCTGAGCGAGCCCCGCGGGTGGGTCGCGTCGCAGTCGTCGCGGGTACGGGCCAGCAGCAGGTCGTCGCCGCGCGTCCCGACCAGCCGGAGGGTGTCGTCCCCCCATCCCGGCACCCGCACGACGCGGACCGTGCCCGAGGCGTACTGCCGGGTGAGGAACGCTCCCCCGCAGCCGCCGTAGGACTCGTAGAACGACCCGCCCGGCACGGTGGCGACCTCGCCGTCGTTGAAGACCTGCGGCCCGTCGCGCCGGGTGCGGTTGGTGTGCCTCACGCCGAGCGCCGACGAGGTGCCGTCGAGGTCGACGATCCGCAGCTGCGAGCCCTTGCGGTCGTTGCACGCCGCGACCACGGAGTCGGCGTCGGCCCAGCGCAGCGGAGCGCAGAAGGCCGGCGCCCGGAACGACCGGCTCGTCGCCGTCGCCAGGTCGGTGACCCACCACCGGCGGCCCTGCGGCGTGACGATCGTGCGGCCGTCGACCGACGTGATCGGCGACCCGTCGTTCATCGCGCGGAACCACGTCCGCGACCCGTCCCAGCCGAGGGTCCCCACCCGGCCGGCGCGTCGCCCGGTCGGGTACGTCGTCAGCAGCACGCCGCTGCCGTCCGGGTCGAGCGCGACGGTGCTGGAGCGCCGCGGCGCTGCGACCGACCGCGTCGCGCCGGTGGTGACGTCGTAGGACACCAGCTGGTCGCCGGACCGCCCCTGCGAGACCCGCAGCAGGGCCGTGTGCAGCTCCGGGCGCCAGTCGGCGAGGGAGAAGTCGCCGGGGAAGAAGCCGTCGCGGTCCTCGGCCACGCCGACCTCGTAGACGGGGTGCCGCGCCCCGTCGGGCGTGATCACCTCCAGCGATCGGCGCAGCCCCGTCGCGCCGACCTTCTCGAAGCGGCCGTGCGAGACGACCGCGAGCACGGACTCGGCGCCGAGCTGGTCGGCGGTCACCGTCGCGGTGACCGGCACGGGCAGCGTCGGCTGCCGGTCGGCGCCGGGGACGTCGGTGGCACCGACGGGCGCGGTGGCGGCTGGCGCGGTGGTGGCGGTCAGGGCGGCGAGGAGCGCCGCGGCAAGGCCCGAGCGGACGGTGCGTCGTGTGGTCATGGTGTCCCCCTGTCTGACAGGGAGACGCGCGCCGGGGCGTCCTGGTTGCCTGCGGCGTCAGGCCAGTGCGGCGCGCAGGCGCTCGGCGTACGCCTCGGGCTCGCCGTCGGCGTACTTCGTGCGGGGCCAGAAGAAGCCGCGCAGGCCGTCGCCCTTCGTGCGGGGCACGACGTGCAGGTGCAGGTGCGGCACCGACTGGCTGACGGTGTTGTTGATGGCCACGAACGAGCCCTGCGCGCCGAGGCCGTCCTTGACCGCGACCGCCAGCCGTTGCGCAGCGTCGAGGAATCCGTCGCGCAGCGCCGCCGGGAGGTCTGGCAACGTCTCGACGTGCTCGCGCGGCACCAGCAGCACGTGGCCCTTGAACACCGGGCGGGTGTCGAGGAACGCCACGAGGTCGTCGGTCTCGAGCACGACGTGCCCGGGCAGGTCGCCGGAGACGATCCGGCAGAAGACGCAGTCGGCCATGGCGCCAGTGTGCCGATCAGGCGCCGAGCACGGCCCAGGCGATGAGCTTGTCGAGCCTGCGGATGTCGACCTTCTTGTCGAGCTTGATCTTGATGTGACCGGCGCGGGTCCACATCTCGAGCTCGGCGTTGAAGTCGAGCAGCTTGCCGGCGTTCTCGGAGGACCACATGTCGATGCGGCTGTAGGGCAGCGAGTACACCTCGACCTTCTTGCCGGTGATCCCCTGGGCGTCGCGGACGATGAGGCGCTTGGTCGTGAAGATCGCCGAGTCACGGAAGGTCTTGTAGGCGGCGACGGCCTGCTCCCCCTCCACGAGGAGGTCGTGGACGTCGGCAGGGATCGGGATCTCCTGGACCAGGGTCCAGGACGTGATGGCAGCAGTTTCCATGGCCGCACCCTGACATGCCGCACCGACATCCGTGTCCGGTTCGTCGCGGACCGCCCCGTCTAGGCTCGGCGGGTGCGCATCGTCTCCCTGATCCCGTCGGCCACCGAGATCCTGTTCGCCGTCGGCGCGGGCGACGAGGTCGTGGGCGTCACCTTCGAGTGCGACCACCCGCCCGTCGCGAGGGAACGGCGGGTGGTGTCGACCTCGGCGATGCCCGAGGGCCTGACGCCCGGCGAGATCGACGCCTTCGTCGCAGCCGCGATGAGCGCCGGTGAGGACCTCTACCGCCTCGACGCCGGCGCGCTCGCCGACCTCGACGCCGACCTCGTCGTCACCCAGGACCTGTGCGCGGTCTGCGCGGTCGACGTGGACACCGTCGACGGCGCGCTCGAGCACCTCGGCTGCCGGGCCGACGTCGCGACCCTCGACCCCCACACGCTGGCCGACGTGCTCGCCTCGGTCACCGAGATCGGCCGCCTCACCGGTCGTGAGCGGCAGGCCGCCGACCTGGTCGCGTCGCTGGAGGCCCGGCTCGCCGCGGTCGAGGCGCGCGTCGCCGGACGCGAGCGTCCGCGGGTGCTGGTGCTGGAGTGGACCGACCCGCCGTTCACGCCCGGCCACTGGATCCCGGAGATGGTCGTCCGCGCCGGTGGAGAGCCGACCCTCGGCACCGCCGGTGCCCGGTCGGGGCGCACCACCTGGGAGGAGGCGCGCGCCTCCGCGCCGGACGTCGTCGTGGTCGCACCCTGCGGCTTCGGCCTCGACGCCAGCGCCGACCTGGCGGCGGGCGTACGCCACCACTTCCCCGACGTCCCCGTCTGGGCGGTCGACGCCGACGGGCAGTTCGCCCGGCCCGGGCCGCGGCTGGTCGACGGCGTCGAGGCGCTCGCAGCGGTGCTGCACCCCGACGCGGGGCTCACGCCGGGCGCGGCCCGCGAGGTCTGACGCCCGTCAGTCGCGGTGCCAGGTCACCGCGGCGTCGAGCCCCGCGCGCGACGTGCGGAACCCGTTGACCGGGTGGTCGGGGTCGGCGTAGCCGAACGACACCCCGAACACGACGAGCCGGTGCTCGGGGAGGCCGAGGTGCTCGCGGACCAGCGAGGGGTACGCCGCGAGCGCGGCCTGCGGCGCGGCGGCGAGGCCGAGCGCCTGCGCGCCGAGCAGGAACGTCTGGAGCCACAGCCCGCAGTCGATCGCGCCGTAGACGCCGAGGTCGGCCTCGGTCGTGACGATCGCGACGTGCGGAGCGTCGAAGAGGTCGAAGTTGCGCAGGGTCTGCTCGAGGCGGCGCGTGGCGTCGTCCCGCTCGATCCCAACGCTGGCGTGGAGCTGGTGGCCGCACTCGCGGCGCCGGTCGCGGTAGACCCCGGCATAGCTCGGCGGGAACGGGAAGTCGGGCCCCTGCGGCTGGGACATCACGTGCGCGGCCAGCGCGGCGCGGAACCGGTCCGTGGCGGCGCCGGTGACGACCTCGACCCGCCACGGCTGGGTGTTGCACCACGACGGGGTGCGCTGCGCGGTCTCCAGCAGTCGCTCGACCACGTCCTCCGGGACCGGGTCGGGGCGGAACTGGCGGCAGGTGTGGCGCTCGGCCAGCAGGCGGGCGAGCGTCTCGTAGGACTCGGTGGTCACGGGGCCCATCCTGCCGTCCGGCGGAAATCGGCAAAACGCCCCGTCGTCGCACCGGCTCGCCGACGATGGACGGACCATGCACCTCTCGTCGCTCGTCCGTGTCCTGGCCTCCGTCGCGCTGCTGGCGACCCCGGCCGCGGTCGCGGCGACGGCCGTCTCCCCTGCCACGGCCGTCGCTCCCGACCGCGAGCCCGCACCGCACGTGCAGGTCCGCGCCCGTGCCGCCCAGCCGGTCTGGCTGGCCCCGGCGCGCGCCCACCGGCAGAACCCGACCAACCCGCTCGCGGGCCGGTTGTGGGGCGTCTACGAGGGCCCGCAGGACCAGGTGTGGCGACCCTTCACCGAGGCCACCGGCAAGGTCCGCGAGGCGCTGGCCACGATCGCCGAGCGGCCCCGCACCAAGTGGTACGGCGCGTTCGTGCCCGACACGTCGATCCGCCAGACGGTCACCGACTACGTCGCGTCGTCGCAGGACGGCAACCCCGAGACGCTCGCGCAGATGGCGGTCTTCCGGATGGTGCCGTGGGAGGGCGAGGCCTGCACCCGCCCCACCACCCCGGCCGAGGCCGCGAGCTATCGCACCTGGGTCACCGAGCTCGCGGCCGGCATCGGGGCCGCCCACACGCTCGTCGTGATGCAGCCCGACGGGCCCTTCCTGCTCTGCGCGCCCGACCGCGCTGCGAAGTCCGAGCTGCTCACCTGGGCCACCCAGACCCTCAGCGCGCTGCCGAACACCAGCGTCTACATCGACGCCGGCGCCGCCGACTGGTGCGAGAACGGCACCCGGCAGGAGTCGTCGAGCTGCGCGAAGATCCTTGAGCTGTCGGGGATCCAGTACGCCCGCGGCTTCGCGCTCGACTCCACCCACTACACCGGGCCGGTCGAGAACATCGACCGCGGTGCCGAGATCCTCGAGATCCTGCGCGCCGACGGCTACGGCGACAAGCACTTCATCGTCGACACCGCGAAGTCCGGGCGACCCACCATGTGGCCCGACATCGTCCCGGCCACGAAGAAGGACCTCAAGAACAACGCCCGCACCTGCTCGACGCGGAAGATGAAGCGCTGCGTCACCCTCGGCATCCCGCCGACCCCGCGCCCCGCCGACCCGCAGTGGGGGCTGCCGGCGAAGCAGCGCCGGATCGCGGCGACGTACGTCGACGGCTTCGTGTGGTTCGGCCGACCCTGGCTGTTCAACCAGGCCGACCCGTTCGTCGCCCAGCGTGCGCTCGACATGGTCCGCACGACGCCGTGGACGGCCACCGGTCCCCGCTGAGCACCCCCGCTGGTCGAGGAACGACGAAGTCGTGTCACGAGACCCCGCTCCCGCTGGTCGAGGAACGACGAAGTCGTGTCACGAGAGCCCTGTCACGATGACGGCATGACCACCCACGCCCTCGCCGACGACCTCGCCCCCACCGGCACCCTCCGCGCCTCGATCAACCTCGGCAACCCGGTGCTCGCCCAGGGCACGCCGGACGCTCCGACGGGCGTGACGGTCGACCTCGCCCGCGAGCTCGCGTCGCGGATCGGCGTCCCGGTCGACCTGCTGTGCTTCGACGCGGCCCGTGACTCCTTCGCCGCGATCGAGGACGGCCGCGCCGACGTCTGCTTCCTCGCCGTCGACCCGGCCCGTGCCGAGGCGGTCGCCTTCTCGGCGCCGTACGCCGTCATCGAGGGCGTCTTCGTGGTCCCCGGCGACTCGCCGCTGACCACCTCCGACGACGTCGACCGGCCGGGCGTGCGGGTCGGCGTGAAGAACGGCTCGGCCTACGACCTGTTCCTCACCCGCACGCTGGCCCACGCGGAGCTGGTGCGCGGCGCCGAGGGCACCACCGTCTTCCTCGACGAGGGCCTCGAGGCCGGCGCGGGCATCCGCCAGCCGGTGACGGACTTCGCCGCCGCGCACCCGGGCACGCGGGTCCTCGAGCCGCGCTTCATGGAGATCCAGCAGGCCGTCGGTGTCCCCCGCTCGCGCAGCGGCGCCGCCGTCGACGCGCTGCGCGCGTTCGTCGAGGACGTCAAGGCCAGCGGGTTCGTCGCGGAGTCGCTCGCCCGCTCGGGGCGTACGGACGCCTCGGTCGCCCCGCCGGCCTGAAGCGTTCCCCGTTGGTCGAGGAGGGACGGAGTCCCGCCGCACCCCGTTGGTCGAGGAACGACGAAGTCGTGTCACGAGACCCCTGGACCACTTGCGAGCGCTGCCTGGGGAACCAACTGCAGCCCGGAGCGGCCTTTTCGCCTGCACCTGGTTCCCCAGCTGAGCTCTGCGGTCTCGTGACGGTCGCTTTGCGACCTCCTCGACCAGCGAGGGCCCGCGCGACCTCCTCGACCAGCGAGGGCAGCGCCCCTGTCAGCCCTTCAGCAGCGTGACGACCTCCTGCGCGGCCTCCTTGCTGGACGCCGGGTTCTGGCCGGTGACGAGGTTGCCGTCGACGACGACGAACGGCGCCCACGGCTCGCCCGACGAGAAGCTCGCGCCCGACTCGCGCAGGCGGGACTCCAGCAGCCACGGTGCCTTGTCGGCGAGGCCGGCCTGCTCCTCCTCGGCGTCGGTGAAGGCCGTCAGCCTGCGCCCCTCGAACAGCCACGAGCCGTCCTCGCGCTTCGCCGGCAGCAGGCCTGCGGGGCCGTGGCAGACCGAGGAGACGACCTTGCCGCCGTCGAGCATCGTCACCAGCACGCGACCGAGGTCGGGGTCGACGGCGAGGTCCTCCATCGGGCCGTGCCCGCCGGGCACGAAGACGGCGTCGTAGGCGTCGAGGTCGACGTCGGCAAGCACCAGGGTGGAGGCCAGCCGCTCCTGCAGCGCGTCGAGGGCCTTGCGCTGCTTCGCCGACTCCTCCTCGCCGATGGTGCCGGGGTCGAGGCTGCCCTCGTCGACGACGGGCGTGCGGCCTCCCGGGCTGGCGAGGTCGACGTCGATCCCCGCGTCGGCGAAGACCTCGAGCGGGGCGAGCAGCTCCTCGGCCCAGAAGCCGGTGGGGTGCGTGGTGCCGTCGTTGAGCGTCCAGTGGTCGGCTCCGGTCAGGACGGTCAGGATCCTGGGCATGGCGGTACTCCTCGGGGGTGGGGGTGCGGCGTCGGGAGGCGCCGTCGTGACGACGCTAGCCAGCCGTGCCATGCGCGGCCCGTGGCGTCGAGGGGGTGCGGGGACGCACGATCGCCCCGGCGGGAGGCCCGCCGGGGCGTTGGTGTGGTGTCTCATGAGGGCTGCTGGTGATGGTGCCGGTGGAGCTGCGGGGAATCGAACCCCGGTCCTCGAGCGCCGACCCAGGTCTTCTCCGGGTGCAGTCCGTGCGATCGCTTTTCTCGGCCTCGGTGCTCCCACGGACAGGTCACCGACAGGCTCAGTCAGGATTGAGTCCCGGCCGCCCCTCCTGACAGAGAGCGACCAGCAAGTCTCCTAGATGAGGCCTGGATCCGGGACGGAGACGGGTGCCCGGTCAGACCCTTCGATCACTGCTCAGGCAGCGAGAGCGAAGTCGTTGCGATTGGTGTTGGCAACTATGGATTTCCAGCGGACATTTACGAGTTGACGCTGGCTTCTCGACCCGCTTCTCCTGGGACTAACGTCCCAAGTCGAAACCGATCAGCCCCTCTTGAGTTGTGACTCGATCATACGGGTCAACGCCGCACGCCGTCGCCCGCATTCCCGGTGGGACGTGACACACCCTGCGCCGCGACCCGCGGCAAAGCGTGCGCCGAGGCGACACGGGGTGTGCCGGAAACCGGCGTGCCGGGGCCTCGGTCGTGGTGCACCCCGTGTCGCATCGAGGCACACCTCGCGGTGGGACGCGAGCCGGGCCGTGTCAGGTCACCCGAGGGTCAGCCGTGCGTCGCTGACCACGGCGACCATCTCCTCCAGGCTGATGCCGAGGTCGAGCTCGCGCGGGTCGCCGGTGACGACGGCGCCCGTGTAGCGCGCCACGACGTCCTCGCCGTCGCGGCGGTCGATGACGTAGACGACCCCCGGGTCCTCCTCGGGCTCCTCCTCCTGCCAGCCGAGCAGCAGCCGCCCACCGGAGGGGTCGTCGCCGAGCTCGACGCAGGCGTCGAAGAAGGACTCGTCGGCGCACACGAGCGGGTTGTCGGTCGTGGGCGCGACGGCGACGTCCAGCGAGTCGCGGCGTCCCACCACGAGGGTGGCGCCGTCGGCGTCGACCTCGAGCTCGCGGGTCATCACGTCCCACGGCTCCGCGATCCGCGGCTCGCGGCCGAGGTGGTCGGCGACGACCTCGGCGTACGCCTCGAGCGACGGCGGCTTCCCCGCGGGCGTCGTCGCGGCGTCGTCCGACCCGCACCCGGACAGGGCGAGCAGGACGATCGCCCCCGCGAGCGGCCCGAGCCGCCGCACGTCAGGCCTCGTCGGGGGACCCGGCCTCGGCTCCCCCGTCCGGCACGGGCTCGGGCGGCTGGTGCAGCCGCACCCGGGTGATCCGGTGCCCGTCGACCTCGGCCACCTCGAGCACGTGGTCGCCCGCGGCGACCCGGTCGCCGACGCCGCCCATCCGGGCCAGTCCGTGCAGGACGTAGCCCGCGACCGTCTCGTAGGGGCCGTCCTCGAGAGCGAGGCCGGTGCGGTCGGCGAAGTCCTCGATGGACAGGCCGGCGTCGTAGGTCTCGGGGTCGGCGGCCGCCTCCCGCTCGGCGTCGCGGTCGTACTCGTCCTGGATCTCGCCGACCAGCTCCTCCACCAGGTCCTCGAGGGTGACGATGCCGTCGGTGCCGCCGTACTCGTCGACGACGAGGGCGATGTGGGCGCCGAGGCGCCGCAGCTGGTCCATCGAGGGCAGCACCCGGTTGGTGCGCGGCAGCACCGGCAGCTCGCGGACCAGGTCGGCGACGGTGCGCTCGCGGTCGTTGGCGTGGAGGAGGACGTCGCGCAGGTGGAGGTAGCCGAGCACCTCGTCGAAGTTGCTGCCGGTGACCGGGTAGCGCGTGTAGGGCTCCGACGCGATCACCGCGACCGCGTCGGCCAGGGTCAGGTCGCCGCGCAGGAAGACGACGTCGCCACGCGGCTTCATCACCTCGCTGAGCGAGCGGTCGCCGGCGTCGAACACGTCGTCGACCAGCTTGCGCTCGTCCTCCGGGATGTCCTCGTGGCCCGAGATCATCATCCGCAGCTCCTCCTCGTCGACCTCGTCGCCCGCGGCGTCGGGGTTGCCGCCGAGGAGCCGGACGAGCGCGTTGGTCGACAGGGAGAGCAGCCAGATCACCGGCGTCATCACCCGGGCAAAGACGCCGAGCGGAGGGGCGAAGAGCTTGGACACGCCGACCGAGCGCTGGAGCGCGAGGCGCTTGGGCACCAGCTCGCCGAGGACCAGCGAGAGGTAGGACACGACGAGGGTGGTCACGACGAGCGAGACGGTGTCGGGCGCCGGGACGCCGAGGCCCTCCCAGATCCCCACGAACGCCGGCGCCAGGGTCGAGGCGCCGAACGCGGCGGAGAAGAACCCGGCGACGGTGACGCCGATCTGGACCGCGGACAGGAACCGGTTGGGGTCGCGGGCGAGCGACGCGACGGCGTGGCCGCGGCCGCCCTCGGTGTCGAGGCGGTCCACCTGGCCGGCGCGCAGCGAGACCAGCGCGATCTCGGTCGCGGCGAAGACACCACCCACGAGGATGAACGCGAGGACGAGCAGGACGTCGATCCAGGTGCCGGCTTCCACGCGCACAACCTACCGAGCCGCGCCCAACGCCGGTGAGGTCAGCGGCCGCGGATCGCGGCGCCCACCGCCGCGACGGGGAGCCCCGGGGGCACCATCACCAGCCGGTCGCCCAGCTCGAGGGACGCGAGGAACGGCGATCCCCGACCCAGCAGCGCGAGCTGGCGAACCACACCCTCGCGCAGCGGCTCGCCGACCTCGGCGACGCCGCCGCCGACCACGATCCGCTCGGGGTCGATCGTCAGGCCGACCACCCGGACCGCGCTCGCGACGCCCCAGCAGAACCGGTCGCGGACCGCGACCGCCTTGGCGTCGCCCGACGCGGCCGCCGCGAACAGCGCCGCCGCGGAGTGGCCGCGCACGGTCGGCCAGGCGCGCGCCACGGCGCGTCCGGAGGCGACGGTCTCGAGGCAGCCGCGCTGACCGCACCCGCAGACCTCCCCGGCGGGATCGACCGGCACGTGCCCGATCTCGCCGGCGGCCCCGTGCGCACCGCGACGCAGCCGGCCGTCGACGACCACGCCTGCGGCGAGGCCGGTGCCGAGGCTGAGGTAGACCACGTCGTCGACGCCGGTGAGCGCCTGCGCGGCGAGGGCGGCGGCGTTGACGTCGTTCTCCACCACCACCGGCACGCAGAGCCGCTCGGACAGCAGCCGCCGCAGCGGCAGGTCGTCACCGTCGACGCCGAGGTTGACGGCGTGGCGCAGCACCCCGCGGCCGACGTCGACCAGTCCCGGCACGCCCACGCCCAGCCGGTCGGTGAGCGGCAGCCCGGTCTCCGCGCGCAGCGCCTCGAACACCGCGTGGGCGGTGGCCAGCAGCCCCTCGGCACCCGGCACGGTCTCCCGGCGCACCTGCGCGAGGACCGTCCCGTCGGGCTCGAGGACGACGCCGTGGGTCTTGGTGCCGCCGATGTCGAGCCCGACCGTGCGGGCGCCGGCGAGCGGCGGGCTCACCGCGCCCACCCGGCGTCGCGCAGGACGGCCTCCACCGCCGCGACCGCGGGCCCGGACGACCCGCGCGTGCAGATCCGCGGGAGGCCGACGTCGTACGCCCCGGGCCAGCCCCACTCGACGACCACCGCGGCGCGGCCGTCGCGGGCCAGGGACCGCAGCAGGTCGAGCACCTCGGGGCGGCGGGCGGCGTCGCGCACCTGCACGACCAGCGCGGCGCCGTCGGACGGCAGGCCGGCGCCGGACGCGTCGACGCGGACGTCGGGCCGGATCCCCCACGCGACGTCGCCGACCGCGATGTTGGCGCTCGTCTCGACCGACACCACCACGGCGCCGTCCAGGTCGGGCAGCGCCCCCTCGCGCACCAGCGCCCCCGCGACCGCGGCGACCTGCCGCTCGTGGTCGGGCAGCGCCGGCTGCGAGGTGGCGTCCACCCGCATCGCGCGCACCCGGGCCGCCGCGTCGGCGAGCCGGGCGGCCGGGAGGCGCCCGTCCTCGACGGCGCGGACCACGGCGTCGCGCACCTCGAGCACCAGCGCGGCGGGCTTGTCGGGGCCGAGGCAGAGCAGGTCGCATCCGGCGGCCAGGGCCAGCACCGCCGCCTCGGGGATGCCGCGACCGGCGGAGGCGCCGGCCATGTCGAGCGCGTCGCTGACGATGACGCCGTCGAACTCCAGCACGTCGCGCAGCATCCCGAGCACGACCGGGCTCAGCGTGGCCGGCCGGTGCGGGTCGAGCGCGGGCACCACGATGTGGGACGTCATCACCGCGGCGGTGCCGGCCTCGACGGCCGCGTCGAACGGCACCAGCTCGCGCGCGGCGAGGGTGTCGGCGTCGACGTCGACCCGGGGCAGGTCGAGGTGGCTGTCGACCGCGGTGTCGCCGTGCCCCGGGAAGTGCTTGGCGCAGGCGGCGACGCCGGCCGACTGGACGCCGCGGGTCCAGGCGGCGACGTGCTCGGCCACCCGGTGCGGCTCGGTGCCGAAGCTGCGGGTGCCGATGACCGGGTTGAGCGGGTCGCTGTTGACGTCCGCGTCGGGCGCGAGGTCGAGGGTGATCCCGAGCGCGGCGAGCTCGTGGCCGACCCACCGGCCGACCGCCTCGGTCAGGTCGGGGTCGCCGACCCCGCCGAGCGCGGCGGCGCCGAGCACCGGGCTCGGCTCGCGGGTGTGCAGCCGGCTGACGTCGCCGCCCTCCTCGTCGACCGCGACCACGGCCAGCGGGTTGGCGGCGCGTACGGCGGCGACCAGGGCGGCGGTCGTGGCGTGGCCGGCGGCGGTGTTGCTGCCGAAGAGGCACACGCCGCCGAGCCCCTGCTCGAGCAGCGCGCGGTGGTCGTCGGGCAGCGTGGTCCCCTCGAAGCCGGGGAGCAGCACCTGCAGCGCGAGGCCGCGTACGTCCACCGGGCTCATCCCTTGACCGCGCCGGCGGTGAGGCCGCTGGCCATCCGGCCCTGGACGACGAGGAAGAACACGATCACCGGCACCGCGATGAGCGTCGAGCCGGCCATGATGCCGCCCCAGTCGGTGCCGCGGTTGACGTCGGTGAAGGTCGAGAGCCACAGCGGCAGCGTGCGGTGGTCCTCGCGGGTCATCACGACCAGCGCGAGGGTGAACTCGTTCCACGCCTGGATGAAGCCGAAGACGCCGGTGGCGACCAGGCCCGGCGCGAGCAGCGGGAAGGTGATCCGGAAGAACGCCTGGGTGCGGGTGCAGCCGTCCATCATCGCGGCCTCCTCCAGCTCGTAGGGGACCCCCTCGACGAAGCCGCGCAGGGTCCAGATCGTGAAGGGCAGCACCCCGGCGACGTAGACGACGGTGAGCCCGACGACGGTGTTGAGCAGGTCCGTCGCCTCCAGCATCTTGTACTGGGAGATGAACAGCCCCTCCGCCGGGATCATCTGGATGACCAGCAGGGTCACCACGAAGGAGATCCTGCCGCGGAAGCGGAAGCGCGAGACCGCGACCGCCGCGACGAACGCGAAGGTGAGGGCCACGACGAGGGTCAGCCCGGTGACCATCAGGCTGGTTCGCATCGCGCTGACGAACTGGTCGGTCTCGAAGACGGTGCGGAAGTTGTCGAGGTCACCGCCGAACGGCACCCACGTCGGCACCGGGTTGCGGATCTGGTTGCGGTCGAGGAACGAGCTGTTGACCATCCAGTAGACCGGGAAGGCAGCGAGCACGAAGGCCACGACGCCGACGGTGTTGGCCGCCCAGCGGACCGGGCGCGACGGGGTGCTGGACATCTCAGGCCTGCCTCTCCTGGCGCAGCATCGCGCGGACGTAGGGCGCGGTGAGCACCACCGTCAGCGCGAGCATGAAGACCGCGACGGCCGCCGAGGTGCCGAAGTCACCGCCGCCGATGCCGAGCCGGTAGATGTAGGTGCCGAGGAGGTTGGTGCCGCGGGCCGACCCGCCGGCCTCCTGGAGGATGTAGACCTGGGTGAAGACGCGCAGGTCCCAGATGACCTGGAGCAGCGCGACGACCAGCAGGACCGGGCGGACCGTCGGCAGGATGATCGAGGTCAGCCGCTGCCACGCGGTCGCCCCGTCGATCTCGGCGGCCTCCTCGAGCTCCTCCGGCAGCTGGGTGAGCGCGGCGTAGACGGTGAACGCCACGAACGGCACGCTCATCCAGACCACCACGACCGTGGCGACGAAGAAGAAGGACAGCGGTCGCAGCAGCCAGCCGTGGCCCTCGTAGTCGGCGCCCAGCGCGGTGAGCAGGTAGTTGACGACGCCGTACTGGGTGTCGAAGAGCCACTGCCACACGGTCAGCGAGGCGACGACCGGCATCGCCCACGCGAGCAGCAGCCCGGTCTGGGCGAGCAGCCGCACACCGCGCGACATCGACCGCATCACCAGCGCGAGCCCGACGCCGAGCAGCATCGTGAGCGTCGCGTTGACCAGGCAGAACGCGATGGTGCGGCCGGTGACGCGCCACAGGTACGCGTCGGTGAGCAGGGCGCGGTAGTTGTCCAGCCCGACCCACTCCGGGGCCCGGCCGAACTGCTGGGCCAGCCCGAACTCCTGGAACGACAGCACCAGCTGGCGCACCAGCGGGTAACCCAGTGCGAGCGCGAGGGCGAGCACCGCCGGGGCCAGCAGGACGTACGGCAGCGGGTCGCGGTGGCGCGGTGCGGTCGGGCGCACGGTGGCCTCCTCTCGCGGCCGGGCCGGGCGGACGCCCGGTCGGTGCTCGGTCTCGGTGCTCATCCGGTCCTCATCATCGCGTGGGCAGGCCTCGGCGGGGGCAGCGGTCGCGCCGCCCCCGCCGGGGCCGATCGGTGGGTCAGCCGTTCAGCTGGCCGCTCATCTGCTCGTCGGCCTTCGTCGCCAGGTCGGTGACGTCGCCGCCCTGGGCGATCGCGCTGAAGAGGTCCTCCAGCACCCGCGAGCCCTCGACGTTGGCCCAGCCGGGCGCGGCCGGCGTGAGCTTGGCGTTGGACGCGGCCTCGATCGTCGCGGCGGCGTAGTCGTCGTCGCCGAGCAGGGAGGCGAGCGACTCCTTGGCCGGCGTGAGGCCGGCCTCGGCCAGGATCGTCTGGTAGTCGTCGCTGAGCATCAGCGCGACGGCGTCCTGCGCGAGGTCCTGGTTGGGCGACTTCGCGGCGATCGCGATGTCGGAGCCGCCGAGCAGCACCGGCGCCGGGGAGCCGTCCGCGCCGGGCAGCGCGAAGACGCCCATCTGCTTGGCGAACGTGTCCGGGCAGCCGGTGTCCTCCGCCTCGATCAGGCCCTTGACCCAGCCCGGTGTCGACATCATGCCGACCTCGCCGGCGCAGAACGGCGTCCACGGGTCGGCCTCGTTGCCGTCCTTGGGCGCGCCGGAGGCCTTCTCGAAGAGCTCCTGGGCCATCTCGAGGCCGGCGACCGACTCGGGCGAGCTCAGCGCGGGCGTCCACTCCCCGCCGTCCTCGGTCGCGAGGTCGCCGCCGGCGGCCCAGACGAACGCGGCGCCGTTGCGCCAGTCCTGCCCGGGGAACCAGAAGCCGGAGAAGTTGGCCGGCTTCGGGTTGGCCTCCTTGAGCGCGACGGCCGTCTGGACGAACTCGTCGAGCGTCGTGGGGACCTCGAGCCCGGCCTCCTCGAGCAGGTCCTTGCGGTAGAAGATGTACTTCGAGCCCGCGTAGTAGGGCACCGCGTAGGTCGCGCCGTCGACGGTGGCGCCGTCCACGAAGCCGGGCAGCAGGTCGTCGCCGCCGAGGTCGCCGAGGTCGTCGGTGAGGTCGGCGAACGCGCCGGCCGAGGTGAAGGTCGGCGCCTGCGTGTTGCCGATCTCGACGACGTCGGGGGTCTCGGACTCGCTGGACAGCGAGGTGGTCAGCTTCTCGACCAGCCCGTCCCACTCCTGCTGCTCGATGGTCAGCGTCGAGCCGGGGTGGTCGTCCTCGAAGGTCTTCTTCAGCCAGTCCCGCGCCTCCTGCGGGGTGTCCGTGCCGTTGAGCCAGACCCGGATGTCGGCCGACTCCGGGCCGCCGTCACCGCCCGACGGGTCGTCGTCGCTGCCGCACGCGGCCAGCGACGTGACGGCGAGCGCGGTGACCGCCAGTCCGGTCAGCGTCTTCTTGATGCGCACCACGGGTGTCCTCTCGGTGGGTGGGGTGGAGGGTCGGGCGCTCACGAGACGCCCAGCTCGCCGGCCAGGACCAGGACCGCCGCACCGACGACGACGACGTCCTCGCCCAGCTTGGAGGTGCGGACGGTCAGGCCGGCCGAGCTGATCGGCATGGTCCGTTCGCGGATGGTCCGGTCCGCTGCGTCGAGCAGCGGTCCGTCGAGCAGCTCGGTGGGGCCGGACAGCACGACCTCGTGGAGGTTGAGCACGGCCACGATGGGGGCGAGGACCTCGCCCAGGCGGGTGCCGACCGCGGCCAGCACGGCGGCACCGTCGACGCCCGGCGCGGACGTACGCCGCCGCAGCCGCGGCGCGGACAGCACCGTCTCCAGGCAGCCGGTGCGCGAGCAGGCGCACGGGTCGCCGGACGGGTCGACCACGACGTGGCCGATCTCGCCGGCGGCGCCGAGGTGGCCGTGCAGCAACGAGCCGCCCACGACGAGCCCGGCGCCGACGCCGGTGCCGACCCGGATGACCATCAGGCCGCCGTCGCCGGAGTCGCCGAACGTGTGCTCGCCGAGGACGGCGGTGTTGGCGTCGTTGGCGACGTAGACGGGCAGGTCGAGCTCGGCGTCGAGGCGCGCCGCCAACGGCAGGTCGGTCCACGCCAGGTTGGGCGCGTCGACCACGGTGCCGGCGCTGTCGACGATGCCCGGGCTGCCGACGCCGATGCCCAGCACCGGCCGGTCGGTCATGGCCCGCAGCGCGGTGGCCAGCTCGACCACGAGGCGTACGGCCTCCTCCCCCACCGCCCCGTCGACGTGGACGGTGTGGTGCGAGAGCACGGTGCCGGCGAGGTTGACGACGGCGCCGGTCATCCGGTCGGTCTCGGAGAGGTCGAGCGCGATGACGTGGCTGGAGTCCGCCGCCAGGCCGACGAGCGTGGGGGGCTTGCCGACCCGGCTCTCGGCGGGGGCTCCGAGCTCGGTGACCAGCCCGTCGGCGACCATCTCGCCGACGAGGTCCGAGACCGTCACGCGGGTCAGCCCGCTCGCCCGGGCGAGGTCGGCGCGGCTGGCCGGCCCCTCCCGGAACAGCTGCTGGAGCAGCAGCGAGCGGTGGTGGCGGCGGGCGTCCTCCTGCAGGAGCTTGCCCTGGGGCCGGAGCGGGCGGCCGACCGGTGTGTGCGGGGTCACATTAGTTAGTTCAGCGCACTTACTTATGCCGGTCAAGGTTTGGCAGGCTACTGGCGCGAGCGGTCCAGACCACCCCCGGTCACTGGCTGGAGCGGTGTCCCACCCACGTTCCTGGCGCCGAAAGGGTGGGTGGGACACCGCTCCCGGGCGCGGCGCCGTACGCCACGCCCCTGGGCGGTGCCGGAGCCACATTCCTGGCGCCGAGAGTGTGGGTTGGACACCGCTCGGGCGGGCAGGCGGGACCCGGCGTACGTCAGCCGAGCAGCGCGGCGGTGTTGTCCCAGCACACCGCGCGCAGCCACTCCTCCCCCAGGTCGAGCCGGGCGAGCGCGTCGAGCTGGACGGCGTAGGGGTAGGGGATGTTCGGGAAGTCGCTGCCGAGGTGGACCCTGCCCGCCAGGCCGAGGTCGCGCACCCGCGGCAGCAGGTCGGGCGGGTACGCGCCGCCCATCTCCTCGAAGAACGGCGTGAACGCCATCGTGGTGTCGAGCGCGACCCGCTCGTGGTCCTCGGCGAGCGCGAGGAACTCGGCGTACTCCGGCGCGCCGGCGTGGGCGACGACCAGCCGCAGCCGGGGGTGGCGGCGCAGCAGGTCGGCCACGGGCGCCGGCCCCGTGTGCTCGGTCGGCACCGGGCCGCTGCCCGCGTGGAGCACGACGGGTGCGCCGGTGTCGGCGAGGATCCCCCACGCCTCGTCGAGCAGCGGGTCGGTGACGGTGAAGGCGCCGACCTGGACGTGCACCTTCCAGACCTCGACGCGGCCCGGGCCGGGATCCGAGCGCGCGGCGACGTACGCCTCGACGCCGGGCTCGGGGAAGAAGGTGCCGCAGACCGCGGCCTCGGGCACCCGGGCGGCGAAGCCGGCGGCCCAGTCGTTGAGGAACTCGGCCATGTCGGGCTTGTGGGCGTAGGGCAGCGCGGTGAAGCGGCGCACACCGAAGGACCGCAGCACCTCGACCAGGGCGTCGTCCTCGTCGCGGTAGTGCAGCGGCCAGGGCCGCCCGATCAGCGGGCCGGCGGAGTCGAACTGCGCGCGCACCTTGGCCATCACCCGCGGCGGCAGGAAGTGGGTGTGCAGGTCCTGCAGGCCGGGGAGCCCGAGGTCCTCGGCGAACGCGCGCGGGTCGGTCACGCCGTCAGTCCCGGTGCCCCTTGAGCCGGCGCTGGACCGCCTCGACCTTCTCGCGGTTGGCCTGCCGCTCGGCGAGGGTGTGCCGCTTGTCGTAGGCCTTCTTGCCCTTGGCGAGCGCGATCTCGACCTTGGCGCGCCCGTCCTTGAAGTAGAGCGAGAGCGGGACGATCGTGTAGCCCTTGTCGGTGATCTTGCGCTCGATCTTGTCGATCTCCGAGCGGTTGAGCAGCAGCTTGCGGCGGCGGCGCGCGGCGTGGTTGGTCCACGTGCCCTGGCTGTACTCCGGGATGTGCACGCCGAGCAGCCAGGCCTCCCCGCCGTCGATCTCGGCGAACCCGTCGACCAGCGAGGCACGGCCCTGGCGCAGCGACTTGACCTCGGTCCCCATCAGGACGAGCCCGGCCTCCCAGGTGTCCTCGATGTGGTAGTCGTGGCGCGCCTTCTTGTTCTGCGCGACCATCTTCTGGCCCTGCTCCTTCGCCATGGACCCATTCTCTCAGGAGGTGTCCAATCGATAGAGGAGAGGTTTCGTGACGCGAGCACGTCGTCCTTCGCTTCGCTCAGGTCGACGCATCGCTCCTCAACCTGATCGGCCAGTCACGACCTCGCTGCGCTCGGTCGTGGCCGATCAGAACCAGTTCATCGGGTCGACGGCCTTGCCGTTGGCCATGACCGTGAAGTGCAGGTGGCAGCCGGTCGACCAGCCGGTGCTGCCCTCGTAGCCGATGACCTGGCCCTCCTGGACCTGGTCGCCGACTCCCACGTTGTAGCTGCTGGCGTGGTTGTAGATGGTGGCCAGACCGACCCCCGCCATCGCGCCGTTGTCGATGATCAGCCGGTGGCCGTAGACGTCGCTCCAGTACGACGACACGACCCGCCCCGGCGCGGCGGCGCGCAGCGGGGTGCCGCAGCCGCCACCGAAGTCGACGCCGTCGTGGAGGCCCCAGTAGTGGTAGATCGGGTGCTCGCGGTAGCCGAACGGCGAGGTGACGTAGCCGTCGACCGGCTTGAGCAGCAGCCCGGTCGAGGTGCCCGACGACTGCGAGCGGGCCTGGGCACGCTGGCGGGCCAGCGCGCGGGCCGCGCGGCGCTTGAGCATCTCCTCGATCTTCTTCTGCTCGGCGAGGTGCTCGCGGAGCTTGGCCGCGTCCCGGGCCCGGGCCTTGCGGGCGCCCTCCTGGGCGTCGCGACGCTCGAGGACGAGGGAGACGACCGAGTCCTTGGCGGCCTGCTCCTCCGCCTCCAGGGCCTGCATCAGGCTGAGGTGCTCGGCGGCCGCCTGGCGCTTCGCGGCGACGTCGTCGCGCGCCGCGGAGACCTGCTGCTCCTGGACCTGCAGCAGCACCTCGGCCGCCTTCAGCTCGTCGTAGGCCCGCGCCTCCTGGCCGACGATCACGTCGCGCACGCCGTTGCGGCGGGTGAGCTCCTCGGTCGACTCCGCGTCGAGCAGGGAGGAGAACGCGATCAGCTCGGGGTCGCCCTCGGAGTACATGTCGGCGACCGTGGAGGCGACCTGCTCACGCTGGGCCTCCGCGTCGGCCCGGCCCTGGGTCAGGGCCGCCTCGGCGGCCGCGAGCGCGGCCTCGGCGGCGGCGAGCTCGGCCTGCATCTGCGCGTCGCGCTCCTGCGCCACCTCGACCTTGCCGCGCGCGGTGGCGAGCTCGGTCTTGGCGGTCGCGAGCTGGTCCCGGGCCGCGTCGAGGCGGGCGGTGGCCTCCTGCAGGTCGGCGCTCGACTCGTCGAGGTCGCGCTGGGCGCCCCTGACCTCGCGCTCGACCTGCTTCTGCTTGTCCTTGAGGTCGTCGGCGGCCTGCGCGACCGCGAAGGAGGACACACCCAGCGCCATCGCGAGGGCCATCGAGGTAGCCAGGCGGCGGTGGGCGGTACGGGGCAGCGTCAAGCGGGGAAGGGGACGCACCGGGGGAAGCCTTTGCGTTGGGGAAGCGGGGAAGGGTGACCTCCCCCGCCGTCGGCGACGGGAGGTCGAGGAGACGCTAACCCGCGCCGATCAGACTTTGAGGTATTTGCGCGTCAGCACGAGTGTCGGCAGCAGCGTGAGCAGCGGGCCGAGGATCGCGACCGACGCGGCGGAGAGCCAGAACTCGGGCATCCCGATCCACGGGACGAACTTGAGCCGGTTCTGCGACAGCTCGTCGATGCCGAAGTACATGAAGCCCGCCAGCGCCCCGACCGCGAGCGCCACGCCGATGAGCGCGGTCACCAGCGCCTCGAGGAGGAACGGCAGCGCGATGTAGAGCGTGGACGCTCCCACCAGCCGCATGATGCCGATCTCCTTGCGGCGCGCGAAGGCCGCCAGCCGGATGGTGTTGGCGACCAGCAGCAGCGCGGCGAAGACGAGGAACGCCGCCGTGCCGAGCGCGACCCACTGCAGCATGTTGATCGAGTCGAGGATCGGCGCCACCTGCTCGCGCATGTCACGCACCTTCGACACGCCGTCGAGGCCCTGCACCGCGCTGGTGATGCCCTCGTACTGCTCGGGGTCGTCGAGCGTGATCCAGATCGTCTGCGGCATGTCCTCCGCGGTGATCGCGGGGTTGTCGCCGGAGAACAGCTCGTCGCCGTAGAGCTCACGGGCCTTGTCGAGCGCCTGCTCGCTGGACTCGAAGTGGTAGTCGGCCACCTCGGGGTTGTCGTCGACGACCGCGGCGATCTCGGTCTTCTGCGCGTCGGTGACCGCGTTCGGGCAGACCGCGCTGCTGTCGTTGACGCGGCAGAGGTAGACGGTGATCTGGAGCTGGTTGCCCCAGTGGTCGGCGGCCTTGGCGGCCTGCTGGTTGAACAGCACGCCGAGGCCGACGAGGGTCAGCGACACGAACAGGGTGAGCACCACGGCCAGGTGCATCGACAGGTTGCGGCGCAGGCCCTGGCCGAGCTCGGAGTAGACGTAGCGAAGCTGCATGGAGGGAAGGCTCTCGATCTGCTGTGGCTGCTGTGGCTGCTGGGCGGGAGGTCAGTTCTGGTGGCCGTAGACGCCCTGCGCCTGGTCGCGCACGACGTGGCCGTTCTCGAGCTCGATGACCCGCTTGCGCATCTGGTCGACGATGGAGGAGTCGTGGGTGGCCATCACGACCGTGGTGCCCGTGCGGTTGATCCGGTCGAGCAGCTTCATGATGCCGACCGAGGTGGTCGGGTCGAGGTTTCCGGTCGGCTCGTCGGCGATGAGGATCATCGGCCGGTTGACGAACGCGCGGGCCACCGCGACGCGCTGCTGCTCGCCGCCGGAGAGCTCGTCGGGCATCCGGTCGCCCTTGCCGCCGAGGCCGACCAGCTCCAGGGTCTCGGGGACGACGTCCTTGATCTCCTTGCGCGACTTGCCGATCACCTGCAGGGCGAACGCGACGTTCTCGCTGACCGTCTTGTTGGGCAGGAGCCGGAAGTCCTGGAAGACGGTGCCGATGTCGCGACGCAGCCGCGGCACCTTCCAGCTCGCGAGCCGGTTGATCTCCTTGCCGGCGACGTAGACCCGGCCCGCGGTCGGGCGGTACTCCCGCAGCACCAGGCGGAGGAAGGTCGACTTGCCCGAGCCCGAGGACCCCACCAGGAAGACGAACTCCCCCTTCTCGACGTCGACGGAGATGTTGTCGAGCGCCGGGTGGGGGTGGCCGGGATAGGTCTTGGAGACCTTCTCGAAGCGAATCACGGCGTCGAGGCTACGTCAGGGGTGGACGCGATCCGCGAATCCCGGCCGCGGTGCAACCCCTGGAGTGCGTGGGGCGTGCCGGCGCGGTGGCGGCGCGAGGCCCGGGAGGTTTCGGACGTACGCCCCGGTGGGAGGATCCACCCCATGAGCTCGCCCAGCACCGGAGGACCCGCCACCACGCTGCAGGTGGACCCCGCGGCCCTGGAGTCGGCCGCAGGAGTCCTCGAGACGGCCGGGAGCGACCTCGCCGACGCGGCGCCCGGGCTGCGCACCAAGCCCGACGCGGGCGTGTCGACCGACGAGGTCGGCACCGCCCTCGCCTCGCTGGCCGAGGTGGTCGCCGCGGTCGCCGAGGAGGTCGCCTCGATGGCCGAGTCGGTCCGCACCACCGCCGCCGACGTGCGCGCCACCGACCAGGCGTCCGCGGCCTCCTCCCAGCAGCGTGCGGGGGGTCTCGCCCGATGAGCGACCTCCTCGACCTCGTCGTCCACGGCGACCCCGCGGCCTGTCGTACGGCCGCCACCGACATCGGCACCGCCCGGACGACCGTCACGACCGGCGTCGAGGACGTACGCCGGGCGGTGCGCACCGCCGGCACGTGGCAGGGGCAGGCGGGTGACGCCTTCGAGGTCCGCGTGGACGCCGCCGTCAAGGACCTGCGCGAGCTCGACAAGCGCCTGGAGTCCCTCGGCTCGGCGCTCACCGACTTCGCCGGCGAGCTCGACGTGGTCCGCTCGCGCATGGCCCACGCCCGCAGCGTCGGCGTCGCCGGCGGCGTGCGCACCAGCGGCGAGTCGCTCGTCCGGCCCGAGGCGCCGACGGACGCGACGCCCGCGCAGGTCACCGCGCACAACGACGTCGTGAAGGCCTGGAACGAGGCGGTCGAGGTCGCCGACGCCGCCCGCACCAAGGAGCAGGAGGCCCACAAGCGCCTCGGCGACGGCGTCAAGAAGTCCACCGGGGACGGCTTCGTGGTCGACCTGCTCCAGCGCCTCGGCTTCCTGCCCCCCGACTTCGCCGACGGCGACGACATCGGCTCGTGGCTCTTCGGCCTCGGCGGCCTGGGCTTCGGCGCCGGGGTGGGTTGGATGGTCAACGGCCGCTACGGCATCTTCCAGCCGCGGATCAACGGCCGCTTCGCCAGCGCCAGCGGCATGAGCTTCTGGCAGCGCGCCTGGGCGGCCGGCAACAGCGACAACTTCCACGCCCGGCCCTACAGCGCCGCGGCCCGCAACGGCTGGGCGACCGCCGGCAAGTGGGCCGGCCGCGCCGGCACCGTCGTCACGGCCGTCAGCGCCGGGTGGAACCAGTGGCAGGCCGACGCCGACGACCCGTCGATGGGCGACGTCGAGCGCGGCACCCGGGCCGGCACCATGGGCGCCACCACCGCCGCGGGCGCCTGGGCGGGCGCCCAGGGCGGCGCGTGGGCCGGCGGCGCGATCGGCACCGCCATCTGCCCGGGCGTCGGCACCGTCGTCGGCGGCGTCGTCGGCGGCATCGTCGGCGGTGCGATCGGCGGCTTCGTCGGCTCCGAGGTCGGCCAGGCGATCCTCGACCCGGTCGGCGACGCCGCGGACGCTGCGGCAGACTGGGCCGGTGACCGGCTCTCCGACGCCGGGGACGCCCTGTCCGACGTCGGTGACGCGCTCTCGTTCTGGGACTGAGGCGATGATCTACCTGCTCATGCTGCTCGGCGGCCTCGCGCTCGCCGGGTTCAACACCTGGCAGCGGCTCGGGCGTACGCCCGCCGCGCGGCGCTGGGCCCGCGGCACGCACCGCGACTTCGCCCAGCGCAACGTCCTCGTGCTCTGGCCGGCGCTCGCCGTCACCCTGGTCGGGGGCGCCCTGCTGGGCGCGGCCGAGCGGCTCGACGCACCCGCGTGGCCCGGGGTGGTGCTGGTCGTCGCGGGGCTGCTGACCTGGCTGGCCTACGCCGCGCTGCCGCTGCCCGTCCCGTCACTGGTCCAGCCGCGGTGGTACCGCGAGCAGGTCGGGTCGGCCCGTGCCTGACCTCCCCCGCTTCTCGCCGCCGGCGGTGCCACAGGGGTGGGACAAGGTGGCCCGTCCGGGCCCCGGCACCCTCTGGACCGCCGTCGAGCCGCTCGACCTCGACCGGCCCGACCGGTTCCGAGCCAACCTCGTCCTGACCTGCGACGACCTTGGCGGCCTCACCTTCCGCGACTGGCAGGTGGCCTCCGACGAGGTGCTGCCGCGGATGCTGCGCGACTACCTCGTCGTCGACCTCGAGCGGCTCGAGGTCGACGGGCGTCCGGGCGGTCGCCGGCTGGCCCACCACGTCGACGCCTCGGCCCGCGCGCTCACCCTCGAGCAGTGGTTCGTCGCCGACGCCGGCCGCGGGTGGACGCTGACCGCGACCGTCGAGACCTGGGACTACGACGCGCTGGCCGACGAGCTCGCCGAGGTGGCCGCCGCGTGGCGTCCGCTGACCGGTGACCCGGCGCCCGTGCCGGTCGGGGGCGGCGCATGATCACCGCGCAGGACGGCGTGGTCCGCCTCGACGACGCCGGTGTCACGGCCCTCCTCGGCGCCGGCGACCTCGACCCCGCCACCGCCCGCGAGCTCGACGGTGCCGGCGTCGGCGAGGCCGTGGCGACGCTGCGTGACCCGCTCGTCACCCTCGAGGTGCTGCTGGCCGGCGACGGCCTCCAGCGGCACCGCGCCGCGGTCGACGCCGAGCGCGCCGTGGTCGTCCTCGCGGTCCGGCCCGGCCTCCACCAGCTGATGGTGCTGCCGCCGTCGCACCTCGCCGCGGCCCTCGTGCGGATGACGCGCACGGGCCTCGCCGCGTGACCGGCGGCGGGCGGCGTCCGGCCCCGGACGACCTGGCCGCGCGGCTCCTCGCCGACGACGACGAGGTCCGCCGGGCGGCGCTCGGCGAGGTCGGTGCGGCCGTCGCCTGGCGGGTGCGTGTCGGCTGGGCCGGCGAGCGGCGCGACCTCGTCGCGGTCGACGGCGCCGACGGCACCCACGTCCTGGACGACGAGTCGGGCGCGCTCCTGCCGACCACCGCGACCACGCTCTACCGGGTGTTCAGCACCGTCCTGCCGCCCGGCGCGCTCGAGCCCGACGAGTAGTCAGGCGCCGCGGCGCCACTCCAGCGTCGCCGGGTCGGCGCCGAGCAGCGCGAGCGCGTCCCGGGCCAGGCCCGCGACGCGGGCCGCCTCGGCGTGCGGCAGGACGCACCAGTACGCGGGGTAGGACGGCTGGGTGCCGGTCGGGTCGTCGTCGCCCGGGGCGAGCCAGCCGAGGTCGCGCAGCCGCTGGTGGGTGGCGGCGTCGACGTCCCAGTCGCCGCCGAAGGACGTCGCGCCGACGCACTCGGCGTAGGCCAGGTCGCCGTCGCGCCGGGCCTGGACCCAGCGGACCGGGTCGGGCGCCGGACGACGACGCAGCAGCCCGCGGGCGGGTGCACGGGGCGGCTCGGGCTCCGTCACGACGACGAACTCGCCGTCGCCGAGCGAGGCGAGCTCACCCTCGAGCCGGTCCCGGACCGCGTCCCAGGCCGACATCCCGGGTCAGGCCTCGACCTTCTCCGCCCCGCGGCGCCAGCGGATGCCGGCCTCCATGAAGTCGTCGAGGTCGCCGTCGAAGACCGCGCTGGGGTTGCCGGACTCGAAGCCGGTGCGCAGGTCCTTGACGATCTGGTACGGGTTGAGGACGTAGTTGCGCATCTGGTCGCCCCAGCTCGCGGCGACGTCGCCCTTGAGCTCCTTCTTGAGCGCCGCCTCCTCGGCCTTCTGCTTCGCGAGCAGCTTGGCCTTGAGGACCACCATCGCGGACGCCTTGTTCTGCAGCTGCGACTTCTCGTTCTGGCAGGACACGACGATGCCGGTCGGGATGTGCGTGAGGCGGACCGCGGAGTCGGTGGTGTTGACCGACTGGCCGCCGGGACCGCCGGAGCGGAAGACGTCGACGCGCAGGTCGTTCTCGTCGACCTCGATCTCGTCGGTCTGCTCGAGCACCGGCACGACCTCGACCGCGGCGAACGACGTCTGGCGGCGGCCCTGGTTGTCGAACGGGCTGATCCGCACCAGGCGGTGGGTGCCTGCCTCGACCGAGAGGGTGCCGTAGGCGTAGGGCGCGTGGATCGCGAACTCGGCGGACTTGATGCCCGCCTCCTCGGCGTAGGACACGTCGTAGACCTCGACGCCGTACTTGTGCTGCTCGGCCCAGCGCGTGTACATCCGCATCAGCATCTCGGCGAAGTCGGCGGCGTCGACACCACCGGCGCCCGAGCGGATCGTCACGATCGCCTCACGCTCGTCGTACTCCCCCGACAGCAGGGTGCGGATCTCGAGCGACTCGACCGACTTCTTGATCCGGGTGAGCTCGGCCTCGGAGTCGGCGAGCGTGTCGGCGTCGCCCTCCTCTTGGGCCATCTCGACCATCAGCCCGAGGTCCTCGATGCGGGTCTCGAGCCCGGTGAAGCGGTCCATCTCGCCCTGCAGCGCGGAGAGGCGCCCGGTGATCCGGGTGGCGCTCTCGACGTCGTCCCAGAGGTCGGGTGCGGCGACCTGCTCGCCCAGGTCGGCGATCTCGCCGCGCATCTTGTCCAGGTCGAGGACCTGACCGATGGTCTTCATGGTCGCCTGGAGCTGCTTGATCTCTTGGTCGAAGTCGATGCCTGCCACAGGAGCCAACACTACGGCCAACACCCCGGCGGGGCCTGATCACGGGTGGCGGTCGCGGGCGGTCAGGGCGTGCAGAGCCGCTGCACGTCGACCCGGAAGGCGGAACAGCGGTCCGCGCGGCGCCCGGCCGGACGTCCCGAGCACGCGGTCCGTCCGGCGCATCATGAAGGCAGTTCGACGCGCGTGGGGCCCAGCCGAGCGTGGACACCCGGCACGTGAGCGCGAACTGCCTTCATGGTGCCCGACCGCCCAGCCCCGGGACGAGCAACGGCGGGCACCCCCGGGCCTGTGATTCCCGGTGGTGCCCGCCGTTGCGGACCGTGTGTCGTGCCGTGACCCGAGGGTCAGCGGGTGCAGAGGACCTCGGGGGTGGCGACCGCGGCCGTGGCGGCCGTGGGGGCCGTGGCGGGAGCGGTGGCCGTGGCGTCGATCTTCAGGCGGAACGCGTCGGTGATGTCGACGGTCTCGTCGGCGAAGATGGTGCCGACCGCGAGCGCCTTGTTGGCGACGACGGTGCCGTCGGCGCTCACCGTGACCGCACCGGTGGCGCCGGTGGCGGACTCGTCGGTGAGCGCGTAGGTCGCGCGCAGCTGGATGCACTTGCGGCCCAGCGTGTACTCGATGGTCGACGCGGTGTTCGCGGTCGAGGTGAAGAGGCTGGCGCCGTAGAACTGGGCACCGATGTTCACGCCACCGGGGGTGATGTTCGTGTTCGGGCCGGCCGTGCGGTAGGCGAGGTTCTCCCAGCGGTAGACCTCGACCTGGACCGGCTTGCTGAAGCCCTTCTTGATGCCGTTCGAGCCGGGCTTGAGCACGCGGTACTCGCGCGAGCCGGGGGTCGTCGGCTTGTCGGTGAGCTTGTAGGTGCCGTTCTTCTTGATCTTCGCGGAGCCGGTGACGGTCCACTTCTTCTTGTTGCCCACGCGCTGCTGGAGGATGACCTTCTGGCCCTTGGCCTTCGGCGTCACGCGGCCCTTGACCTTGACCGTGTCCTCCTTGGCGATGGCGACGTCCGTGTTGACCTTCGCGGTCACGGAGTACGTCTTCGCCGCCTTCGCGTGCACGCTCGGCGCCGCGGTGCTGGACGCCGCGAGGGCGAGGGGGCTGAGGGCGAGGGCCGCGGTCGCGGCCCAGGTGATCGTGCGGTTCATGAGGAAGTCCCCGTCGTCGTGTGGTCGGCCTCGTCGAGGCCCGTACGGACAGGGAGACTATGCGCGAAGGTAAAAAGTTGCGGGACCGACCCACCTATCGCAGGAGGGCTCCACCGTGCGGCGGCACGACCACGGTCCCGCCGTCCAGCTCGACCCCCGACGGGGTCTCGAACAGCACCTCCGTCGCGTCCACGTCGAGCGTCACCTCGGTCTCCCCGACGTTGACGACGACGAGCAGGTCGCCGCGCCGCATGGTGAACAGCCGGCCCTCGACGCTGCAGGAGACCTCGTCGAAGGACGGGTCGGTGAGCTGCGGCAGCTCGCGCCGCAGCCGGCCGAGCCGGCGGTAGCAGTCGAGGACGACGGCGTGCCGGCCCGTCGAGCGCTCGTCCCAGTCGAGCCGCGAGCGGTGGAACGTGTCGGGGTCCTGCGGGTCGAGCACGTCGTCGGGGTCCCAGCCCATCTGCTCGAACTCCGCGATCCGCCCCTCGGCGGTGGCCTTCCCGAGCTCGGGCTCGGGGTGGGAGGTGAAGAACGCGAACGGCGTCGACGCGGCCCACTCCTCCCCCATGAACAGCATCGGCGTGAACGGGCCGGCGAGGGTGAGCAGCGCCGCGCAGGCGAGCTGGTCGTCGTCGAGGTGCTCGGCCAGCCGGTCACCGCGGGCGCGGTTGCCGACCTGGTCGTGGTTCTGGTTGGCGACCACGAGCCGCCACGTCGGCATCCGGGCGGTGTCGACCGGGCGCCCGTGGTCGCGGCCACGGAACGAGGAGAACGTGCCGTCGTGGAAGAACCCCTTCTCGCACACCTTGGCCAGCGCCTCGAGCGGCTCGAAGTCGGCGTAGTAGCCGGTCGTCTCCCCGCTGAGCGCGACGTGGACCGCGTGGTGGAAGTCGTCGCTCCACTGCGCGTCGAGGCCGCGACCCCCGCCCTCGCGGGGCGTGACCATGCGCGCGTCGTTGAGGTCGGACTCGGCGATCAGGGTCAGCGGACGGCGCAGGTGGGCGGACAGCGCGGCCGTCTCGATCGCCATCTCCTCCAGCAGGTGGACCTCGGAGGTGTCGCTGAGCGCGTGCACGGCGTCGAGGCGCAGCGCGTCGACGTGGTAGTCCTCGAACCACATCCGCACGTTGTCGAGGACGTAGCGGCGCACCTCCGCCGACCCCTCGCCGTCGAGGTTGACCAGGTCGCCCCAGGTGTTGCGGCCGTCCTTGAGGTACGGCCCGAACAGCGGGAGGTAGTTGCCCGACGGGCCGAGGTGGTTGTGCACGACGTCCTGCACGACGCCGAGGCCCCGGGCGTGGCAGGCGTCGACGAAGCGCCGGTAGGCGTCCGGACCGCCGTAGGGCTCGGCGACGGCGAACCACGCCACGCCGTCGTAGCCCCAGTTGTGGGTGCCGTTGAACGCGTTGACCGGCATCACCTCGACGAGGTCGACGCCGAGGTCGACGAGGTGGTCGAGCCGCTCGATCGCGTGGTCGAGGGTGCCGCCCGGGGTGAAGGTCCCGACGTGGAGCTCGTAGACCACCGAGCCTGCGAGCTGGCGGCCGGTCCACCCGGCGTCCTGCCATTCGTACGTCGTGCGGTCCCGCCGCGACAGCTCGTGCACGCCGCCCGGCTGCCGCCGCGAGCGCGGGTCCGGCCGCGGATCCGGGTCGTCGTCGAGGAGGTAGCCGTAGTCGACGTAGTCGTGATCGGCAGCGGCCGGGAGCGGCTCGGCGGGGCTCCACCAGTCGTCGTCCCCGCGCTGCATCTCGATGACCGTGCCGCCGGCGTTGTCGCCGCAGAGCAGCCGCACCCGCTGCGGGCGCGGCGCCCAGACGTCGAAGGGTCCGCGCGTCACGAGTCCCTCCTCACGAGCAGGGCGACCGGGTGGGCGGCGAGCAGGTCGGCGAGCCGGCCGTCGGTGTCGAGGCCGGTGAGCAGGTCGTGCCACCGGCCCTCGGGGAGGTCGAGGGTGGTGTCGCCCCAGCCGCCGGCGGCGGCGAGGCCGACCGGGAGCCGGGTCGCGACGGCGATCGCGCCGCCGCGGTCGAACGCCACGACGTGCCCGGCCCTGTCGCCGGTGGCCTCGACGGGCGCGTAGCCGGTGAACAGCTCCGGCCGCTCGCGGCGCAGGGTCAGCGCCGTGCAGGTGACGTGGAGCTTGGTGGCCGCGTCGTCCTCGTCCGTGCCGGCGAGCACCGCGGCCCGGTGGTCGAAGTCGACCGGGCGCCGGTTGTCGGGGTCGACGAGCGAGGTCTCCCACAGCTCGCTGCCCTGGTAGACGTCGGGCACGCCCGGCATGGTGATCGCGACCAGCTTGGCCGCGAGCGAGTTGGCCTGGGCCGGGGCGTCGATCCGTGCGGCGAGGTCGGTCAGCACCGCGCGCACCTCGTCGGAGTCGAAGACGGCGTCGACCGCGGCGTGCACAGCCGACTCGTACGCCTCGTCCGGCTCGGTCCAGGTGGTGCGGTCGCCGGCCTCGCGCATCGCCTTCTCGGCGTAGCCGTGCAGCCGCTCGCGCAGGTCGTCCGCGTGGTCGGGGGTCCATGCGCCGAGGACGGCCTGCCACAGCAGCGACCCGAAGCCGGGATCGGGGACCGGCGCGAGCCGCAGCAGCTCCTCGAGCGCCCGCTCCCAGTGGCCGGGCTCCTCGGCGAGCACGGTGATCCGGGCGCGGACGTCCTCGCCGCGCTTGGTGTCGTGGGTGGAGAGCGTGACCATCGCGTCGGGCCAGTCGCGCTGGCGGTCGGCCATCGCGACGTGGAAGGCGTCGACGTCGACCGCGAAGACCGACGGGTCGGCGCCGACCTCGTTGAGCGAGGTGAGCCGCGACCAGCGGTAGAAGGAGCAGTCCTCGACGCCCTTGGCCATCACCATGCCGGAGGTCTGCTGGAAGCGCCGCGCGGGCTGGCCCCACTCGTCGTGCAGCACCGGCTCGAGCACGGCGAGGGTGTCCGAGAGGTCGGGTCGCTGCTCGCGGGCGAGGGCGAACGCCTCCTCGAGGTGGGCGCGGCCCTCGGGGAGGTAGGAGCGGTAGACCGGGAAGCAGGCGAGCAGCTCGGCGACCGCGTCGGCGACGGCGTCCTCGTCGGGGGCGTCGTCGCCGAGGTGGGTGGTGACCTCGCGGGTGATCCGCAGGACCTCGGAGTGCAGGATGCCGTCGGCGACGGCGCGCTTGTTGTCGTGCACCATCTGCGCCCAGTCGACCGGGGCACCGCGGAGCCGGTCCTCGAGCGCGGTCAGCGGCGCCTCCCCGGCCGGGTCAGTGAGCACCCGGTCGATGAGCGCGAGGGCGTCGTAGCCGGTGGTGCCGGCGGTCGCCCACTCGGCCGGCAGGCGCTCGCCGGGCTCGAGGATCTTCTCGACCAGGACGTACGCCCCGCCGGTGAGCGCGGCGAGGTCGTCGAGGTAGCGCTTCGGGTCGCGCAGGCCGTCGGGGTGGTCGACCCGCAGGCCGTCGACGAGGCCCTCGTCGAACCAGCGCTTCACCTCGACGTGGGTCTGGGCGAAGACCTCGGGGTCCTCGACCCGCACCGCGGCGAGGGTGTTGACCGCGAAGAAGCGGCGGTAGTTGAGGTCGTCGTCGGCGGCGCGCCAGCTGACCAGCTCGTAGTGCTGCTCCTCGAGGGTGCTCGTGCCGGGCGCGAGCGGGAAGCGCTGGTCGTGGTAGCGGACCTCGCCCTTGTCGGTCCCGGGCCGCACGACCCGGATCGCGTCCTCGTCGTCGTCGCCGATGACGGGGATCAGGATCCGGCCGTCGCCGGCCGCCCAGTCGACGTCGAACGCGCTGGCGTGCTCGGAGGCGCGGCCGAGCCGCAGCACGTCCCACCACCACGGGTCCTCGCTCGGGGTGGCGACGCCGACGTGGTTGGGGACGATGTCGACGAGGACGCCCATCCCCAGGCGCCGCGCCTCGGCGGAGAGCGCCGCGAGGCCCTCCTCTCCCCCGCGCTCGGGGTCGACGTGGTCGAAGGCGACGACGTCGTAGCCGTGGGTGCTGCCCGGCTCGGAGGCCAGCAGCGGCGAGAGGTAGACCCAGTCGACGCCGAGGTCGTGGAGGTAGGGCAGGACCCGCGCGGCGTCGTGCAGCGTGAAGTCGGGGCTGACCTGGAGGCGGTAGGTGCTGTGCGGCGTACGACGTCCGGGTGCGGTCACGGCGCCTCGGTTCCCGTCGGGGAGCTCAACGATGCGGACACCGACTTGTCGGTCTCCTCCGTGACGGTCTCGACGTGCTCGCGCAGCACCAGCGTGGACCGCTCGCCCAGCGGCAGCGTGGAGCCGGCCGGGCAGGTGCCGCGGTCGTCGGCGACGCCGCCGGTGTCGATGAGGACGTCCCACGCCTCGGCGTACGCGGCCGGCGGGAGGGTCACCTCGCGGTCGCCGTCGGCGTTGAAGAAGAGCAGGAAGTGGTCGTCGGTGATCGGCTTGCCGCGGGAGTCGCGGGTGTTGATCGCGTCGCCGTTGAGGTACATCCCGAGCGACTTCTGGCCGCTGTCCCAGTCGCCCTCCTCCATCGGCCGGCCGTCGGGGTGCAGCCAGACGATGTCGTCGAGGCCGTTCTCGTCGGCCTGGCCGGTGAAGAACTGCCGCCGCCGGAAGGTGCGGTGCTCGCGGCGCAGCCGGGACACGGCTGCGGTGAACTCGATGAGCCCCTGGTCGGCCTGGTCCCAGTGCACCCAGGTCAGCTCGTTGTCCTGGGCGTAGCCGTTGTTGTTGCCGTCCTGGGTGCGGCCGAGCTCGTCGCCGTGCAGCAGCATCGGGACGCCCTGGCTGAGCAGGAGGGTGGTGATGAAGTTGCGCTGCTCGCGCGAGCGCAGCGCGTTGACGTGCTCGTCGTCGGTCGGGCCCTCCACGCCGTGGTTCCACGAGCGGTTGTGGCCCTCGCCGTCGTTGTTGTCCTCGCCGTTGGCCTCGTTGTGCTTCTCGTTGTAGGACACGAGGTCGCGCAGGGTGAAGCCGTCGTGCGCGGTGACGAAGTTGATGCTGGCGAACGGGCGGCGACCGGAGTTCTCGTAGAGGTCGGACGACCCGGCGACGCGGGAGGCGAACTCGCCGAGCGCCGGCTCGCCGCGCCAGAAGTCGCGGACGGTGTCGCGGTACGCGCCGTTCCACTCCGTCCACTGGGGCGGGAAGCCGCCGACCTGGTAGCCGCCGGGGCCGATGTCCCAGGGCTCGGCGATCAGCTTGACCTGGCTGACCACCGGGTCCTGCTGGACGAGCTCGAAGAAGGTGGACAGCTTGTCGACGTCGTAGAACTCGCGGGCGAGCGTGGAGGCGAGGTCGAAGCGGAAGCCGTCGACGTGCATCTCCGTCACCCAGTAGCGCAGCGAGTCCATGATCAGCTGCAGCGAGTGCGGGTGGCGGACGTTGAGGGAGTTCCCGGTGCCGGTGTAGTCCATGTAGTACTGCAGGTCGTCCTCGACGAGGCGGTAGTACGCGACGTTGTCGATGCCCTTCATCGACAGCGTCGGGCCGAGGTGGTTGCCCTCGGCGGTGTGGTTGTAGACCACGTCGAGGATGACCTCGATGCCCGCGGCGTGGAGCGCCTTGACCATCGCCTTGAACTCCTGGACCTGCTGGCCCAGGCCGGTCGTGGCGGCGTAGGACTCCTGCGGGGCGAAGAAGCCGATGGTGTTGTAGCCCCAGTAGTTGCGCAGGCCCTTCTGCACCAGCGCGTCGTCCTGGACGAACTGGTGGACCGGCATCAGCTCGATCGCGGTCACCCCGAGCTTGGTGAGGTGCTCGACGACGGCCGGGTGGGCGATGCCGGCGTAGGTGCCGCGCAGGTTCTCCGGGACGTCGGGGTGGAGCTGGGTGAGGCCCTTGACGTGCGCCTCGTAGACGAGGGTCTCGTGGTAGGGCGTGCGCGGTCGGCTCTCGCCCTCCCAGTCGAAGAACGGGTTGATGACGACGCCGAGCATCACGTGCGGCAGCGAGTCGTCGTCGTTGGTGGCCTCGGGGTCGTCGAAGTCGTAGGAGAAGACCGAGCGGTCCCACTCGTACTCGCCGACCGTGGCCTTCGCGTAGGGGTCGAGCAGCAGCTTGGCGGGGTTGCAGCGCAGTCCCTTCTCGGGGTCCCACGGGCCGTGCACGCGGAAGCCGTAGCGCTGGCCGGGCTGCACGCCCGGGAGGTAGGCGTGCCACACGAACGCGTCGACCTCGGTGAGCTCGACGCGGGTCTCGGTGCGGGTGCCGTCCTTGCCCTCGTCGATCAGGCACAGCTCGACGCGCTCGGCGACCTCGCTGAAGAGGGCGAAGTTGGTGCCGCTGCCGTCGTAGGTCGCGCCCAGGGGGTAGGCCGAACCCGGCCAGGTCTCCGTCATGGCCTCGACGCTACTGGCATTTCCGGCCCTCCGGCTGGGACGACCATCCACCGGGGTGGGGCCCGGTGACGACCGTCACCAGCGCTCGGCCGCGCACCATGAAGGCAGTTCGGGGCGCCGTGGCCGGGGGCTGAGCGTGGACCAGCCGCGCGGGAGCGCGAACTGCCTGCATGGTGCGCTCAGGGCTGGACGGTGACCGCCGCGGTGCTGCTGGTCCCGACCGTGGGCCGGCTCGGCGAGCCGGGGATGGTGAGCGGCAGGTCGAGCGGGGCGACCAGGCGCACGGTGACCGACCGCGAGGTGCGGTCGACGCTGACGGCGACGTCGATGCCGGGGAACTTCTCGCCGGCGCCGGCGCGGGCGAGGTAGTCGCGGACCGCGGCCTCGACCGCGGCCTCCTGCTGCAGCAGCCGCTCGCCGTCGAGGCCCTGCTCGTAGATCCCGGTCGACCCGAGGTCGGCGCCCTGCAGCGCGGCGCCGTCGGCGAGCGTGTCGAGGCCCTGTCGCTGGAGGTACGCGGCGGAGGCGTCGATGACCGCCACGATCGCCATCAGCACGATGCTGGCGAACCCGATGATCAGCAGGGTCGCCTGCCCGGCCTCGTCGCGACGCCTCACCGGCCCTCCTCGCCGTCATCGTCGTCGTCGCCCTCGTCCGCGCTCTCCACGTACTGCCCGATCGGCACCGTGTGGCTGGCGTCGAGCGAGAAGGACGCGGCCTGGCGGCCGAGGATCTCCGGCGAGAACGGGAGGTCGACGCCGGAGTCAACGCGCACGGTGATCACGGCCGTGCCGACGTGGCAGTTGTCCCCCGGCGCCTGGCAGGAGAACTCGACCTCCGCCTGCTGGCCCTCGACCCCCTGGTCGGCCAGCACCTGGGCGACGGCCGCCCGGGCCCGGGCCTCCCCCGTCGCGTCGTCGGGGGCCAGCGCGTAGGCCCGCCCGGCCGCGCGGGCGGCGGCGCTCGTCGCGAAGGCGCCGCGCTGCACCTCGAAGACCGACACCACGATCCAGATCAGCGGCACGAGCAGGATGATCGACAGCCAGGTCAGCTCGACCAGCGCCGAGCCCCGGTCGTCGCGCCGGCGGGGCCGCCTCACGGTCCCGCCTGCTCGGCGACGGCGTGGCCCGCGACCCGGACGTGGACGCTGGCGCCGCCGATCCCGAGGATCGTCACGTCGGCCTCGACGACCGCCTCGTAGCCCGGGGCGCCGCCGACGCGGGCCGGGCGGACGACGACGTCGCGCACGAACTTCTCCGACAGCGCACCGTCGACGAGCTCCTCGACCTTCGCGCGCCCGGCGTCGGCCGAGCTGCCGGCGACCGCCGCGTGGCGGGCGCCCTCCCCCGCGGCCGCGGCGAGCGTGTTGCGGACGTGGAGCACGAGGGCGAGCTGGAGGATGCCGACCACCAGCGGCAGCAGGACCAGCACGACCCAGACGAAGTCGACGACGGCTGCCCCGCGCTCCCGGTCGGCGCCGGAGCGGGACACGGCCTAGCCGCGGACCATCGAGAAGGCGTTGTCGAGCAGGGCGAGCAGCTGGTCCCTGACGACGGGCGTGAGGGCCGCGACGACGATCGCCGTCATCAGCGTGACCATCACCCAGCCGGGCACGTCGCCGCGGTCGTCGCGACGGCGTGCGGTCGTGGTCGTCTGGAGGTGCATGGGAGGTCCTTTCGTGGCGTGGATCTGCGGTCGGTCAGGGCGTGGTGAGCTGGAGGCCCAGCACGCCGGGGTAGAAGGCGAAGAGGATCGTCACGGGCAGCACGAAGAACACGACGGGCGCCATCATCGCGATCTCCTTGCGCGCGGCGGTCTCGATGAGGAGGCGTCGACCGGCCTCGCGGACGTCGGCGGCCTGGGCGTGCAGGACGTCCGACAGCGGCGTGCCGCGCTCCATGGCGACCGTGATCCCGGTGGCGAAGCGGGCGACGATCGGCAGGCCGGTGGTGCGGGCGAGCGACTCGAACGCGACACCGACGGTCTCGCCGGTGCGGATCCGGCCCAGGACCGCCGCGAGGTCTTGCGAGAGCGCACCGCTGCTGCGGCGCACCACGCGGTCGAGCGCGGCGACCGGGCTCTCGCCCGCCGCCACCGACAGGGCGAGCAGCTCGGCGATCGTGGGGAACTCGGCCAGGATCTGGCGCTCGCGCTCCTTGACCTGCGTGCTGAGCCGGTTGTCGCGCATGAAGACGCCCATCGCGAAGCCGAGGACGCAGAGCACCAGCGCCGACCCGGGGCTCCCGACGCCGCCGAGCGCGCGCACCAGGCACAGTGCGGCGGCGGCCCCGAAGCCGACCAGGCCCCACACCACCTGCTCGATGCGGAACTCGTGGACGGTGCGGTCGAGGCCGGCGCGCTCGAGGCGACGGCGCACCGAGCCGGAGCCGCCGAGCACCCGCTCCACGACGTCGGCCGCCGAGCGCAGGAGGGGCCCGAAGATGCCGGCGGCCGCGGAGGTCCGCGACCCCGCGGCGACGCGTACGAGCGGGGGCTGGTCGCGCTGGGGAAGGTCACGCAGGTAGGGCAGGACGCGGTGCGCGAGCTGGGGGCGCCGCAGCACCGCGAGCCGCGCGACCACCAGCACCAGCCCGAGCCCGGCGCAGGCGCCGAGCACACCGCCCCAGACCGCGGTGCTCACGACAGGATCCGCTTCTCGACGGGCAGCCGGCCGATGCGCATCATCGCCCAGTAGGCCAGGACGCAGACCCCGAAGCCGACGCCGAGGACGAGCACCCCGCCGGGCGAGGCGTACTGCTGGATCGCGGTCGTCTGGAACGACATCATCAGCAGCACGATCCACGGCGCGGACACCGCGAGCCGCGCGCCGTTGACGGTCCACGCCTGGCGCGACTCGAGCTCCGAGCGGGTGCGGGCGTCGTCGCGCAGGAAGCCGGAGAGGTTGCGCAGCAGCCGGCCGAGGTCGCCGCCACCCACCTCACGGGCGAGGCGCAGGCCCTCCACCACCCGGTCGCCGACCGGGTCGGCGAGCCGGTCCTTGAGCCGGTCGAGGCACTCGCCGAACCGGCCCGTCACCTGGTAGTCGAGGGCGAACTGGGCGAAGTCGGCGCGCAGCGGCTCCGGCCCGTTGGTCGCGAGCGCCGACACCGCGTCGGGCAGCGACAGCCCGGCCCGGACGGCGCTGGCCAGGTTGTCGACCGCCTCGGGCCACACCTCGGCGAAGTCGCGCAGGCGGCGGGCCGCGCGCTGGCGCAGCACCGCGATCGGGACGTAGGCGGCCATCGCACCGAACACCAGCGCGACCGTCGGCGTCCGGGAGACGGCCTGGACGAGGGCGAAGGCCACGCCGCCGAGCACCAGGCACAGTGCCACGACGCTGGTGGGCGTCACGTCCGACAGGCCGGCGCGCCCGAGCAGCCGACCCAGCCGCGTGGATCCCGGCTGCGACGCGCGCGGCTGGCGCGGCAGCGCGAAGGAGGCCCACACCAGCAGCAGGCCGACCCCGACACCGAGCCCGACGAGCGCCCCCATCAGCCGGCACCCGCCGCGGAGAGCACCTCGTGGACGTCGATGCCGACCCGCTCGTAGCGCTCGGTGCGGGCTGGGACTCCCCCGGTGCGGCGCAGCTCGCCGGCGGAGCGGACGAACAGCGGCTCCACCTCGATCACGTCGGCCTCGACCCGCCCGGGCACGGACACGATCTCGTTGACCCGGCGCACGCCGTCGGCCCCGAGGCCGAGGTGCACGACCAGGTCGACCGAGGAGGCCACCGTCGGCACGACGAACCGCGCGGAGATGTTGTCGCCGGCCAGCAGCGGGAGGGTGCACATCTTCACCAGCGCCTCGCGGGCGCTGTTGGCGTGGAGGGTGCACATCCCGGGCAGCCCGGAGTTGAGCGCCAGCAGCAGGTCGAGGCACTCGGCGGCCCGCACCTCGCCGACGAGGATCCGGCTCGGCCGCATCCGCAGCGCCTCCTTCACCAGGTCGCGCAGCACGATCTCGCCCGTCTGCTCGAGCCCGGCCTGCCGGGTCTGCATCGCGACCCAGTCGGGGTGGCTGAAGCGGAGCACAAACAACCAAGAACTGCAGACTAAGCAATGCGGCCCCGCCCGGTGCTGGCACACCGACCAGGGCCTAGGAACCGATGCCCCAAGGAGGCACCGAACCATGGCTACATCTTCTCAGCCGGCGACCGCGCCGGCATCCGTAGAACCTCTGATCTGTCCCGAGTGGTGCACGTTGCCCGCCGGCCACGATCCTGACGAGCCGAACCGGATCCACTACGCCCCGACCGCCGAGAGCGTCCACCTCAGCTACGGCGACGAGCCCTTACACAACGACCTCGACCGCGCCTGGTACGCCGAGATCATTGGCCTCGAGCTCCTGAACGACACCGCGGCTGGCATGGCCGAGGAGCTCCGAGCCGCCGCAGCGGACATCATCGCCGCGGCGGAGTGGCTCGAGGCGCGTTCGTGAAGCGGCGAAGCATGGAGCGGCAGCATCTCGGCGACCAGATCGCGGCGATCCTGCGCGACGCTCCGGCACCGATGTCGCTTCCCGAGTTGGGCCACCTGCTCACCCTCACCTTCACCGAGCCGTGCGCCTCGGGGTACACCGGTTGCTGCGAGAGCGACCTAGGACGCGGCCGCATGACGAGCTTGGGCGTGACGCACTTCGAGTGCCTTGGGAACGGCGTGGACATGTGGACCCGCACCGTCGGCAAGTCGTCAGGAACGCTCCGGGGCGAGCTGGACGCAATGTTCGCATCCGGCCTGGTAACCCGCTCGAGGCCCAGGAGCCTGGTGCTGTGGGAGTGGGCGGGCGAGAGCGTGGACATGTCCGCCTACGAGCACGCGCTGGGCTAGCGACTCCGAGCGCGGCTGAGCTTGCTCTGACCGGTCGGCGAGGGCCTCTCGGGAGCCCTCGCCTGCGTAGTCATAATCGAGACGATCTGCTTGATCTGCTGGTCGGTGAAGCGCCAGTCGGTGCGCGAGAAACGGACGACCGGCCAGCCGTGGCGGCGAGCGCGCCGCTTCAACTCGGACTCGGTCATGTCCCACTGGGCGGCCAGGTCGGAGGCCTTCGTGAGGCGCTCGGGCTGGTCAGCCGTCATTCTCTTCCACACCTGCCATTCATTCAGCGCCCTTACCGTGGTTCGGGAACCGTTGGCTCCGGCGGGTGCGGGTCCTCGGGCATGAGCGTCGCGGCTTCGGCGATGACAGCCCTCACGTCGTCCCAGTCCGCCTTGACATCCGCAGAATCAGGACGCACCCGAACTGACGCATGGCAGGCCCCCAACTCGTCGTCTTGGTCATCAGGCGTGACGAGCACGCCAGCTTGGCCCGTCTCGCGGGCCGCACCCACAGGGAATTCGATGCCGTTGTACCTACTCCAGTCGTACACCGTGGCACGGGTCCGAGCCGTTAGGTGAAGCAGGCCGTCCATCTGCGTGGACATCCCATCAGGGTCGAGCCGGAGCGCTGCCTTCATCACCACCAATCGGCCGGTGATGACATCCGGGACCCTGAACTGCGGCTTCCGAGGGACGCGTCGCAACAGGATTTCGTCGGGTGGGATGTCTGGGTCATCCCACCCGGAAGCGGTCGAACTCACCGCGCGTGGGCGTTTGCCTGCGGAAAGAGTGCAGTCCAGCGGGGATTGTGCTGCTCGGCGATCTCGGTGAGGTCGCTGAGCAACGTACGAAGCCCAGGGATCGAACTCGAGGTAGTGACACGACGCCCCCGCCTGCGAAGCACCCAGTACGCACGCGAGTCAGTAGTGATCAGCTCGAGTCCATGATCCATGATCCGCCACTCGGCGATAACGTCCCCATCCTCATCAACTGACATCGTCGGATAGAGGGTATTGGGCCGGAGAAGTGAACGAAGCAGGTCGACCATTCGGGCTTCTGCGTTCGGGTTGGCAGTCTCGAGACCATCAGCCGCGTGGTGCTCGGCGATCTGCTCGAGTTGCCACTTCGCGTACTCGAAGCCGACCGATCGAAGATGCACGGAGGCAGAACTTTCAAGCCACCAGTGTTTCCGAGCGGCTCGCCTTCGGTAAATCGTAGTCGCGCCGTCGGCGGACGGGGGGCAGAGGGGGTGCGGCCTCCGGTTCATCTTGGGAAAGCGAACTACCGCGGGCTGTGCCCAAGGATCACGGACCTTGCGACCAGGCGCATAGTCGAGGGCTTGTACGGTCACTTCTGAATCCCCCAAACGGTCTGCATCTCTGAACTGGTGAACGTCAAGAACGTCCGGATTAATGCCGCATGCGCTAGGTCCACCCCAGCGAGTTCGAGCACTTCCCCTTGATCATCCGCTTCAGACGGGAGTTTGTTGGCCGCGTAGCGTGACCTAATCGTCATTGTCGCTCCGTCAGCCTCGTCCACGTCAAGGTCCACGGAGACGTGAGACGCAGGCAGTTCCGGATCGTCCAGGTGAAAGAAGACGCTTCCGTAATGCGCCATCGACAAGTCGGCGCCCCCCGGGTTCCCCTTCCAGCCTGAAGCCACTCCGACCAGAAGGTCCGCCATTGGCATTTTCGGCAACGGGTTGGTGTACCGGCACTCACTAGCGGTCAGAACCACGTCTCGGCCCACTTCAGCCTGAACGACTGTCTTGAACTCCTGGAATCGCTGCGCCATGTCGGCGCGAAGTTCGTCGAAACCCGGGTAACTACTGGCCCCTTCGGTGAAGTGCCACGAGCGCACGAAGCGGTCATTCTGGATTGCTACCGCGTCGGACTCGTCGTCAGTTCCGAAAATCATGTACGGGAACTGCCAGGTGAGCTCGTCGTCGTCGTCATCACTTACACCGGCGAGCGGGTGCGGACGGAGCGGGGGCAGGTTCCCTGTGGTGGGATAGCGATCCCTCCACATCTCACGAAGTCGTGAGAGGTGAATTGGCTGAAGCGTCTCGATTGCCTCAAAGTAGACCGTCAGCATGACAGCCGCCACGGGCGGGTTGCTGAACTTCACATCCGTGCCCACGACGCGAACGTTAGCCGATGGCGACTAACCCTCGCTGCGGAACCACCCCGCGAACGCGATCCGGGCGTGTCAGCACGGTGAGACCAGGTGTTGTCCGGGGCTGGCGCCGGAGGAGCACCCAAACCAGCAACTCCCACGGCGACGGCGGCCTAGCGTCGACCCTTTGGGACCTCGCCCCAGCCCTTGGACTGGGCCCGGGGCGGCACCTCGATGGACATCGCGACGTCGATCTCGGGGCCGTAGCCCTTCTCGGGCGGGTCGTGGTCGACGACCAGCCGCTCGGTCGCCATCAGGCCGTCCCGGTGTCGTGCTCGGTCTCCTTCGCCCACGCGGGCAGGAGCTCGCCGGGCTTGAAGACGACCTCGAGTTCGTTCTCCGGGTTGACCGCGTTGACGAACCCGCGGGCGTACCGGGCCGGCCGCAGGTCGCTCGCCCCCTTCTCCTGCGCCTCGAGGTCCCGCTCCGCGGCGGTCTTGCGGCGGGCCATCAGAGGGCACCCTGCAGAGCGCGGTAGACCGCGAACGCCCGCGGCCTCGCGACTGCGACGTCGCCGCGCCAGTGGGCCACGATGCCGATCTGGCCGTTCTCGGCGTACCGCTCGGTGAGGGTCTGGATCGTCAGGCCGAGGCGCTGCCCGATCAGCAGCTGCGACCAGTCGCCCGCGAACACGTCGGTCGCCCGGCTGGTCATCGTGCCCTGCGTGTAGGACGGCACCTGGTTGGAGATGTAGCGCGGCATGTCCTTGACGTCCTGCGGCGCCTGCAGCGGCTGACCGGTCGTGTCGTACGCCTTCGCGTACTGCAGCCCCAGCTTGGCGTTGTAGATCAGCGCCGACGGCTCCTCGTTGTAGGCCCGCGGCGTGTAGATCAGGTCCAGCAGCTCGTTGTAGAACGTCGTCGACGTCTGCGCCGTGCCGTTGGTGGCACCGCCGAGGACCGAGGACGATGCCGAGGCGTTGAGCGTGCCCAGGACACCTCGGGGGTTCGGCGGGGTCGGCAGGTTGACCGAGCCGGCGCCCGTCGTGATCGAGCCGTAGAGCGACACCAGGTCCAGCAGCTGGGCGAACGAAGCCGCGATCGCGTCCGCCACGATCTCGTCGACGTTGTCGGCGTCCTGGAACCACTCGAGCGAGCCCACGGTGAGCGCGCTCATGGTCTGCGCGGTCAGCGTGATGTTGTCGAAGGTCGGGTCGGAGGCGGCGATCGCCGAGCCCTCCGTGCGGAAGGCCGCCGTCGGGTCGCCGGTGAGTCGGCCGATCTGCACCGTCTTGGCGTCCATCGGCACGATCTCCGCGCCGGCCTGCAGGACCGCGGCCTTGTTGCGCGCTCGGTCGATCAGGTCGCCGGCCCACACGGTCGGCACAATCGCCGATCCGGACGTGGTCGACATGGCGCGCACGAGCTGGCCGAGCGAGCCGTGCTGCGCGAGCACGGGCGCCTCGCGCTGGGCGTTCCGGTCGGCGACCTCGCGGACGATCTCCTGGTCGGCGAACCGCTGGCCGCGCGCGACCGTGGCGGGCTTCTCGTCGACGGTGCGGACCCAGCGGGGCCCGGCGTCGGTCCGGCGCGCGTGGTCGCCGGTCCCGGCGTAAGTGCGCTCGACGGAGCCCGGCGCCGGGGCGCCCGGGTGGACCTCGCGGGCGAGCGCGTCGGCGCGCTCGTCCGCACGCTGCTCGGTCTCGAGCTCGCCGAGCACCCGCTCGGTCTCGGCCTTCAGGAACTCCTGCCGGCGGATCTCCGACTGGATCGAGATCGCTTCGGGGTCGGCGGTGAGCGACGTGCGGTCGCGCTGGCACGCGGCACGCCGCTCGGCGAGCTGGCCGCGCAGGCTGTCGAGGTTGCCCTCGTGCTTCCGCAGGAGGTCGTTGGTCTGGTTGATCAGGTCCTTCAGGGTCATGGCGTCGCTCCTCAGCGATCACGGCGCGACGGCGGGATGCGTCAGCGCACGAAGGGTCATCGGCTGTGCGGGAATCGGCGAGCCCACGAAGGGTGGGGGCCGTGCAATCCGCTGCGAGCCGGCGAGCCCAGTGGAGGGGACCGATCCGCGCCGCTCGGTGCTCAGGACGTGAGTCGCGAGGCCGTGGCCGCTTGCGTCCATCGTAGGACAGCCGGGACCTGAAACGGGGTCGATGTTGGCCGCTGCTCCTCGCGAGTCGGACCGGAGAGAGAAGCCGTGACTGCAGGGGTCATCGGTGGCTCCCGCTCCTAGAGATCCGGCTCTCATCGGCGTCGGCTCCGGGCTCGAGCCTTGTGCGTGGGCCAGCCGGCAGACCTCGGCGTCGGAGCCCCCGGCACTCGCAGCTCGCTCGCGAGGGTCGGCTGCTCGCGCGTCGACTCGTACGCGCCGAGGGTGGTGGCGATGAGGCCCGGCGGCGGGAACCACGTAGCTCGGCAGGCGCGGCAGAGCAGGCCGTGGTCGCCCTTGGTGCCGCGGATCTGGATGGTCTTCGGGGCGGCGCAGTCAGAGTTGTGAGTCATGCGGACGGCGAGGCGGAGGAGGTCGGGCGTGGGGTCGGTCATGAGGCGCTCCGGTGGATGGGGTGGGTTTCAGGCAGGGGGCAGCAGTCGCCGGACCAGGGGTGCGGGAGGCGCCCGAGGCGCGCGCTCGCTTCCTCGGTGGCCAGGGACGGCGGAGCGCCAGCGAGAGCCGGCACGTGGCCTTGGTCCTGACCTGTCCCTTCGGGACGGTCAGGTCCGGTACGGAAAGGTCCGGTACGGGTAGGCGTCTCGTAACGCGTCGCGTCACGCGTCCTGTCACGCGTGACATTGCAGCGCTTCGGGTCGCACTCGCTGTGGTCGCCCGACGCGTGCTGGCGCCAGCGGCGCTGGCGGTCTGCGGTGAGCTTGCGTCGCTCGCGCACCTTGGCGGCGTCCTCCTGGTCGGTCCAGTCGACCTGCCAAGAGTCGGCGGTGACAGGCGACCAGATGCCGGCGCCGACGAGCTCGGAGACGTCCGCCTCGAGGTCCGGCGAGTCGGAGATCCGGGGCAGCTCCGTGCGGGTGATGACGCCGTTGCTCAACGTGCGGTTGCAGCGCAGCATCGCTTCGATGTTCAACAGTCGCGCAGAGCGCGAGACGGAGAGCTCCGGCTGACGGTCGAGCGCGTCGTCAGGGAGCTTCGTCCACGTCACGCTGCCTCCAACCGCGAGGGATGGAAGCGGCCGAACACGGTCAGCGGCTGGCGCCGACGCGACGATCGCACGGTGCAGGCGACACCCGGCTCAGCTCCACACCAGGTGCAGCGCACCATCGGCGGCCGCTCACGGTCGTACGGCGACGGCACAGCAACGTCACGGCAGGCCGGCGAGCACATCGCGTGGTTCTCGACGCCGACCCAGCGGACGACCTCGGGGTCGATGGCGTGGTCAGGCAGCGGAGGGGCCACCACGATCACCACCCGCGGTGGATCGCAGCAGCCGGGCGAGCCGGGCGCGCTGCTCGTCGTTCAGCGGCGGCGCGTCGTCGACAACGCGCTTGATGTGTTCCTCGAGCCGTTCGGCCTTCAGCTGCCTGCGCAGCTCGGTGACGTCAGCTTCGGGGTTTCGGCGCAGTTCGCCGGCGATCTTCGATCTCGTGTGAGTCCAGCCCACGGTGGGCACACTCCCGTCAGGAAGTCCGCTCGCGAGAGCGGATCTACTGACGGAGGCCCGGAGTTACCCCCACATCAACGTGGGCCTTTTCGGGGGCCGGCTCGCGTTCCCAAGCCGGCGGCACTCTGCACGGTAGCGACGCCCGTTCTGCCCAGACTGGGCAGTGACCTAATGCTACTTAGGACTGGTCCGACTTCCAGTGGATCTCAACCGTGTCGGGTGCAAAGTCTCGGCGCCCGGCCTCGGGCTTCAGCAGGGTTACCACCATCAGCGCGTCGATCACCTGTCGCCGCTGCCCGATGTCGAGGCGAGCCCAGGTCTCCGCGACGTCACCAGAGGCGACCAGAGGGCCCAGTGCGTCCGTGTGGACGGCGTTGGCGGCCTCGGCTTCGACCGCCTGGAGCTCGGCGCGCAGGCGCGCGCTCGACTTGCGCACGGCAGGGAGCGTGAGGATGCCCTCCTCGAGCCCCGTTGCGAGATCGTCGAGGCGCTCGCGGATCCCAGCGGCCTTCGCCTGCAGGGCGCGGAGCTCGTCGCCTCCGGACTCGGTCAGGAGATCGGCGGCGTCCGACCGCGATAGACGCTCGATGACGACGGCCTCGACGAAGTCGTCGACGGGCTCGGCCTTGCGGCTGATGCACTTCCCGGCGCGGCAGACGTAGACCCGCTTCCCGTGGCGCGTGTGGCCGGTCGCGACGTCGCTCCCGCACTTCCAGCAGAGGGCCAGACTGGGCAGGAGGTACTTCCGGGCCGTCGAGAGCGTCGTACGCCGCTCAGGGACCGCGAGGATGGCCCTGACGGCCTCGAACGTGTCGGCGTCAACCAGGGCCGGCCACGTCGCGGGGCCGACCACCTCGCCGCGGTACGTCCGCAGGCCTGCGTAGCGGGGGTTCTTCAGCACGCCGCGCACGGTGCTGTGGGACCAGGGGTTGCCTGCGCTGGTAAACGCCTGCGCGTCGTTCCAGCGTCGAGCGACCGACTTCAGCGATGCGCCGTGCATCACGTCGACGTAGGCCTCACGGACGTGCCCAGCCTCGACCTCGTTGACGGTCACGCCGTCGCTGGCATAGCCAAAGGGCCGCCGGCCGCCGGCCGGCCGCCCCTGCTCCGCGGCCTGCTGCTGGGCGCGTTTCTGCCGAGCCCCCTTGCGTTCGACCTCTCCGCGGGCCACCGACGCGAGGATCCGCCCGACCAGACGGCCCGCATCGGTGGACAGGTCGACGTCGCCAGTCACCGTGGCGATGCGCAGGCCGGTGCGCTGCGCCAGATCGATCAGCTCCTCGAGCTCGGTCAGCCGGCGGGTCAGACGGTCGACGTGCCAGGCGACGACGATCTCCGCTCCCCCGGCGTCGACCGCGGCCAGCATCCTGGCGTACTCGGGACGTGGCTTGCGCGACGAGGCCGAGACGTCGTTGTCGGTGAACACCTGGGCCACGTCCCACCCGCGCTCGGCGCAGAGCTTTAGGCAGTCCTCGCGCTGTCGTTCCACCGCCGCGCCAGAGCCGGCCCGGTCGAGGCTCTGCCGGAGGTAGACGAACGCCCTTTGTGGGGTGTTGACAGTCGCAGCCATGTCTGTACTCTAACAATGTTCGGTAGCTCGAAGACCTCCTCGGCGCTGACGACCCGCTCGCCCCCGGGGACGGCGGCCGCGAGGCAGTTGAGCATGGTGGTCTTGCCGGCCTGGGTGCCGCCGGCGACCAGGACGTTCGTCCCGGCGCGGACCGAGGCCTCGAGGAAGCGTGCGGCCTGCGGGGTCAGGCTGCCGAGCGTGACGAGGTCGGAGAGCCGGTGGGCGCGCAGCAGGAACTTGCGGATGTTGACCGCGGTGAAGCCGCGGCTGATGCCCTCGAGCACGACGTGGAGCCGGTGTCCCTCGGGCAGCATCGCGTCGACGAACGGCGTGCTGATGTCGATGCGGCGCCCGCTCGACTTGAGCATCCGCTCGACCAGCTCGGAGACCTGGTCGGCGTCGAGGCGCAGGTTGGTCAGCTCGTGGCGGCCGCGGCGGGCGATGAAGACCCGCTCCGGGGAGTTGATCCACACCTCCTCGACCTCGGGGTCGTCGAGGAACGGCTGGAGCGGCCCGAAGCCCGCCACGCGGGCCAGCAGGTCGGTGACGACCGCGTCGGCGTCGGCGACGGGCGCCACGGCGCCGGTCAGGCTGAGCTGGTCGTGGTCGCGGACGACGTCCTCGGCGATGCGGCGTACGGCGGCTGCCTCGCGCTGGGGGTCGACGCCCTCGCGCCGCACCCGGTCGCGGACCTGGTCGTCGAGGCGGCGCACGAGCGCGTCGTGGCTCGACCGGTCCGCGATCGGACGGTCGGCGGTGGCGCGGTCGACGGCCATGGTGCCCCCAGTTCCCGAGAAGCTGCTCCCGGGACGCTACCCACGCGACGGGCTGGCAAAACAGCCCCTCGGTAAAGGTTGTGGACAACCGTCGACGGCGCTGGCGCCGGTCAGGCCAGGGTCAGGAGCCGGTCTCCAGGCGGAAGCCGACGCCGCGGATCGCGACGACCTTCTCGCCGGCCTCGGCGGCCTCGAGCTTGGAGCGCAGCCGGCCGATCGTGACGTCGAGCGTCTTGGTCGAGCCGTACCAGTTCTGGTCCCACACCTGGTTCATCAGGGTCTCGCGCGGCACCACCTTGTCGTGGTGGGAGGCCAGCACCGCGAGGACGTCGAACTCCTTCGCGGTGAGCGCGATCTCCTTGTCGTTGAGGTGCACCCGGCGCGACGCGGCGTCGATCTTGAGGCCCGAGGAGGTGACGACCGTGGTGGTGTCCTCGGCGGCCGCGGAGGAGCGGCGCAGGAGCGCGCGCACGCGGGCGAGGAGCTCGGCGAGGCCGAACGGCTTGGCGAGGTAGTCGTCGGCGCCGACGTCGAGGCCGACCACGCGGTCGAGCTCGCCGGCGCGGGCGGTGACCATGATGATGCCGCCGTCGTAGCCGCCGGCGCGCATCTGGCGGCACACGTCGAGACCGTCCATGTCCGGCAGGCCCAGGTCGAGGATCACCACGGCCGGGGAGTCGTCGACGACACGGCTCACCGCCTCCGCTCCACCCGAGACGCGAGTCACTTCGTAACCCTCGCGTTCCAGGGTGCGCATCAGGGGGACGGCGATGTCCTCTTCGTCCTCAACGACCAGCACGTCGTGCACCATGACCGCGAGCATATAGAGAGACCTAGCGACCGGTGGACTGAATCCCCGTGTCGGCGGTCTGGACGACCCCCGTCTGCACGGGCTGGGCGGGTGCGCTCTCGCCGGGTCCGGCCACCACCGCACCGGCAGCCAGCAGGACTGCGACGGGGACCAGGGCGATGCGGGACATGGGTCAAGTCTCTGGCCACGAGTTCCACGCGGGCCCCTCGCGGTGGTCACACGCGGTAACAGTTCCGGGACCTTCGTCACCGACGGATTCCGCGGTCGCGGAGCCGATCAGGCGTCGAACACGTCGCCCAGCTCGGCCACGCGCTCCAGCACCTGCTCCATGCCGAGCTGCTCGAGCGCGAGGTCGTCGTCCGCGCCCTCCTCGACCTCGTCCCACGTCAGGGGCGTGGCGACGGTGGGCCGCTCGCGTCCGCGCAGGGAGTACGGCGACACGGTCGTCTTGGAGCCGCTGTTCTGCGACCAGTCGAGGAACACCTTGCCCGGCCGCTTGGCCTTGGTCATGGTCGCCGTCACCAGGTCGGGGTGTGCCTTCTGCAGCGCCTCGGCGACCTCGCGCGCCAGCTCGGTCGTGCCGTCGCTGTCGAGGTCACCGGGCAGGCGGGCGTAGAGGTGGAGCCCCTTGCTGCCGCTCGTCACCGGGGTGCAGGTCAGGTCGCGCTCGGCGAGCGCCTCGCGCACCAGCAGCGCCACCTGCGCACACTCGTGCAGCCCGGCGGGCTCGCCGGGGTCGAGGTCGATCACCAGCCGGTCGGGGTGGCGCGGCGTGCCGTCCTCCTCGACCGTCCACTGGTGCACGTGCAGCTCGAGCGCCGCGAGGTTGGCCAGCCAGGTGAGGGTGGCGAGGTCGTCGCAGATCGGGAAGCGGAGTGTGCCGTCGCCCTTGCCGGTGCGCGAGCCGGTGGTCGGCACCTCGACGGTCCGCACCCACGACGGCGTGCCGGCGGGTGCGTTCTTCTCGAAGAAGCTGGAGCCCTCCACGCCGTGCGGCCAGCGGATGCGGGTCACCGCCCGGTCGCGCAGGTGCGGGAGCAGGACGGGGGCGACGGCGGCGTAGTAGTGCAGCACCTCGCCCTTGGTGGTGCCGGTGCGCGGGTAGAGCACCTTGTCGAGGTTGCTGATGGTCAGCGTGCGGCCCTCGACGTCGACCTGCACCTCGCTCACCGGAGGTCCTCCGGCGTCAGGTCGTCGCGCACGCCCTGGAACGACGGCTGGCGCAGCCGGTCGTAGCCCAGCCCGTGGGTGTCGATGTCGACCACGATCCGCGGCTCGACCCAGAAGGTGCCGCGGGCGTCCTCCTTCGGGACCTCGTCGGCGAACGGCGAGGCGTCGGCGGCGTACGGCTCGAGCAGCCGGGCGAGCCGGGCGCTCGTCGCGCCGGCGATGCCGCTGCCGACGCGGCCGCGGTAGGCCAGGCCGTCCTCGGTGACCTCCCCGACCAGGAGCGCGGCGAGCCGGTCCTGCGTGCCGACCTGCGGGCGCCATCCGCCGACCACGAACGAGCCGCGGTGGCGGTGGGCGAGCTTGCGCCAGTCGTCGCTGCGCCGGTCGAAGTGGTAGCGCGAGCCGCGGCGCTTGCTGACGACCCCCTCGAGCCCCTGCTGCAGGGTGGCGGTGAAGAGCATGTCGCCGTCGTCGTACGCCGCGGGCACCTGCCAGCGCGACTCGGCCAGCGGCAGCTCCTCGAGCAGCGCGCGACGCTCCTCCAGCGGCCGGGTCGTGAGGTCCTCGCCGTCGAGGCGGAGCAGGTCGAAGACCATCAGCGTGGCGGGCACCCGCGTCACCAGGCGCGCGACCTCCTGCCGGTTGCGGACGTGCATCCGGTGCTGCAGGACCCGGAAGTCGGGCACGCCTCGGTCGTTGAGCGCGATCACCTCGCCGTCGACGAGCAGGTCGCGCCCGCCCAGCGGCGGGGCGCTCAGGTCGGGCCACGCGGGCGTGACGTCGTTGTCGTTGCGGCTGGTCATCCGCACCACGCCGTCGTGGGCGTCGACCAGGACGCGTACGCCGTCCCACTTCACCTCGTGGAGCCACTCCGCCCCCGTCGGCACGCGGTCGGCCTTGGAGGCGAGCATCGGGCGCACGGCGCCAGTCTGCACCCTCGGGCGTGACGCGCGACACGCTCACCCCTGATACTGGTGTGACCCACTGTGACGAGAGGTCTTCCCCATGCGAGCGATCTGGAAGGGCGCGGTCTCCTTCGGGCTGGTCAGCGTGCCGGTCAAGCTGTACGCCGCCACCGAGAGCCACGACGTGTCGTTCCGCCAGGTGCACGCCAAGGACGGCGGACGGATCAAGTACCAGCGGGTCTGCTCCCTCGACGGCGAGGAGGTGGCCTACGCCGACATCGCCAAGGGCTACGAGACCGAGGACGGCGAGATGGTCATCCTCACCGACGACGACATGGCCGAGCTGCCGTCGACGTCGTCGCGCGAGATCGCGGTGGAGAAGTTCGTGCCGCGCGAGCAGATCGACCCGCTGCTGTTCGAGAAGTCCTACTACCTCGAGCCGGAGGGCCAGGGCGCCAAGCCGTACGCCCTGCTCCGCCAGGCCCTCAAGGACGCCGACCGGATGGCGGTCGTCACCGTCGCGCTGCGCCAGCGCACCACGATCGCGGTGCTGCGGGTGCGCGAGACCGAGGCCGGCGAGGTGATCGTGCTGCAGACGATGATGTGGCCCGACGAGGTCCGCGTCCCCGACTTCAAGGTCGAGGTCGACGACGCGAAGCCGCAGGAGGTCAAGATGGCGCAGATGCTCGTCGAGACCCTCGCCGGCGACTTCGACGCCACCGAGTTCGAGGACGACTACGCCGGCGCCGTCGAGGCGCTCGTGAAGTCCAAGATCGAGGGCGGCGAGATCAAGCGCACCGAGACCTCCACGAAGACCTCCGGCGAGGTCGTCGACCTGCTCGCCGCGCTGCAGAAGTCGGTCGCCGCCGCGAAGTCCGCGCGCGGGGAGGACTCCGGCGACTCCGACGACGAGAAGCCCGCGAAGAAGACCGCTGCCAAGAAGTCGGCGGCGAAGAAGACCCCCGCCAAGAAGGCCGCCGCGAAGAAGACGGCAGCGAAGAAGACCGCGAAGAAGACCGCGACCAGGAAGACGGCCGCCAAGAAGGCCAGCTGAGTCGGGCGTACGAGCGGTGGCCCAGCCACATTCCGCTTGCTCCGAGTGTGGCTGGCTCACCGCTCATCGGCGCGGCGGCGTACGACCCGCCGGGCAGCGGTGGCCCAGCCACACTTCCGGCCGCAGGAACGTGGGTGGGGCACCGCCGCCCACGCGCGTCGGCGTACGACCCGCGTACGAGCGGTGCGTGACGAGGATTTCGGGGCCCGAAAGTCCCCCTCACTCACCGCCCCGGCGGCGCGCCGCGTACGACCCGCGTACGAGCGGTGCGTGAGGAGGATTCCTAGGCCCGAGAATCCCCCTCACCCACCGCTCCGGCGGCGGACCGGCGGTCAGAGCCGGGCGAGGTCCTTGAGGTCGGCGAGGATGTCGTCGATGCGGGCGACCAGGGACAGGTGGCCCTCGTCGGCGAAGAGGTGCGCGCGGGCGCCGGGGATCGCGGAGGCGAGCCACTGGCCGTGGGCGAAGGGCACCATCCGGTCGTGCTCGCCCTGCCACACCGACACCGGGACGCGGAGCTCGCGGACGTCGAAGCCCCAGGGCGAGACGATCTGCAGGTTGTCCTCGAGCATCCCGACCGGTCCCTGCTCCACGGAGCGCCGGAAGGACGCCGCGACCACCTCGGCGAAGTCGCCGGTGAGGGCGGCGGCGTCCACCTCGTCGACCAGGTCGCCGAACGACGCCACGATGTCGTCGGCGGTGACGTCGCGCAGCTCGGCCACCTGCTCCTCGGCGATCGGGCGGTAGACCTCGCGCCCGGCGACGATGGCGTCGAAGTCGCGCACGTTCTCCTCGCCCATCCCGGCCAGCCAGTCCAGCCCGTCGACGCCGTACGGCGCGACCCCCGCGAGCAGCGCGGCGGCGCGGCACTGGTCCGGCATCGCGGCCGCGCACGCCAGGGCCCGCGGACCGCCGCCCGACCACCCGAGGGTGACGAAGTCACCGATGCCGAGGTGGTCGAGCAGCGTCGCGGTGTCGTCGGCGTCGGCCAGGATCGGCGCGACGAGGTGGTCGGGCCCTCCCCGCGGCGTCGACTGGCCGTAGCCCGGCCGCGAGAAGGTCACCAGCCGCAGCCCCGCCGAGGCAGCCGCCTCGAGGAGCGCGGCGTCCTCGACCACCGCGCTGGGCGTGCCGGAGTGGTAGACGAGCGGGAACCCGTCGGGGTCGCCGCCCTCGAGGTGCTCCAGCGTGCGGCCGTCGTCGAGGGTGAGGTAGTCGACCATGCCGCGATCATGGCACGGTGCCCGCGACCGGCCGGGCCGAGCGCTCAGCAGGCCTCGGCCACCGCCGCGCCGGTCAGCTCGCGCAGGCGGGTGCCGATCTCGGCGGCCACCGCCGCCGCCAGGTCGGCGGGCTGCTCGCCGTCGACCTCGGGCACGATGTGGTGGACGATCCCGTCGGCCAGCAGGTCGACGGCGCGCACCCGCTGCTGCGTCGCCATCTCCGGCGCGTGCGAGACGTCGCCGTGCACGATGACGCTCGCCCCCTCGGGCGGCAGCGGCGAGAGCCACGCGTGCTCGGTCGCCACCACCATCTGCGCCGGCAGCAGCGCGAGCGCTCCCCCGCCGCAGCCCTGGCCGAGCACGACCGAGAGCGTCGGCACCCGCATCGTGGTGAGGGTCGCGATGCACCGGGCGATCTCGCCCGCGATCGCCCGCTCCTCCGCCTCGGGCGACAGCTCGGCGCCCGGGGTGTCGATGACGGTCACCAGCGGCAGCCCCAGCTCCTCGGCCAGCCGCATGCCGCGACGCGCCTCGCGCAGCGCGCCCGGGCCCATCAGGTGTCCCGGGGTCTGGCGCGAGCGGTCCTGGCCCACCACGACGCACGGCTGGTCGTCGATCCGGGTGAGGGCGACCGTCACGGTCGAGTCGCGCTCGCCCTCGTCGGTGCCGCGCAGCCGCACGGTCCCGGTGGCGCCGTGGGCGAGCAGGTCCCGCAGCCCGATCCGGCCCACCGCGCGGGTGCGCTCGATGCTGTCCCAGGCGGCGTGGTCGCCGAGCAGCCGCTTGGGCCGCTGGGGCAGCGACCCCGCGCCCGGCGGGTCGACGAGGACGCCCAGCGCGAGGTCGACCAGGGCCGGGAGGTCCTCCGCGGCGGCCACCCCGTCGATGACGCCCGACGCGGCGAGGTGCTCGGCGACCTGCACGCCCGGGCGGAACGGGCGTCCGTGGAGCGCCTCGAACACCTTCGGCCCGAGGAAGCCGACCAGCGCGCCGGGCTCGGCGACCGTCACGTGCCCGAGCGAGCCCCACGAGGCGTACACCCCGCCGGTGGTGGGGTGGCGCAGGTGCACGAGGTAGGGCAGGCCGGCGGCGCGGTGGTCCATCAGGGCGCGGGAGATCTCGGCCATCCGCACGAAGGCGGGCGTGCCCTCCTGCATGCGCGTGCCGCCCGACGCGGTGCTGGCCAGCAGCGGCAGGCCCTCGGCGGTCGCCCGGCGCACGGCCGCGATGATCCGGTCGGCGGCGACCCGCCCGATCGAGCCGGCCAGGAAGGCGAACTCGTTGACCACGACGGCGACCGGGCGCCCGCGGACCTCGCCGCGACCGGTCAGCACCGACTCGTCGGTGCCGGCCTTCGCGGCAGCCGCCTCGAGGACGGCGCGGTAGCCCGGCTCGACGCCGGTCAGGTCGACCGGGGAGTCCCAGGACGCGTACGTCCCGGGGTCGAGGACCAGGTCGAGCAGCTCGTGGGCGGTCCAGCGGCGCGTCATGCCCCGCCACCGCCGACCCAGGCCCGGATCTCGTCGGCGTGCTGGTCGAGGAGCGGCGGCGCGACGTGGTCGCGGCGCGTGACCTCGGCGCCCTCGCCGTCGAAGAAGCGCAGCGGCGGGCCGGGCAGCGTCAGGTGGCCGAGGCTGGCGTGCTCGACGTCGAGCAGCAGCCCTTGGCTGGCGACCTGGTCCCACTCGTAGACCTCGTCGAGGGTGCGGACCTTGCCTGCCGGCACGCCGACCTCGGCCAGGCGGGCGAGCAGCGGCTCGGAGTCCCAGTCGGCGAAGGCCGCCTCGACGACCTCGATGACGCGGTCGCGGTGCGCGACGCGCTCGCCGTTGCTGGCGAGCCCGTCCGCCTCGGGGTCGAGGCCGAAGCCCTCGCAGAACCGCCTCCACAGGCCCTCGCTGCCGAGCGCGATCTGCACCGCTCCGTCGCGGCAGTGGAACAGGCCGTAGGGCGCGATCGACGGGTGGTGGTTGCCCTGCGCGCGGCCGACCTCGCCGGCGACGGTCCACCGGGTGCCCTGGAAGGCGTGCACGCCGACGACCGAGGCGAGCAGGGAGGTCCGCACGACCTGGCCCCTGCCGGTGCGCTCGCGCTCGTGGAGCGCGGCGAGGATGCCGTAGGCGCCGTACATCCCGGACAGCAGGTCGGCGATCGGCACCCCGACCCGCTGCGGGTCGTCGGGCCCCGAGCCGGTCAGCGACATCAGGCCGGCCTCGCCCTGGGCGATCTGGTCGTAGCCCGCGCGTCCGCCCTCGGGACCGTCGTGGCCGAAGCCGGTGATGGACAGGACGACGAGGCGCGGGTTGCGCCGCATCAGCTCCTCGATGCCGAGGCCGAGACGCTCGAGCACGCCGGTGCGGAAGTTCTCCACCAGCACGTCGGCGCGCTCGACGAGCCCGAGCAGCACGTCCTTGTCCCCCGCGTCCTTGAGGTCGAGCGCGATCGACTCCTTGTTGCGGTTGGTGCACAGGAAGTACGTCGACTGGCGCGCGTCGGGCTCCCCGACGAACGGCGGGCCCCAGCCGCGGGTGTCGTCGCCGCTGCCCGGCGCCTCCACCTTGATCACGCGGGCGCCGAGGTCGCCGAGCATCTGTGTGCAGTGCGGTCCGGCGAGGGCGCGGGTGAGGTCGACGACGAGCAGGTCGGAGAGGGGTCCGGTCATGCGAGGGCTCCTGGGAGGACGAGGGCGGCCCAGACGAGCAGCGGGCCGACGAGGGTGACGATCACGGCGTAGCCGAGGATCTGCTTGTAGTAGGTGCTCTCCTCGATGCTGTCCGGCCTGTTGGCCAGCATGAGGGCGCCGTTGGTGGAGAACGGGCTGACGTCGACGATCGTGGAGCTGACCGCGAGGGCGGCCACGAACAGCCCGGCCGAGAGCGCCCCGCCGTCGGCGGACACGAGCGGGATCGCGATCGGGATGATCACCGGCAGCAGCGCGGTGGAGGAGGCGAACGCCGACACGATGCCGCCGACGTAGCAGAGGATCAGCGCGCCGATGGCGGCGGCGCCGAGGCCGGCGGCCCACTTGCCGACGAACTCGGGCGAGCCCGCGGTGGTGAGGATGGTGGCGTAGGTGCTCACGCCGGCGACCAGCAGGACGGTGGGCCAGGCGATCTGCTTGACGGTGTCCTTGTAGGCCTTCGGGGTCAGGATGGAGAGCACGACCGCGGCGGTGATGGCGGCGAAGCCGATGTTCTTGTCGAAGACCAGCGCGACGACCGCGACCGCCAGGAAGGCGAGCAGGGTCAGGGTGTGCTCGAGGGTGGTGCCGGCGTCGTCGGTGTTCGGGGTGCCGGTGGTGGGGCTGGCACCCGTCGCGGACTGGGCGTCCGAGCGGTCGCGGCGGACCCGCTCCCCCGACGCCGCGACCGCGCCGCCGCCGCCGCCCGCGGCCACGAGCTCACCCTCGGCGTCCATCCGCAGCGACATCAGCCTGCGACCGCCGAGGACGACGAAGAGGATCGCGGCCATCAGCGTGTTGACCACGAGGCTGGAGAAGAAGATGGTCAGGTGCGACTCGCCGAGCCCGGCGTCCTCCATCACCGAGTTGGTGATGGTGCCGTAGATCGAGATCGGCGAGAACCCGCCGGCCTGGGCGCCGTGGACGACGAACATGCCCATCATCAGCGGGCTGATCCCGTAGCGACCCGCGAACCCGAGGGCGATCGGGCCGATGATCGCGCAGGCAGCGGGGCTCGCGGCCCCGATCGCGGTGATCACCGCGGTGACCGCGAACATCACCCACGGGATCAGCGCCACGCGCCCACCGACCGACGACACGGCCGTGCGCACGATGAGGTCGACCGTCCCGTTCTGCCGGGCGATGGCGAACAGGTACGTCACGCCGATCAGCGTGAGGACGAGGTCGGCGCTGATGCCGGCGAGGATCTCCTTCTCGTCCAGGCCGAGGGAGTACATCCCGACGAGCCACGCGGCGACGTAGGCCAGCGCTCCCATGTTGATCGGCAGCAGCGTGCCGACCACGAACAACGCGACCAGGGCGATGATCGCTATCCATTCCGGACCCATGTGAAAACCTCCGAGTCGAGTGCCGCACGGCGGGGCTCGGGGGGTCATGGCCCTCGTCACAGTGCCGGCTCAGTGGCCTAGCCAATAGCACTCTGGTCCAATCGTCAATAGGATCGCTCCATGACCGACTCCTTCCCGCCCCGGTTGATGCGCACCCGGCTCTACGAGCAGGTCGCCGGTCAGATCTCGGCCTGGATCTCCGACAACGGGCTGACGGCGGGCGACAAGCTGCCGCCCGAGCGCGAGCTCGCGCAGCGCCTCGGCGTGAGCCGCGCGACCCTCAGCCAGGCCCTGGTCGCGCTCGAGGTCGTCGGGGTCGTGGAGGTGCGCCACGGCGACGGGACGGTGGTGACCGAGCGCCAGGGGATGCAGCAGGCCACCCGGATCGTCGAGGCGATCCGCAGCCACGCCGACCGGCTGCCCGAGGTGATCGAGACCCGCGACGCGCTGGAGACCAAGATCGCCTCGCTCGCGGCCGTGCGCCGCACCGACGAGGACCTCGCCCGCATCGACGACGCCCTCGCCGCGATGGAGGCCGACATCGCCGCCGGCGGCCGCGGCGTCGAGGGCGACGAGCGGTTCCACGGGGCGGTCACGGCCGCCTCCCACTCCCTGCTGCTGGCCCGGTTGATGGGCGAGATCGGCGACCTGATCCGGGAGACGCGGATCGAGTCGCTGGGCCAGCCCGGACGACCGCAGGACTCGCTCGCCGGCCACAGGGCGATCGCCGAGGCGATCCGCGCCGGCGACCCCCAGGCGGCGTCGGAGGCGATGCACGCCCACGTCGCGATGGTGAGCGACGTCGCCCTGCTCCGCGAGCAGCCGTGACCCTGCTCGACGCCCTCCTGGTGGTCGTCACCGGGTTCGGCGCCGGCGTGCTCTCCTCCACCGTCGGCGTCGCCTCGCTGCTGAGCTTCCCGGTCCTCGTCGCGCTCGGCCTGCCGCCGGTCGTGGCCAACGTGTCGAACACCCTCGGCCTGGTGCCCGGCGGCGTCGGCGGGGTGCTGGGCTACCGCCAGGAGGTGCGCGAGGCAGGGCCGATCGCGAAGGTCATCGTGCTGGTGTGCGCGATCGGCGCGGTCGGCGGGGCCGCGCTGCTGCTCGGGCTGCCGCCCGGGGTCTTCGAGGCGGTCGTGCCGTTCCTGATCCTGTTCACCTGCCTGCTCGTCGGCGTCCAGCCGCGGGTGGCCGCGTGGCTGCGCGAGCGGCACGAGCGCCGCCACGGCGAGGAGCGTGCCACCCGGCACCAGATGTCGCCGGCGACAACCGCCTTCGCGACGCTCACCGGCGTCTACGGCGGCTACTTCGGAGCGGGCGCGGGCGTGATGATGGTCGCCGTCCTCGGCCTGGGCACCGACCTCGAGCTGCGCGTCGTCAACGGCCTCAAGACGCTCTCGCTGATGGTCGGCAACATCGTCGCCGGCGCCATCTTCGTCGTCGTCGCCGACCCCCGCTGGGACGTCGTGGTGCTCCTCGCCGCCGGGTCGCTCGTCGGCGGCTACGTCGGCGCCAGGATCGGGCGCAAGCTCCCCGACGCGGTGTTCCGCTGGGCCGTCGTCGCCGCCGGCGTGGTCGCCGCCGTGCTGCTGTTCTGACGCGTCAGGACAGCAGCCCGCGCACCACCCGCAGACCGACCGAGAGACGCGCCAGCTCGGCGGTCTCCTCCCGGCAGATCTCCGTCAGCGTCTTCGACGCCCGTCCCACGAGCTCCTCCTCGGAGTTCTCCCACTCCGCCACCCGCGCCGGGGCGCTGTCGTCGGAGCTGGTCGACTCCAGCACCTGGGCGGTCAGCTGCTGGTGGACGCCGTAGAGGTCGTCGCGCACCGCGGCACGCGCCATCGTCTGCCAGCGGTCGTCGCGCGGGAGCGCGAAGATCCGCTCGACGAGCGCCGGCAGCCCGAGCCGCTCCCCCAGCGCGAAGTGGACGCGCGCCACCTCGACCGGGTCGAGGCCGAGCCGGTCGGCGGTCTCCACGATCCCGAGCGTGGCGTAGGCCGGCGCGAGCACCGCCACCCGCGACGCGAGGTCCTCGGGCACGCCGTGCTCGGTCAGCCGCTGGGCACGCGCGACGTAGCCGTCGCTCTCGCGCCCGCTCATGATGCTCGGCAGCTCGGCCATCACGGCCTGCACGCGTCCCCGGAAGAACTCGACGGTCTCGCTCGAGTCGAGGCCGGAGCGCCGGTTGGTGACGAGCCAGCGCGAGGCGCGCTCGACGAGCGTACGCATCTCGATCCGCATCCGGGTCTGGCGCTCGGCCGGGACCTGGTTGTCGAGCGCCGCGATCTCCTGGCGCAGCGCGAGCGAGCCGAAGATCTCGCGGGCGACGAAGTTGGCGCGGGTGAGGTCCGCGGCACTCGCCCCGGTCTCACCGGCGAGCCGCGGCCAGAACGTCATGCCGGCGCCGTTGACCAGGTCGTTGACGACCTGGGTCACGATGATCTCCCGGCGCAGCGGGTGCTCCTCCATCGCCTGCTCGAGCTCGGGCTTCATCCGGCTCGGGAAGTAGGCCAGCAGGTCCTCGCGGAGGTACGGGTCGTCCGGCAGGTCCGACTCGATGAGCTCGTCGGCCAGCACGATCTTGGTCCACGCCAGCAGCACCGACAGCTCGGGCGCGGACAGCGCCTGCTTGCGGTCGAGCCGGCGGCGCACCTGCCGCGTGGTCGGCAGCCCCTCGAGGTCGCGGTTGAGCACCCCGCGCCGCTCGAGCTCGCGCATCCAGTCCTCGTGCACGTGCAGCAGCGACGGCGCGTGCGCCTCGGCGTTGGCCAGCGCGAGGTTCTGCTCGTAGTTGTCGCGCAGCACCAGCGCGCCGACCTCGTCGGTCATCTCCGCGAGCAGCACGTTGCGCGCCGACTCGTCCATGCCGCCGGCCCGCACGACCTTGTCGAGCAGGATCTTGATGTTGACCTCGTGGTCGGAGGTGTCCACGCCGGCGGAGTTGTCGATGAAGTCGGTGTTCATCCGGCCGCCGTCGCCGCGGACTCCGAGCCGGGCGTACTCCACCCGGCCGAGCTGGGTGAAGCCGAGGTTGCCGCCCTCGCCGATGCACCGGGCGCGCAGGTCCTCGCCGTTGACCCGGATCGCGTCGTTGGCCTTGTCGCCGGCGTCGGCGTTGGTCTCCTCCGAGGACTTCACGTAGGTGCCGATGCCGCCGTTCCAGAGCAGGTCGACCGGCGCCAGCAGGATCGCCTTCATGAGCTCCGCGGGCGTCAGCGCCGTGACGTCGGCGCCCAGGCCGAGGGCCTGCCGCGCCTGCTTCGACACCGGGATCGACTTCGCCGAGCGGGGCCACACGCCGCCGCCCTCGGAGATGAGCGAGGTGTCGTAGTCCTTCCAGCTCGAGCGCGGCAGGTCGAAGAGCCGGCGCCGCTCGGCGTAGGACGACGCGGCGTCGGGCTCCGGGTCGATGAAGATGTCGCGGTGGTCGAACGCCGCCACGAGGCGGGTGTGCTCCGAGCAGAGCATGCCGTTGCCGAAGACGTCGCCGGACATGTCGCCGATGCCGACCGCGGTGAAGTCCTCGGCCTGGCAGTCGACGCCCATCTCGCGGAAGTGGCGCTGCACCGAGACCCACGCGCCCTTGGCGGTGATGCCCATCGCCTTGTGGTCGTAGCCGACCGAGCCGCCGGAGGCGAACGCGTCGCCGAGCCAGAAGCCGTAGTCCTTGGCCACGCCGTTGGCGATGTCGGAGAACGTCGCGGTGCCCTTGTCGGCGGCCACCACGAGGTAGGAGTCGTCGCCGTCATGGCGCACCACGTCGCGCGCCGGCACGGTCTCGCCGTCGACCAGGTTGTCGGTGATGTCGAGCAGGCCGGAGATGAACGTCTTGTAGCAGGCGATGCCCTCGGCCAGCCACGCGTCGCGGTCGGCCGGGTCGGGCAGCTGCTTGCAGAAGAAGGCACCCTTCGCGCCCACCGGCACGATGACGGTGTTCTTCACCATCTGCGCCTTGACCAGGCCCAGCACCTCGGTGCGGAAGTCGTCGCGCCGGTCCGACCAGCGCAGGCCGCCGCGGGCGACGGCGCCGAAGCGCAGGTGCGAGCCCTCGACGCGCGGGCTGTAGACGAAGATCTCGTAGCGCGGGCGCGGCTCGGGCAGGTCGGGGATCGCCGACGGCTCGAGCTTGAAGGAGATGTAGGGGTGCAGCTCCCCCTCGGACGTGCGCTGGAAGAAGTTGGTGCGAAGCGTGGCGCGCACGAGCGTGCGGTACGACCGCAGGATGCGGTCGTGGTCGAGGCTGACCACGTCGTCGAGGGCCTTCGCGAGCCGCTCCTCGATCGCCTCGACCTTCGCGGTCCGGGCCTCGGCGTCGGCGGCCAGCACGCGATCGCCGCGGCCCGGGTCGAAGCGGGACTCGAAGAGCTCGACCAGCAGGCGGGTGATGTCGACGTTGCTGCGCAGGGCCTCCTCGATGTAGTCCAGCGCGAAGGGGGATCCGCCCTGGCGGGCGTACTTCGCGTAGGCCCGCAGCACCGTGGCCTGGCGCCAGGTCAGGCCGGCGGCGAGGACGAGGTTGTTGAAGCCGTCGATCTCGTTGAAGCCGTCCCAGACCGCGCGCAGCGCCTCGGCGAAGAGGGTCCGCTCGTGCAGGGTCAGGACCCGGCCGTGGCGGATGCCGAACTCGTAGATGAACGAGGGCCGCGCGAGCCCCTCGAGGTGGTAGGGCCGCTCGTCGACGACCTCGACGCCCATCGAGGTGAGCATCGGCAGGACCGTGCTCAGCGACAGCGGCTCGCCGACCCGGAAGACCTTGAGACGCGACTCGCCGCGGCGGAAGACGCCGCCGCGCTCGTCCTGCTCGAAGAGCGCGAGGTCGATGCCCTGCTCGCCCTCGATGGCCTCGATCCGGCCGAGGTCGGCCGAGCCGCGCTGCGGGCTGTAGTCCTCCTTGTAGGCCTCCGGGAAGGCGTCGGACCAGGCGCGCGCGAGGTGCGAGCCGCGCTCCTCGCCGTAGTCGTTGACCACGGCGGCGACGAAGTCGTCGCGCCACGAGCGCGAGGCCTCGGTGAGGCGCCGCTCGAGCTCGGCGACGTCGACGTCGGGGATGTGGCTGCCCTTGGGCGGGTGGACCACGAAGTGCACGCGGGCGGTCGTGGACTCGTTGACCCGCGCCGTGAACTCGACGTGGTCGCCGCCGAGGTCGGCGCGCAGGATGTCGGCGAACCGCTCGCGCACGGCCGTGCTGTAGCGGTCGCGCGGCAGGTAGACCAGGACCGAGACGTAGCGGCCGTAGGTGTCGCGCCGCACGAACGCGCGCAGCTGGCGGCGCTCGCGGGCGAACATCACGTCCTGGGCGATCGGCGCGAGCTCGGCGGGCGAGGTGTGGAACAGCTCGTCGCGGGGGTAGTTCTCGAGGGTGTCCATCAGCGCCTTGCCGGCGTGGCTGCGGGCGTCGAAGCCGGCGCGGCGCAGCACCTCGGCGGCCTTCTCCCGCAGCACCGGGATGCGGGTGACCGACTCGGTGTAGGCGGCGCTGGAGAACAGGCCGAGGAAGCGCCGCTCCCCCACCACCTCCCCGTCGGGGCCGAACGTCTTCACCCCGACGTAGTCGAGGTAGGCCGGGCGGTGCACGGTGGCGCGCGAGTTGGCCTTGGCGAGGACCAGCAGCGTCTTCTCGCGGGCCTTCGCCTTCACCAGCGGCGGCAGCTTCGCGAACGCGCTCGACAGGTCCTGGTCGCTGCGCAGGATGCCGAGCCCGGAGCCCGGGACCGCGCGCAGGCCGCACTCGTCGGGGGCGCCCTCCTCGGCCTCGAGGACGTACTCGCGGTAGCCGAGGAAGGTGAAGTGGTCGTCGGCCAGCCAGGTGAGGAAGTCGCGGCCCTGGCGCAGCTCGTCGACCGACAGCGGCGGCGGGTCGGCGGCGAGCTCGTCGACGACGGCGAGCGCCTGGGCGTGCATCTTGGCCCAGTCCTCGACCGACTCGCGCACGTCGCGCAGCACGCGCTGGACGCCCTCGGTGATCTCGGCCGCCTCCGCGTCGTCGGTGCGGTCGATCTCGACGTGCATCCAGGACTCGGCGCCGGACTGCACGGGGTCGCCGGCCTCCGCGCGCGGCTGCTCGGCCTGCGCGGAGACGTGCTTGAGCGCGCCGGTGATGTCGCGCTCGGCGCGCAGCTGCGGGTGGACGACGGTGTGGACGGTGTGGCCGAGGCGGGTGAGCTCCATGGTCACCGAGTCGACGAGGAACGGCATGTCGTCGGTGACGACCTCGACCACCGAGCGCCCCGCGGCCGACCAGCCGGACTCGGCGCTGGTGGGGGTCACCACGCGCACCGCGGCGGTGCCCTGCGGACGCGACTCGGCGAGCTCGTGGTGGGACACCAGGGCGCCCAGGAGGTCCTCGGCCGACCGCTCGGCCACCTCCTCCGGCGCGACGTGCCGGTAGTAGGCGCGGAGCAGGTCGCCCCACTCGGGCCGGAGCCCCGTCGCTGCGTCGAGCTGGTGGTCCTTGGTCTCCTCGGGCGTCGCCACGCTCCGACCCTAGGACCCGCGCTGTGACCGTCACAACACGGGCCCCTACCGGCGCGTCACCTGCGGCTCTCGGCCATGATGGGCCGCACGTGCAGGGCAGGACCGGGCCTGGTCGGCAGGGCCGGACGACGACGCGGGACGAGGGTGGACACCGTGAGCACCAGGTTGACGAAGGAGCTGGCGTACGACGCCCCGGCCGAGGCCGTGGCGGCCATGCTGGACGACCCGGCCTTCCGCGAGGAGGTGCTCGCGCGGCAGAAGGTCGTGCGCGGCTCGGTGACGATCGACGGCGACCACGTGCGGATCGAGCAGGTGCGCTCGGCCGGGGACATCCCGTCGTTCGCCCGCTCGTTCGTGGGCGAGGAGATCGTCGTCGTCCAGACCGAGACATGGACCTCCCCCACGTCGGCCGACGTCGAGCTCGCCATCCCCGGCAAGCCGGGCGAGGCACGCGGTGGGCTGGTGCTGGTCGAGTCGGGCGGCACCACCACCGAGACCCTCGACCTCGACCTCAGCATCCGCATCCCGCTGGTCGGCGGGAAGATCGAGAAGCTGGTCGCCGGGCTGTTCTCCGACGCCCTCGACGTCGAGCACCGCGTCGGCAGGGAGTGGCTCGCGCGATGACCCGCGGGCGCCTCAGGCCTGGGCGTCCTCGTCGACGCGGGGGCCCGGGGCGGTGCGCCCCGCCTCCTCCGCCGCCAGCTCCTTGCTGCGCCGCCGCAGCACCACGCCGAGGACCACGAACGGCCCGAAGGCGAGCAGCAGCGTGAGCGCCTGCTCGTAGGGGTGCAGGGCGCCCATGTGGAGCGGGAGGACGGCCGCGGTCATGCGGCCATCCTCCCACCCACGTGGACCGGGCTCAGCCCTGGTGGGGGTAGAGGTGGGTCTTCGGCGGGACGAAGGTCTCCTTGATCGACCGCGGCGAGGTCCAGCGAAGCAGGTTGACCGCGGCGCCGGCCTTGTCGTTGGTGCCCGACGCGCGACCGCCACCGAAGGGCTGCTGGCCCACGACGGCGCCGGTCGGCTTGTCGTTGATGTAGAAGTTGCCGGCCGCGAAGCGCAGCGTCTTGCGGGCCCACGCGATGGCCGCGCGGTCCTGCGCGATGATCGCGCCGGTCAGCGCGTACGGGGCGAACGACTCCATCTGGTGCACGACCTGCTCGAACCGGTCGTCCTCGTAGACGTGGACGGCCAGGATCGGGCCGAAGTACTCCTCGGAGAACATCTGGTCGGTCGGGTCGGTCGACTCCACGATCGTGGGCCGGACGAAGTAGCCGACCGAGTCGTCGGTCTGGCCGCCGGCCAGCAGCGTGAGGTGCTTGTTGGCCCGCACCCGCGCGATCGCCTTCTTGTGCTTGGCGAACGCCCGGTCGTCGATGACCGCGCCCATGAAGTTCGACAGGTCGGTGACGTCGCCCATCGACAGCGCCTCGGTGTCGGCGACCAGCTGGTCCTTGATCTTCTCCCACACCGACCGCGCGACGTAGGCCCGCGAGGCGGCCGAGCACTTCTGGCCCTGGAACTCGAACGCGCCGCGGATCATCGCCACGCGCAGCACGTCGGGGTCGGCCGACGGGTGCGCGACGATGAAGTCCTTGCCGCCCGTCTCGCCGACGATCCGCGGGTACGAGCGGTAGGACGCGATGTTCTGGCCCACCGTGGCCCACAGGTGCTGGAAGGTCGGGGTCGAGCCGGTGAAGTGGATGCCGGCGAGGTCGGGGTGCGACAGCGCGACCTTCGAGACGTCGAGCCCGTCGCCGGGGAGCATGTTGATGACGCCGGGCGGCATGCCGGCCTCCTCCAGCAGCTCCATCGTCAGCGACGCGGCCAGCTGCTGGGTGGGCGACGGCTTCCAGATCACCGTGTTGCCCATCAGCGCCGGGGCGGTGGGCAGGTTGCCGGCGATCGCGGTGAAGTTGAACGGCGTGATCGCGTAGACGAAGCCCTCGAGCGGGCGGTGGTCCGTGCGGTTCCAGATGCCGGGGCTGTTGGCGATCGGCTGGTCGGTGAGGATCTGCTTGGCGTAGTGGACGTTGAACCGCCAGAAGTCGATCAGCTCGCACGCGGCGTCGATCTCGGCCTGGAACGCCGTCTTCGACTGGCCGAGCATCGTCGCCGCGTTGAGCCGCTGGCGCCACGGGCCGGCCAGCAGGTCGGCCGCCTTGAGGATGATCGCGCACTTCTCGTCGAAGGGCATCGCGCGCCAGTCGGGCGCCGCCGCGGCCGCGGCCTTGATCGCCGCCTCCGCGTCCTTGGTCGTCGAGTTCTTCAGCGTGCCCAGCACGTGGGCGTGGTCGTGCGGCTGCACGACCTTGATCTCCGCACCCCCACCGGTGCGCCGCTTGCCGCCGACCACGGCACGGAACGAGTGCTGCTTCTTCTCCAGCACGGCCAGCTCGGTGACGAGCGCCTCCCGCTCCGGGCTGCCCGGGGCGTAGGTCAGGTTCGGCTCGTTGGTCGGAGCCGGAGGAAAGGTGATCGCGTCCATGCGCCTGATCGTGTCAGAGACGCGCCCGGCCCTCCAACCGGGCCTCAGGACAGCCCGAGCACCTCGTCGACCTCGGTCGCGGCGTACCACCCGAGCTCGTGGTCGAGGCAGGCCTCGACCGCTCGCTCGAGGCGCTCGGCCTCCTCGGCGGACTCCGCGCCGCCCAGCGGCCACGCTCCCGCGACCTGCGCGACCGCGTCCCGGGCCGTCTCGGTGTCGACGAGCCATGCGACGACGTCATGGGGCACCGCGACCTCGGCGCGCACCTCACAGATCGTGCCGGCGACGAGGTCGACGGCCTCTGTGTCGACCGCGAGGACGAGGCGTCGCATCGGCTCGCCCTCGTCGTGGAAGTGCTCGAGCGACGCCTGTGCCGCCTCCGTCATCGCGTAGTGCTCGAGTGCCTCCTCGTCGAGGTCCGGCAGCGCACCACGCAGCTCGGCGGTGACGGCGAAGCCTCGCAGGACGCCGAGGTTCCACCTCGGCTCGAGGACGTGACCGGCCTGCCGCACGGTGGCCATGGTCTCCCTGACGTCGTTCCAGTCACCAGGGAGGTAGACGCGGGTCATCGGCTCTTGTTCTCCTTCGGGGTCCTGCGGCGCCCGCGCGGCGCGCGGGGAGTGGTGTCCGTGGCCGCGTCGCGCAGCTCCTCGAGCGCCTCTCGGACGCACTGGCCGAGGGTGTCGGCGTCGGGCACGGCGTCGCGGTCGGCGGTGATGCCGTAGAAGACGCCCCCGTCGTAGGACGTCACGCCGATCGCCAGCGGGTGGTCGGGCAGCAGCGGGTGCACGGGGTAGGACTCGAGCATCCGGGCGCCGTCGGCGTAGAGCGGGAACTGCGGTCCGGGCACGTTGGTGATCGAGACCTGGAAGCCGCGACGCAGCTCGGCGGCCGCGAGCCGGGAGCCGAGGGCGTGGAACGTCGTCGGCGCGAAGCCGGCGATCCCCGACAGTCGGCGGGCCGAGACGGCGCGGCCGTTGTCGCCGTGGGCCTTGAGGTCGTAGCTCACCTGGTGCAGGCGCACCAGCGGGCTCGGCTCGCTGATCGGCAGGTGCACGAGGTGGCCGGTGATCTGGCTGCCGAGCGAGGTCGCCTCGAGGTCGTCGTCGATGACCGACATCGGGACGATCGCCTTGACCGTGCGCAGTCCGGACAGGGACTCTGCCCGGGCCATCAGCCAGCCCCGGATCCCGCCGGCGAGCACGGCCAGGATCACGTCGTTGACCGTCCCGCCGCGGGCCTCGCGGATCGCCCGGTGCTCGGCGAGCTCGGTGCGGACCGTCACGAAGCGGCGCTGCTGCGAGAGCCGGCGGTGCACCGGGGTGGAGTGCACCGGACCGCGGCCCGCCAGCGCGTTCGCGACCTCGGCGACGCGCGCGCCCGTCGCCGACGCCCGGCGCCCCACGGACTCGGCGTTGGCCACCGTCGTCTGCCACAGCACCGACGGGCTCTCCAGGCTGTCGGTGACCGCGCCCACCGCGAGCCCCACCGGTCCGCGCGGGCGGCGCGGACGCCACTCGTCGTCGTGGCCGAGGGTGGAGCGGTCCGGCGAGGTGTCGAGCAGCACCTGCCCGATGTCGACGGTCTCGCGGCCGTCGACGAGGATCTGGTGGCTCTTGGTGAGCAGCGCGATGTGCCCGTGCTCCAGGCCCTCGACGAAGTAGCACTCCCACAGCGGGCGGGTGCGGTCGAGGGGTCGCGAGGCGATCCGCGCGACCAGCTCGCGCAGCTGGTCCATGGTCCCGGGGCGCGGGAGCGCCGAGCGACGCACGTGGAACCCGAGGTCGAAGGCGTCGTCGTCGACCCAGGCCGGGTTGGCCAGGCGTCCCGGCACGACCTGCAGGCGTTGGCGGTAGCGCGGCACGAAGGCGATCCGGTCGGCGATGAGCTGGCGCAGCCGGTCGTGGTCGAAGCCGGAGTCGCCGGGGTCGAAGATCTCCACCGTCGCGTTGTGCATGGGCGTGGTGGGTGACTCGGCGGCCAGGATCGCCAGGTCCCGCGGCCGCAGCCGGTCGCTCATGCATGCCCTCTCGTCGCAGCGTCTTGTTCCTCGTGGGATTCTGGCAGAGCCCGTGGACCGACGCCCGTCGTGGCCACCGGGTGCCGACGTACGCCCAGAAGGAGCCCAGCATGCCCCGTCACGGTCTGTCCCGCCTCGCCCCGCTCGCCCTCGTGCTCGCCCTCGGCCTGAGCGCCTGCGGCGGGAGCGACGACGACGGCGGCACCGCGACTCCGTCCGACTCCGGATCGAGCTCGAGCTCCGGGTCCGACTCCGGGTCGGGCTCGACGAGCAGCGACGCCGTCGAGGTGACCGTGACCCGCGAGGGCGACACCTTCACCCCCAACGGGGAGCGCGTCGACCTCGCAATCGGCCAGACCCTCGACCTCACCATCACCTCCGACGTCGCCGGCGAGCTCCACGTGCACAGCACGCCCGAGCAGGAGATCGCCTACGAGGCGGGCACCTCCGAGCACGAGATCACCATCGACCGGCCCGGGGTCGTCGAGGTCGAGAGCCACGAGCCGGACCAGGTCGTGCTCCAGCTCGAGGTCCGCTGAGCGTGCCGGGCACGATCCAGGCCCACGGCCTCGGAGGCGCCAAGGACCTCCCGATCCCGTCGGAGCTGGCGATCGCGGGTGCCGTCGCGGCACTGGTGGTCTCCTTCACCGTCCTCGCCGTCGCCTGGCGCGAGCCGCGCTACGACGGCCGCACCTCGGGGCGCCCCGCGCCGGCGTGGCTCGACCGGCTCGCGTCCTCGCGCGCCCTCGCCGTGGGCGCGCGTGTGGTCGGCATGGTGTTCTTCCTCTACGTCGGCGCGGCCGCCGTGCTCGGCAAGGACAGCCTGACCAACCCGTTCCTCGGCACCTTCTACACGCTGCTGTGGGTCGGGCTGGTGCCGGCGTCGCTGCTGCTCGGCCCGTTCTTCCGCGCCGTCAGCCCGGCACGCACCGTCGCGATCCTGTTCGCCAAGCTCTCGGGCGTCCCGGAGGGGCAGGGCATGTACGCCTACCCCGCGCGCCTCGGCTACTGGCCGGCGGCCGCGGGCCTGTTCGCCTTCGTGTGGCTCGAGCTGGTCTACCCGAACTCGACCGACGTCGGTCCGGTCCGGCTGTGGTGCGCGCTCTACCTCGGCATCATGCTGGTCGGCTCGGCGCTGTTCGGCACCACCTTCCTCGCCCGCGCCGACCCGTTCGAGGTCTACTCCTCGCTGGTCGCGAAGCTCTCGATCTGGGGGCGCGACGAGCGCGGGCTCGTGCTGCGCAGCCCGCTCGCCAACCTCGCGACGCTCCGGGCGCGCCCGGGCCTGGTCGGCGTCGTGGGCGTGCTGTTCGGCAGCACCGCGTTCGACTCCTTCCGCGAGTCGACGCCGTGGCTCAAGGCGGTGCAGTCGATGTCGGTCACCCGCGTCCTGCCGGACACGCTCGGGCTCATCGTGTTCTCCGGCGGCGTGATCGCGATCCTGACGGTCGCCACGATGGCCACCGGCGTGACGAGCTCGACGCCGCGGCGGGCCCTGCCCGACCTCTTCGCCCACTCGGTCGTGCCGATCATCGTGGGCTACATCGCGGCGCACTACCTGACGTTCCTCGTCGAGTACGGCCAGCTGACCGTGATCCAGCTGAGCGACCCGTTCAGCCGGGGCGACGACTTCCTCGGCACGGCCGACCTCCAGGTCAGCTACTGGCTGTCCGGGCACCCGACGTTCCTGGCGGTCACGAAGGTGCTCGCGGTCGTGCTCGGTCACGTCGTCGGTGTCGTGGCAGCCCACGACCGGGCCCTCGCGCTGCTGCCGAGGCGCCACCACCTGACCGGTCAGCTGCCGCTGCTGGTCGCGATGGTGAGCTTCACCGTGGGAGGTCTGTACCTGCTGTTCGCGGCGTGACGGTCCGCGCCGAGACCGGGCCGTAGGGCCAGCCCTGCGGCGCCTCGGCGACCACGGAGACGCTCTCGCAGGTCCCGAACGGGTCGACCACGTCGAGCGGGTCGCGCGACCCGACGAAGACCACCCGGTCGTTGCTGCCCTGCGCCTGGCCGCCGTCGTCGCAGCGGATCTTGTCGGCCTGCCCGTCGTTGAGCACGTAGATGACGTCGTTGCCCTGCTCGGCGAACGCCTTGTCGACGCCGGGACCGAGGAAGATCACGTCGTCGCCCTCGTCGCCCTTGACGAGCCAGTCGTTGCCCGCGCCGTCGATGAGCACGTCGTCGCCGGGGCCTCCCTGGATCGCCCCGTCGTCGCCGCCACCGCCGTCGATCCAGTCGTTGCCGGCGCCGCCGATGTGCTTGTCGCTGCCCTCGCCGCCGAAGAGCCGGTCGACGCCGTCGTTGCCGCCCAGGGTGTCGTTGCCGTTCTCGCCGTAGACGGTGTCGTTGCCGACGTTGGAGCTGATCACGTCGTCGCCCTCGCCGCCGTAGAGGGTGTCGTCGCCCTGCCCGCCGTCGATCCGGTCGTTGCCGAGGTTGCCGTTGACCCAGTCGCGGCCGGGCTGCGCGGTGATCCAGTCGTTGCCGTCGCCGCCGTCGATCCGGTCGTTGCCCTTGCCGCCGTAGATGGTGTCGTCGGACCCGTTGCCGACCACGTCGTCACGTCCACCCAGGGCCATGATGTGGTTCGGCCGGGCGTTGCCGACGATCGTGTCGTTGCCGGTCGTGCCGGACGGGACGCGCCGGGCGTCCTGGGCTCCCTGGGCGTAGGCCGGCGCCGAGGCGAGGGACAGGGTGAGGAGCGCGTAGGCGCACGCGCGAGCAGGTGTGGTCACCGGATTCTCCTTCGTGCGGATCATCCAGTTTAAGCCGATTCTTGACCCAACGTAAAAGAATCGTGGAACAGACCTAGAGGTTTAGACCGGTTGCCGGCGTGATCGACGGAGCCCGCGGCGCCCGGCGGGGCGCGGGTGCGCGCGCCCGGAGGCGGGCCCGACGGTGGCCGGGAAGACGGCGTCGGCGAGCGCGGCGAGGCTCCGCGCCAGGGACGACTCCCCCAGCTCGACCACCGGACGGCCGGCCACCAGCGACCGGTCGACCAGGGGCGCGTCGTCGGGCAGGAAGTGCAGGCCGGCGACCCGGCTGAAGCCCTCGACCATGCCGGCGATGTCCTTCTCGGACCAGCCGATCGAGGACCTCATCCGGTTGACCACGACCCGCACCGGCGTGCCGTCGGCCCGCTCCCGGAGGTCGACCAGCGCCCGCGCCAGGCGGGTCAGCCCGACCGGGTCCGCGCCCCCGACGACCACGACCTCGTCGGCCTGCTCCAGCGCGCCCAGCGTCAGGGTGTTGCGGGCCGGGCGTCCCCCGAGGTCGGCCGCCTGGTCGTCCTCGATGCTGAAGCCGGTGTCGAGGACCACCTCGCCCAGGCCGCGGGCCGCCTCCAGCAGCTGCTCGACGTGGGCCGGGCGCACCTCGCGCCAGCGGTCGGCCCGGGGCAGGCCGGTCACCACGGCGAGGTGCTCGCCCACGCCGCGGCAGGTCGAGGGGAACCGGTCCGCGAGGTGTCCCGACCCCGCCAGCCGCGCAGCCGACAGCAGGCCGGACACCTCGTCGAGGACGCCCAGCTGCTGGGCGACGGCGCCGCCGTAGGGGTCGAGGTCGACGAGCACCGACGGCACCCGTCGACGGGCCAGCTCCCCGGCCAGGTTGACGGCGACCGTCGTACGCCCCGGCGCCCCGGCCGGCCCCCAGACCGCGACCACCCGACCACCCGGCCCGGACGTCGCGGGCGTCGCGGGCTCGAGGGCGGGCTGGCGCGGGCGGGTGTCGAGGACGTCCTCGACGCTGGTCACGACCTCGGGCAGGCTGGCCAGCTCGCCACCGCCGACGACGGCGGTGATGCCGAGCCGGTGGGCGTGCTCGCGGACGTCGAGGTCGTCGGACCTCGCCCCGGTCACCGCGACCGGTCGCACCGCGTGGCGGCGCAGGTGGGCGACCGCCGACGGGTCGAGGCCGGGCGCGTCGAGCGCGACCACCGCGACGTCGGCCTGACCGCTGGTGACCGACGCGACCAGGTCGTCGACGTCGACGCAGCGCTTGAGCACCACGACCCCGGGGTGGGCCTCCAGGTCGGCGAGCGCGGGGGCCTCCCACGGCTCCCCGGCCGCGAGCACGAGCACGCAGAGCACGGCTCAGCCCCTGCCGACGACGCGGACGCGGTCGTCCCCGCTGGCCGCCAGCACCTGCGCCAGCGGCTCCTCCTCGGCGGCGGGCAGGGCGAGCACCAGCTGGCGCGAGGTCGCCGCGGCGAACGCGTCGGTCACGACGGGGGCGTCGAGGACCAGCACGTCCGAGAGCACCAGCTCGGCGTCGGCCCGCGAGCGACGGTCCTCCCCGATCACCCAGACGTCGACGCGAGAGCCGCGCGCGAGGCCCGTCGGGACGTGCTCGGCGGGCACCGCGATGGAGACCTCGACGCGTCCGTCGTCCTCCGCGGCGCCGAGCGCGGCGGCGGGCACCAGCTCGCCCTCCGCCAGCGGACGGGTGAGCGTGAGGCCGGCGGGCAGCTCGGCGTCGACCGGGAGGTAGCGCTCGCGGTCCTCCGCGTCGTCGAAGCGCACCCGCGCGGCCACGAGGTCGTCGGCGCCGATGGTGTCGCCCGCGACCAGGTCACCGGAGGCCGACCACACCGGGGTGAGGTCGTCGGCCGCCGCCATGATGCGGGCGCCGGCCACGACCGACCCGGTCACCAGCGCCACCCCGACCCACAGGCGTGGGTCGCGCCACCCGGGCGGTCGGGTGCGGCTGGCCGGTGGCACGTCGACGTGGTGGGTGGCCTGCTGGGGTTTCCGGGACACGGCTGCATCATTGCCCGCGGCGGGCCACTTCACACCTGGCTCTCCACAGGCACCGGGCCGGCGTGCGCCGGGCGCTCGCCCCGGGTGGCACGATGACCCCATGCCCGAGGACCCCCGCTTCCTGACGCTGGCCGACGTCGCCGAGGTGCTCAACACCTCCAGCGCCCAGGTCTACGCCCTCGTCCGGCGCGGCGACCTCCCCGCCATCAAGATCGGCGGGCGCGGCCAGTGGCGCGTGGAGCGGGTGCAGCTCGAGGAGTTCATCCAGCGGATGTACGCCGAGACCCGGCAGTTCGTCGACCAGCACCCGTTCATCGAGAGCGAGACCGGCGCCGACCGGCCGGAGTGACGTCCGGCCCGGTCACCGACGAGCGGGATCCCGCGGCCGGCTAGCCGACCTTGCCGTCGAGCTCGACCTGGACGACCTGCTCCTCCCCGCCGCGCAGCACCGACATCTCGACGGTCTCGCCCGGCAGGTGGGTGCGGATCGCGACGATCAGCGCGATGCCGTCGTTGACCGGCTGGTCGTCGACGCGGGTGATCACGTCGTCCTGCCGCAGCCCGGCACGCTCGGCCGGCGTCCCCGGCATCACCTCGGTGATCGTGGCGCCCTCCGAGTCGGGCTCGCCGGCGGTGCGGACCTGGGCGCCGATGACGGGGTACTCCGCCTTCCCGGTGCGCAGGATCTGGTCGACCGTGGTGCGGACCTGCTCGATCGGGATCGCGAACCCGACGCCGATGTTGCCGGCCTCGGTGGACGCGCCGCCGGTGGTGGCGATCGCTGAGTTCACGCCCACGACCTCGCCGGCGAGGTTGACCAGCGGGCCACCGGAGTTGCCCGGGTTGATCGCGGCGTCGGTCTGCACGGCGTTGATGTAGGACGAGTCGTCGTCGGACTCCCCCGAGGTGGTGACCGGACGGTTGAGCGCGCTGACGATGCCGGAGGTGACCGTCTGGCTCAGCCCGAGCGGGGCACCGAAGGCGATCACCGGGTCGCCCACGCGGAGGACCTGGGACGCGCCGAGCGCGGCGGGCTCCAGGCCGTCGGACTCGGCGACCTTGAGCACGGCGAGGTCGTAGACCGAGCTGCGCCCGACCACCGTGGCCCGGTGCCGGTCGCCGAGGTGGTCGATCACCACGATCGGGCCGTCGTCGGAGGCGGCGGAGGCGACCACGTGGTTGTTGGTCACGACGTGGCCCTCGCGGTCGAGCACGAAGCCCGAGCCGGTGGCGCCGGAGGCCTGGCCGTCGAACTCGGCGACGATCTGCACCGTGCTCGGCAGCAGCGCCTGGGCGACCGCGGGCACCGAGCCGTTGTCGGCGTCCAGCGGAGCGGCGGACCGGGTGCGGACCCCGTCGAGGCCGTCGTCGACGGTGCCGCGCTGCGAGGCGAGCTGGTCCTGCAGGGCGCCGCCGGCGAAGCCGCCGAGGATGCCGACCACCAGCGCGACCGCGGCGACCGCCGGCCAGATCCACAGCGGCGTACGTCGGGGGGCGGGGCGCGCGACGTGGGCGCCGTAGCCGGGACCGGGGTAGCTCGGACCGGGGTAGGGGCCGACCGGTCCGCCCGGGTGCGGGCCGGGGGCGGCGTAGGGGCCGGGAACGGCGTAGGGCGGCGGGCCGAGCGGCACCGTGGCGGGCGCGGGCGCGGAAGACGGCACCGACGCGGGCGTCGGGTCGGAGACGCCCGAGGTCCCGGGCTCCCCGGTGTCGCCGGCGGGGCGCGCGTCCCCGGTGTCCCCGTACGGCAGGCCCTGCGGCTGGGCGGGGCGCGCAGGCTCGTCGGCCGGGCCCTCGACTGCGTTCTCGACTGCGTTCTCGACCGGGCCCTCGACCGGTCGCTCGCCGGGCGCGGGGTCCGGCTCCGGCGACGGCCCGGAGGCGGTCGGCCGCCAGCCCGCGAGGGGCTGGGTGGGCTCGTCCCCGGCGTGCTCAGCGGCGCGGTCGGGGCCCTGCTCGTCGGAGGGGTGCTCGTCGGTCACGGGGCAATCTTCTCCCGGATCGCCACCAACCGCTCGGCCAGGGGCGTCCGGGAGGGTGCGACCGGGTTGCGCACGCCCCGGTCGTCGGTCGTGCCGACCGGCGTCGCGGACCCGGTCGGCCGGCCGAGGTCGGTGGCCGGCGGGCGCGGCTGGACCTGCGGCCCGCCCGCCACGCCGAGCGCCAGCACGCCGACGACGCAGGCGCCGGCGGCCCCTCCCCCGAGGGCGACCAGGCCGCGGCGGCTGCGCGACGGCGAGGTCGGGAACGGCGGCGGGGTGAGGCTCGAGCAGCCGCCCAGCAGCGAGGACTTCAGGTCGCGCGAGCACGACGACGGCCCCCACGACAGCTGCGCCAGCTGGGTCTTGACCCGGCCCTCCTGCTCGACCAGGTCGCGGCAGGCGTGGCAGGAGTGGACGTGGTCCCAGCAGCGCTCCTCCTCCTCGGGCGCGAGGTGCCCGTCGAGGAGCGCGCTGACCCGCGAGCCGAGGTGCGTCACCACGACCCCACCTCCCGCGCGCGGGCCGCGACCGGTCCGGAGTAGCGCTGGCGACCGGCCGCGGGCTCGCGGTGGGCGAGCGCCTTGCGGAGCATGGTGCGGCCACGGTGGATCCGGGAGCGCACGGTGCCGAGCTTGGCGCCCATGATCTCCGCGATCTCCTCGTAGCTGAGACCCTCCACGTCGCACAGCACGACGGCGGCGCGGAAGTCGGGCGGCAACGTGGCGAGAGCGGTCTCGATGTCGTCGTCGAACGTCTGGTCGGCGACGGCCAACTCGGGGCCGACGTTCGGGCTGGTCAGCCGGGCGGCGCGCTCGTCGGACAGCGCGTCGAACCGGATCCGCTGCTTGCGGCGGGCGCCGTCGAGGAAGAGGTTGGTGGTGATCCGGTGCAGCCAGCCCTCGAAGGTGCCGGGCGTGTAGGTGTCGAGGGAGCGGAAGACCCGGACGAAGACCTCCTGGGTGAGGTCCTCGGCGTCGGGACGGTTGCCGGTGAGCCGGTAGGCGAGCCGGAAGACCCGGTCGGAGTGCTGCTCGACGATCTCGTCCCACGAGGGCAGCCCGGCCGCGTCCGCTCCGGGAGTCGTCTCGGCCTGCTTGCCCACGGGAGCCCCCTGGCTCGTCGTCCTCTTCGACCGTAGCTGCACCGGTTCGCTGTCCTTCCTCACGCTAGGGACCGCGCCTGAGAGTTCGCTGTGAACTCGGTGCGCTCCGACCAAGAACTTCTCCCCGCCCAACGACCGACCACCCCGCTGTGTTCCCGGCCACGTCCGGGGGCGGCGGCGCGATAGAGTCGACCCGCCTGAGCGGGGCGCTCCACGCGCACCGCCGGCGTCGACCCAGGAGGCCCGTCATCACCACGCCGATCAAGCCCGCGAGCTGGTCCTACGCCGAGACGTTCGTGGCGGAGGACGAGATCCTGGCCTCCGCCCGCAGCCGCGCCGAGGAGGTCGGCGTGACGCCGGTCGGTCCCGGCGCCGGCGCAGCCCTGCGCTTCCTCGCGTCGGTGCTCGACGCCCGCGCGGTCGTCGAGATCGGCACCGGCACCGGCGTCTCCGGGCTGTGGATGCTGCGCGGCATGCGCTCGGACGGCGTGCTCACCACCGTCGACATCGAGGCCGAGCACCAGCGCCTCGCCAAGGAGACGTTCACCGAGGCCGGCATCCCCGGCAACCGTGCCCGCACGATCGCCGGCGCCGGGCTCGACGTGCTCCCCCGGCTCACCGACGGCCACTACGACCTGGTCTTCTGCGACGGCGACAAGCGCGAGTACGCCGCGTACCTCAAGGAGGCGCTGCGGCTGCTGCGGCCGGGCGGCGTGGTGGCCTTCGACAACGCCCTGTGGCACGACCGGGTCGCCGACCCCGCCCAGCGCGACGAGGAGACCGTCACCATCCGCGACCTCGGCCGCACGATCCTCGAGCACGACGCGCTGGTGCCGGTGCTGCTGCCGGTCGGCGACGGCCTCCTGGCCGCCAAGAAGGAGTGGGCCCCCGAGGCCTGAGCCGGGCACCAGGTCACCCGGCGTCCTCGGCGTCCCTCCTCCGTCCCTCCTTCAGCGATCCCCGGTCAGCCGGGGATCGCTGAACTTGTCAGGCCGTGCACGGCCTGACAAGTTCAGCGAGAGCCTGACCAGTCGGCGCCACGGGCGTGCTCGAGCGCACCGGTGTCCGCTCGACGCACGCCGTGGTCGGCGGGGTCAGAAGCGCGGGGAGGCGAGGAAGCCGTCCCAGCCCTCCGCGACGGCGACGACGTCGCACGCCTCGACGAGGACCGGGGGCGAGCCGACGATCCGCGAGCCCGGCGCGTCGGCCGCGCCGGCGGTGAAGTCGCGCTGGAACGCGGCGCGCGCCTCGTCGGAGGCGAAGACGTAGCAGCCCTCGAACCACTGCCCCGGCACGCAGCGCCACGTCTTGTGGCGCAGGCCCGCCATGCCGGTGAAGCGGGCGTGCGAGGTCTCGGCGACGTAGGAGGCGAGCTCCTCCTCGACCCCGTCCGCGGCCCCGACGAGGGACCAGCGGACGGTGAGGCCGAGCATCAGGCGATCCCGGCCAGCGGGTCGTCGGAGCCGAGCCAGGTCAGCAGCAGGCGCGGGCCCCAGCCGCTGGGGCCGGCGGTCCACTCGTGCCGGTCGGCGGGCGCCTCGGCGGCCGACGCGAAGTCGACGTGGACCCACGGGACGTCGCCGGCGAAGTGCTGCAGGAACAGCGCGGCGGTGATCGCCCCGGCGCCGCCCGCGGCGTTGTCGCCGTCGGCGATCCGGGAGGACACCTTCTCCTCGTAGTCGGCGACCAGCGGCATCCGCCACACGGACTCGCCGGACGCGGCGGCGGCCGACTCGACGTGCGCGGCGAGGCCCTCGTGGTTGGCGAAGTAGCCGCCGGTCCACTGCCCGAGGGCGACCTTCATCGCGCCGGTGAGAGTCGCGACGTCGACGAGCGCGGCGGGCGCCAGCTCGGCGACCGCGTAGGCCATCGCGTCGGCGAGGACGAGCCGTCCCTCGGCGTCGGTGTTGTTGACCTCGGACGTCCGTCCCCCGACGTGGGTGATCACGTCGCCGGGACGCATCGAGGAACCGCTCACCGAGTTCTCCGCGGCCGGCACCAGGCCGACGACCCGCACCGGGCAGTCGACGTCGCGCAGCGCGGCCATCGTCGCGATCACGGCGGCGCCGCCGCTCATGTCGCGCTTCATCGTCAGCATCGACTCGGCCGGCTTGATGTCGAGGCCGCCGCTGTCGAAGGTGATGCCCTTGCCGACGAGGACGACGGTGGGGATCTTCTTCCCGGCGCCGCGGGGCGTGTAGTCCATGCGGATCAGGCGCGGCGGGCTCACCGAGCCGCCGCCGACGGCGAGGACGCCGCCGAAGCCCTCCGCGGCCAGCCGCTCCTCGTCCCACACCGTGACCTCGAGCCCGGCGGCAGCGCCGACCTCGACCGCCTGCTCGGCGAGCCACGCGGGGTTCTTCAGGTTGGACGGGACCGTCGCGAGCGTCCGCGAGCGCCAGCCCGCACCGCCCAGCGCGATCGCGCGGGCGAGCTCGTCGTCGGCGCCGTCGTCGCTCACGCCGGCGAGCACGATCCGGGCGACCGGCTGCTCCTTCGGGCCGGCGGAGCGCCAGTGGAAGCCGAACGAGGCGAGCATGGCGCCCACCACGACGGCTGCGAGGCCGTCGTCGGGCGCGATCGCGGCGAGGGTCGTGACGACGCTCGCGCGGTCCTTGGTCGCGCGGGCGAGCGCGGCGCCGGCCCGGCGGAAGTCGGTGACCGACCCCTCGCCGACGCCGACGAGCAGCACGAGCCCGACCCCGTCGTCGGGGAGCGCCGCGACCGGGACGGTCGTGACCTCGCCGGCGCGACCGCTGGCGCGCGACGCCTCGAGCGCGGCGAGGAGGTCGAGGCCGAGGGCCTCCGACGCCTCCTCGGCGCCGGGGCCGAGCAGCGGTCCGGCGTCGTCCGCGAGGACCGGGAAGGCCCAGACCTCCGCCCCGCCGATCTGGTGCGGGAGCGCGGGGCTGAGGGCGAACTCAGGTGGTGAGACCTGCGTGGGCAGCTGGGCTGAGGTGGCCACGATCAGCCGACGACGTCCTTGAGGGCGTCACCCAGGGCTGCCGCCTCGTCGGCGTTGAGCTCGACGACCAGCCGTCCACCGCCCTCGAGCGGGACGCGCATCACGATGCCGCGGCCCTCCTTGGTCACCTCGAGCGGTCCGTCGCCCGTGCGGGGCTTCATGGCGGCCATCGGCGCACCTCTTCCTGTTCTGCCATCTACCGGCGATGGAGGAGTCTTCACATGCGAATCGAGGCGGCGGTGTCGTGCTGGCCACCTCGATCGGCGTCGTACGGGGTCCAGTATCCCCCATGTCACGCGTGATCGGCACCACAGGGCGTCGGAGCGGTGGATGTCGGTCCGGCAGACTGCCCCCATGACGACCTCCACCCCGTCCCCCGCCGACACCCCGTCCGACGCCCCCGTGCTGCTCCGGGTCGTCGACGCGGTCGCCACGATCACCCTCAACCGGCCCGAGGCGATGAACGGGCTCGACGTCGCGACGAAGGACCTGCTGCTCGAGACGGTGCGCCGGGTGGCCGACGACCCGGAGGTCCGCTGCGTGGTGCTCACCGGCAGCGGGCGGGCGTTCTGCGTCGGCCAGGACCTCAAGGAGCACCTCGCCGGGCTCAGGGGCGACGCGGACGTGCCGCTGTCGGACACCGTCGAGCGGCACTACAACCCGATCGTGCACACCCTGGCGACGATGCCGAAGCCGGTCATCGCCGCGGTCAACGGCGTCGCGGCCGGGGCGGGAGCCAGCCTCGCGTTCGCCGCCGACTTCCGGGTCCTCGTCGACTCGGCCGGCTTCAACACCTCGTTCGCCGGCGTGGCGCTGTCGTGCGACACCGGCTCGAGCTGGACGCTGCCGCGGCTGGTCGGGCAGGCCCGGGCGATGGAGCTGCTCTACTTCCCGCGCACCGTCGGCGCCCAGGAGGCCCTCGAGCTGGGCCTGGCCACGCAGGTCGTCGCCGAGGACGGGTTCGCGGACGCCGTCGACGCCCTCGCGGCGCGCCTCGCCGCGGGCCCCACGGTCGCGTACGGCTCGATCCGCCAGGCGGTGGCGCACTCCGCCGCCCACCCGCTCGACGAGTCGCTCGCCCTCGAGGCGGAGAAGATGGCGCTCACCGGCGGCACCGAGGACCACCTCGCCGCCGTCGACGCGTTCGTGGCCAAGCAGCAGCCGGAGTTCCGCGGCCGCTGAACCCGCACGCCCCGTCGCCTCTCCGGGTCAACCGCGCGACGTGCGGTGCGCGTGGAGCAGCCCGAGCAGCTGGCGGGGCGCCTCGACGACCATCCGCCGTCGCGGCGGGTGCGCGCCGTACTCCACGGTCAGCGCGCTGCCGCGGAAGTGGTGGTTGAACCACATGGTCATCGTGCCGTGGCACAGCCCGCCGCAGTCGAGCGAGGTGCGCGGCAGCCGCAGCGCCCGGGCGAGGCGGCGCGCGAACCGCGGGTCCTTGGTGTCGGTGTCGACCCCGTTGAGCGGCTGGTGGAAGCTGATCACCCGCAGCGGGTCGACGTCGCGCAGGAACCGCATCATCGCGCGGGTCTCCGGCTCGCTCGCCGCCCGCGGGCCCGACTCGTAGCTGCCGTCGAGGTCGGCCCACGCGTAGGGGAAGTTGCGGTTCAGGTCGACGCCGTGGGCGTTGCGGCGGGTGCCGCGGGCGAGGCCGTCGGGGTTGTAGGTGGGCACGACCCACAGGTCGACGCCCCGGATGGCACGCCCGTCGCGCAGGCTCTCCAGGATCGCCCGGGTGTGGGGCTCGTTGCCGTGCATGGTGGAGACCATCACGATGCGGCGCCGGCCAGGCTCGCCGAGGCGGAAGGCGCGGATCGGACGGCCCCGCACGGAGTGGCCGATGGTGCGGGTCTCGACCACCGCCGGACGCTCGGCGTCGGCGCGGACGGCGACGGCCGGGGCGGGACCGGTCGCGGTCAGCGCGGTCCCGGCCAGGCAGGCGACCGCGAGCGCGCGGCGCAGGGCCCTCACACCGCCGCCGTGAGGTAGGCGTAGGTGAACACCAGCACGCCGACGACCATGCCGAGGTGGGCGAGGAGCGAGAGCCCGGGGCCGTCGCTCCAGCCGTCACCGGACGCCGCGGGCGCGTGCCGGCCCTTGGTGGGCAGCCAGCGGGCGAGGATCAGCACGCCGCACAGCGCGGTGACCCACCAGGCCGCGACGGCGACGATCCCGACCAGCGGGCCACCGACGAGCGAGTCCTCCGGGGCGACGAGCACCCCGAGCCACAGCACCAGGGCGAGGGACCCCGCGACGAAGTGCGCGGCGGGGAGTCGCGGGTTGATGGACAGCCGGCCGGCCGCGTCCTCGCCGCGCAGGCGCAGGCGGGTCAGCACGACCACCACGGCCGCCAGGGCCGTGAGGATCCAGACCACGATCGGGAACGACATGCCGCCGGAGTCTGCCCTAGGCCCGGTCGAGGTCGCCAGACGAGGTCCCCCGACCGTCCTCGAGCTCGGTGGCCAGCCGCGCGAGCAGCGCGTCGACGTCGGACATCCGGTAGCCGCGCACGGCGAGCGGGAAGCGTACGGCCCGCAGGTCGGCGGCCCCGATCGCGCGGTCGGTCGGCAGCGCCAGGTCCGGCCGGTCGTCGTGGGCCGGCGGCATCGACCCGCCGCGACCGGACGCGACCAGCGCGACGCCCGCCATCGCGAGCACCACGAGGACCGCGAACAGCCACATCATGTCCGGTCCTCGCGGGCCTGCACCATCAGCGAGACGGCCTCGTCGACGTCGTCGGTCAGGACCAGCATGTCGAGGTCGGCCGGCTTGATCTTGCCCTCGGCCAGGACGGTCTCGCGCAGCCAGTCGATCATGCCCTTCCAGTACGCGGTGCCGATCAGGACGATCGGGAACGAGGTGACCTTGCCGGTCTGCACGAGGGTGAGCGCCTCGAACAGCTCGTCGAGGGTGCCGAGCCCGCCGGGCAGCACCACGAAGCCCTGCGAGTACTTGACGAACATGGTCTTGCGGGCGAAGAAGTAGCGGAAGTTGATGCCCTTGTCGACCCACTGGTTGAGGCCGGACTCGAAGGGCAGCTCGATCCCGAGGCCGAGGCTGGCGCCGCCCGCCTCGCAGGCCCCCTTGTTGGCGGCCTCCATCGCCCCGGGCCCGCCGCCGGTGATCACCGCGAAGCCGGCCTCGACGAGCTTGCGGCCGACCTCCTCGCCGACCGCGTAGTGGGGGTGGTCGGCGGGCGTGCGCGCGGAGCCGAAGACCGCGATCGCCGGGCCGGTCTCGGCGAGCGCCCCGAAGCCCTCGACGAACTCGGCCTGGATGCGGAGCACGCGCCACGTGTCCGAGTGCAGCCAGTCCGTGGGGCCGCGGGAGTCGAGCAGCCGCTGGTCGGTGGTCGAGCCGTCGTGGACCTGGCCGCGACGCTCGACGACCGGGCCGCGCATCCGGTCGTGGGGCTGCTCGCCGCTCACGACAGCCACTCCTTCAGCACCCGCTCGCAGCGCTCGACGTGCTCGACCGGGACGTGCTCGTCCTGCTTGTGGGCGAACATCGGGTCGCCCGGGCCGAAGTTGACCGCGGGCACGCCCAGCCTGGTGAACTGCGCGACGTCGGTCCAGCCGAACTTGGGCGCCGGGTCGCCGCCGACCGCGTCGACGAACGCCTTGGCCGCGGGACGGTCCAGCCCGGGGAGGGCGCCGGCGGCCAGGTCGGTGACGGTGACCTCGAAGCCGTCGAAGAAGTCACGCACGAACGCCTCCGCGTCGGCCTCGCTGCGGTCGGGGGCGAAGCGGAAGTTGACCTCCACCACGCACTCGTCGGGGATCACGTTGCCGGCGACGCCACCGCGGATCCCCGTGGCGTTGAGGCCCTCGTGGTAGGTCAGGCCGTCGATCTCCGGCTCGCGGGCGACGTAGTCGTTGAGGCGCGCCAGGACCGGGCCGGCTCGGTGGATGGCGTTGACGCCCTTCCAGCTGCGGGCGCTGTGGGCCCGCTCCCCCGTCGTGCGGACGTCGACGCGCATGGTGCCCTGGCAGCCCGCCTCGATCGCGGCGTTGCTGGGCTCCATGAGGATCGCGAAGTCGGCCTCGAGCAGGTCGGGGTCGCTCTCGGTGAGCTTGCGCAGCCCGTTGTGGATCGAGTCGACCTCCTCGGCCTCGTAGAAGATGAAGGTGAGGTCGCGGTTGGGCTCGGTGAGGTCGACGGCCAGCTTGAGCATGACCGCGTCGCCGCCCTTCATGTCGCAGGTGCCGAGTCCGTGCAGGATCCCGTCCTCGAGCCGCGACGGCAGGTTGTCGTTGAGCGGCACGGTGTCGAGGTGGCCGGCGATCACCACGCGCTCGCCGCGACCGAGGTCGGTGCGCGCGACGACCGTGTGCCCGCGGCGGGTCACGGTGAGGTGCGGCAGGGGGCGCAGCGCCGCCTCCACGGCGTCGGCGATCTCCTGCTCGTGGTGGCTGACCGAGAAGGTGTCGACGAGCTGCTGGGTGAGGGTGACGACGTCGGCGGACAGGTCGAGGTGGGCCATGCCCACGATTCAACCAGCCCGCCGACGCGTCACCGACGCTCAGGCCTTCGCGACCTCGACCGAGACCTCGCCGGCCTCGGCGTAGGACACCGAGGTGGCCAGCGTCTCCTCGGCGACCATCGCCTCGTGGGTGCGGGCCGCGTCGAGGGTCGCGGCCGGGCCCGACACCGTCAGGGCGATCCGGTCGCTGACCTGGAGGCCGGCGTCCTTGCGGGCCTGCTGCACCGCGCGGACCAGGTCGCGGGCGGTGCCCTCGGCCTCGAGCTCCGGCGTGAGGGCGGTGTCGAGCACCACGAAGCCGCCGCGCGGCAGCACGCCGATCGCGGTGTCGTCGTCGGCGGACCCGGCGACGGTCTCGAGGGCGTACTCCCCCTCGACGAGCGCCAGCCCGCCCGCGGTGACGGTGCCGTCCTCGGCCACCGACCAGTCACCGGACTTCGAGCCCTTGATGGCGAGCTGGACGTCCTTGCCCAGGCGCGGACCGGCGGAGCGCGCGTTGACGGTCAGCCGCTGCGAGACGCCGTACGCCTCGGCCTCGGGGGCGTCGGCCGCGAGCAGGTCGACGGCCTTGAGGTTGAGCTCGTCGGCGACCAGCTGCTCGAAGCCCGACAGGTCGGTGTCGGTGACCACGGTGAGCCGCGAGAGCGGGAGCCGGTTGCGGAGGTTGGCGGCCTTGCGCAGCGCGGAGCCCGCGGAGCAGACGTCGCGCACCGTGTCCATCGCGGCCACGAGCGCGTCGTCGCCCGGCAGCGTGTCAGCGTCCGGCCAGTCGGTCAGGTGGACCGACCGCTCGCCGGTCAGGCCGCGCCAGACCTCCTCGGTCGTCAGCGGCAGCAGCGGCGCCGTCACCCGGCAGACCACCTCGAGCACGGTGTGGAGGGTGTCGAAGGCGTCGCCGTCCTCGTCCCAGAACCGTTCGCGGGAGCGACGGATGTACCAGTTGGTCAGCACGTCGAGGAAGGTGCGCGTGGAGTCGCACGCCGCCGCCACCTCGTAGTTGTCGAGCTGGTCGGTCATCGTCGCGACGTGGTCGCGCAGCTTGGCCAGGATGTAGCGGTCCATCGGGTGCGCGCTGTCGGTGCGCCAGGTCGCCTCGCGGCCGGCGCCGCCGTCGGCGGCGTTGGCGTAGAGGCTGAAGAACGACCAGCTGTTCCACAGCGGGATCAGCACCTGCCGCACGGAGTCGCGGATCCCCTGCTCGGTGACGATGAGGTTGCCGCCGCGCAGGATCGGGCTCGACATGAGGAACCAGCGCATCGCGTCGGCACCGTCGCGGTCGAAGACCTCGCGCACGTCGGGGTAGTTGCGCAGGCTCTTCGACATCTTCTGGCCGTCGTTGCCGAGCACGATGCCGTGGCTGACGCACGTCGAGAACGCGGGGCGGTCGAAGATCGCGCCGGCCAGGACGTGCATCGTGTAGAACCAGCCGCGGGTCTGGCCGATGTACTCGACGATGAAGTCGCCCGGGAAGTGGTTGTCGAACCAGTCCTTGTTCTCAAACGGGTAGTGCACCTGGGCGAAGGACATCGAGCCCGAGTCGAACCACACGTCGAGCACGTCGGTGACGCGACGCATCGTCGACTTCCCGGTGGGGTCGTCCGGGTTGGGGCGGGTCAGCTCGTCGACGAACGGCCGGTGCAGGTCGGGGTTGCCGTCCTTGTCGCGCGGCAGCGTGCCGAAGTCGCGCTCGAGCTCCTCGAAGGACCCGTAGACGTCGATGCGGGGGTGGTGCTCGTCGTCGGACTTCCACACCGGCACCGGGGAGCCCCAGAAGCGGTTGCGGGTGATCGACCAGTCGCGGGCGTTCTCCAGCCACTTGCCGAACTGGCCGTCCTTGATGTGGTCGGGGACCCAGCGGATCTCCTGGTTGAGCGCCATCAGGCGCTCCTTGACCTTGGTCACCTCGACGAACCACGACGAGACGCCCTTGTAGATCAGCGGCTGCCGGCAGCGCCAGCAGTGCGGGTAGGAGTGGTCGTAGGTCTCGCGGCGCACGAGGACGGTGCCGGGCGTGACGGACCCGGTGTCGCCGTCCCCCTTCGTCGCGGCCTTGAGGTGGTCGATCACGTGCAGGTTGGCGTCGAAGACCTGCATGCCCTCGTAGTCGGTGACCGGGAAGGTGAACCGGCCGTCCTTGCCGACCGGCATGACCGCCTCGATGCCCTCGCGGTCGGTGACGACCTTGTCGTCCTCACCGAAGGCGCCGGCGGTGTGCACCAGGCCGGTGCCGTCGGTGGTGGTGACGAACTCGGCGGGCACGAGGCGGAAGGCGCGCGCGTGGCCGGCGTAGTAGGAGAACGGCGGGGCGTACTCCAGGCCGACGAGGTCGGCGCCGGTGCCGCGCCAGGTGACCTCGGGGCTCTCGCCCAGCTCGCGGGCGTACGACGCGAGCCGCGCCTCGGCGAGGAGGTACCGCTCGGTGCTGCCGGTGGGGCCGTCGGACTCCACCACCACGTAGTCGATGTCCTCGCCGACCATGACCGCGAGGTTGGACGGCAGCGTCCACGGCGTCGTCGTCCAGACGAGGACCTTGACGCCCTTGAAGTCGCCGTCGGTCGTGACGTCGTAGCCGACGGTGACGGCCGGGTCCTGGCGCATCTGGTAGACGTCGTCGTCCATGCGCAGCTCGTGGTTGGACAGCGGCGTCTCGTCCTGCCAGCAGTAGGGCAGCACGCGGAAGCCCTCGTAGACCAGGCCCTTGTCGTGCAGCTGCTTGAACGCCCAGATGACCGACTCCATGAACTCGGGGTTCATGGTGCGGTAGTCGTTGTCGAAGTCGACCCAGCGCGCCTGGCGGGTGACGTAGTCGCGCCACTCGCCGGTGTACTTGAGGACGGACTGGCGGCAGGCCTCGTTGAACTTCTCGATGCCCAGCTCGACGATCTCGTCGGTCGTCTTGATGCCGTTGAGGCGCATCGCCTCGAGCTCGGCGGGCAGGCCGTGGGTGTCCCAGCCGAAGCGGCGCTCGACGCGCTTGCCGCGCATCGTCTGGTAGCGCGGGACGAGGTCCTTGACGTAGCCGGTGAGCAGGTGGCCGTAGTGCGGGAGGCCGTTGGCGAAGGGCGGGCCGTCGTAGAAGACGAACTCGTTGGCGCCGTCGGTGCCCGCCTCGCGCTGCTCGACGCTCGCGCGGAAGGTGTCGTCAGCCTCCCAGTAGGCGAGCACCGCCTCCTCGATCTCCGGGAAGCGCGGGCTGCTCGCCACGGTGGTGGCGTCGGTGTGGCTCACCTTGGGGTACGTCATCGGCTCTCTCTCGCTGGTTGAGGAAGGACGAAGTCCTGTCTCGAAACCCGCGAGGACGACCACCTCCGACGGAGGGTGCCGCGGTACCACCTCGCTTGGGATCCTGCGGATCCCCGCTTCGTTGCGGCTGTGTCGGGCCGTACCCGTCGGGGTCTAGTGAGGTGGCGGCCGGATCGCCGCACCCGTTCTTCCCGAGGCTCGCCGCTGATGACGGCTCAGACGCCTGCGGTGATCGTACGGCGTGGGGGCGCGGGCCTGCCAATCGTTTCGCGGCCGCTGGGCGGAGGTCCCACAACCAAGTCGTCGTACGGTGCGTCCCATGGTCGCCGGCGATCGCCGGCGCTGTCTCACCACGGGGGAACACCATGCAGAGAGTCGTGCGCGCGTCCGCGCCCGCCATCGTCAGCCTCGCCGTCGCCGGCAGCCTGCTGACCGCCGTCCCGACCGCCGCCGCGCCGGTGGTCGAGCCCGAGGGCTGGACGCCGACCGCCACGCTGTCCGGGACGAGCGACCAGGCGCGCGGCGCGAGGGTCAGCGCAGACGCCTCCGGCGCGGTGAGCGCCGTGTGGGTGGCCACCGACCGGGCGTCCGCCGGCGGGGCCTCGAACCGCCTGGTCGCGAGCACCCATGCCCAGGGCGCCTGGTCGGCCCCGGTCGACCTCTCCGCCCGCGCCGCCGAGGTCTCCGCTCCGGCGATCGCCAGCGGGCACGCAGGGGGGCCGACGACCGTCGTCTGGGGCCAGGCGTCGGCCGCCGGCAGCACCGTCCTGGCCTCGTCACGCTCGACCTCGGGGACCTGGTCGGCGCCCGTCGCGCTCGGCACGGCGGCGACGTCCGCTGCAACGCAGCTCGACGTCGAGGCCGACGCCGCCGCGGACGGGAACACCACGGCCACCTGGGTCGCGGACGGTGTGGTCCGGGCCGCGACGCGCGCCCTCGACGGCACCTGGTCGAGCCCGGTGGACGTCTCGCCCGCCGACCAGTACGCCTACCGCGCCGACCTCGACGTCGCCGACGACGGCTCGGCCGCGGTGACCTGGCGCAGCAACGACCGCGGTGCCCCGCCGATGCCCGCGCCCGAGGACCACGTGGGCGCCGCGACGCGAGCCGCGGGCAGCGCGTGGGCCGAGCCCGTCGAGGTGGCCACCACCGACGACGTCGGGGACCCGGTCGTCGCCGTGGCACCGGACGGCACCACCACCCTCGCCTGGCCCGACACGACCGTCGAGGGCGGGAGCCTGGTCAGCGCCCGTCGCCCCGCGGGCGGCAGCTGGTCGGCACCGGAGACCGTCGCGACCGGTGCGATCGGGCAGGCCGCGCTCGTCGCACTCCCCGCCGGCCGGGTGACCGCCGCCTGGATCCAGGACGTCGCGGCCGGCTCGTACGTCTTCCACGCCGACCGGGTCGACGGCGCATGGGGCGGCCCGGCCTCCTTCTACCCCCTCTTCGGACCCGCTTCGGACGTCTCGCTGGTCGTCGACGCGAGCGGCAGCACCGCCGCGACGTGGGTCAACCGGGACCCGGCCGGGCGGCCGTTCGTCCAGGTGGCCCGCCGACCCGCGGGCCAGGGCTGGGTCGCCGTCGACGACCTGACGGGGCCCATCACCGACCGCCGGCTCCCCTCCCCCGAGCCGCAGGTGGCGTGGGACCGCGACGGCAACCTCACCTCGGTGTGGAGCCGGATCAACGGCGTGGACAACACCGTGCAGACCCGCACCTTCGACGCCGTGGCGCCCACCATCGTGTCCGTCGACGCTCCCGCCAGGGCGAAGACCGATCGCCGCGTGACGTACTCGGTGACGGCCTCCGACGCATGGGGCCCCGTCTCGGCCACGTGGGGATTCAGCGAGCTGAGCCCCGACGCCGGCACGAGCGTCCGGCACACCTACGAGCGGCCGGGCACGTACAACGTGAGGCTCGTGGTCACCGACGCCGCCGGGAACGAGACCGTCCGGTTCGTCACCACGACGGTGTCGTGGGCGCGCCCGGGCCTGAAGGTGCGGACCAACCGCCGCGCCATCCACCGTGTCGGGTCGCCCCGCTCGCCGAGGACAGTGCGGGCGCGCATCGCGCTCACCCAGGGGGCGAAGGTGACCGTCGAGGTCAAGCGGGCGGGGCGGTCGCGGACCGTGGCCCGGGTGACCAAGCGACTCGCGGCCGGCCACCGCACGCTCCGACTCTCGGGCCGGATCGGCGGACGCACCCTGGCCGTCGGTCGCTACACCCTCGTCGTGCGGGCCAAGAACGGGCACGGCGCCAGCCGCACGGTGAAGGTGCCGCTGCGCGTCAAGCGCTGACCCGCGCCTCCGGGACGCTCCGGGACCCGGGTCTCGGGGCTCTCGGCCGGGGCGGGGTTGTAGTCCAGTGAGGGATGGCTCGCCTGCCGCGGTAGTCCAGTGAGGGATGGCTGCGATCGTGCCTCCGGGACAGCCATCCCTCACTGGACTACCCCGAGCGTCGGGCGCAGCGGTGCCACCCGGGCCCGGCCCTACGGGCGTACGTCCCCGCGCTCAGGCGGCGCGGCGGTAGCGGAGGTAGCGCTCGCGCTGTCGGGCGTCGAGCACCCGCCGCTTCGCGACCGTGTCGGTCGTCGTCCACCAGCTCGGCGGGGCCAGCGTCCAGGCGCGCGGTCCGGGGCGGCTGCCGGCCCGGCGCGCGGCGGCGAGCAGGCGGCGTACGAACGCGTCGAGGTCGTTCCAGTCGGTGGCGAGCATCGAGACCGGCTCGAGGCCGAGGTCGCGATAGGCATCCTCCTTGACGGCGTCGGCCGACGCGCCGACGAGGCTGAGGTGGCTGTCGCCGTGGTAGAGCCCGACCAGCCCGGTCACCGGGTCGACGAGGTCGGGCGTCCCGACATGCCGCCCGGCGAGGTCGAAGACCGGGGCGTTGCACCGGGGCCTGCGCAGCCCCGCGCGCCTGGTCCACACACCGCGCATGCGCGTCTCCCGCGGCGACCACGAGTTCTCGTCCGCCTCGACGAGGGCGTCGCGCGCCCGCTGGATGCCGGTGACCGGACCCAGCTGGGCGACGTACGCCGTGACCTCGGCGATCGACACGAGGTCGGCGTAGCAGGCCATGTCGATCGCCTCCACCGCGGCGCCGAGACCGTCGGCGTACCGCATCTCGAACGTCACCGAGCGGACCGCGTGGGTGACCGGCAGCCCGTCGACCACGACGATCTCCCGCGGGTGCAGGAACTCCTGGCTCACCTCGAAGCCGGGCCGCGCGCGTACGTGGCGCCGCGCCACGACGGTCACCGGGCGCGGGCGCGCGCCGTCCCACGTGCCGTCGAACCACGCCGCGCCGAGCCACGCGAGCCCGGCCCATCCGGTCACCGCCTCGTCCACGCCGAGCACGGCGGCAGCCTCCACCGCGCGCTGGTGAGGCGTCTGCGGCACCGAGGCCGGCACGTAGAGGCCGCAGCCGGTCGACCGCCACCGACGACCCCGCGCCTGGCCGCGCGTCGGACCCGACTCCTGAGTGGCATCGACCCGCACGGGGGCGACGAGGCCGGGGCGGTCCGGGTGGAAGGACGGCGGGACGTACATGGAGGGAGCGTTCCCGCCCCGCGGACCGCGTACCGGCCGTCCACAGGGCGGTTTCGGCCCGCGCCTCGCGGGGGTAGTCCAGTGAGGGATGGCTGGAAATGCGGCCCCGGGACAGCCATCCCTCACTGGACTACCACCCGAGGCCCGGCAGCGATGTCAAAGAAACTTGACATCGAGCCGGCCCCGCCCCACGATGGTGTCAAAGAACTTTGACACACGAGGGGACACCATGACCACCACCCGTACCACCCGCTGGACCATCGCCGCTGCCGCCGGCACCGCCGTCGCGGCGGTCGTGGGGCTCGTCGCCGCCACGACGCGGGACGACGCGCCGGACATCGTCACGTTCGCCGTCTTCGCCGCGGCGACGCTCCCGTTCGTCGTCGCGCTCGTGGCCATCGGACTCGACCGCACGGAGCACCCCGAGCAGGCCGAGGACTCCATCGAGTCCCAGTGGACGACCCGCGCCAGCAGCGGCGCCTTCTACGACACCATCGTCGCGATGGCCGTGACCGCCTTCGCCGCCTCCGTGCTCGACTGGGAGACCCTGCCGCTGTGGATCTTCGTCCTGCTCGGCCTGGCCGACATGTCGGCGCGCCTCGTGATCCTCCAGCGCCGGGAGGGCTGATGCACAACCGGCTCAAGGCCCTGCGCGAGGAGGCCGGGCTCTCGCAGGCGGAGTGCGCGGACGCGCTCGGCGTGTCCCGCCAGACGGTGATCTCGATCGAGAAGGGGCACTTCGACCCCCGCCTCTCGCTGGCCTTCCGGATCAGCCGCCTCTTCGACGTCGCCGTCGACGAGGCGTTCACCCCCGACGACTGAATCGGGTTGCCGCGCCCGCCCGCGGACCGGTTGGGTGGCGCCCATGAGCTTCGACGACATGTGGCTGCCCGCCGACCAGGACCCCCGGATGGCGGACCTCCAGCCCACCCGCGGCGAGAAGGAGTGCCTCGTGGGCTACCTCGAGCACTACCGCCAGACCCTCGCCCTCAAGTGCGACGGGCTCGACGCGCAGCAGCTGGCGCTGAAGGCGGTGCCGCCGTCGAACATCTCGCTGCTCGGCCTCGTGCGCCACATGGCCCGGGTGGAGCAGAGCTGGTTCCGGCGGGTCATCGAGGGCCGGATGGAGATCCCGCGGATCTTCCAGGACGAGGACGCGGGCTTCGACCTCCCGGCCGTCGACGACGAGCTGGTCCGTGCCTCCCACGAGCTCTGGCAGGGCGAGATCGCGTACGCCCGGGAGGTCCTCGACCGCACCGACCTCGACGCGGTCGTGGACGTCCACGGCGAGCCGACCGAGGTCCGCGACATCGTCGTGCACATGGTCGAGGAGTACGCCCGCCACTGCGGGCACGCCGACCTCGTGCGCGAGTGCGTCGACGGCCGCACCGGGCAGTAGGGGCGGACACCCACCCGCCGGGGTGGAGCCACCTCCGTACCCTTGCGGCGTGACTGCTGCTTCCGGCTACGGCCTGCTGACCCTCCACGGCGACACCGTCCTCGACGCGTGGTTCCCCTCCCCCGTGCTCGGCGCGACCGAGGGCGGCCCGAGCGAGGAGCTCGCGCACCTCGACGGCGGCGAGGACGACCTGCGCGGCGTCACCCGCGTCGTACGCCTCGTGGAGATCGCCGACCTCGACGCCCCGCCGGTGAGCACCGAGGACGTCTGGCTGCGGCTGCACCTGCTCTCCCACCGGCTCGTGAAGCCCCACGGCGTCAACCTCGAGGGCATCTTCGGCCTGCTCGCCAACGTCGTGTGGACCTCCGCCGGGCCGTGCGCGGTCGAGGGCTTCGAGCAGGTGCGCGCCAAGCTGCGCACGGTCGTCCCGGGCCACGTCGTCCAGGTCTTCGGCGTCGACAAGTTCCCCCGGATGACCGACTACGTCCTGCCCACCGGCGTCCGCATCGCCGACGCCGACCGGGTGCGCCTCGGCGCCCACCTGGCCGAGGGCACGACGGTCATGCACGAGGGCTTCGTCAACTTCAACGCCGGCACGCTCGGCGCCTCGATGGTCGAGGGCCGCATCTCCGCCGGCGTGGTCGTCGGCGACGGCTCCGACGTCGGCGGCGGCTCCTCGATCATGGGCACGCTCTCGGGCGGTGGCAAGGAGACGATCTCGATCGGCCAGCGGTGCCTGCTCGGCGCCAACGCCGGCATCGGCATCTCGCTCGGCGACGACTGCGTCGTCGAGGCGGGCTGCTACGTCACGGCCGGCACCAAGGTGACCGTGAAGGACCTCGACGGCAAGCCGCAGGTCGTCAAGGCCGCCACGCTCTCGGGCGCCGACAACGTGCTGTTCCGCCGCAACTCGGTGTCCGGTGCCGTCGAGGCCGTGCCGTGGAAGGGCGACGGCATCGCGCTCAACGCGGCACTGCACGCCAACTAGCACCCGGAGACGCCCGCCCATGCCCTCCCTGCGCACCGTCGCCGCCGGCACGGTGGTCGCCCTGGGTGCAGCGGTCACCGTCGTGGTGCTGGTCGACCGCGACGGGGTCGACCTGCTCTCGACCACCGGGTGCACCGTCGAGGTCGGTGACCAGAGGGTCGACGTCGACCTCGAACAGGCCGAGAACGCCGCGCTGATCACCGCGATCTCGATCGAGCGGGGCATGCCGGCACGCGCCGCCAGCATCGCGCTGGCGACCGCCTACCAGGAGTCGAAGCTCTACAACATCGACTACGGCGACCGGGACTCCGTCGGCCTCTTCCAGCAGCGCCCGTCGCAGGGCTGGGGCACCGTCGCCCAGCTCACCGACCCGGTCTACGCGACCAACGCCTTCTACGACGCGCTCGCGAAGGTCGAGGGCTACGAGGCGATGGAGATCACCGTCGCCGCGCAGGAGGTGCAGCGCTCTGCCTACCCGGACGCGTACGCCGACCACGAGGCGGACGGCCGCGCGCTCGCGTCGGCGCTCACGGGCAACTCGCCGCGGGCGATGTGGTGCGAGGTGCCCGGTGACCGCGAGGAGGCCGGTGACGTCCTCGACGACAGCGGCCTCGTCGAGCGCGCCGCTGCCGTGCGCGCCGACCTCGAGGAGAGGTTCGGCACCCTGTCGCTCGGCGGCTTCGAGCCCGGCGGCGTCTCGACCGGCCACATGGAGGGGTCGGCGCACTACGAGGGCCGCGCGATCGACATCTTCTACCGCCCGATCAACGCGGAGAGCAGGAAGCGCGGCTGGGCGATGGCGAGCTACCTCGTCGCCAACGCCGACCGGCTCGCGATCCGGACCCTGATCTTCGACGGGCGGATCTGGCAGGCGGGCGACGACGACGGCTGGCGGAGGTATCGCGTGCCGTCGTCGTCACGCGGCGACCGGGCGATCCTCGAGCACCGCGACCACGTGCACGTCGACGTGTTCGACTGACCCGCCCGTCAGCGCAGGCGCGTCAGGGTCGGTCCTGCCAGTCGGGCTGCGACCCGACGGCCAGCACCGTGCGGCCGTAGCCGTCGGCCCGCGCCCGGACCACGACCGCGACCCCGTCGCGGGTGGTGGAGAGGGCGAGGAACTGTCCCGAGGGTGACGGCGCGCCGCCGGTGTCGCCGTCGAGGGACCGGAAGCCGGGGTAGACGATCAGCAGCGGCGCGTCGACGTCCTCGCCGTACTGGCCCGTGTCGCGCTGGGTGTAGCCGAACTGGTTGGCCGGGCCCCAGAACAGGTCGCTCCACTCGAGGTAGCCGCAGCAGTCGGCACCGCTCGCCGCGACCTGCCGGCGCTCGCCCGTCGCGGTGTCGTAGTGGTCGATCCGGTCGTCGTAGTAGCAGTCGGACCCGAGGAGCGCGATCCGGCCGTCGGGCGACCAGGAGAGGAAGCGGTTGACGTAGACCGGGTAGCGGATGCTCGGGTCGCCCTCGTCGCAGAAGCCGCCGGTCGGGTACGCCTCGACCGCCTGCACGCCGAACGGCGGCTGCGACGCCGCGGTCACGAGCTGCCCCTGGCCGTCGGAGAAGGCGAGACGGCGCCCAGCGGGCGCCCACGTGGCGCCGAGGCTGGTCACGTCGCCGGTCGTGGTGACCGCGCGCTGGCGTCCGCCGCCGGACGACATCACCCAGATGTCGCGGCGTCCGCCGGCCTCGTGGAGGTACGCGATCCGCTGGCCGTCGGGCGACCACTGCGGATGGCTGTTGGTGCCGCGGGTGGTGAGCTGGCGGACGTCGCCGCCCCACCGGTCCATCGAGAAGACCTGCCCGTCGCGGACGAAGGCGATCCGTCCGTCGAGGCCGGCCCGGCGGGCCTGCGCGGGCGCCGGGCGGGAGTCCGCCGAGGTCGCGGCGGGTGCCGCGGCTCCGGCCGCGCCGGTGCCGGTGCCCACGCCGGCCAGGAGGGCGGCCAGTCCCGTGGCGAGCGCGACGAGGGCGGTCGCGAGGGGGCGCCCGGGGCGGCGCGATCGACGGTGCGACATGTGGTCTCCTGTCCCGAGCACGGTGGTGGTCCCACGCTAGGAACGGCACGCCCGCGGTGTCATCACCCGGACTGGGTAACCGGCCCTGCCTCGCGGTCAGAAGGCGGTGCGGACCGCCGCCATGTCGTCGGCGCCGCGTCCGGCCGCGCTGGTCGCCTCGAACAGGTCGAGCACGGCCGTCAGCAGCCGGTCGTCGGTCGAGCTGGCCCGCGCGGCGTCCCGGATCAGGGCGAGGTCCTTGCGCACCCCGTCGACCGCGAACGACGGCGGGTAGTCGCCCGCGAGCATCGCCGCCCCCTTGACGTGGGCGTACGGCGTGTCGACCGCGCCGCCCTCGATCGCGTCGAGGAACAGGCGCGGGTCGAGGCCGAGCGCCTCGGCGAGCGCGACCGACTGGCCGACCGCGGCCGTGAGCGAGGCGACCCAGGCGTTGCAGACCAGCTTGAGCCGGGCGGCCTCGCCCGGTCGGGTCCCGGCGCGGACCACGCGGGCGCCGATGGCGTCGGTGACCGGACGCGCCGCGTCGACCGCGGCGTCCTCCCCCGCGGCGAGCACGACCAGCGCGCCCTGCTCGGCCGGGGCCTTGGTGCCGAGCACCGGGGCGTCGACCAGCAGCCAGCCGCGCTCGCCGGCGAGGGCCACCACGCGCTCGGTCCCGTCCACGCCGATGGTGGCCGACTGCAGCAACACGCACCCCTGCGGGAGCGAGACGTCGGTCATCACCTCCAGCACGGAGACGGTGTCGAAGAGGATCGTCACGACGGCCTCGGCCGAGGCGACGGCGTCCGCCGCGTCGGCCGCGACCCGGGCGCCGTCGGCGGCCAGCGGCTCGGCGCGGGAGGCCGTGCGGTTCCACACGGTGACCTCGTGGCCCGCGCGCAGCAGCGACCGGGCCATGCCCGCACCCATCGTCCCCGTGCCCAGCACCGTCACCCGCATGTCAGCCTCCGGCTCGCGCCTCCGGGGTGCCGGACCCGTCGCCCGGCACCAGGTCGACCAGCCTGCCGCACCGGGGGGCGGCGGGAGGTCACCCGGCGAGGCGGGAGACCGCGGCGGCGACGCGCTCGTCGGTGGCGGTGAAGGCCACTCGGACGTGCCGGCGCCCGGCGGCGCCGTAGAAGTCGCCGGGCGCGGCGAGGATGCCGCGGTCGGCCAGCCAGGCGACGGTGGACCAGCAGTCCTCCGCGCCGTCGTCGGTCCGGCGCTGGGCCCAGAGGTAGAGCGAGGCCTCGGAGTGGTCGATCGTGAAGCCGGCGGCCTCGAGCGCACCCTTCAGCGCCGCGCGCCGTGCGGCGTAGCGGGCGTGCTGCTCCGCGACGTGGGCGTCGTCGGCGAGCGCCGCGACCATCGCCCGCTGCTGCGGACCGGGCATCTGCAGGCCGAGGTTCTTGCGGACCGCGAGCAGCTCGCCGACCAGCGCGGGGTCGCCCGCGAGGAACGCACACCGGTAGCCCGCCAGGTTGGAGCGCTTCGACAGCGAGTGGACGGCCAGCAGGCCGTCGAGCGACCCGCCGCTGACCTGCGGGTCGAGGATCGAGAGCGGACGCTCGCCCTCCCACGCGCACTCGATGTAGCACTCGTCGGAGACCAGCACGGTGCCGCGCTCGCGGCACCAGTCGACGACCTTGCGCAGGTGGTCGAGGGGCAGCACCCGGCCGCTCGGGTTGGCCGGGCTGTTGAGCCACAGCAGGCGGGGCGTGCGCGGGCCGAACGCGGTGAGCGAGTCGGTGGCGAGGCTGTCGGCGCCGGCCAGCGCCGCGCCCACCTCGTAGGTCGGGTAGGCCAGCGCGGGGTAGCCCACGAGGTCGCCCGGACCGATGCCGAGGTGGAGCGCCATCGAGGCGATCAGCTCCTTGGAGCCGGTCACCGGCAGCACGCCGTCGAGGCCGAGGCCGGTCACGCCGTGCCGTCGCGCCAGCCAGTCGATCGCCGCCTGCCGGGTGGCCTCGAGACCGATGGTCGTCGGGTAGCCGGGCGAGTCCGCCGCGGCCCGCAACGCCTCCTGCACGACCTCCGGGGTCGGGTCGACGGGAGTGCCGACCGAGAGGTCGACGATCCCGTCGGGGTGGGCGCGGGCCGTGGCGGCGTGCTGCGTCAGCTTGTCCCAGGGGAAGTCAGGCAGGCGCTGCGAGACCTTCCGGTGGTCTCGTGAGGGTCGCTGGGCGACCTCCTCGACCAGCGGAAGGTCGGTCACTCGTCGTGCTCCTGCGGGGGGAGCGCGGCGACCAGCGCGTGGTCGGCGTCGATGACGCCCATCTTCGCCGCGCCACCCGGGGAGCCGAGGTCGTCGAAGAAGTGGACGTTGGCGTCGTAGAAGCCCTTCCACTCCTCCGGGGTGTCGTCCTCGTAGAAGATCGCCTCGACCGGGCAGACCGGCTCGCAGGCACCGCAGTCGACGCACTCGTCGGGGTGGATGTAGAGCATCCGCTTGCCCTCGTAGATGCAGTCGACGGGGCACTCGTCGACGCACGCGCGGTCCTTGAGGTCGACGCACGGCTGGGCGATGACGTAGGTCACCAGGTCCTCCTGAAGACGGCTGAGCACGGACGGGTCCTTCAACGCGCTCACTCTAGTATCCGAGCCGTGGACGACACGCCGGAACCCCAAGCCGTGGGCAGGCACGCGCTCGGACCGCACGTGGTGGGTCGGCGGGTGGTGGTCCGCCACCTCCTGCCCGACGGCCGGGCGAGCGACGTGCTCGGGACCTGCACCGCGTGGGACGGCACGACGTTGACCGTCGACCGCGACGGCCACGGTCCGGTGACGGTCGCGCTCGCCGACGTGGTGACCGGCAAGCCCGTGCCGCCGCGCGCGTCCGTGCGGGCCCGGGTGTCCGCCTCGGAGGTCGAGCGGCACGTCGAGGCGCTGTGGTCGCAGGTCACCACCGAGCCGCTCGGCGCCTGGACGCTGCGCGCCTCTCCCCCGCACGGCGGCCGGCTTCGCCGCCGCGGCAACTCGGTGCTGGCGATGGAGGACCCGGGTCTCGGGTGGGCCGACGTCGCGTGGCGGGTGCGGGAGTTCTACGCCGCCCGCGACCAGGCACCGCTGGCGCAGGTACGGCTCGGCTCACCCGAGGAGGAGCGCCTCGCGACCGTCGGCTTCACGCCCACCGGGTCCGGCGACGCCCACGCCCAGCTCGCGCCCGTCGCCCAGCTGGCCCGGGCGACGCGCGGCGCGGCGAGCGACCTGCCGGCGCGGCTCGAGGAGGCCACGACCGAGGCGAGCGTCGTGCTCGGCGACGGCGCCGCGCGCGGTCGCGGCGTGCTCTCCGGCGACTGGCTGCTCGTCGAGGGCCTGGAGGTCGACCCCGGACACCGACGGCGCGGGCTGGCGACGTACGTCCTCGCCGAGCTCGTCGACTGGGGCGCCTCGCAGGGGGCGCGGACGGCGATGCTGCACGTCGAGGTCGTCAACGAGGGCGCGCTCGCGCTCTACGAGCGGCTGGGGTTCCGGACCCACCACACCAACCGCTACCTCGCCCTCACCCGCGGCTGAAGAGGCGCTGCGAGGCGCGCAGCACGCGCGCCCACAGCAGGCGCTGGAGCACCAGCACGACCACGCCCGCGATGACCATCCCGGCGATGTTGACGCCGAGCTGGGCGATCGAACCGCGCATCTCCGACGGCGCCCAGGTGCCGAGCGCGAGCGCCAGGTTGCCGGCCGCCGGCACGGTCGTGACGGAGATGAAGACACCGACCATGGCGTTGGCGCGCGCGGTCGTCATCGCCAGCACGCCGGCGGCACCCGCGATCAGCGCCACGACGAACGACCAGCGGTCGGGGTGCCAGATGAAGCCGGTCTGCGGCCGCGGCCGGGTCACCATCTCGGTCGTGACCAGCCCGGTCAGCGAGGCCACGAGGCTGAGCAGGGTGACCACCGCGATCGCGATGGCGAAGCTCAGCACCAGCAGGCGCAGCGCGCGCCAGGTCAGCCCCGGCCGGCCGAACACCAGGCCCGTGGCGATGGCCGCCACGGTGCCGAACTCGGGACCGACGACCATCGCCCCGATCACCAGCACCGAGGAGTCGGTGATCACCGCGATCGCGGCGAGCAGGGTCGCGAGGGTCAGGAAGACGTGGAAGGACACCGTCGGGCGGCTCGCCGAGTAGCACTCGTCGATCACCGACTCCCAGATGACCGCGTCCTCCGGGTCGCCCGGCGCCGTGCGCTCGAGGTGGCGGGCCGCGGCGAACGGCGTCGCCGTCGGCGTGGTGACGACGATGCCGCCCGTCTCGTGCAGCCCGAGCGCCTTCAACCGGTCGAGGACCTCCCCCACCAGCTCGCGCGCGACGTCGCACTCCACCAGGTCGCCCTCGGGCGAGCGGGAGGCGCCGGCGAGGACCGTCAGGTTGGCGGAGCGGTGGTGGTCCTCGAGCAGGGCGACGACGTCGTCGCTCAGGTCGGTCGGGACGGTGAGCCGCAGGTGCACGAGCATGCGCGGATCCTAGGAGCCGAAACCGGTTTGCGGTGGACCGGCGGGGTCCGCCACGATGGCGCCGACGGGTGCGGGGCCTGACGAACCCCCTGCCTCCCGGTCCGCCGGGGCGCAGCGCAGCACCCGTCCGTGCGTACGACGTGACCGACGAGAGGCCGGTGTCCCACCGGCAAAGGTGTGGTGGCACCGCGACCTGGCCCCCGCCCACACCTCCAGGGCTCCACCCACCTGGAGGATTTCATGAGAACGCTCTGCCACGACCTGACCGCCGCGACGCCCGGGACGGAGGTCGTCCTCGAGGGCTGGGTCCACCGCCGCCGCGAGCTGGCGCGGGTCACCTTCCTCGTGGTGCGCGACCGCAGCGGCCTGGCGCAGGTGGTGCTGCCCGCCGGCAGCACCGTGCCGCCCGAGGAGACCACGGTCCGGGTCACCGGCACCGCGACCGCCAACGCCCAGGCCCCCGGCGGGGTCGAGGTCACCTCCGCCGTGGTCGAGGCGCTGACCGACGACGCGCTCACCCCGCCGGCCGAGCTCTGGCGACCGGCCCTCGACGTGTCTCTGCCGACGCTGCTCGACCACGCGCCGGTGCTCTGGCGCCACCCCGCACAGCGCGCCCGGTGGGAGCTGGCCGCCGCGTCCCTGCGCGGGTTCCGCAGCACGCTGGACGGGCTCGGCTTCACGGAGATCGCCACGCCCAAGCTGGTCGGCTCCGCGACGGAGTCGGGGTCGTCGGTCTTCGAGGTCGACTACTTCGGGCGCCCGGCCTACCTCGCCCAGAGCCCGCAGTTCTACAAGCAGCAGATGGTCGGGGTCTTCGAGCGGGTCTACGAGGTGGGGCCGGTCTTCCGCGCCGAGCCGCACGACACCGTCCGGCACCTCGCGGAGTACCGCTCGCTCGACGTCGAGCTCGGCTTCGTGCGCGACCACCGCGACGTGCTCGCCGTGCTGCGCGAGGTGCTGGCCGGCATGGTGGCCGCGGTCACCGAGCGCGAGGACGCGGTCGTACGCACCGGGGCGCGGGTGCCGCTGGTCCCCGACGAGATCCCGGTCATCCACTTCGCCGACGCGCTCGCGCTGGTGGGCGCCCCGGCCGACGAGCCCGACCTCGCCCCCGAGCACGAGCGGGCGCTGGGTGCGTGGGCGCTCGCCGAGCACGGCAGCGACTTCGTCGCCGTCGAGGGCTACCCGATGGCCAAGCGGCCGTTCTACACCCACCCGTGGTCTCGTGACGGCGCCGGCGCGCCTCCTCGACCGACGGAGCCTGCGCGGTGGTCGAACAGCTTCGACCTGCTCTTCCGCGGCCTCGAGCTGGTCACGGGCGGCCAGCGCCTGCACCGCCCCGGCGACTACGAGCAGGCGCTGCGGGCGCGGGGCGAGGACCCGGAGACGCAGGCGGCGTACCTCCAGGCGTTCCGGCACGGCATGCCGCCGCACGGCGGCTTCGCGATCGGGCTCGAGCGGTGGGTCGGCCGGCTGGTCGAGGCCGCGAACGTCCGCGAGGTGACGCCGTTCCCGCGCGACCTGCACCGACTGGCGCCGTAGGTCCGGCGACGCCCGCCCGGCGCCGCCGGCGGCTCAGCCGTCGGTGGCGTTCGGGTTGGTGCAGATCACCGTGTCGCTGGGGATGTAGGTCGTGCTGAACGTCTCGGGGTCGCGCTGCTCGGTGTTCTTCCCGGCCGGCTCGAAGTAGCGCACGACGTCGATGTCGAAGCCGCCGTAGCCCTCGTTGGGGTGGCACTCGACGGTGTCGATGCGGCGCGTCTTCGGCTGGGTGAGGTTGTGCTCCTTGCCGGTCGTGGTGGTGATGTCCCACCACTTCGTGGAGTACATGCTCACCGTCGCGACGCCCTGCGACGTCGGGGTCGACGGGGTGACGTCGGCCTCGATCAGCACGCCGTAGGGGGTGTCGTTGCGGAACCGGAGGTCGACCGAGCCCCAGGCCACCGTCGCCTCCCGGCCGACCGGGTAGCGGCTGATGTAGAAGCTGTGCGGCTTGTGCTCGACGTCCTCCAGGCCCGCGAAGAACATCGCGTTGAACGTCGTGGTCGCCATCTGGGAGACGCCGCCGCCGAGGTCCTGGACGAGGATGCCGTCGTTGATGATGAAGCCCTCGGTGAAGCCGTTCGCCTCCGTGCGCTCGCCCACGACGTCGTTGAGCGAGAAGGTCTCCCCCGGCTTGAGGAGGGTGCCGTCGATGAGCTCGGCGGCGCGGCCGATGTTGACGTTGCGGTACTCGGCGTAGGGGAAGTAGGTCGGGAAGGTGGAGACGCGCTCCTTGACCTGCAGGGCGCGGGCGTCCTTGGTGGTGAACTCCGGCTGGGCGACCTGCGCGTCGAGCGCGAGCGTGCGCTGGCCCTGCGGCTTCGCCACGACGTCGAGGAAGCCGGCCTCGAGCTGGGCCTGGTCGAAGGTGACGCCGGGCTTGGAGGGGATCACCTGCGGGGTCCCGTCGACGAGCTGGACGGTCGCGTCCACGGGCGCGCCGGTCGTCACCCTGGCGCCGATCACCTCGGCCAGCACGGCCGGGTCGAGGGTCGGGACCAGCTCGCCGTCGGTCGGCACCAGGCTGAGCGCGGCGGTGTAGTCGGCCGGGAAGACCTTGACCGACTCGCCCTGGAAGTCGATGGTGACGGGCGCCGCCACCGCGGGCGAGGCGAACGAGTCGAGCGCCTCCTGGACGTCGCCGGCGTCGATGGCCGGGACCACGTCGGTGGTCTCCAGCGCGACCGGTGCGGGGTCGTCGGCCAGGAACGAGCCGCGCAGCGCCGCGAGCGTGTCGGCCGGGTCGAGCGCCCGGCCGGTGACCGGCGCGGTCCTGGTGATCTCGCCCCCGTCGAACCCGACGGCCCCGTCGACCGCGGCCTCGCCGTGCTGCTCGTCGAGGGTGGCGAGCCACGCGTTGTAGGCCGCGTCGTCGACGACGACCTCGGCCTCGGTGGACTCGCCGCCGGTGAAGTAGTTCCAGAGCCGGACCGGGTCCCAGCTGCGCTCGCCGCCCGCCTCGGCGACCGACGCCTCGTAGTCGACGTCGAGCCCGGCCGCGGCGGGGTCGACCGAGACCGGCCGGCCGTCGACGGTGACCTCGAGGTCACGGGCGAGCTTGTCGGCCAGACCCGCCTGGAGCCGGTCGGCGGCCTCGCCCTGCGGGTGGCCGCCGATGTCCACGCCGGAGACCGTGGTGCCACGCGGGACCCGGTCGCCGGCGATGTAGTGGGCGGCGGCGTACGACCCGCCGAAGAGCACCACCAGGACGGCCAGGAGCCCGACGACGACGGAGGCGCCCGCCTTGTCACGGGGCTGGTCGGCGGACGCGGCGGAGTTCTTCGGCACGCGGCGATTCTAGGAGGCGGGACCGCGGGATCCCGGATCCGCGGCGGACCCGAGCGTCAGCAGCGCCGCCACGAGGAGCACGCCCGAACCCGCCAGGAACGACCATCCCGGCGCGTTCGCCGCGACCAGGAAGCCGCCCGACGGCAGGGCGAGCGCGCCCCGCACGACCGGCACGCACCACCCGACGGCGAAGGCCAGGCGTACGGCCCCCGCGGGCAGCCAGGCGACGACCACGAGGCCGGTGACCAGGGCCAGGGCCAGGCCCCACCAGTGCTGGTGCACCAGCGTGCCGGCCGCGCCGGACACCGCCCCCACGACGAGGGCACCGAGCGTCCTCACAGGCCGGCGAAGAGGTCCTCCTCGAACCCGTCGTCACCGACCTTGCCGGGGGTGCCCTTGACCAGGCGGTAGTACTCGTCGGACCACCACGAGTGGCCGCTCTCCGCGCCCGAGAAGAAGTGGCCGTCCTGCTCGACCTGCGTGGCGTGCTTGCGCAGCGCGTCCATCTTGCGCCCGACCGTGGCGCTGCCGTCGATGCGGGCGCTGATCAGCGCGTCTGGGGTCACGAACGGCGGCAGCTTGCCGTCGGGCTCCATGCCCTTGAAGGTCTCGGTGTCGCCCGACTCGCGCAGCTGGCGCAGGCTCTCGCGCATCCGCGACTCACTCATCGCGGTCCAGTAGATCTTCGCGACGTCGTGCGGCTCGCCGAGCTCGAGCCTGTAGGACGGCGCGGCGGCCAGCTGGGAGGCGTACATCGCGACGCGGTGGGCCTGGATGTGGTCGGGGTGGCCGTAGCCGCCGAACTGGTCGTAGGTCACCAGCACCTGCGGGCGGACCTCGCGGATCACCTTCACCAGCTCGTCGGCGGCCTCGGTGAGGTCGGCGGTCCAGAACGCGTTGTCCGGGATCTCCTCGGCCGCGATCGCGTGGCCGTCGGCGTGCCAGGCCATGCCGGAGTCGTGGAAGCGGCCGTAGCCGCCGAGGAAGCGGTGGTCGGTGACGCCGAGGACGGCCATCGCCTCGTCGAGCTCGCCGCGGCGGTGCTCGCCCAGCCCGCCCTGCTCCTCGAAGGCCAGGTGGGACAGCTCCGGCACCAGCACCTCGCCCATCTCGCCCGCCGTGCAGGTGACGAGCGTGACGCCGACCCCCTCGTCGACGTAGCGCGCCATCGTGGCGCCGTTGTTGATGCACTCGTCGTCCGGGTGGGCGTGGACGAGCAGGATCCGGCGGTCGTTGTGCGACATGTACCTCAGCCTAGGTCGGGGCGCTTGACGGTCCTCGGTGCCGTCGGCAGGTCCAACGGCGGGAGCGGGGTCGGGTGTTCCCCGGGCCCGTCGCCGCCCTCGTCGAGCCAGCCGTCGTGGGTGTCGACGAGCACCTCGAGCATGAACGCCGGCGCGTCGCTCACCACCGCCCACGGGTGGTCCTCGTCGTCGTCCTCGCCCGCCAGCCGCTCGCGCTCGACGCGCGCCTCGAACCCGTCCGCCACCAGCCGCGCGACCACCGCCCGCGCGTCGTCCTCGTCGAAGAAGATCGCCCTCACGCCGGCATTCTCCCCCGGCTGCCCGGTGCCCGCCCCTCCCGCCCGGTGCCCGCCCTCCACACCCCCGTCGGTAGTCCGCCCCTCCACACCCCCGCCGGTAGTCCGCTGCGATCGGCCGGTCCCGGGGGCCCCGCCACCGGCCGATCGCAGCGGACTATCGCGAGGGGTGGGGATGGCTGAGGTCGGAAACGCCCACAGCGGGCCGCCGGGCATCCACAGCGCGCGCTCGTCGGGGACGATCCACAGGTCGGCACGCGCGCGGAGGACGCGGCCGCCCGGCATGGCGTCTCGTCGGTCCATGGACCTCCACCGCTGGCACCCACGCTGCGTCCGGCCCTGCGACCTCGTGGCGCCGGTCCCGCGCGATCCCACGGGTGCGCTCGGCCCGACCAGGCACCAGGCTGCCGGCCCGCGTTGGCGCCAGACCTCGCACGGGCTCTACGTCCCGTCGGACGCGCCCGCCCATCCTGAGCAACGCATCCTCGAGCAGGGTTCCAGGATCCGCGCCCACGGTGCGGTGACCGGGTGGGCCTCCCTCCGCTGGCAGGAGGCGACGTTCTTCGAGGGGATCGACCACGCGACCGGTGAGCTGCTGCCGGTCCCCCTGGTCACTGGCGGCCACGACCTCCGCCCCGACGGCCGCGTCCTGCTGTCCAAGGCCCAGCTCGCCGCCGGCGAACGCGAGCTCGTCGCCGGTCTCTGGGTCACCGTCGCGACCCGCGCCGTCTTCGACGAGGTACGCCGGCACGGCGCACTGCGTCAGGGCGTCGTCGACGTCGAGATGGCGATCGCGGCCGGGCTCATGACGATCGGCGGGTTCCGCGCGTACGTCGCCCAGCGCAACGCCTGGACGGCGGTGGCCCTCGTGCGCGACGTCGCTGCGGCCGCGGGCCTGAGGTGCCGGTCACCCCAGGAGGTGCGGATGGCCCTCGTGTGGATGTGGGACGCCGGGCTGCCCCGGCCACTGTGCAACGTCCCGCTCTTCGACCGCTCCGAGCGACTGATCGCGATCGTCGACCTGCTCGACGTCGAGGCCGGCTGCGTGGGCGAGTACCAGGGAGCTGACCACAAGGAGGGTGGACGCCACCGCGACGACGTCGCGCGCGAGCAGCGTCTGCGCGACCACGGGCTCGAGTGCTTCGAGGTGGTGGGCGGAGACCTGCAGGACCGGGACCTGGTCGCGAAACGGATGACGGCCGCGCGGCAGCGCTCGCTGTTCCAGGCGCCGACGCAACGCACGTGGACCCTGCAGCAGCCGGCGTGGTGGGCGGACTGGGCGGCCGCGCGCGGTCTCTGACGCCGATCCGCGCGCCGTGGCGGTGGACAGGAATCAGTAGTCCGCTGCGATCGGCCGCTCGGTTCGCCCGATCGACCGGCCGATCGCAGCGGACTATCGGGAGGGGTGTGGAGGGGCGGGAGGGTGTGGAGGGCGGGCGGGGCGTAGCGGCGGGGTCCCCCCGCGCGGGTGGGGCCGCGCCGTACGGCGGCTGGCTAGGGTCGGGGCATGCGTCCAGCCGGTGACGACCAGCCCGATGCCCGGACACCCGAGGACGGCCAGCCGTGGACCGGGCCCACGGCGGGCGAGCCGGCGTACGTCGAGGGGCTGCACCTCGCGCGCACCGACGAGGACGTGCGCGAGATCGCGGCGCTCGCGGACCTGCTCGGCGAGCCGGCCGGGCTCGGGGGCCTGCTCGACGACCTGCGCTGGCCGCTGCGCCGCGCGCGGGTGGTGCCGCGGCTGCTCGGGCGCGCGGTGCGCGAGGCGTACCGCTGGGACCCCTACGACGAGCGCGACGAGGCGTGGTACCCGCAGGGCATCTCGACCAGCGCGGACGCCTCCGACACCGAGGACGTCGACGGCCGTCGGGTGCTGGTCACCACGTGGTACTCGACGGGCAGGGACGGCGTGAAGCGAGGCTCACGGGTGACCTTCGTCGACCTCGACGCGCGCCGCTACCGCCACGTCCTGCTGGTGCAGGCGGTGCTCGACGACGACGGCACGCTGTCGCTCGAGCCGCTCAACATCCACGCCGGCGGCATCGTCTGGGCGGGCCCGTACCTCCACGTCGCGGCCACCAGCCGCGGCTTCGTGACCGCCCGCGTCGACGACATCATGCGGGTGCCGGGCGACGACGACCACCCGGACCGCTTCGGGATCGAGGGCCGCACCCTCCACTCCTACGGCCACCGCTACGTCCTGCCGGTCCGGTTCACCTACCGCGCCCACACCGACGAAGGCCACGAGAAGCTGCGCTACTCCTTCCTGTCGCTCGACCGTCGCTCGACGCCGCCGGCGCTCGTCGCGGGCGAGTACGCCCTGAAGGCCGGCGCGACGACCCGGCTGGCGCGCTTCCCGCTGGACCCGGCGACCTGGCAGCTCGCGACCGGGGACGACGGGTTCTCCCGTCCGCTGGCGGTCGACGACGGCGGCGTGCGGCAGATGCAGGGAGCCGTCCTCGCGGGCGGGCGCTTCCACGTCACCGTCTCCCGCGGGCCGTGGATGCCCGGCACGATCTGCGCGGGCGAGCCCGGCTCGATGCGCGTGCACCGCTGGGCGCTGCCGATGGGGCCGGAGGACCTCAGCTGGTGGCCGTCCACCGACCGGCTCTGGTCGGTCACCGAGCACCCCCGGCGGCGCTGGATCGTCTCGATGGACCGCCGCCGCTTCGACTGACGCGTCAGGGACGCGGGCTCAGGGACGCAGCGTGGCAGGGAGCGTCTCGAAGCCGCGCAGGATGCGGGTCTCGCGCCGGCGCGCACCCGGTTCGAGCCGCAGGTCGGGGAACCTCTCCCAGATCGCCCGCAGCCCGACGTCGCCCTCCATCCGCGCCAGCTGGGCGCCGAGGCAGTGGTGGCGGCCCGACGAGAACGCGATGTGGTCGCGGGCGTTGGTGCGGGCGACGTCGAACGTCGTGGGGTCGGCGAAGACCTCCGGGTCCCGGTTGGCGCCTCCGAGCACGGCGGTCACCATCGACCCGGCGCGCACGGTCGTGCCGGCCAGCGACGTGTCGCGCTGGGCCATCCGCGCGGTGAGCAGCACCGGCGGGTCGAGGCGCAGCACCTCCTCGACGACGTTGGGCCACAGCGTCGGGTCGGCGACGACGCGGGCGCGCTGGCCGGGGTGGTCGTGGAGCAGGGCGATGCCGTTGCCGAGCAGGTTGACCGTCGTCTCGAAGCCGGCCGCGAGCACCAGGCCGGCGGTCGCCTTGAGCTCGGTCTCGTCGAGGCCGCGACCCTCGTCGCGGACGGCCACCAGCTCGCTGAGCAGGTCGTCGCCGGGCTCGCGCCGCAGCTGCTCGAGGTGGCGGCCCAGCCAGGCGTCGAACTGCGCCAGCGCCCGCGAGACCGAGCGGTAGCGGCGCAGGCCGAGGCCGAAGTCGAGGCTGGGTGCCGCGGCGGACCCGAAGTCGAGCACCCGCGAGCGCTCCGCCTCGGGCACGCCCAGGATCTCCGCGATGACCGTGACCGGCAGCAGCGCGCAGTAGGACTCGACCAGGTCGACCTCGTCGTGGGCGCGGGGCTCGAGGTCGTCGAGCAGCCCGGCCGCGATCTCCTCGGTCCGCTCCCGCAGCCGCTCGACCGCGCGCATGGTGAACACCCGCGTGACCAGGCGCCGGTAGCGGGTGTGGTCGGGCGGCTCGCTCACCAACAGCGACGGCGGCTCGACGGGGTGCAGCGTGCGCGGCGCGGCCCAGCGGGCGACCCGACCGATCGGTCCATGGTCGGTCGGGAAGCCGGTCCGGAAGTCGTCGCTGGTCAGCACCTCGCGCACCGTGGCGTGGCTGGTGGCGACGTAGCCGATCCGTGAGCGGTAGATCGGCCCGCGCGAGCGGATCTCCTCGACGAGGTCGAACACCTCGTCGGTCCCGGTGGCGCCGACCCGCACCAGCCGCGCCTGCAGGTCGCCGCGGTCGGCGGCGCGGCGCAGGATCAGGGTGGGCAGCCCGTGGGCCACCCCCCAGTGGACCGTGGACCTCATGGCCCGACCCTAGCCCCGGGGTGCCTAGGCTCGGTGCCATGTGGCTGCTGATCGACCTCGCCCTGGTGGGGCTGTTCGCCGTCGTCGGCCGGCTGAGCCACTACGGCTCGCTGACCCCCGCCGGCTGGTGGACCACGGCGTGGCCGTTCCTCGCCGGGACGCTCCTCGCGTGGGCCGTGCTGGCGCTGACGCGGCGGCCGCCGGCGGCGCTCACGTCCGGGGTGGTGGTCTGGCTCGGCGCGCTGGTCGGCGGGATGCTGCTGCGACGCGTGAGCGACCAGGGCACCGCCACGTCCTTCGTCGTCGTCGCCACCCTCGTCCTCGGCGTGCTGCTGCTCGCGCCTAGGCTCGGTGCACGTGCCCGACGCTGACTCACGGACCTCCCCCACCCGGACCGCTGCGCGGGCGGTGCCGTACGCCCTTCTGGTCGCGGCCGTCGTCCTCGTCTCGGTCAACCTCCGCCCCGGCGCGTCGTCGCCCGGCCCGGTGCTGGAGGAGGTGCGCGACGGCCTCGGCATGAGCGCGGGCGTCGCGGGCGCGATGACCGGCCTGCCCGGCCTGTGCTTCGGCGTCGTCGGCGCGCTCGCGGTGGCGTTCGCCCGCCGGGTCGGCATGACCGCCGGCATCGCGCTCGGCCTCACCCTCGCGACCGTCGGCCTGCTGCTGCGGGTCACCACCGACAGCGTCCCCGTCTTCCTGGTCCTCACCGTGCTCGCGCTCGCCGGCATGGCGGTCGGCAACGTGCTGGTGCCGGCGTGGATCAAGGCGCACGGCCACGCCGTGGTGCTGATGACGGTCTACGGCACGGGGCTGGTCGTCGGCGGCACCATCGGCTCGCTCGCGACGGCCCCGGTCACCGAGGCGACCGGGTCGTGGCAGACCGGGCTCGGCATGTGGGGGCTGCTGCTCGCGGTCTCGCTGCCGCTGTGGGCGTGGCTCGCCCTGCGCGAGCGCCGCTCCCCGACCGAGCACGAGGTCGGCGACGAGGCGCCGACCGGCCGGGTCGGCCACTCACCGACCGCGATCGCGCTCACCGTCCTGTTCGGCGTGCAGTCGATGCACGCCTACGTCCAGTTCGGGTGGCTGCCGCAGATCTACCGCGACGCCGGCCTGTCCGCCTCGCACGCCGGTGCGCTGCAGGCGCTGCTGTCGAGCATGGGCATCATCGGCGCCCTCGCGATGCCGACGGTGATCGCCCGCGGCCGTGGGCTCCGTCCGCTGACGGTGTCGTTCGGCGTGCTGCTGGCGCTGGGGTACGCCGGCCTGCTGGTCGCCCCGGCCACGGTCCCGTGGCTGTGGGCGCTGCTGCTCGGCCTGTCCGGCCTGGCCTTCCCGACGGCGATCGCGCTGATCACCGCCCGGACGCGCCACCCGTCGGTCACGGCCCAGCTCTCCGGCTTCGTGCAGCCCGTCGGCTACGCGCTCGCCGCGATCGGTCCCTTCGCGGTGGGCCTGCTCCACGACGCCACCGGCGACTGGCACCTGGTGCTCGTGCTGCTCGCGCTGACGTCGGTGCCGCTGGCGCTCGCCGGGTGGCGGGTCGCGGCGCCGACGTACGTCGACGACGAGATCTGAGCCGCCGCGTCCTCCACACCCTCCGGCGTAGTCCGCTGCGATCGGCCGGTCGCGAGGCCCGATCGACCGGCCGTTCGCAGCGGACTACCGGGGGAGGTGGCGCGGGGCTGTGGACGACGGGAACCGAGACGACGGGAACGGAGGCGCCGGCCAGCGCCCGGCCAGCGCCCGGCGGCCAGCGCCCGGCCAGCGCCCGACGGGCGGGCTCAGTCGCGGCTGCTGGCCCCACCGAGGCGGTGGTGGACCGTCACCGGCGCCTCGCCGAGGTGCCCCACGCCGCGTCGCGGCTGCGCACTGCGCGCTGGCAGCCCGGGGCGGGCGCGGTCCTCGGCGTCCCGGCGGCGCTGCCGCCGGTCGAGCCACGCCACGACGACCGCCAGCGTGAGTCCCCCCGTGATCCAGATCACCTCCCGACCGTAGCCCCGGCGCGCGGCTCTGTCAGGATCTGCGCGTGAACCAGTGGGTGGTGGTCGTCGGCGGGACCAACATGGACGTCGTCGCCCGCTCCGCCGGTCCGCTCGTCGCCGCGACCAGCAACCCCGGCCACACCCGCATCTCCCCCGGCGGCGTCGGCCGCAACGTCGCCGCCTGCCTCGGCCTGCTCGGCGCGCCGGTGCGGCTGGTGTCGGCGGTCGGCCAGGACGCGTTCGGCGACGAGGCGCTCCGCGTGACCGCCGCCTGCGGCGTGGACGTCGGTGCCGTACGCCGGGTGCCGGGCGCCGCGACCGGGACCTACACCGCCGTCCTCGACCACCACGGCGAGCTGGTCTCGGCCGTCTCCGACATGGCGGTCGTCGACGCGCTCGAGCTCGACACCCTCCACCTCGGCGACGCCGCCCTCGTCGTCGTCGACGGCAACCTCGCGCCCGCGCAGGTCGCGAAGGTGCGCGCCGCCGCGGCGGACGCCGGGGTCCCGGTCGCCCTCGAGCCGGTCTCGGTCGCGAAGGCCGCCAGACTGTCCGGCGAGGTGCAGGAGCTGTTCCTGGTGACGCCCAACTCCGACGAGGTCGGCGCCCTCGTCGGGCGTCCGCACGACCCGTGGTCCGCGGTCCACGACCTCTGGGACCGCGGCGTCGAGCACGTGTGGCTGCGCGAGGGCGCCCGCGGCTCGTACGTCTGCCGCGAGAACGCCCGGCCGGTCCACCTGCCCGCGATCGCGGTCGACGTCGTCGACGTCACCGGTGCGGGCGACGCGATGCTGGCGGGCTGGATCGCCGCCTGGCTGCGCGGCGCCGACCCGGTGGAGGCGGCCCGCGAGGGCCACCGGGCCGCGGCGGCCACGATCACGAGCCCGCACACCGTCCGACCCGACCTGGCCGAGGCGATGTCCGCCCTCGAGCCCCCGACTCCGAGAGAGGTCACCGATGTTGACGATCACGTCCGAGGTGCGTGAGGCGCTCGACGCAGGGCGGCCCGTCGTCGCCCTGGAGAGCACGATCATCAGCCACGGCATGCCCTACCCGCAGAACGTCGAGATGGCGCGCACCGTCGAGGGCATCGTCCGCGAGGGCGGGGCGGTCCCGGCCACCATCGCGGTGCTGCACGGCAGGCCGACCATCGGCCTGTCGCCCGACGACCTCGAGCTGCTCGCGTCCGACGCGTCGGTGCTGAAGGTCTCGATCCGCGACCTGCCCTACGTCGTGTCGCGCGGGCTGCACGGCGCGACCACCGTCGCCTCGACCATGCGGCTGGCGGCCCTCGCCGGCATCGACGTCTTCGTGACCGGCGGGCTCGGCGGCGTGCACCGCGGCGCGGAGACCTCGTACGACGTGTCGGCCGACCTGACCGAGCTGGCGACCACGTCGGTCGCGGTGGTCTGCGCGGGCGTGAAGAGCATCCTCGACATCGGCCTGACCCTGGAGAACCTCGAGACCCTCGGCGTCCCGGTCCTCGGGTTCGGGACCGACGAGTTCCCGTCGTTCTACTCCCGCTCGTCCGGCTTCGCCGCGCCGATGCGCGTCGACTCCGCCGCCGAGGTGGCGGCGCTGATGCGGGCCAAGTGGGACCTCGGGCTGGCCGGCGGCGTGGTCGTCGCCAACCCGGTGCCGGCCGAGGCCGAGATCCCCGCCGACGAGATCGGGGCGATCATCGACCGCGCGCTCGCCGACATGGACGCCCTCGCGATCACCGGCAAGGACACCACGCCGTACCTGCTGGGCCGGATCGTCGAGCTCACCGCAGGCGCCTCGCTGCGCACCAACATCGCGCTCGTCGAGCACAACGCGCGCCTCGGCGCGGCGATCGCCCGCGAGCACGCCGCGCACTGAGGCTCACTCGAGCAGGACGCGGGTCGCCTCGTCGGCGGGGAACATCAGCTCCACGCGCAGCGACTCGAGCGTCACGCTGTGCGGCGTGCCGAACGTGGTGAACATGCTCAGGAACGCCAGCTCGCCGTGCCGGCTGGCGTAACGGCTGACCAGGACGGGCGGGAACGCCGCACCGGGGTCGAGCTGGGCGGCGACCGCGGCGACCAGCTCCACGCGCTCGCGCAGCGCGGGGCGGGTCACCGCCTCGTGGCGCAGCTGGCCGAGCAGCACCGCGGCTGCCTCCGGCAGGTTGGTGACGACCGCGCCGAGCGGACCGAGCGCGAGGTCGAGCAGGTTGACCCGGGGCGGCCCGTCCGCGCCGTCCGGCCCCGGCAGGTCGGCCTCCACGCCCACCGCGTCGAGCAGCCACGCCACGCCCGCGTTCGCCGCCACCACGTCCCACTCCGGCCCGAGCAGCAGCGCCGGCCACGGCTCGTGGCTGCGCAGCAGCCGCGCGACGGCCTGCCGCGCCTCCTCGAGCCCGGCCGCGTCCCAGCCGCCCTCGTCGAAGGCCGGCGCGTGACCGGCCGCCTGGAGCGCCTGGTTGCGCAGCAGCAGCGGCACCTCCAGCGCCGAGAGCCAGCGCAGCAGCAGGTCGCGGCTGGGCCGGGCGCGACCGAGCTCGACGAAGGACAGGTGCCGCTGGCTGATCCCGAGCTCCAGCGCGAGGTCGAGCTGGCTGATCCGCCGACGCGACCGCGCCCGCTTGAGCAGCCCGGGCAGGGCCTCGTGCTGGTCGCTCACGCCCCCATCGAAGCGCGGTCGAGGTCGTCGCGGCAACTACCTGCGAGGTAGTTGAGACGACGACCTCCGGCCGGGACGCTCGGAGCATGGACCTCACCCGCACCCTCCCCCTGCTGGCCGCCGCCGTCGCCGTGGCCTCCTTCGTCGTGATCGTGCGCACGGCCGGCTCGCCGGTGCGCCAGTGGTGGCTGCCCGCCGTCCCGCTCGCGCTGTTCACCGCCTGGTCGGCCTACGCCGTGGCGACCGAGGGGCCGGGCGGCTTCTGGCCCGAGCACGTCGGCACCGCCTGGGAGGTGCAGATCTGGATGGACCTGCTGCTGATGGCGTGCGCCGCGTGGTGGCTGGTGCAGCCGCGGCTGCGCGCCACCGGGTCCTCGCCGTGGCCCTGGCTCGTGCTGGTGCTCGGCACCGGCTCGATCGGCGTGCTGTGCCTGCTGCTGTGGGTGCGGCGCGCCGAGCGGTCGACGCAAGCCGCGGAGCCGGTGACGGCCGGATCGGCGCGCTGACACGCCGACACAAGATGTGGTCCCCCACATCGCGGACGAGTCCACATATGGTGGTCGACGCAGCTGGTTCGCCGCGCCAACCCGGGCGCGTCGAGGCAAGAGGGAACCCGGTGTGAGTCCGGGACTGCCCCGCAGCGGTGAGTGGGAACGACCGCCGTCACGAAGCACTGGGCCGAGAGGCCTGGGAAGCGACGGCCAGTAGGGGTCGAACGCAGGAGTTCTGCGTGAGGCGTGCCCGCGAGTCCGAAGACCTGCCAGCGCACCGCACCCGACCGGGTGCGGTGGTCCGAGGCCTCGTGGGAAGGCCGGTGGGCTCCCGTACGCCGCTGCGCCCGCGCCGCGCCGTACGCACCCTCCCCTTCCCGCGTGCCCGGACCCCGTCCGTCTCGCGAGGAGAGAGAAGTGACCATCACCGAGTCACCGGGCCGCACCGCGATGCAGGTCCGCAAGAGGAACGGCGACGGCGAGCCCGTCGACGTCAACAAGATCGTCCGCGCCGTCGACCGGGTCAGCGCCGACCTGGCCGACGTCGACCCGATGCGGGTCGCGACCCGCACCATCAGCGGGCTCTACGACGGCGCCACCACCGCCGAGCTCGACCGGCTGTCGATCCAGACCGCCGCGGAGATGATCGGCGAGGAGCCGCAGTACTCCCGGCTCGCCGGGCGGCTGCTGGCCGGCTACGTCGACAAGGAGGTCCGCAACCAGGGCGTCGCGTCGTTCAGCCAGTCGGTCGCGCTCGGCCACGCCGAGGGCCTGATCGGCGACGAGACGGCCGCCTTCGTCAAGGACAACGCCCGCAAGCTCGACTTCGCCGTCGACCACGACGCCGACCGGCGCTTCGAGTACTTCGGCCTGCGCACCGTCTACGACCGCTACCTGCTGCGCCACCCCTCGACCCGCCTGGTGATCGAGACCCCGCAGTACTTCCTGCTGCGGGTCGCATGCGGCCTCGCGCAGAGCACCGGCGAGGCGATCGAGTTCTACCGGCTGATGTCGCGCCTGGCCTACCTGCCGTCGTCGCCGACGCTGTTCAACTCCGGCACCCGGCACACCCAGATGTCGTCGTGCTACCTCGTCGACAGCCCCCGCGACGACCTCGACTCGATCTACTCGCGCTACGCGCAGGTCGCGAAGCTGTCGAAGTTCGCCGGCGGCATCGGCATCGGGTTCTCGCGGGTCCGCAGCCGCGGTGCGCTGATCCGCGGCACCAACGGCCAGTCCAACGGGATCGTGCCGTTCCTGCGCACCCTCGACGCGTCGGTCGCCGCGGTCAACCAGGGCGGGCGCCGCAAGGGAGCCGCCTGCGTCTACCTCGAGCCGTGGCACCCCGACGTCGAGGAGTTCCTCGAGCTGCGCGACAACACCGGCGAGGACGCGCGCCGCACCCACAACCTCAACCTCGCGCACTGGGTGCCCGACGAGTTCATGCGCCGGGTCGAGGCCGACGAGCCGTGGTCGCTCATCGACCCCGACCAGGCGCCCGAGCTGCCCGACCTGTGGGGCGAGGCCTTCGACGAGGCCTACCGTCGCGCCGAGGATGAGGGCCGGGTGGTGCGACAGGTCAGCGCCCGCGAGCTCTACGGCCGGATGATGCGCACGCTCGCCCAGACCGGCAACGGCTGGATGACCTTCAAGGACGCCAGCAACCGGACCTGCAACCAGACCCGCGACACCCCGGGCGGCCCGGTCGTGCACCTGTCGAACCTCTGCACCGAGATCATCGAGGTCTCCTCCGACGGCGAGACCGCCGTGTGCAACCTCGGCTCGGTCAACCTCGCCCAGCACCTCACCGCCGACGGCCTCGACTGGGACGCGCTGCGCGCCACCGTCCGCACCGCGGTGCCGCTGCTCGACCGGGTCATCGACGTCAACTACTACCCCAGCGACGAGGCGGCCGCCTCCAACCCGCGCTGGCGACCGGTCGGCCTCGGGCTGATGGGGCTGCAGGACGTGTTCTTCGCCCTCGGCCTGCCCTTCGACTCCCCGGAGGCGGTCGAGCTGTCCACCCGGGTGTCGGAGGAGATCTACCTGACCGCCCTCGAGGTCAGCTGCGGGCTCGCCGAGCGGCACGGCCCGCACCCGGCGTACGCCGAGACCCGCGCGGCGGGCGGCGTGCTGCAGCCCGACCTCTGGGACGTCACCGGCACCCAGACCGAGCGCTGGGCCGCGCTGCGCGAGCGGGTCGCCGAGCACGGCCTGCGCAACGCGCTGCTCGTCGCGATCGCGCCCACGGCGACGATCGCGTCGATCGCGGGCTGCTACGAGTGCATCGAGCCGCAGGTGTCCAACCTGTTCAAGCGCGAGACGCTGTCGGGCGAGTTCCTCCAGGTCAACACCGCCCTCGTGCGCGAGCTCAAGGCGCGCGGGCTGTGGACCGCCGAGGTGCGCGAGGAGATCAAGCGCGCCGAGGGCTCCGTGCAGGGGATCGCCGTGATCCCCGACGACGTACGCCACCTCTTCCGCACCGCCTGGGAGCTGCCGCAGCGCGCGCTCATCGACATGGCCGCCGCCCGGCAGCCGTTCATCGACCAGAGCCAGTCGCTCAACCTGTTCATCGCCGGTCCGTCGATCGGCAAGCTCTCGTCGATGTACCTCCACGCCTGGAAGTCCGGGCTGAAGACGACCTACTACCTCCGCTCGCGCCCCGCGACGCGGATCCAGCAGACGACGACGTCGGTGACCGCCCCGGCGCCCTCCCCCGTCGTCGAGACCACCCCGACCACCCCGACCACCCCCACCACCTTCTCCGACGACGAGGCGCTCGCCTGCTCGCTGGAGAACCCCGAGAGCTGCGAGGCCTGCCAGTGACCACCACGCACGACACGACCGACACCCCCGCCACCGACCCCTCCGCGACGCGGATGCTGCTCGACCCGGGGATGAACCTCACCCTGCGGCCGATGCGCTACCCGCACTTCTACGACCGCTACCGCGACGCCATCAAGAACACCTGGACCGTCGAGGAGGTCGACCTGCACTCCGACCTCAAGGACCTCGCCCGGCTCAGCGACGCCGAGCGGCACCTGGTGTCACGGCTGGTGGCGTTCTTCGCGACCGGCGACACCATCGTGGCCAACAACCTCGTGCTCAACCTCTACCAGCACGTCAACTCCCCGGAGGGCAGGCTCTACCTGTCGCGCCAGCTCTTCGAGGAGGCGGTGCACGTGCAGTTCTACCTGACGCTGCTCGACACCTACGTGCCCGACGAGACCGAGCGCCACGAGGCGTTCGCGGCGGTCGACAACATCCCCTCGATCAAGGCCAAGGCCGACTTCTGCTTCCGCTGGATCGACTCGGTCTTTGACCTCGACGCGCTCGAGACCCGGGAGCACCGCCGCAAGTTCCTGCTCAACCTGATCTGCTTCGCCGCGGTCATCGAGGGACTGTTCTTCTACGGCGCGTTCGCCTACGTCTACTTCCTGCGCTCGCGCGGCTTCCTCAACGGCCTGGCCTCCGGCACCAACTGGGTCTTCCGTGACGAGTCGATGCACATGTCGTTCGCGTTCGACGTCGTCGACACCGTGCGCGAGGAGGAGCCGGAGCTCTTCGACGAGCAGATGGCCGCCGACGTGCGGCAGATGCTCGTCGATGGCGTGGACGCCGAGGCGCAGTTCGCCGAGGACCTGCTCGGCGGCGGCGTCGCCGGCCTGTCGACGGCCGACATGCGCAGCTACCTCGAGTACGTCGCCGACCGCCGCATGGAGCGCCTCGGCCTGCCGGTGATCTACGGCTCGAGGAACCCGCTGGCGTTCATGGAGCTGCAGGACGTGCAGGAGCTGTCGAACTTCTTCGAGCGGAAGGTCTCGGCCTACCAGGTCGGCGTCACCGGCGCGGTCGGGTTCGACGAGGACTTCTGAGGCGCTTCGGAATCCCCGGCTGACCGGGGATCCCGAGGCGACCGTGGAGCCCCTGAGCCACCTGGTGGCTCGGGGGCTCCACGATGTCGGCGTACGCGCTGTCAGCCGGCCCGGTCGAAGTCACCGCGGCGGGTCGGCACGATGTCCTTGCCCAGCGGCGCGAGCGAGACCGGGATCAGCTTGAGGTTGGCGATCGCGAGCGGGATGCCGATGATCGTGATCGCCATGGCGATCGCGGTCAGCACGTGACCGATCGCCAGCCACCAGCCGGCCAGCACGAACCAGATCACGTTGCCGACGAACGACCCCGCGCCGGCCGACGGCTTCGCCACGACCGTCCGCCCGAACGGCCACAGCGCGAACGTCGCGATCCGGAAGGCAGCGATCGCCCACGGGATGGTGATGACGGGGAGGCACAGCAGCACGCCGGCCAGCAGGTAGCCGAGGAACAGCCAGAAGCCACCGAGGACCAGCCAGACGACGTTCAGCAGGGTGCGCACGTCCCCGATCCAACCAGGGCGCCGGGCACCGGCCGTCGTGCTTGGATCGAGCCATGGCCTCCCGACTGACCGAGATCTCCCTCGACTGCCACGACCCCGACCGGCTCACCGAGTTCTGGACCGCGGTGCTCGACTGGGTGGTGCTGCACCGCGAGCCCGGGCTCGTCGAGATCGGGCCGGCCGGGCGCGACGACGCCGACCTGCTCGACGCCGTGCGCTCCGGGCCGGTGGCGCCGACGATCTTCCTGGCGCAGGTGCCGGAGGACAAGGTCACCAAGAACCGGGTCCACTTCGACGTCTCCCCCGTCGACCGGTCCCACGACGACGAGGTCGAGCGGATCCTCGCCCTCGGCGCGACGCGCGCCGACATCGGTCAGTCGGGCGAGGAGTCCTGGACCGTCCTCGCCGACCCCGAGGGCAACGAGTTCTGCGTGCTGCGCAGCCTCGCGCCGGGCCACTTCTCGCTGTGACCGCGCTCGACGTCCGGCTGCCGATCGGCACCGACCGGCTCGTCCTGCGGGCGCACCGGATGGACGACCTCGACGACCTCGCGCGCTTCCACGGCGACCCCGAGGTGGTGCGGTTCGTGCCGTGGCCGGTGCGCGACCGCGCCGCCACCGAGGAGACGCTGCGGGTCAAGCTCACCCAGGCCGAGCTGGTCGCGCACGGCCAGTGGCTGGTGCTGGCCGTCGAGGTGCGCGACACCGGCCGGGTCGTCGGTGAGGTGCTGCTCAAGTGGGCGTCGGAGGGCCAGGGCGAGATCGGGTTCGCGTTCGCGCGCGACGCCCAGGGCCAGGGGTACGCCGCCGAGGCCGCCGGCGCGATCGTCCGGCTCGCCTTCGCCGACCTCGGCCTGCGCCGCCTGACGGCGGTCGTGGTCGACGGCAACGACGCCTCGGTCCGGCTGCTCGGCCGGCTCGGGTTCCGGCAGGAGGCGCGCCACGTCGACGCGGTCCACTTCAAGGGGGCGTGGACGACCCAGCTGGTGTTCGCGCAGCTCGCGGACGAGTGGCGCGGGCGCGCCTGAGCCGACGTGCTCAGTCGAGGGAGGACGCGAGGGACCGGTAGGGCTCGAGCCGCTCGCCGGCGGCGACGACGTCGTCCGGCACCTGCGGCCCCCAGCGCCGGTCGGTGACCACCGCGGCCACCTGGTCCACGGACAGCACGGCTGTCGGCCGGGAGACGTCCCACCGACCGCCGCCCAGGTCACGACCGTTGGTCGCCGCGACCACGAACCGGGTCGTGCCGTCCGCCCGCCACACCTCGGCCACGAGGCGGACGTCGCCGGCGCCGTCCGGGGCGCTCCGGTAGGTCACGAGGGAGTCCCCGCCCGGCAGGTCGCCCACCACGCAGTCGAGCGCGCTCGACGGGCAGGCGGGCCCGCCGAGCAGCTCGACCAGCCGTCGGCCCTGGACGTTGACGGAGACCGTGCCGAACCCGCCGCCCGCGGCGGGGCGCAGCACCAGCTCGGCGTAGACGTCACCGTGACCGCGGGTCACGTCACCCTCGCCGGCGTAGTCGCCGGTGGTGCCGGGGGCCACGTCCTCCACGACCTCGCGTAGCAGCGCCGCCGCGCTGCGGCCGGTGAGCGGCGCCGACGGCGCAGGGACGCCCGTGGTGGGCGCGGGCGTCGGGCTCGCGGAGGACGTCGTGCCGTCCGCCGCGGGAGCGTCCGCGGGCCTGCCCCCGCCGAGCAGCGCGGCACCGACCACGACGCTCGCCGCCACCCCGGCCGCGCCGAGGACCGCGGCCCCGCGGCGACGCCGGGTCTCGCGTGCGGCGCGCAGCCGCGCCTCCCGGTCGAGGACGGCGAGGTCGGTGTCGAGGTCACGGCTGACCTCGTCGAACAGGTCGTGCAGGGTGCTCATGAGAAGTCCTCCAGGTCGGGCAGGACCGCGCGCAGCCGGGCGAGCGCGCGGGCGGTGCGGGTGCGGCAGGCGACCTCCGAGATCCCGAGCAGCGCGGCGGTCTCGGCGACGCTGCGGTCCTCCCAGTGCCGCAGCACCAGCACCGCCCGGTCGCGGGGCGAGAGCCGGGCCAACCCGTCGAGCAGCACCAGCCGGTCGGTCGGCTCGCCGGCCGGGGCCCCGACGTCCGCGACCCGGTCGGTCACCACCTCGGTCGAGCGCCGCAGCCGCCGCTCGGAGAGGAACTGCCGGGTGAGGATGCGCAGCGTGTAGGCCGCCGGGTCGTCGGCGCGGCTGACCAGCCGCCACTTGCGGAACGCCGTCGCGTACGCCGCCTGGACGAGGTCCTCGGCGGCGTGCGGGTCGCCGGTGAGCAGGTAGGCCGTGCGGTGCATGCGACGTCCGGTGTGGTGCACGAGGTCGGTGAAGTCCACCGCGTCGTCCGCGCTCATCGTCCGTGCCCCCGCCTCGGTCAGGATGGTCATACCCTCACAGACGCGGTGGCCGCCCCGTCGCGTGACAGGGGCGGAACAACCGGTCCGCCGACGCGGTTGAGCCGGTCATGACCACGCTGGGAATCGTCGGAGCAGGACACATCGGCAGCACCGTCGCGCGACTCGCGGTGGACGCGGGCGTCGACGTGGTGATCGCCAACAGTCGCGGCCCGGAGACCCTGGCCGACCTCGTCGCGGACCTCGGCCCCCACGCCCGCGCGGCGAGCGCCGAGGAGGCGGCCGCCGACGGCGACCTCGTCGTCCTCACCGTGCCGCTCAAGGCGCTGCGCGACCTGCCGGTCGAGGCGTTCGACGGCCAGGTCGTGCTCGACACGGGCAACTACTACCCGGAGCGCGACGGCCGGATCGCCGCGCTCGACGACGGCTCGACCACGGCCAGCGAGCTGACGGCCCACACCCTCCCCGGCGCCCGCGTGGTGAAGGTCTTCAACAACATCTTCTTCGAGCACCTCGCCGCGCTCGCGCGGCCGCAGGCGCCGGGGCACGGCGACGAGCGCAGCGTGCTCGCGATCGCCGGGGACGACGAGGCCGCCAAGGACGCCGCCACCGCGCTGCTCGACCGGATCGGCTACGACGCCGTCGACGCCGGTCCGCTGGCCGAGGGGTGGCGCTTCCAGCCCGACACCCCCGCCTACGGCCTGCCCTACGACGGCAGCCCCGACGGGCAGTGGTCCGGCGCCACCGCGAAGCGGGTCGGCGCCGACGAGCTGCGCGCGGCGCTGGCGGCCGCCACCCGCTCCGCCTGAGCGCGCCCCGCGACGGACCGCGTCAGGGGCCGACTGCGAGGATCCGTCCCATGGACGACGAGCAGGGACCGACGGTCGGCCTCGGCCCCGTCGCCGCGGCGGCGTTGGTGTTCGGCTCGTCGGCGGCGGTGCTCGTCGTCGAGCTCGTCGCCCTGCGGCTGCTGGCGCCCCACTTCGGGCTGACCCTCGAGACCAGCACCCTGGTGATCGGGCTCGCGCTGGCCGCCATCGCCGCCGGCACCTGGGCGGGCGGCTGGGTCGCGGACCGGGTGGCCCCGCGGCCGCTGCTGGGACCGCTGCTCGGTGTGTCCGGGGCGGCCGTCGCGGTGACGCCGGTCGTCGTGCGCGGTGCGGCCGCCGCCGGTCCGGACCTGCTGACGCTCGCCGCCGCCCTGACGATCCTCGTCCCGGGGGCCCTGCTCTCGGCGGTGAGCCCGGTGGTGGTCAAGCTGCGGCTGACCAGCCTGCACGAGACCGGCGCGGTGGTCGGACGGCTGTCGGGCATCGGCACCGTCGGCGCCATCGCCGGGACCGTCCTCACCGGCTTCGTGCTCATCTCGCGCGTGCCGGTCAGCGGCATCCTGGTCGGGCTCGGCGTGCTGCTGCTCGCCGCGTCCGTCGCGGTCCAGGCCACGGGTCGGCGGGGCCGCGGCGACGCCGTCCTGGGCGCGGTCGTGGCGATGGGCGCGCTGGCCGCGACCGCGACGCCGAGCGGCTGCGACACGGAGACCACGTACCACTGCCTGGCGGTGGCGGCCGACGCCGACCGGGCGACCGGGCGGACGCTGGTCCTCGACGGGCTGCGCCACTCCTACGTCGACCTCGAGGACCCGACGCACCTCGAGTTCGCCTACGTCCGGGCCATGGCCGCGGCGGTCGAGGTCGGGCTCCCCGGCGACGATCCGCTCGACGCCTACTTCCTGGGCGCCGGCGGGCTGACCCTGCCGCGCTGGCTCGACGCGACCCGACCGGGCTCGGACGCCCTCGTGTCCGAGATCGACGGCGGCGTCGTGGCGGCCGACGTCGACCTGCTCGGGGACTCGTTCCCGGCGGGGACGGAGGTCCGGGTCGAGGACGGCCGCCAGGGCATCGAGCGGCTCGGGAGCGACGGGCGCGACCTCGTCGTCGGCGACGCGTTCGGCGGGGTGAGCGTGCCGTGGCACCTCGCGACGGTGGAGGCGCTCGAGGGGATCGACGCCGCGCTCCGCGACGACGGGCTCTACGTCGCCAACCTGATCGACCACGGCCCGCTCGACTTCGCCCGCGCCTACGTGCGCACGACCGCCGAGGTCTTCGACCACGTCACGCTGCTCGCCCCGCCCGCGGTCCTCGACGGCGACGACGGCGGCAACCTCGTGCTGGTGGCCTCCGACGCGCCGCTCGACGCCGACGCCGTGGTGGAGCAGATGGCGGCCCGCGACCTGGGCTGGCGGTCGCTCGCCGGCGACGACCTCGCCGGGTGGACGCAGTCGGCCCCGGTGCTCACCGACGACTTCGCGCCGGTCGACCAGCTGCTCACGCCCTACTGAGCCGCAGCTCCCGACCGGGCGGTCCGGCGCCAGCCCTGCCCCGACGCGCGGACCCAGGGCGGCGGCCCGAGCCGCCGGCCGGGACCGGGAGCGGTCAGGGCGACGGCGGACACCGCGCCGCGCGCGTCCTCGAAGAGGTCGATCGTCAGCGGGCACCGACCGGCCGCCTCCAGCCCGCCGGCCGTCAGCACGAGCCGGGTCGACGCGGCCTCGACCCCCGACGGGACCGCGCTCAGGTGGCCGCAGGTGGTCCGGGGAGGTACGCCGCGCGTCACCGAGACGACCGGCTGCCCGAGGTCGTTGGCGACCGGTCGGGCGACGTAGCGCACGACGGGGTCGCGCAGCGAGGCGCGCCACCCGGGCGAGGCCGTCGGCTCGGCCCCGGTCGCCACGCCGACCTGCTCACCGTCCACGAAGACCCGCACCTCCGGCGCGAAGTCGGGACGGGCCGAGCCGGAGACGAGGAACCGGAGGAACGCCCACGCGACGGTGCGGGCGCCCTCGTCGTCGGGGCAGGACCACCGCGGGGTCGACGTCGCGATCACCGTCACCACCTCGTCGGCCCCGACGACGGCGCCCATGGGCGGCACGGAGCCGAGGACCTGCCCGGCCGGGTTGCACTGCGGGACGGACTCGACCCGCAGCGAGATGCGCTCGCGACCGAGCGCGGCGGCGGCCTCGTCCGCGGTGAGACCCAGCAGCGACGGCACCGTGGCGGTGCGGCCGTCGTCGGTGTCGTCCGGGCCGTCGGGCGGCCGGTCGTCCAGGGTGCTGACGCCCGCGAACGCGAAGGCGGCGAGGACCACGCCGGCGAAGGCGAGGATCGCGAGGGAGGCCCGCCGCGGACGCGGGCCGCCGAGGACCTCCGCGCGCAGCGCCGGGACGACGACGTCGTCGGGGTCCTCGGCCCGGAGGATCGCGCGGCGCTGGGCCTCGATCACCCGGTCCACCACCTGCCCCGCCTCGGCGGCGGGCACGCCGAGGCCGGTCGCGACCTCGACCAGGCGCGTACGCCGCGCTGCGCGGTAGTCCTCGACGTCCAACTCGCTGCTCCCGGTGGTGGGTGAGCGGAGTGTCACCCCGGCCGTGCCGGGATGGCAAGGGAGGTCAGACGTTGGGCCGCGTCTGCAACTCCCCGAGGCCGAGCACTTTCCTATCCAGTCGTTGCGAGCCTTGCAAGCGAACGCACGCCGGCACTGAACTGATCGAGCTTGAGGCGGACGTGTCCGTTCTGCAAAGCCTGAGCCCTGACGCCAAGCTCTCCCAGCTTCAAGTCGAGAAGGTCCTCCGGAACCAGTCGAGGTTTTGTGGAGCTGATCCAAGGCCAGCGGTCAAGCGCCTCGGGGTCGTTAGCGGCTGTCCACAATTCGTAGGCTGCGGGCTGATACTCGGGGTCACCCACAATCTCTACAACGGCGTAGCCGTCGCTGGTCTTCTTGGCGCAGATGATGACTAGATCACCAGGCCTGAACCCGGGACGACCCTTTTTGGGACTGGCGAACCATGAAGCTGATCGCCACCCGTCCAGGGCTGGATCCCCGTATTCGAGTTTCAGCCAGAGCGAGCGGCCGTCCCGAGCGTCGGCCAGCAGCCCCTCGGCCAGTTGCAGCGCCGAATCAGCATCGAGAACGTCCTTCTGACCCTCGCGCGATCGGCCCAGTTCGCCAGCTAGCTCGAGCAGCCGCAAGAGATCGCTGTCAGACACCGGCCGCGACGGCCAACTGTCCATCAACGCACGTGCTTCGCGAACTTGCTCGCCGTTCAGGCTCACACCTATTTCCTTGTTCGCCTTGGCGGAGACGCCCATCCCCGCCCCGGTGAGGTTGGCGGATCCGATCACCCCTCGGTCGCCGACGATGAAGCACTTTGCGTGAAGGCGCTCAATGTGGCGAACCTCGACGCCGGACCCAAGCAACGCTCGGACCCCTTCGACTGACCAGTAGCCGTTCGCCACTGCGCTGGGATCAAGCGAGGTGAGAAGCACGAACTGTTGGGGCGAGGAATCCGCCGCAACAGCGAGCTTTCGACAGATCTCGTATGACAGAAACGGACTCGAGAAGATCGCTGGCCCATTCGAGGCGGCAATCGCCTCATCGAGCCAAGTAATGACCGTATCGATGATGCTTCCCCCGGGCGTCATCGAGCCAGCATACGAACCGCCGCGTCCGCGGGTCCCGCATCCTGGTCAGTTTGACCTGCATTCACGCGTTCTTGTGGCCTTCGATCGTCGCCGGCGCATCTCGGCCCGGTCAAAGGCGGCGGCCTTCGCGGGGCACTCGTCGCGGAGCACGGCCTCCCAGTCCTGACCACCGTTGGAACACCCCGAGGACATTCACCACGCGCTCACCAGAGGAGTCGACCTCGTAGGCGATGAGCGTTCGCTTCTTGAAGGTGGTCATCCGGCGCATTGGCGGTCGTGTACTGGCCCGGGGAGTGTCACCGACCCGTCCTGACGTCGACACTCTCGTGGCGAAGGGCATCACCCTTGCCAGTGCGCGTCGTCACTGACCTCTCGACGGGCGAGTCGAGGGAGCATTCGGCGCGGCTGTCGGTGCGATGGGTCATTCTTCCGTCATGGCACGACCCCTGATCGACCCAGTCTTGTCGTTGGGCTACACGCTCCACTCCGCTCCGTCCTCTCACGTGCTTCTCCTTGGCGCGGGAGCGTCTGTGGCTTCCGGGGTGCCTTCGGCGTGGGGCGTTCTACTCGAGCTCGTTCGACGTGTTGCGCAACGCGCTAGGGCGGAGCCTGAGGACCTGATGGAGTGGTACTCCGAGACGTACGGTCACGCGGCGCGTTACGACCATCTGCTCGAGGAGCTGGCGCGTACGCCGACCGAGCGGCAGCAGATTTTGCGTGACTTTTTCCAGCCAGACGATGAGGAGCGCGAGCGGGGCGTCAAGCGGCCATCGGCGGGGCATCGGAGTATCGCTCGTCTCGTGGCGGCGGGTCACGTGCGCATCATCGTGACGTTGAACTTCGACCGGCTCGTCGAGCAGGCCTTGCAAGAGGTGGGCATCGAGCCAACGGTGGTGTCGACGCCGGACGACGTCGTGGGGCTTGCCCCGCTCCATACGCACCGTGCGCTCGTCATCCACCTTCACGGTGACTACCTGACTCCGTTGTCGATGCTGAATACCGAGACCGAGCTGGCTGAGTACGACACACGCATGGACAGACTCCTGGATCAGTTGTTCCGCGATTACGGCGTGGTCGCGATCGGCTGGTCGGCCGTCTACGACCCGCAGCTATGTGCGGCGATCGCGCGAAGCGTCAACCCGCATGCGACGGGCTACTGGGTAGAGCCGGGCCGCCTCGGTGAACGCGCTGAACAACTTCGCGTCAACAAGGGGTACGTGCTGGTCGAGGACACGGCCGACTCGTTCTTGGCTCAGCTGGCTGACACGGTTGATGCGCTCACGTTGCGGGGCGCGCGTCACCCGTTGACGGTGCCGGTCGCTGTTGCGACTGCGAAGAGAGAATTGCGCGGTGACCGCACCGCTATCGAGATCCATGACCGCTTCCATGCCGAGGTTGCGCGAGTCGATGAGCTGCCTGAGATGAACCGTAGCGATCCAGGCCGACCGATGGACGGCCAGACCCCTGAGCAGCTGCAGGCGCGCATTGAGGAAGCGGCGATGGTCAGTGCGGCACTCGTTGCGACCTGCGCCTACTGGGGCAACGAGGTGACCGATGGGTGGTGGATGCCCGCCATCGAACGGTGGGCGACACCGGTTCGCGGCAGCGGCGCCACGCGCTCGCTGCGTGCACCCAACATTCCAGCATGCCTGCTGCAGTCGGCCGGGCTGACAGCCGCTGCTGCCGCCGGCCGGTTCGACTTGGCACACAACCTGTTGACTGAGCCTCATGTCGACACGTTCTACGGCCGGATCGAGCCGGCCGCGAGCGCACTGGCACCCTCCACGATATACGTCGACACTGAAACTCCTCACGCACGCGTACACGCCATCCTTCGCCCGGTGTTCGTGGACGAGCTGGGCCTCACGAGTGGTGCCTACGACGAGGCCTGGGAGGTCGGCGAGACGCTGCGCGACGTCATCGCGTTGTACTCGAACGCACGCGACTCGCTTGCACTCAGAGCGGCCAGTCAAGCCTCGTTGAACCTCGCACACCAGGAGCAGCTCGCCGAACAGATGCGGGCTGACGGGATAACGGGTCCGCATGCCGGGGTGGTCGAGACCCGGCAGGCATTGAACAAGGCTCTCGATGAGCTCGCGGGGTTCTTTGATGCCAGGGGCCACGTGCGTGTGCGAAAGGACCACAGCCCAGACCGAAACTTCTACTTCATCGGCGTCGTTGCGTCGGCGATGGCGGCTCGTGTGGACCGGCAGCAGGGAATGAGTCCGCTCGTTCAGGCGGGGCTTGCCGATGCTCGCGCCGACTACGTGCACAAGCTACGGGTGCTTCTTCACGCGGTTGCCATCGGTCAAGGCGCTACGGGGCAGCACTACCTGAGGTCTTCACGCAGCCGCGCGATGGATGACCCTCAGCAGTTCTGGCTCGACACGTTGGACGCGGTCGCCGGACACCGGTGACCGGTGACCCACCACAGAGGGCGGCCACCCGTTTCGCGGACGGACGAAGACTCCGCTGCCGCGCCGGCGCTGCGAGAGAGGCCTCGCGGTGACATATCGCCTGCCTGTGGCCAACCACTGCGGTTGGCACTCGGGTGGCTCCGCCCACGGCTCAGCGAGCGAGACGTTCGCTAGCGGTACCAGACAGCGAAGCCGACGCCGACCACGTTCAGCCCTGCCAGAACCAACTGCAGGAAGGTGTACTGGAACTTGGCTGTTGGCCCCCACTGCCATGCCACCGCCGGGCCGCTGTGAACTACGGCGTAGAGAAACAGAATCATGGCAAGGACCAGCAGACCAGTTGACCAGAGGAGAAGACCAGGGGCGACGTTGGACCCGCCTTCGTCCGACATGATCACCAAGGCTCCATACGCAGTGAGCACGGCCGCCGGCAGGAAGGCTGCTGTCGCCCCCGTCCACTTCGCAGCCTCGATGGCCCGCCAGTCGTATTGCAGCCGTTCAAGGACGCATTCGCAGGCATCATCGAGGAGAGGCTGCGCCGCTATCAGCAGGAACCCAAGCACGAACGGAAAGGCGAGATACATGGCGTCCCTACGGGTGCAGGTCGAACGTGACCTGACAGCTCGGCGGAGCGCCTGTCGCCGTCGACATCTTTACCCACGCCTGGGTTCGGGTGTCGAAATACTTCACAGCTCCGAACTTACACACGATCGTGCGCGACACCGCCTGGGGCGGCACTTCGGTCGCAGTGATCTTGCGATGTAGCGAAGCCTCGATCGTGTCGTTCTTGCTGCGCGTACGGGTGGAGTCGACCTCGGTCTTTCCGCTCCACTTCACGGTGGGCGCGGTTCCGTTCTCGGAGTACATAACCGAGTTCGAGGGCCGGTGCTCACAGTCGTACGAGATCTCGACCGTGTCGGTGAGGTGTGAGGGACGGATGAAGTACGGGTTGATCCGGTGGTAGACGTTGTCCGCGAGGGCGAGCGCCGTGGCCGACATGGGCCCCGCTGCAGACACAGCCTGGACTGGATCGCCGAGCTGGGGATGGAAAGCAAGGTCGGTGGTGACCTCGACTCCAACCGCCGGGATGGTCACGGTCGCCAACTTCTACTCCTGGCTTGGTAGTGCCGTCAGGTGATGCCTAGCCGGAGCAGGGTACTGGAAGGTTGCAGCTACGTCAGCCGGCCGCATTGAGCGGCTCGAAGTCGAACTTTCCGTTGAGGTAGGTCTGCAGTAGCGACACGACGTCTCGGTCTGTGGTGTCGTGAATGAGCTTCAATAGGCGCGAAGACTCAACGCTCGGCTCGATGACCTGGAATCGGTTGTCTTGCAGATCATCGTCAGGCGGACCCTTCCAGACGAGGATCTCCGCACCAACGTCGACGCGAAGGAACTGGAGCTCGTCGAGCTTCGCGATTCGCTTCCAGTCGACTTTGACGCCGGGTTCGTCGAAGGCGACGTAACCGTCGCGAGCCTCCGCGTAGGCTGCCTGCGGAGACGGGGCGATACGCCGCAGCAGTCGCACTGCGGCTTCAGCCGTTAGGGTTGAAGGCCAGGTGACCAAGACGTGGTCCCGGTGACGTTCGATCGCGACGAACTCGGTGTCCTCTGAAGAGATGGACCAGCCGTCGATGTTGGGGTCAGTACTGCGATAGCTCTGCGTCTCCATCTGCTGCCTCGCCGCTTCGTGAGCGTCATCAAGTCGTTGGCTTCGATCAGAGGTCTGTCCGGTACCAGTTCCTACCAGTTCTTCGTCCTCGGGAACGGTCGCCACGCCCGCCGATGGAGCGGAAGATGCGTCGTTTTGTGGCGCATGGGAGCCGGAAGTCTTTTCGCCTCTTGTCGCTTCATTGGCTTGTCTGTTCTTAACCGGGCGCCGTGCACCGACGAATTCGTCGTAGGCACCCTTGGTGAAGACCACGTCGTCGGCGGCCAGCACGTCGTAGGTGTTGAGCTGGTCGACGGCGACGATGTGGACCTCGGGAGCGTTGCGCAGCGAGAGCCAGGTGAGGGCGTCGGAGCGCTCGAGCACCACGAGGTAGCCCACGCGGTCGGTCAGCGACGTCAGCGCGGCGAGCGCACCCTTGGTGGAGGGCTTGTCACCCGACACCAGCGAGTCGACGACGTGCACGCGGCCGTTGCGGGCCCGGTCGGAGAGGGCACCGCGCAGGGCGGCGGCCTTCATCTTCTTGGGGGTGCGCTGCGAGTAGTCGCGCGGCTGCGGGCCGTGGACGGTGCCACCGCCGGCGAACTGCGGGGCGCGGGTCGAGCCCTGGCGGGCGCGGCCGGTGCCCTTCTGCTTGTAGGGCTTGCGGCCACCGCCGCGGACCTCGCCGCGGGTCTTGGTGGCGTGGGTGCCCTGACGCGCAGCGGCCTGCTGGGCCACGACGACCTGGTGGATCAGGGGGATGTTGACCTCGACGTCGAAGATCTCAGCGGGCAGGTCGACCTTGACGATCCTGGCCGCCTTCTGGCTCGTTCGATCTACGGCTCCCGGCATCCCCCACACCTTCCGTCGTCCGCCGCAGGTAGCCAGCGGAGCAGGAGGCTAGCGAGTGTAGCCACCACGTCTGTCATCTTCCCCAATTTTCGGCGTCCGGAGGGGGTTCGAGCACACTCGATCGCGCTGTAACAGGCCCCGCCTCCCCGCCTCGCGACACAGCTGCGCGACCCTCGACTTCGATAGCCACGTGGCCTCCGCGACCTTCTGGTAGTTGCCCAGGTCCACACAGAGTTCCACGATTACGAGGAGGCACGGCTCGGCGACGCGTGTGAGCGCGACTTCGATGGCGTCAAAAGGCGCGTTACCGCTTGGACTGCTGAGGCGGGCTCCATGGCGTGTATGCGCTTAGCCTCTCGTTCACGCGTGCCTCGAGCCGCGAATTGAGTCGGTAGTGCCTTTGGGCTCCAGCGCGACGTCGACGGGGTGGCACGCGGCCACCTGACCGCGTGTAGTCCTCTGCGCGATGGGAGGCAGTGCCTCTGGGCTCCAGCGCGACGTCGACGGGGTGGCACGCGGCCACCTGACCGCGTGTATCCCTCTGCGCGATGGGAGGCGCGCGCGTTAGTGACGAGATTGATTCGGAGAGGAGCGACATGGCTTCCATCGCAGCGCAGATCGGGTCACGAGATGGCTGAGGGGATCAGCCGACGCGCAGACGCCTGGCGGGCTCGGTGCCGCAATCCCGGGACCGACCGACAGCATGAGCGCTACGCCCATCTGTTGCCCACCGCCGAGGACCGCGTGAGGGACGCCGCGGCGCACCTGTTCGACGAAGTCGCTCGTTCCGGTGAGGGCACTGTGAGGGCAGAACGCACATGACGGGACCCCAAGCGCCTTCTGACCTGCGGGAATGTCGAAGCGTCAGACGTTGAAGCGGAACTCCACGACGTCGCCGTCGGCCATCACGTAGTCCTTGCCCTCCATGCGCACCTTGCCGGCCTCGCGGGCCTTGAGCATGGTGCCGGCGGACATCAGGTCGTCGAAGGAGACGACCTCGGCCTTGATGAAGCCCTTCTGGAAGTCGGTGTGGATGACGCCGGCCGCCTCCGGGGCGGTGGCGCCCTTCCTGATCGTCCAGGCTCGCGTCTCCTTGGGGCCCGCGGTCAGGTAGGTCTGCAGTCCGAGGGTGTCGAAGCCGACGCGCGCGAGCTGGTCGAGGCCGGACTCGGTGACGCCCATCTCGGCGAGCATCTCGTGGGCCAGGGTGTCGTCGTCCATCTCGGCGAGGTCGGCCTCGAACTTCGCGTCGAGGAAGATCGCCTCGGCGGGCGCGACGATCTCGCGCATCCGCTGCTTGAGGTCCTCGTCGGCGAGCTCGTCGGCGTCGCAGTTGAAGACGTAGATGAAGGGCTTGGCGGTCAGCAGCGAGAGCTCGCGCAGCAGGCCGCGGTCGATGGACGTCGCGATGATCGGGGTGCCCGACTCGAGCGCGTCCTTCGCCTCCTTCGCGGCCTCGAGGTTGGCGACGAGGTCCTTGACCTTGCGCGACTCCTTCTCCAGCCGTGCGATCGCCTTCTCGACGGTCTCGAGGTCGGCCAGGATCAGCTCGGTCTGGATGGTCGAGATGTCGTTGGCGGGGTTGACCTCGCCGTCGACGTGGGTGACGTCCTCGTCGCGGAAGACGCGGGTGACCTGGCAGATCGCCGCCGACTCACGGATGTGGGCGAGGAACTTGTTGCCCAGGCCCTCGCCCTGCGAGGCGCCGCGCACGATGCCCGCGATGTCGACGAACTCGACGGTGGCGGGCAGCAGCTTGGCGGACTCGAAGACCTCGGCCAGCTTCGCGAGCCGCTCGTCCGGAACCCCCACGACGCCGACGTTGGGCTCGATCGTCGCGAACGGGTAGTTCGCCGCGAGGACGTCGTTCTTGGTCAGTGCGTTGAAGAGGGTCGACTTGCCCGCGTTGGGGAGTCCGACGATGCCGATGGTGAGAGCCACGGGCGGGGAGTCTACGGCGGCGCCCACCCGCCCGGCGAAACGCGAGGAGGGCCCGGCCGTCACGGCCGGGCCCTCCTCAGGCGTGCTGGGTCAGGAACCGTAGAGCGACGCCACGCCCGCACGGTCGGTGGCGGTCATCGAGAGGTCGCTCGACGAGCCGTTGCACTGCGGGTAGTGCATGATCGAGGAGGAGTCGTACGGCGTCAGCGGGCGCCAGTTGTTGTCCTCGAAGCAGGTGCCGGCCTCGGGCCGGGTGTGCTCGTGGCGGAAGCCCAGCGTGTGGCCGAGCTCGTGGGCCAGGATGTTCGACGGCGTCCAGGAGCCGGAGTTCTGCAGCGAGTACGCGTTGACCAGCACGTTGCGCTGGCTGTCGGGGCTGCTGGGGAAGAACGCGCGGGCGATGTAGGACGTGGTGGTGGTCGGCTCGACCGAGAAGACCACGGAGCTGTTGGAGGTCGTGCAGCTGGAGTCGGCGCTGCTGACGTAGGTGAAGTTCACCCCGCTCGAGGCGGCCTCCCACTGGGCGGCACCGGACTGCATCGCCGAGACGATCGCGGACTTGTCGGCGCCGAAGGAGTTGCTCACGCAGTAGGTCAGGTTGCGCGCGGCCGTCGACGACCACTTGTCGTCGGCACCGTTGACGGTGTTGACGACGAGCGAGGTGTTGCCGCTGTTGCTGTCGCTGGAGCCGACCATCGTGTCGTAGTAGGCGCGCAGCGCCTTCAGGGTCGGGATGGTCTCGTCACCGTTCACGACGTACTGGCCGCCCACGTCACGCAGGGTCGATGCCCGGAACTCCTCGAAGCTCGGCACGTTGTCCTGCGCGGTGGCAGCGTTGGCGGCCGGAGCCATCGAGGCGGCGAGGGCGGCCGCCGCCAGGGTTGCGGTGGTGATCCGACTGATCCTGCTCTTCAGCATGGGTGTCTCTCTTCTTCCGGTTGGATACGGATTGCTCCTTGCCCCTCCACCAAACCCGGTCTAGACCGCGACGCGGAAGGGCTCGGCAGGGTCAGGAGTGTGCACTGCACGAACATGCAGATGATCGACCGGTAATCGGACACGTCCCTTTCTGCACAACTTTCCCGGCAGGCTCGGCCACGGCGGCGCGACCGCCCGGCGACTGCCTCGGCGTCGGCCCGACCTGCAAGACTCGGACCATGCACACCATGGGGGCGACGCCCGCCCTGCGCGCTCCCGCACACCAGGTCTCGCCCCGGGCGGTCGCCTACTGGCGGGTGTCCGCGCTCCTGGCCGACCTCGCGATCGTGGTCGCTGCGGTGGTGGCCGTGCTGGTGCTCCCCGACCTGCCGTGGTGGGTCTGGCCGCTCGTCGGGCTGCTCGCCGTCGTGGAGGCGGCCCACGTCGTCGTGATGCCGCGGATCCGCTTCCGGGTGCACCGGTGGGAGGTCAGCGACACGGCCGTGCACACCCGGGAGGGGTGGCTGGGCCGGGAGAGCCGGATCGCGCCGATCAGCCGCGTGCAGACGGTCGACTCGCGCCAGGGCGCGTTGATGCGGCTGTTCGGGCTCGCCTCGATCACCGTCACCACTGCGTCCGCCGCCGGCCCGATCACCATCGCCTGCCTCGACGCGGACGTCGCGCGCGACGTCGTGGGGCGGCTCACCGCGATCACGGCCGCCTCCGAGGGCGACGCCACGTGATCGCGCCGCCCGGCGACGGCTGGGTCAGGCTCAGTCCGCGCAAGCTCCTCCTCGACCCGGTCAAGGCGCTGCGCCAGGCCCTGGTGCCGGTGGTCGTCGCGCTCGTCGGCGTGAGCCGCAGCGACCCGGCGTACTGGCCGATCATCTTCCCGCTGGCCGTGCTCGGCCCCGTGGTGCTCGGCGCACTGCCGTGGCTGACCACGCACTACCGCCTGACCGACACCCAGATCCAGGTCCGCAGCGGCGTGCTCAACAAGAAGACCTCGACCGCGCCGCTCGACAGGGTCCGCAGCGTCGACCTCGAGGCCTCGCTGCTCCACCGGCTGCTCGGGCTGCAGAAGGTCGAGGTCGGGACCGGCGTCGACGACGACCGGATCACCCTCGACGCACTCGCGGCCGCCGACGCCCACGCGCTGCGGGAGACCCTCCTGCGGCGACGGGCCACGACCGCGCCGGTCATCGGCGGGCCGCCCGTCGGCGAGGGGGCGGACGGCGACGTCGCGCCGGGCGAGGTCCACGCACCCCCGCCGCCCGCGCCCGTCCCACCGCAGGCCCTGGCTCGGATCGACTGGTCCTGGCTGCGCTTCGCGCCGTTCAGCCTGGGTCGCCTCGTCATCGTCGCCGGCGCGCTCGGCGCGTTCTCCCAGTTCGCCGACGACCTGCCGATCTGGGACGAGGACACCGCGACCTCGGCGTGGCAGTGGATCACCCAGTTCGCCGTGGTCGCGGTCGCGCTGGTGCTCTCGGTGGGCGCCCTGGCCGCCTGGATCGCCATCTCGGTCGGCGGCTACGTGGTCCAGTGGTGGCGCTTCCTGCTGGTCCGCGAGCACGGCTCTCTGCACCTCACCGCCGGGCTCTTCACCACGCGCTCGACGACGGTCGAGGAGGCGAAGGTCCGCGGCGTCGAGCTCGTCGAGCCGGTGCTGATGCGCCTGGTCGGCGGCGCGGAGCTGTCGACCCTGGCCACGGGCGTGGAGAACGGCGTGACCCAGGTCCTGCCGCCCTGCCCGCGCGAGGTCGCCACCGGCGTCGGCGGCGCGGTGCTCGCCACCCCCGCGCCGCTCGCGGTCCCGCTCGTCGCGCACGGTCCGGCCGCCCGCCGCCGCGCCTGGCTGCGCAAGGTGCGGGTCGCCCTGGTCCTGACCGCGGCGGCCGCCGTCGCGGCGTACGTCCTCGACGTGGCGTGGGAGTGGGTCGCCGTCGTCGGCGTGGTCACCACGGCGCTCGGCGCCCTGGTCGGCGAGGCGTCCTACCGGCACCTCGGGCACGCCCTCGACGAGCGCCACCTCGTCGCCGGTCGCGGCGACCTCGCGCGGATCCGCACGGTCCTGGAGACCGACGGCATCATCGGCTGGGTGCTCGACCAGTCGTGGTGGCAGCGCCGCGCCGGGCTGGTCGACCTCGTCGCCACCACGGCCGCGGGCCACGAGCGCGTGCTCGTGCGCGACGTCGACCTCGGGGTCGCCGTCGCGCTGGCCGACCGGGCGACGCCCGGCCTGCTCGACGCCTTCGTCGACCGACCCGCCGCGGTGCCGACCGCCTAGAACCAGTCGGCGCGCATCTCCAGCGTGGTCGTGTCACCGGAGGCGAGCAGGTCGAGCATCGGCCCCACCTTGGGCAGCTCCCAGCGGAAGAAGTACCGCGCGGCGGCCCGCTTGCCGTCGTAGAAGTCGCCCTGCCGCTCCCCCACCGCGACGAGCTGTTCGAGCCACATCCACGCCACGACGACGTGACCGGCGGCCTCGAGGTAGACGGTCGCGTTCGCCATCGTGCGGTCGGCGTCGCCGAGGCCGGCGAGCGCCATCGTGACCTCCCCGAGCCGGTCGACCGACGCCTTCAGCGCGGCGGCGTGCCCGGCCGCCTCGCCCCCGAGCGCGGTGGCCCGCTCGACCGTGTCGCCGATCCGGGCGGCGAGCGCCATCAGCGCGGCCCCGCCCCCGCCGAGGACCTTGCGGCCGAGCAGGTCGAGCGCCTGGATGCCGTGGGTGCCCTCGTGGATCGGGTTGAGCCGCTGGTCGCGCCAGTGGGCCTCGAGGTCGTGGTCGCGGGTGTAGCCCGCACCGCCGAGCACCTGGATGGCGAGGCTGTTGCTCTCCTGGCCCCACTGCGAGGGCCACGACTTCGCGATCGGCGTCAGCACGTCGAGCAGCCGGCTCGCCTCGACCCGCTCGTCGTCGTCGACGGCGCTCGCCTGCAGGTCGAGCAGCCGCGAGCAGTAGAGGTTGAGCGCGAGCGCGCCCTCGACGTAGGACTTCTGCGCGAGCAGCATCCGGCGCACGTCGGCGTGCTCGATGATCGGGACCTGCGGGCCGGCCGGGTCGCCACCGGCCAGGCGACGGCCCTGCGGCCGCTCCCGGGCGTACGCCAGGGACTTCAGGTAGGCCGTGTAGGCGGTGGTGGTGGCGGACATCCCGACGCCGAGGCGCGCGGCGTTCATCATGTGGAACATGTAGGACAGGCCCCGGTGGGGCTCGCCGACGAGGTAGCCGACCGCGCCCGCGGCGCCGCCGGGCGTGTGGGCGCCGCTGCCGAAGACCGGCGCGGTGTTGACGGTGCCGCGCGAGCCCAGCTTGTGGTTGATGCCGGCGAGGGTGACGTCGTTGCGCTCGCCGATCGAGCCGTCCTCGCCGACCAGGTGCTTGGGCACGATGAACAGCGAGATGCCGCGGGTGCCGGCCGGAGCGTCGGGGAGCTTGGCCAGGACCAGGTGGACGATATTCTCGCCCATCTCGTGGTCGCCGCCGGAGATCCACATCTTGTTGCCGAAGATCCGGTAGGTGCCGTCGTCGGCGGGGACCGCCCGGGTCACCACGTCGCCGAGGCTCGAGCCGGCGTGCGGCTCCGAGAGCGTCATGGTGCCGAAGAACCGGCCCTCGAGCATCGGCGCTGCGTAGCGCTCGACCTGCTCGGGCGTGCCGTGGGCGAGCAGCAGCCCGGCGTTGGCGACGGTGAGGAAGGAGTACGCCGCGGTGCCGATGTTGGCGGCGGTGAACCACGCCATGCAGGCGGCGGCCACCGTCTGCGGGACCTGGTGGCCGCCGCGCTCGGCGTCCAGCGTCAGACCGAGCAGGTCGGCCTTCGCGAACTGCTGCAGCGCGGCGCCGATCTCGGGGATCAGGGTGACCTTGTCGCCGTCGAAGGTCGGCTCCTCGGTGTCGCTCTTGCGGTAGTGCGGCGCGAAGTGCTCGGTGGCGAGCTGCTCGCACAGCTCGAGAAGGGCGTCGTAGGACTCGCGGTCGTGCTCGGCGAAGCGGGGCCGCTCGCTCAGGGACTCGACGTCGAGCCACTCGAAGAGCAGGAACTGCAGGTCGCGCGCGGAGAGGACGGTGGAGGGCTGGGCAGGCACGGGACGACGTTACCCCCGGGTAGCCCACGACCGCGCGGGGCACACGGCACGAGCGCCCACTCCGCTCGGGACAGAGGGGGCGCTCGCCTTCCTCGACGCTACCGGCTCCCGGCTGCGAAGTCAGTCCCTTCGTCCGATCGCCTGTGGACGGTCCCTAGGCTGGGCCGGTGCGCATCGCGACCTGGAACGTCAACTCCCTCCGCTCCCGCATCGACCGTGTCGAGGCCTTCCTCCAGCGCCACGAGGTCGACGTCCTCGCCCTGCAGGAGACCAAGGCGCGCGAGGAGCAGCTGCCGCTGATGGGGCTGCAGGCGCTGGGCTACGAGGTCGCGGTGGCCGGTGTCAACCAGTGGAACGGCGTCGCGATCTGCTCCCGCGTCGGGCTGGAGGACGTCGAGGTGGGCTTCCCCGGGATGCCGCCCTACGGCGACCCGGCCGCGGCCGAGGCGCGTGCGATCGGCGCGACCTGCGGCGGCGTGCGGGTCTGGTCGCTCTACGTCCCCAACGGCCGCAAGCCCGACGACCCGCACTACGTCTACAAGCTGGAGTGGCTCGCCCGGCTCCGGGAGGCGGCCGGCGGCTGGCTCGACGCCCCCACGGCACTGGTCGGCGACTGGAACATCTGCCCGACCGACGACGACGTCTTCGACGTCACCCAGTTCGCGAAGTCGACCCACGTCACGCCGCCCGAGCGCGCCGCCTTCCAGGCCTTCCTCGACGACGGCTGGGCCGAGACGACGCGCGCGCACGCGCCCGGCTACACCTACTGGGACTACTACCGCCAGCGCTTCGAGCGCGACCGCGGGCTCAAGATCGACTTCGTCCTCGGCTCGCCCACGCTCGCCTCCCGCGTCACCGGCGCGTTCGTCGACCGCGACGAGCGCGACCCCGCCCAGGGCAGCGGGTCGCCGTCGGACCACGCGCCGGTCGTGGTCGACCTCAGCTGACCGGCACGGCCGGCCTGCGCCGGATGGCGTACGACATCACCGCGGCGACCGCGCACAGCACGGCCGCGGCGTAGAACGCCGGGTCGTAGTCGCCGGTGAGGTCGCGGACGATCCCGGCGCCGGAGGCCGCGAGCGCGGCGCCGACCTGGTGGCTGGCGAACACCCAGCCGAAGACGATCGGTCCGGTCGCGGCGCCGAACCACTCGCGGCAGATCGCCACGGTCGGCGGCACCGTCGCGACCCAGTCGAGGCCGTAGACGACGATGAAGACCCACATGCTCGGCTCGACGTGCGGCGATATCAGCGCCGGCAGCGTCATCAGGCCGACGCCGCGCAGCGCGTAGTAGCCGACCAGCAGCAGCCGCGGGTCGACCTTGTCGGTGAGCCAGCCCGACGCGACCGTGCCGACCACGTCGAAGACGCCGACGACGGCCAGCAGCGACGCGGCCGTCGTGGCCGGCATCCCGTGGTCGTGCGCCGCCGGGACGAAGTGGGTGGCGATCAGGCCGTTGGTGGTCATCCCGCAGATCGCGAAGCCGCCGGCCAGCAGCCAGAAGGTGCGGCTGCGCGCGGCCTCGAGGAGCACCGACACGGCGCGTCCCGCGCTGGAGCCGACCTGCTGGTGCGGTGGCGGACCGGGGTCGGCGTCGGTCGCGCCGTAGGCCCGGATCCCGAGGTCGGCCGGGTGGTTGCGCAGCAGGAGCAGCACGAGCGGCACGACGGCGAGCGCCGCACCCGCCGCGACCAGCGCGGCGGTGCGCCAGCCGTGGTGGGTCGCGAGCCACGCCACGACCGGGAGGAAGACCAGCTGGCCGGTGGCGTTGCCGGCGGTGAGGATGCCGCTGACCAGGCCGCGGCGCGCGACGAACCAGCGGCTGGTGATCGTCGCGACGAAGGCCATCGACATCGAGCCCGTGCCGATCCCGACGAGCAGGCCCCAGCAGGCCACCAGCTGCCACGGCTGCGTCATGAAGACGGTGAGCCCGCTGCCGACCGCGACCATGAGCAGCGCGAACGTCACGACCGGCCGGACGCCGAAGCGGTCCATGAGCGCGGCGGCGAACGGCGAGATCAGCCCGAAGAGCATCAGGTTGACCGACACCGCGGACCCGATCAGCCCGTGCGACCAGCCGAACTCGTCGTGCAGCGGCTCGACGAGGACGCCCGGCACGGAGCGGAAGGCGGCGGCGCCGACCAGCGTCACGAACGCGGTCGCGGCCACCACCCAGGCCCAGTGCAGCCGCTGCGGCGGGGCGAGGTCGGGCCCGGTGCCGCTGGAGGGCGTCGTGGTGGTCACCGGACGATGGTGCACCCTCGATGTCGGTGCGTGCCTCCATGCTGGCCCCATGGACACCTTCCCCCTGCTGCTCACCCTGGCGCTGGTCCTCGCCGTCGGCCTCGCGCTCGGGGCGCTGATCGGCGTGCTCTGGTCACGCGCACGCCCCGCCGACGACCCCGCCCTCGCGGCCCTCCAGCAGCGCGCGGCCGACCAGGCCGTCGTGCGCGACGGCCTCGACCGGCTCCAGGACCAGCTCAGCGACCTCGCCCACGACCGGGTCGCGTGGCAGTCCCAGCTCAACCAGCAGGTGGCCGACATGCGCCACTCCACCGACACCCTGCGCCGCGAGACCGCCACCCTCGCCACGGCGCTGCGCAAGCCGCAGGTCCGCGGGCAGTGGGGCGAGCTCCACCTGCGCCGCACCGTCGAGCTCGCCGGACTCGTCGACCACTGCGACTTCGCCGAGCAGGTCCGCGTCGACGACGGCCGGCTGCGCCCCGACCTGGTCGTCTCCCTCGCGGGCGGGCGGACCATCGCGGTCGACGCCAAGGCGCCGCTCGCGGCGTTCCTCGACCTGACCTCGGCCGACGACCCCGAGGAGCACGACCGTGCCCTGGCTCGCCTCGGCCAGCACGTCCGCACGCACGTCGCCGACCTCGGGTCCCGGCGCTACTGGGAGGCGCTGTCGAGCACGCCCGAGTTCGTGGTGCTGTTCCTGCCGGGCGAGGCGATCCTGCAGGCCGCGCTCCAGGCGGTGCCCGACCTCGTCGAGCAGGCGACGGCACGCAACGTCGTGCTCGCCACCCCGTCCACGCTGATCGCGCTGCTGCGCACCGTCGCGCAGGGCTGGCAGCACGAGGTGCTCAACGCCCAGGCCGAGCGGGTGCAGCGCCTCGGCCAGGAGCTGCACGCCCGGCTCGGCTCGATGGCCGGCCACCTCGACCGCGTCGGGCGCTCGCTCAACGCCAGCGTCGTCGCCTACAACCAGGCGATGGGGTCGCTCGAGGGCCGCGTGCTGGTCTCGGCGCGCCGCTTCTCCGAGCTGGGCGTGACGTCCGAGGGCCTCGAGCCGCCCCGTCAGGTCGAGACGGTGCCGCGGTCGCTGGCCGCGCCCGAGCTCGCGCCCGACGCCTCACTCGACGCCTCACTCGACGCCTCGGCGCTCGCCGACCTCGGTCGCGGCGACCCGACCATCGACGACCTGCTCGAGGACCAGCAGCCCGCTCCCCCGGCGCGCCGCGCCGAGGGCGCCTGACGGCGGTCCTAGGTTGTGGCCGTGACGCACGCCGAGCCGTACTGGCAGGCCGGGCAGGAGCCCGGCCGCCAGGTCGTCGTGCTGGGCATCGCGGTCTGCCTGACCGCCGTCGCCGTCGACGTGCTGCTCGTGGGTCGGCTCACGCTGTTCTTCGACCTGTGCTTCATGGCCTCGTGCCTGCTGCTGGCGGCGCTCGTGCGCCGCCGCGACTTCTTCCTGGTCGCGTTCCTGCCGCCGCTGCTGATGGCGACGGTGGTCGCGTTCCTCGCGGTGGTCGCCCGCGACGTCGTCGCCGACTCCGGCGACAGCCTGCTGCAGGCCGTGGTCTCCGGGGTCGCGACCCACGGCCTCGCCCTGTTCGTCGGCTACGCGCTCTGCCTGGGCTGGCTGGTGTGGCGGCTGCGCCGCGGCGGCAACCTGGGCGCCGAGCTCAGCCGCGAGCTCGGCCAGACCCCCTGACCCGAGCCGACGCTTCCGCTCAGTCCTCGAAGCGGGACACGTCGCCGGCGCCGCGGCGCACGACCACCGGCTCGGCCTCGGACCAGTCGATGACCGAGGTGGGCTCGGCGGTCACCTCGCCCGACTCGATCACGATGTCGACGACGTGGTCGAGCTCCTCCTTGATCTCCCAGCCCATGGTCCGCGCCTCGGTCTCGCCGGGCAGGATCAGGGTGCTGGTCAGGATCGGCTCGCCGATCTCCTCGAGCAGCGCGCAGACCAGGACGTGGTCGGGGATCCGGACGCCGACCGTGCGCTTCTTGGGGTGCATCAGCCGCTTCGGGACCTCGCCGGTGGCGGGGAGGATGAAGGTGTACGGCCCCGGGGTCGCGGCCTTGATCGCCCGGAACGCGTGGTTGTCGACGTGGACGAACTGCCCGAGCTGGGAGAAGTCCTTGCACATCAAGGTGAAGTGGTGCCGGTCGTCGAGCTCGCGGATCCGCAGGATCCGGTCGCGGCCGTCGCGGTTGCCGAGCTGGGCGCCGAGGGCGTAGCCGGAGTCGGTCGGGTACGCGATCAGGGCGTCGTCGCGCAACGCCTCCACCACCTGCGTGACCAGGCGGCCCTGCGGGTTGTCCGGGTGGATGTCGAGGAAGCGGGCCATCGGGAGCCTCAGGCCTGCTGCGCCGCGCGCAGGTCACGGCGCAGCTCGGGCGGCAGCGCGAAGATCAGCGACTCCTCGGCGGAGTGGACCGCGCGCGCGTCGGGGTAGCCGCGCTCGGACAGGAACGCGAGCACGCCCTCGACCAGGTCCTCCGGCACCGACGCGCCCGACGTCACGGACACTGTGTCGACCCCCTCGAGCCAGGCCTCGTCGATCTCGGTGTGGTCGTCGACGAGGTAGGACGCCTTGGCGCCGGCCTCGAGGGCGACCTCGACCAGGCGCACCGAGTTCGACGAGTTGCGCGAGCCGACCACGATCACCAGGTCCGCCTCGGCCGAGATCTCCTTGATCGCGAGCTGGCGGTTCTGGGTGGCGTAGCAGATGTCGTCGCTCGGCGGGTCGAGCAGGAGCGGGAACTTCTCGCGGATCGCGGCGACGGTCTCGAGGGTCTCGTCGACGCTCAGCGTGGTCTGGGAGAGCCACGCGACCTTGGCCGGGTCGCGCACCTCGATGCGGGCGACGTCGGCGGGGCTCTCGACGAGCTGGATGTGGTCCGGCGCCTCGCCCGCGGTGCCCTCGACCTCCTCGTGCCCGGCGTGGCCGATCAGCAGGATGTCGTAGTCGTCGCCGGCGAAGCGCTTGGCCTCGTGGTGGACCTTCGTCACCAGCGGGCAGGTCGCGTCGATGGTCTTGAGGCCGCGCTCGGCGGCCTGGGCGTGCACGGCCGGGGAGACACCGTGGGCGGAGAACACCACGGTCCGGCCCTCGGGCACCTCGTCGAGCTCCTCGACGAAGATCGCCCCGCGCGACTCGAGGTTGGCCACGACGTGCTTGTTGTGCACGATCTGCTTGCGGACGTAGACCGGCGCGCCGTAGAGGTCGAGCGCCTTCTCGACCGTGATCACGGCCCGGTCCACGCCGGCGCAGTAGCCGCGGGGGGCCGCCAGCAGGACGTTCTTGGCGGTCTCGGGGTCGAGGACCGGTGGCAGGCCGAGGTCGGTGCTCATGGGTCCGAGTCTACGGGGGTGTCCGCCCCCTCCCCTATCCTCGCCGCGTGCCCTCACTCCGCGACGCCACGGCCGAGTCCCCGGCCCCGGTGCGGGCCGTCGCCAACGCGGTCGCGCAGTGGATCGACCGGCTCGGCGGCGTGTGGGTCGAGGGCCAGCTCGCGCAGGTCACCCGCCGTCCCGGCATGCAGACCGTCTTCATGACCCTGCGCGACACGGTCGCCGACATCTCGGTGACCCTCACCTGCCCGCGCGCGCTGCTCGACTCGATGAACCCGCCGCTCGTCGAGGGCGCCAGCGTCGTCGTCCACGCCCGCCCCAGCTTCTACGCCAACCGCGGCTCGTTCTCGCTGGCCGCCCGCGAGATCCGGATGGTCGGCCTCGGCGAGCTGCTCGCCCGCCTCGAGCGCCGCCGCCAGCTCCTCGCCGCGGAGGGGCTCTTCGCCGCCGAGCTCAAGCGCGACCTGCCGTTCCTGCCCACCCGCGTCGGGCTGGTCACCGCGCCCAACAGCGCCGCGGAGCGCGACGTGCTGGAGAACGCGCGTCGCCGCTGGCCGGCCGTGCAGTTCGAGGTGGCCTACGCCGCCATGCAGGGGCAGCGCTCGGCGGCCGAGGTGATCGAGGCGCTCGACCGCCTCGAGCGCCACCCCGACGTCGACGTCATCGTGGTGGCGCGCGGCGGCGGGTCGATCGAGGACCTGCTGCCGTTCTCCGACGAGGCGCTCATCCGGGCCGTCCACGCCCTGCGCACGCCGGTGGTGTCGGCCATCGGCCACGAGCCCGACCAGCCGCTCCTCGACCTGGTCGCCGACGTCCGCGCCTCGACGCCCACCGACGCCGCCAAGCTGGTCGTGCCCGACATGGCCGAGGAGGTCCACGGCGTCGCGTGGGCGCGCGACCGGCTGCGCCAGGTGATCACCCAGCGGATCGCCCGGGAGCGGGACTGGCTGCTCCAGCTGCGCTCGCGGCCCGCGCTGGCCGACCCGCGCACCCTGCTCGACGCCCGCACCGACGAGCTCGACGCCCTGCTCGCCCGGGCACGACGCACCCTGTCCCACCGCCTCGACCGGGCCGCCGACGACATCGGCCACCAGCGTGCCCGCGCCCAGGCGCTGTCGCCGCTGGCCACCCTGCAGCGCGGCTACGCGGTGCTCCAGGACGCCGACGGCCACGTCCTGACGTCGGTCGCGCAGGCCGCCGTCGGCGACGTCGTGTCGGTCCGCGTGGCCGACGGCCGCATCCACGCCACCACCAGCGGCATCGAGCCGCACGACGTCGAGGAGGACCACGATGAGTGACGCCACCACCCAGCAGCCGAGCTACGAGGAGGCGCGCGAGGAGCTCGTCGAGGTGGTCCGCACCCTCGAGGCCGGCGGCACGACCCTCGAGGAGTCGCTCGCCCTGTGGGAGCGCGGCGAGGCCCTCGCCAGGCTCTGCCAGGAGTGGCTCGACGGAGCCCGGCGTCGCCTCGACGAGGCGATCGGCCCCGACGACGAGTCCTGACCACCGCCGGTCGAGGAGGAGGGACGACGTCCCTCCTCGAGACCCCCTCAGCGGGTCAGCAGTCCCACGTAGGCCTCGAGGTCGGCGACCGGCGCCGACCCGTAGACCAGCAGTGCCTCGTCGTCGAGCTCGGTGGAGAAGCCGTGGTCGCCGCCGTCGTCCGACCAGGTCTGCCAGGTGTCGGTGACCCCTGACGCGAGGTCGGCGTCGTCGCCCTGCTCGGCCTTCTCGTCGACGTAGGTCTCCACGAGGTCGTCGACCGACGACGTCTGCTCCTGGCGGATGCCGATGAACTTCCCGTCGTCGGTGAGCACGCCGAGCCCCCACCGCGGGTCGTCGCCCGCCGCGAGGTCGACGCTGGTGGCGGTCCAGCCGGCGGGGAGCTCGCTCGGGTGCACGACCGCGAAGTCGGCCTGCTCGGCCAGGCCGACGCTGGCCTGCCAGTCGACCGGCTGCACCTCCACCTCGGCGTCGCCGCGGAACAGCCCGCGCCAGGCGACGTACGCCACGACCACGAGCACCGTGACGATCAGCGCACCCGTCATGCCGCCGAACGACCGTGTGTACCGACTGGGCTGCTCACTCACGCCCCTCATTCTCCCCACCCCTCGGTAGTCCGTATCAATCGGCGCCTCCCGAGGGCCGCGGGTGGCGCCGATCGATACGGACTATCGGGAGGGGGCGCGGAGGGGGTGGCGAGGGATCGTCGCCGGGGACTCCGATCAGCAGGTGCGGTGATGAAGAGGCCCGATCGACCGCAGGTGCGGCATACTGCACGCGTGATCACCTACCGAATCGCGGAGGCGGCCGAGATCCTGGCCGTGAGCGACGACACCGTGCGCCGCTGGGTCGACGCGGGCCGGATCCCGTCGCAGCGCACCGAGGGGCGCACGACCGTCACCGGCACCGACCTCGCCGAGCTCGCCGAGCAGCTCGTGACCTCCGGGGAGGCGGCCGAGCGCGACCGCACGCACGCCCAGGCGGTCAGCGCCCGCAACCGGATGAGCGGGATCGTCACCCGGGTCAAGCGCGACCACGTGATGGCCCAGGTGGAGATGATCTGCGGCCCCTACCGGGTCGTGTCCCTCATGAGCAGCGACGCCGCGGGCGAGCTCGGCCTCGAGCCCGGCGTCCGTGCCATCGCCAGCGTCAAGTCCACCCACGTGACCGTGGAGGTCCCCCGATGAAGCACGCCCTGACCGCCCTCTCCCTCGCCCTGGTCCTCCCGCTCGCGGCGTGCGGCGGCGACGACACCGGTGGCGACGCGACCGGCGCGGCCAGCGGCGGCGGCGAGCTCACCGTCCTCGCCGCGTCGTCGCTCACCGACGTCTTCGACGAGCTCGCCGGCCCGTTCGAGGAGGAGCACGACGCCGACGTCACGTTCTCCTTCGGCTCGAGCACCGACCTGGCCGAGCAGGCCGCCGACGGCGCACCCGGCGACGTGCTCGCCACGGCCGACGAGGCGTCGATGGGCATCGCGGAGGACGCGGGCGTGGCCGGCGACGTGCAGGCCTTCGCCACCAACGTGCTGACCATCGTGGTGCCGAAGGGCAACCCGGCCGGCATCGAGTCGCTCGACGACCTCGACGGGGCCACGTGGGTGCGGTGCGCCGACGAGGTGCCGTGCGGCAAGGTCGCGCTCGCGGTGCTCGACGACAACGGCGTCACCGCCGAGCCGGCAAGCCTCGAGGAGGACGTGCGCTCGACCCTCGACAAGGTGGTCTCGGGCGAGGCCGACGCCGGGCTGGTCTACGCCACCGACGCCGTCGCGGCGGCCGACGAGGTCGACGCGATCGAGATCCCCGGGGCCGACGCGGAGCTGACCTCCTACTACGCCGCGGCCCTCGAGCAGGCCGGCGACGCCGACCTCGCGGCGGACTGGGTCGCGTGGACCACGTCGGACGAGGGCCGGTCGATCCTGCGCGACGCCGGCTTCGGCACCCCGTGAGGGACCGCCTCGGCCGGCCCCCGGCGCTCCTCGTCGCGCCCGCGGCGCTGGCCACGCTGCTCCTGCTGGTGCCGCTGGTCGCGATGGTCGCCGCCACCAGCTGGCGCGAGCTGCCCGGTCACCTCACCTCCACCGCCGCGCTCGACGCGCTGCGGCTGTCGCTGGTCACCTCGACCGCGGCGATCGCCGTGTGCCTGGTCCTCGGCCTGCCGCTCGCGTGGCTGCTGGCCCGCGTCGACTTCCGCGGGCGCGGTGCGCTGCGGGCCCTCGTGACGGTGCCGCTCGTGCTGCCACCGGTCGTGGCGGGCGTCGCGCTGCGCGCGGCCTTCGGGCGTACGGGCGTGGTGGGCGCGCCGCTGCTCGAGTGGACCGGGTTCGCGTTCCCCTTCACCACCTGGGGCGTGGTGCTCGCCCACGTCTTCGTCTCGATGCCGTTCGTGGTGATCGCGATCGAGGGCGCGCTGCGCTCGGCCGACCCGCGCTTCGACGCCGCCGCCGCCACGCTCGGCGCGACCCGCTGGACCACCTTCCGCCGGGTCACGGTGCCGCTCGCGCTGCCCGGCGTGGTCGCCGGCACCGTCCTCGGGTGGGCGCGCTCGCTCGGCGAGTTCGGCGCGACCATCACCTTCAACGGCAACTACCCCGGCACCACGCAGACGATGCCGACGCTGATCTACGTCACCCGCCAGTCCGACCAGGACGCCGCGCTGTCGCTCAGCCTGGTGATGCTGGTCGTGTCGATCGGCGTGCTGGTGGCGCTGCGCGACCACTGGCTGGGTACGCCGTGACCGCGCCGCTGCAGGCCGACCTCCTGGTCGCGGGCCGGGTGGCCGCGGCGTTCACCGCCGAGCCCGGTGAGGTGCTGGCGGTGATCGGCCCCAACGGCGCCGGCAAGAGCACGCTGCTGCACGCCCTGGCCGGGCTCGTCGACGTCGAGGGCACCGCGCTGCTGGGCGACGTCGACCTGCTCGCCCGGCCCGTCCGCGAGCGCGGCGTCGGGCTGGTCTTCCAGGGACAGCTCCTCTTCCCCCACCTCAGCGCCCTCGACAACGTCGCGTTCGGCCGGCGCTCGCGCGGCGAGCCGCGGTCGGCGGCCGAGGCCGTCGCGCGGGAGTGGCTCGAGCGGTTCGGCATCGCGGACCTCGCCGCGCGCCGACCGCGCGAGCTGTCCGGCGGACAGGCCCAGCGGGTCGCGATCGCGCGGGCGCTCGCCACCGATCCCGCACTGCTGCTGCTCGACGAGCCCTTCACCGGCCTCGACGTGTCGGTCCAGATGGCGCTGCGGATCGAGCTCGGCAGCCACCTGCGCGACTTCCCGGGGATCGCCCTGCTCGTCACCCACGACGCCATCGACGCGCTGACCCTGGCCGACCGGGTGCTCGTGCTCGACGACGGCAGGGTCGCCCAGGCGGGACGGCCGGCGGAGGTCGCGGCCGAGCCGCGCACGCCCCACGTCGCCCGCCTGGTCGGGCTCAACCTGGTCGACGACGGCGACGAGCTGATGGCGTTCTCCCCCGAGGCGGTCGTCGTCTCCCTCGACGAGCCGCACGGCTCGTCGCGGCTGCGCTGGCGCGGCCGGGTCGCCACGGTCGCGCCGCACGGTGACGCCGTACGCCTGCTCGTGCACGCCTCCCCGGACCTGCTCGCCGACGTCACGCCGGCGGCGGCGACCGAGCTCGGGCTCGCGCCCGGGCGCGAGGTGTGGCTGTCGGCCAAGGCGACGGCCGTGAGCCGGTACGCCGCCCGCTAGCATGCGCGCCATGAGCGCCAGCGCCCCGAAGCCCGACCGCAACCTCGCCCTCGAGCTGGTGCGGGTCACCGAGGCGGCCGCCATGGCCGCCGGTCGCTGGGTGGGACGCGGCGACAAGAACGACGCCGACGGGGTCGCCGTCGAGGCGATGCGCGAGATGATCTCCACGATCGGCATGCGCGGCGTCGTGGTGATCGGCGAGGGCGAGAAGGACAACGCCCCCATGCTCTTCAACGGCGAGGAGGTCGGCGACGGCACCGGCCCCGAGTGCGACGTCGCGGTCGACCCGATCGACGGGACGACGCTGACCGCCAAGGGCATGAACAACGCCATCGCGGTGCTCGCGGTGTCGCCGCGCGGCACGATGTACGACCCCAGCGCGGTGTTCTACATGGACAAGCTGGTCACCGGCCCCGAGGCCGCCGACCGCGTCGACATCCGGCTGCCGGTGAAGGAGAACATCGCCCGCGTCGCGAAGGCCAAGGGCATCTCGGTGCACGACGTGAGCGTCGTGCTGCTCGACCGGCCGCGCCACGCGCGTCTCGTCGAGGACATCCGGGAGACCGGTGCCCGCATCAAGTACATCACCGACGGCGACGTGGCCGGCGCGATCATGGCCGCCCGTCCCGACACCGGCATCGACCTGATGCTCGGCGTCGGCGGCACGCCCGAGGGGATCATCGCGGCGTGCGCGATGAAGTGCCTCGGCGGCAAGATCCAGGGGAAGCTGTGGCCCCAGGACGACGACGAGCGGCAGCGCGCGCTCGACGCGGGCCACGACCTCGACGCCGACTTCGTGCTCGAGACCGACGACCTGGTCACCGGCGACGACGCCTTCTTCGTCGCCACCGGCATCACCGACGGCGAGCTGATGCGCGGCGTGCGCTACCGCGGCGAGGGCGTCACCACGCACTCGCTGGTGATGCGCTCGCGCAGCGGCACGGTCCGCTCGATCACCGCCGAGCACCGGCTCTCGAAGCTACGCGATCTCTCCGCGATCGACTTCGACAGCTGAGGCCGTCGCGGGCCGCAGCGCCGCGGCCACGAGCGCTATGACCGTGGGGTCGAACGCCATCCCGACGTGCGAGGAGCGCACCTCGACCGCCCGGGCGGCCGGGTCGATGCACGCGCGCCAGTCGACGATGCCGTCGCGGCGCGAGTAGAGCGCCGTGAAGTCGACGCCGTCCGGCAGCGGGAGGCGCGCCTGGTCGAAGCTCTCCTGCGCGCACCGGCCCGCCACGCAGTCGGCGGCCATCAGGTTGCGCATCCCGGCCCGGTTGAGCCGCACCAGCAGGTCGACGCTGCGGGTGAGCGACGCGTGGTGCGCCCCCGGCGCCAGCACCGGGCTGCCCATGGTCACGATGCCGGCCACCAGGTCGGGCCGGCGCGCGGCGACGCCGCGAGCGAGCATCCCGCCGAGGCTGTGGCCGACGACGCGGGCGCGGGTGCCGCGGCGCTGGGCGAGCTCCTCGAGGCGCTCCTCCAGCTGGGCGGCGGCGGCGAGCGTGCAGCCCACGTTGGCGCGGATGTCGGCGCGGTAGGTCCGGAAGCCGAGGTGGCGCAGGGCGCGGCTCATCGGGGCCAGCGACGAGTCGCCGGCGAGGAACCCCGGCACCAGCAGCACCGGCTCCCCCACCCGGACGGGTGCGGAGCCCAGCGGCGTACGCCGCCACGACCCGCGCGACGACCAGGCGTGCACGGCGTACCGGCCGCCCTCGAGCAGCGCCGATCCCTCGCGCAGCACGGCGCCCACCGACGGCTGGGCGAAGCCCTCCGGGGTGAGGAACGGCGCGACTGTGCGCTGGGTCACAGTCATCGAACGTAGCCCAGATCCCCCTGCGAATGGGGGATGTGGCTCACGTTGCGCTGTTTTGGGGACGTCCGTCGTGTTCACTGGGGGGATGGCTCCCGCACGTCGCACCTCCTCCGAGGCCCCGGTCGTCTCCGACGAGCTGCTCGCTCCGGTCGGCAACGACGTCGAGCTCTGCTACCAGACCTTCGGTGCCCCCGACGGGGAGCCGCTGCTCCTCGTAATGGGGCTCAGCGGCCCGATGACGTGGTGGGACCGCACCTTCTGCGAGCGGCTCGCGGAGGCCGGCTTCCACGTCGTGCGCTACGACAACCGCGACACCGGGCACTCGTCGCGCGTGCGCGCCCGCGTGAAGCGCGGCCACCTGGTGCGGGCGTTCGCCGGTCGCCGGGTCCGCCCGCCCTACACGATGGGCGACCTGGCCGGCGACGCCGTCGCCCTGCTCGACCACCTCGGACTCGACTCCGCGCACGTCGTCGGCGTCTCCATGGGCGGCATGATCGCCCAGACCGTGGCCGTCGAGCACCCCACGCGGGTGCGGTCGCTGACCAGCATCAGCTCGACGACCGGCCGGCGCAGCGTCGGCTGGCAGCACCCGGCGCTCCTCCCCCGGCTGATCGCGCCGCGGAAGGCGGGGCGGGAGGCCTACGTCGAGAGCAGCGTCGCCATGTGGTCGCTGATCGGCTCGGCCGGCTACCCCAACGACCCCGAGGCGCTGCGCACCCGCGCGGGCGAGACGTTCGACCGGGGCGTGAGCGCCAGCGGCGCGGTGCGCCAGATGCTCGCCATCCTGACCCAGCCCGACCGCACGCCGCGGCTGCGCAGCCTGCGGGTGCCGGCGCTCGTCATCCACGGCACCGCCGACAAGATGGTGCACGTCAGCGGCGGTCGCTCGACCGCGGCGGCGATCCCCGGCGCCGAGCTGCTGCTCGTCGAGGAGATGGGCCACGACCTGCCGGCCGAGCTGTTCGGCACGTTCGTCGAGGCGATCGCCCGCACGGCGGACCGGGCCACCGACTGACCTCGCTGTCGAGGAAGGACGAAGTCCTGTCACGAGACCGCTGCACCACCGGGGTCTCGTGACGGTCGCTGCGCGACCTCCTCGACCAGCGGTCGGAGCCGGGTGGTCGCTCGGTCACAGCCGGCGGGCGCCCGCCTCGGCGGTGGCGGTGAACAGGGACGGCTCGCCGAAGCCCGCGTCGGCGAAGGCCCGGCGCACGGCGTCCTGCGCGGCGTCGAGCTCGTCGACCGGCACCAGACCGATGACGCAGCCGCCGAACCCGCCGCCGGTCATCCGGGCGCCGATCGCGCCCGCCTCGTGCAGCGCGTCGACCGCGAGGTCGACCTCGGGCACGGTGATCCGGAAGTCGTCGCGCATCGAGACGTGGGAGGCGGTCAACAGCGGACCGATCTCGTCGAGGCGACCGGCGCGGAGCAGGTCGACGACCGCGAGCACGCGGTCGTCCTCGGTGACGACGTGGCGGGTGTAGCGACGCAGCTCGTCGTCGTTGAGCTCGGCGAGGGCGTCGTCGAGGCCGTCGGCGGTGACGTCGCGCAGCGCCGGCACGCCGAGCCGCTTCGCCGCCTCCTCGCAGCCGCTGCGGCGCGCGGCGTACTCGCCGTCGACCAGGCGGTGCGGCGCGCGGGTGTCGACGACCAGCAGCGCGAGCCCCGACGCGGCGGGGTCGAAGGGGACGGCCTGCGAGGTGAGGTCGCGCATGTCGCAGAAAAGCGCGTGGCCGGCCTCCCCGCGGAGGCTGACCAGCTGGTCCATCCCGCCCGTCGGCGCGCCGACGGCGTCGTTCTCGACCCGGCGGCTCAGCGCCAGCAGCCCGGCCGGACCGAGGTCGAGGCCGAGGTGGGCGTCGAGGGCGGAGACGACCGAGCAGACCAGCGCGGCCGACGACGACAGGCCGGCGCCGGTGGGCACGTCGGAGTCGACGGCGATCCGCAGCGGGGGCACGTCGACGCCGTCGTCGTGGAGCAGCCACAGGGCACCGAGGACGTACGTCGCCCACTCGGCGACGCCGTCGCGACCGGCGAGCCCGCCGCGCTCGACGACCACCTCGTCGGAGGTCTGGGCCGACGTCACGGCCCACCCCGAGGCGGCGTCCTCGACCGTCGCGGTGCACCCCTGCACGAGCGCGACAGGGAGCACGAAACCGTCGTTGTAGTCGGTGTGCTCACCGATCAGGTTGATGCGTCCGGGCGCGAAGAAACGCGTCACGACAGGCCTCGCAGTCACACGTAGGGGCGGTTGCCAAACCCTATCGGGTGCCGATAGACCAGTGGTTCGGGTCATCGAGCACGGGGAGGGCGCATGCCAGCACGATCATCGAGCCGACGACCAGGAGGGGGACGCCGGAGACGCGTCGCGGCGTCGGTGGCGACCATGGCCCTGGCCAGCAGCCTGCTGGCCGCGTGCGGCGGCGGCAGCGGCACGCCGCAGCTGAACTGGTACGTCAACCCGGACGGCGTCGACACCTTCCGGACCTACGCCGACGAGTGCAGCACCGACCAGTACGACATCGCGGTGCAGCAGCTGCCGGCGAGCGCCACCGACCAGCGCACCCAGCTGGCGCGGCGCCTCGCCGCGGAGGACTCCTCCACCGACATCATGAACCTCGACCCGGTGTTCGTGGCCGAGTTCGCCAACGCCGGCTGGCTGCAGGAGGTGCCCGAGGAGGTCGCCTCGAAGATCACCGAGGGCGACGACTACCTCGAGGGCGCCGCCGACACGGTCGTGTGGGACGACGGCGTCTTCGCCATCCCGCTCTGGGCCAACACGCAGGTCCTCTGGTACCGCAAGTCGCTCGCCGAGGCGGCCGGGCTCGACATGAGCCAGCCGGTCACCTGGGACCAGGTGATCGACGCCGCCGCGGACCAGGGCGGCACCGTCGGCGTCCAGGCCAACCGCTACGAGGCCTACGTGGTGTGGATCAACGCGCTCGTGCAGGGCGCTGGGGGCGACATCGTCAGCGACACCGAGGCTGGGCGCGACGCGAAGGTCGACCTCGACTCCGACGCCGGCCGCGCGGCCGCCGCGGTCATCCAGAAGCTCGCCGACAGCGACGCCCGCCAGGCCGACTTCACGGTCTCCAACGAGGGCACCAGCCTCGGCCAGATGTTCCCGGCCGAGGGCCCGGGCGAGTTCATGACCAACTGGACGTTCGTCTACGCCAACTACAAGGGGCTGGTCGGCAAGCCCGGCGGTCCGGCGGACGAGCAGCAGTTCGAGGACCTCGGCTGGGCGCGCTACCCGCAGACGGTCCAGGGCGAGACCTCCAAGCCGCCGATCGGCGGCATCGACATCGGCGTCGGCGCCTACTCCGAGCACCCCGACTGGGCGATGGAGGCGGCGCAGTGCATCACCTCCACGAAGGCCCAGGTCGACCTCGCGGTCAACGACGGGCTGATGCCCTCGACCAACTCCGCCTACGACGAGGTCGCCGCGAGCGGTGAGTTCCCCGAGGACCTCCTCGACCTCTACCGCACCAGCGTCGACGAGGGCGGGCCGCGGCCCAAGAGCCCGTTCTACAGCCAGATCTCCAGCGCCGTGCAGTCGGTCTGGCACTCCCCCACGTCGGTCGACCCCGACTCGACGCCGAAGGAGTCGGCGCAGTTCCTGACCGACGTCCTGGCCGGAAGGAGGCTCCTGTGACGAGCGCGACCGTGGCACCCGACACCGAGCGGACGCGGCGTCGCAAGCGGCCCGAGGCCAGCGACCGCGCCCGTGCCGAGAACAGCCTGGGCATGCGGCTGGTCGCCCCCGCGATCTTCCTCATGCTGCTGGTGACCGCGTTCCCGATGCTGCGGGCGCTCTACCTCAGCCTGTTCAACTACAGCCTGACCGCCCCCGAGGAGCGCGACTTCGTCGGGCTCTCCAACTACGCCACGGCGCTGACCGACAGCCTGTTCTGGCGCGACACCCTCAACACGGTGCTGATCATGGTCGTCACCGTCGCGGTGGAGCTCGTGATCGGCTTCGTCTTCGCGATGGTGATGCACCGCGTGATCTTCGCCCGCGGCGTGATCCGCACCTCGATCCTGATCCCCTACGGCATCATCACCGTGGTCTCGGGCTTCGCCTGGCAGTTCGCCTTCAGCAACAACAACGGCTTCGTCAACGGCTGGCTGCCGTTGATCGGCGACGACTTCAACTGGTTCGGCCAGTACGGCAGCAGCATCGTCGCGATCATGGTCTCCGAGATCTGGAAGACCACGCCGTTCATGTCGCTGCTGCTGCTGGCGGGCCTGGCGCAGGTGTCGGAGGACATGCTCGAGGCCGCCAAGGTCGACGGCGCCACGTGGTGGCAGCGGCTGTGGAAGGTGATCCTGCCCAACATGCGCTCGGCGATCATGGTCGCGGTGCTGTTCCGCGCGCTCGACGCCTACCGCATCTTCGACAACATCTTCGTGATGACGGCGGGTGCCAACGGCACCGAGTCCGTGTCGTTCCTGACCTACCGGCAGGTGATCGAGCAGTTCCAGCTCGGCATCGGGTCGGCGCTGTCGGTGCTGCTGTTCCTGTCGGTGCTGCTGATCGCCTTCCTGATCGTGAAGATCTTCCGCGTCGACCTGGCCGCGGCCCGGCAGGAGGGATGACATGAGCACCAAGAACAAGATCGGCGTCGTCGTCGGCGCCGTCCTCATCCTCGTGTGGTGCCTGCTCCCGGTGGCGTGGATCATCTCGCTGTCGTTCAAGAGCCAGGACGCGATCACCAACGGCAGCCCGGGCTTCCTGCCCTCCGAGGGCGGTGGCGCGGGGTGGCAGAACTACTCCGACGTGCTGGCCGACGAGCAGTTCCGCCGGGCCATCTTCAACTCGATCGGCATCTCGCTCATCGCGACCGTGCTGTCGGTCATCATCGCGACCCTGGCGGCCTACGCCATCGCGCGCCTGGAGTTCACCGGCAAGAAGTTCGTGCTCACCCTCGCGCTGGTGATCGCGATGTTCCCGGTGGTCTCGCTGGTGGGCCCGCTGTTCGACATGTGGCGCACCTTCGGGATCTACGACACCTGGCCCGGCCTGATCATCCCCTACATGTCGTTCACGCTGCCGCTGGCGATCTGGACCCTGTCGGCCTTCTTCCGCGAGATCCCGTGGGAGATGGAGCAGGCCGCCCAGGTCGACGGCGCGACGTCGTGGCAGGCGTTCCGCAAGGTGATCGTGCCGCTCGCGGCACCCGGCGTGTTCACCGCGGCGATCCTGACGTTCTTCTTCGCCTGGAACGACTTCGTCTTCGGCATCTCGCTCACCTCGACGGAGAACGCCCGACCGATCCCGGCCGCGCTGTCCTTCTTCGTCGGCGCCGACCCGTTCAACCGGCCGGCGTCGCTGCTGGCCGCCGGAGCCGTCGTCTCGACGATTCCGATCATCGTCATCGTCCTGCTGTTCCAGCGCAAGATCGTCGCCGGCCTCACCTCCGGCGCAGTGAAGGGGTGATCAGCTCATGGCTGCCATCGAGATGAAGAACATCGTCAAGCAGTACGGCGACGGCTTCCCTGCCGTCAACGACGTGAGCATCGACGTGGAGGACGGGGAGTTCCTCATCCTGGTCGGCCCGTCCGGCTGCGGGAAGTCCACGCTGCTGCGGATGATCGTGGGACTGGAGGACATCACCGGCGGCGACATGGTCATCGGGGGCCGCAAGGTCAACGACCTCGCACCCCGCGAGCGCAACCTGTCGATGGTCTTCCAGAACTACGCGCTCTACCCGCACCTCACCGTCTACGAGAACATCGCCTTCCCGCTGCGGCTGGCCGGCAAGTCCGACTCCGAGGTCGACGAGAAGGTGCGCGAGGCGTCGAAGACCCTCGAGCTCGACGAGCACCTCGAGCGCAAGCCGGGCAACCTGTCGGGCGGCCAGCGCCAGCGGGTCGCGATGGGGCGCGCGATCGTGCGCGACGCGGAGGCGTTCCTGTTCGACGAGCCGCTGTCGAACCTCGACGCCAAGCTGCGCGGGCAGATGAGGACGGAGATCTCCCGGCTGCAGAAGCGCCTGGGCATCACCACCGTCTACGTCACCCACGACCAGACCGAGGCGATGACCCTGGGCGACCGGGTCGCGGTGCTCAAGCGCGGCGTGCTCCAGCAGCACGCCACCCCGCGCGAGCTCTACGAGAACCCGGCCAACCTCTTCGTCGCCGGCTTCATCGGCTCGCCGCCGATGAACTTCCTGCCCGCCAAGGTCGACGGCAACCGGGTCGAGCTGCCCTTCGGCACGGTCACCATGCCGGAGGACAAGGCGAGGCGCGCGCAGGGCAAGGGCCTGCTCATCGCCGGCATCCGCCCCGAGCACTTCGAGGACGCCAGCGTCGTCGACAGCGACAAGGTGACCGACGAGTCGACGTTCACCTCCCAGGTCGACGTCGTCGAGTGGCTCGGCAACGAGGCCTACGCCTACATCCCGTTCGAGGCTCCGCCGGAGGTCGAGAAGCAGCTCCAGGAGCTCGAGCGCGACCTCGACGGCGAGTCGCTGCGCACCCAGATGGTGGTCTCGCTCGACGGCGCCAGCCGGATCAGCGAGGGCGACGAGGCGACGATCTGGGTCGACGCCCGCAAGATCCACCTGTTCGACCCCTCGACCGGGGAGAACCTCACGATGGACGCCGACCGCGCGGGGATCGTCCCGGGCGGCGACGCACTGGCGAAGGCCGAGCGGGTCGGCGACGAGCAGGACGACGTGGCGCAGGCGGAGAAGACCACCTGACCGAGCGTCCCCCCCAGGTGTCCGGCCCCGCAGGTCGGCGCGTGACGAGGCCCCGGGAGCACCGCTCCCGGGGCCTCTGCCGTCGTCACCCGCCGTCGTGCAGCCACGCCGAGGCGTACGGCCCGAGGCGCACCGCGCCGTCGCGGACCTCGGGAGCCGCGCCGGTGAGCGCGTCCAGCAGCCCGGGCCCGCGCAGGCCCAGCCAGTCGAGCACGTCGCCGGCCACCCACGCCTCCTCGTCGGTGACGTTGTGCGCGGCCAGCAACGGTCCGTCCGGGTGGCGACGCACCACGAGCAGCACCCGGTGGTCGCGCGGGTCCCACACCTCGGTGGGCACCGCGGCGTGCAGGTGCGGCAGCCCGCGGCGCACGTCGACCAGGTGGCGCAGCCCGGCCGTGATGCCGTGCGGGTCCGCGCCCTCGCCCACCACCGGCCACGGCATCGCCGGGCGGTGCACCCAGCGGTTGTCGGCCGCGTGGTCGGGGTCGTCGGCCCATCCCTCGTCGTTGAGCAGCCCGAGCTCGTCGCCCATCCAGATCACGGGCAGCCCGCCGTAGGACAGGACGATGGCGTGCGCGAGCAGGATCCGCGCCGGCGCGCCCGGGTCGCCCGCCTCGAGGCCCGCCAGCGAGGCGAGCGACCCCGAGATGCGCCGGTCGCCGGTGACCTCGTTCTGCTGGAAGACCAGGCCCCGCGCCCACGAGCCCGGGAACGCACCGGAGTACCAATCGGACAGGAACCGGCGGTGCGCCACCGGGTCGAGGCCGACCGCGCGGGCGTCGTCGTCGGCGATCGCCCAGCCGATGTCGTCGTGGCAGCGGACGTAGGTGACCCACGCCGTGCTGGCCGGTGGCTGCGGGAGCTGCTGGAGCGCTCGGGTGGCGAGCCGGGTCTCGCGGGAGGCGAGCATCGACCACACCTGCACCATGAGCGAGTTGTGGTAGGCCAGGTCGCTGACCCGGCCGGCGTGCTCGCCCACGCCGAGGTAGGCCGGCAGGTCCGCCGGGCCGACGATCGCCTCGGCCTTGAACGCCACCGCCGGCGCGGCGATCCGCGCGACCGTCCGCAGCGCGCGGGTGAGCTCGTGGACCTCCGGCTGGTTCTGGCAGTCGGTGCCCAGCCGCTTCCAGAGGAAGGCGATCGCGTCGAGGCGGAAGACCTCCACCCCGAGGTTGGCGAGCGCGAGGATGATGTCGGCGAACTCGCACAGCACGTCGGGGTTCGACCAGTCGAGGTCCCACTGGTAGTCGTTGAACGTCGTCCAGACCCAGCCGTCGAGCTCGTCGTCCCAGCTGAAGCTGCCCGGGGCGAAGTCGGGGAACACCTCCGGCAGGGTCGCCTCGAAGGCGTCGGGCACCGTGCGGTCGGGGTGGACGTGGAAGTACGCCCGCCGGGCAGCGTCGCCCTCCCGGGCAGCGCGCGCCCACGCGTGCTCGCGGGCGACGTGGTTGAGCACCAGGTCGAGGCAGAGGCTGATCCCCTGCCCGCGCAGCACCGTCGCGAGGTGGCGCAGGTCCTCGACGTCGCCGAGGTCGGGCCGCACCGAGCGGTAGTCCATCACCGCGTAGCCGCCGTCGTTGGGCTCGGGCCGCGGCGTCAGCAGCGGCATGAGGTGGAGGTAGCCGACCCCGAGGTCGCGCAGGTAGGGGGCGCGCCCGGCCACGCCGCGCAGGGTGCCGCCGAACCGGTCGGCGTAGGCGGCGTAGCCGAGCATCGTGGGTCGCTGGAACCAGTCGGGCTCCCCCAGCCGCTGCTCGTCGAGCCGGAGCAGCTCCTCGGGGCGTACGTCGTGGGCGGCCCGCGCGATCGCGACCAGCCGGGACGTCACGGCGGGCGCGGCGTCGCGTCCGTAGACCCGGGCGAGCGTGCGGGCCAGGTCGGGCTGCCAGGTGGCCAGCCGGCTCTGGAACGCGGCGTCGTGCGGGTGGGTCGGCACGTCTGTCATGGCGGTGTCGTGGCACGGCGGCAGCGCGTGGCCCCCGCGTCGTGCGGGGGCCACGCGACCGCGACGCGTCAGTCGGACAGGCGCTCGCCGGTGTCGGTGTCGAAGACGTGCACGTGCTGCGGGTCGGTCGTGACGTGGAGCGTCTCGCCCTTCTGCGGGTGGTGGCGACCCGCGACCCGGACGATCACGTTGGAGGGCGTGCCCTCCACGTCGCACGTGCCGTAGACGAAGCTGTCGGCGCCGAGCTCCTCGACGACCGTGACCGTGACGGGCAGGCCGCCCTCCTCGGAGGTCACGAGGCGCCAGTTCTCGGGACGCACGCCGACCGTCACCCGACCGCTCATCTTGCGCTCCGCGGCCGGGTCGACCGGGACCTTGTAGCCCCCGACCTTCACCGTGCCGTCCTCGGCGGCGACGCCCTCGAGCAGGTTCATCTGCGGCGAGCCGATGAAGCCGGCGACGAACAGGTTGGCGGGCTTGTCGTAGAGCTTGAGCGGGGTGTCGACCTGCTGGAGGACACCGAGCTTCATCACCGCGACGCGGTCGCCCATGGTCATCGCCTCGACCTGGTCGTGGGTGACGTAGACGGTCGTGACGCCCAGGTCCTGCTGGAGGCGGGCGATGTCGGTGCGGGTGGCGACCCGCATCTTGGCGTCGAGGTTGGACAGCGGCTCGTCCATGCAGAAGACCTGCGGGGCGCGCACGATCGCGCGGCCCATCGCCACGCGCTGGCGCTGACCGCCGGAGAGCGCCTTGGGCTTGCGCTGGAGGAACTCGGTCAGCTGGAGGATCTCCGCGGCCTTGGCGACGCGCTCCTTGCGCTCGGCCGCCGGGACCTTGGCCATCTTGAGCGAGAACGCCATGTTCTCCTCGACCGTCATGTGCGGGTAGAGGGCGTAGTTCTGGAACACCATCGCGATGTCCCGGTCCTTCGGCGGGACGTTGGTGACCTCGCGGTCACCGATGTAGATGCTCCCGCTGTTGACCTCCTCGAGGCCCGCGAGCATCCGCAGGGTGGTCGACTTGCCGCAGCCGGAGGGCCCGACGAGGACCATGAACTCGCCGTCCTTGATCTCCAGGTCGATGCCGGGGACGGCGGGCTCGTCGGCCCCGGGATACCACCGCTGGGCCTTCTCGAACGTCACTGATGCCATTTTTCTGCTCCTTCACCGGCAGGTACGTGCCGGACGATCCGTGGTGGAAGGGTCCGCGACGCCCGTGAGGGGCGTCACACGGCGGCACCCTACCCGGTTCCGCCCCGGGCGTCTGTTACGGAACCGTGACCTAGACCAGCGTTGACGAAAGGGCAGAGCAAACGTTTACATCATTGCGTGATGCCGATCACACTTCTGGGTGGCCGGCACGCAGACTGACGAGCCGGGGCACCCATCCCGCCGTGGCCGCACCCAAGGAGAGGGAAACGTCGAATGAAGAACCAACGGACCCGAAAGGGACTGGCCACCATCGCGGTCATCGCCGTGTCGAGCCTCGGGCTCGCCGCGTGCGCTGACGACGGCGACGGCGGCAGCAACGAGGTCAGCGGCGACGCGCCCGGCGCCGGCCGGGCCGAGTGCGCCCAGCTCGAGCAGTTCGGTGACCTGACCGGCAAGGAGGTGAGCGTCTACACCTCGATCATCGCGCCCGAGGACGCCGTCCACAAGGAGTCCTACAAGGTCTTCGAGGAGTGCACCGGCGCCACCGTGGCCTACGAGGGCTCCTCGGAGTTCGAGGCCCAGCTCGTCGTGCGGGTCCAGGGCGGCAACGCCCCCGACATCGCCTACATCCCGCAGCCCGGCCTCCTCCAGACGCTGGTGCGCGACACCGACGCCGTCGTGGCGGCCCCCGACCCGGTGTCCGAGAACGTCGACGAGTTCTTCGGCGAGGACTGGAAGGCCTACGGCACGGTCGACGACACCTTCTACGCCGCTCCGCTCGGCGCCAACGTGAAGTCGTTCGTCTGGTACTCGCCGTCGATGTTCGAGGAGAACGGCTGGGAGGTCCCCCAGACCTGGGACGACATGGTCGCCCTCTCCGACGACATGGTCGACGCGGGCGTCGACCCGTGGTGCGCCGGCATCGAGTCCGGCGACGCGACCGGCTGGCCGACCACCGACTGGCTCGAGGACGTCGTCCTGCGTGACGCCGGCCCGGACGTCTACGACCAGTGGGTCAACCACGAGATCCCGTTCAACGACCCGGCCATCGTCGAGTCGCTCGACCGCGTCGGCGACATCCTGAAGAACGACGACTACGTCAACGGCGGCATCGGCGACGTGAAGTCGATCGCCACCACCGCGTTCCAGGAGGGCGGCCTGCCGATCCTCGACGGCGAGTGCGGCCTGCACCGCCAGGCGTCGTTCTACGCCGCGCAGTGGCCCGAGGGCACCGACGTGTCCGAGACCGGCGACGTCTTCGCCTTCTACCTGCCCACGACCAGCGACGAGTTCGGCACCCCCGTCCTCGGCGGTGGCGAGTTCGTGGCGGCGTTCTCGGACCGCCCGGAGGTCCAGGCGTTCCAGACCTACCTGTCCTCGGACGTGTGGGCCAACGAGAAGGCCATCGCGACCCCCGGCGGATGGGTGAGCGCCAACACCGGCCTCGACATCGCCAACCTCAAGAGCCCGATCGACAAGCTCTCCGCGGAGATCCTCCAGGACCCCGAGGCGGTCTTCCGCTTCGACGGCTCGGACCAGATGCCCGGAGCCGTGGGCGCCGGCTCGTTCTGGTCGGAGATGACCAACTGGATCACGGGTGCGGACACCCAGACGACCCTCGACAACATCGAGGACTCCTGGCCGAGCTGACCAGGTGAGCGGGGCGCCCGGGTGACACACCCGGGCGCCCCGTTCTCCCTCCCCCCGACCGAGGAGGTCCGGATGTCATCCACCGACAAGCTCGTCCAGATGGTCATCGCCGTGGTGCTGTTCTTCGCGGTGATGGGCGTGATCTTGATCCTCACCACCAAGCTGCGCTCGCGCACCGGCGAGAAGGTGCAGGCGGCGGCCTTCATCGCGCCGTCGCTGCTGCTCATCGCGATCGGGCTGCTCTACCCCGCACTGCGCACGATCTACCAGTCGTTCTTCGGCTCCGCCTACGAGCCGCTCGTCGGCTCCGAGGGCGGCACCTTCAACGGGCTGGACAACTACCGCCAGATCTTCACCAACGACGACCTGCTGCAGGTGCTCCAGAACACCGCCGTGTGGGTGGTGCTCACCCCGCTCCTCGCCACCGGCATCGGCCTCGTCTACGCCGTGCTCATCGACCGCTCCCGCTTCGAGAAGGTCGCAAAGGCCCTGATCTTCCTGCCGATGGCGATCTCGCTCGTCGGCGCGTCGATCATCTGGAAGTTCGTCTACGACTACAAGGGCAGCGACCAGTCCCAGCTCGGCGTCCTCAACGGCCTGCTCAAGGCCGCCGGCTTCGACACCTACCGCTTCCTGCTGACCGAGCCGTGGAACACGCTGTTCCTCATCGTGATCATCGTGTGGGTCCAGGCGGGCTTCGCGATGACCATCCTCTCGGCGGCCATCAAGGCGATCCCCGACGACATCATCGAGGCCGCGCGCCTCGACGGGGTCAACGGGCTCAAGCTCTTCCGCTACATCACGGTCCCCAGCATCCGCCCGTCCCTGATCGTCGTGCTGACGACCATCAGCATCACCACGCTGAAGGTCTTCGACATCGTCCGCACCGCGACGGGCGGCCAGTTCGGCACCAGCGTGCTCGCCTACGAGTTCTACGTGCAGAGCTTCCGGTCGTTCAACTTCGGGCTCGGTGCGGCGCTCGCCACGCTGATCTTCGTCCTCGTGACGCCGATCGTCGTCTACAACATCCGCCAGATGCGTCGCCTGGAGGCACGATGACCACCACGACACCCCCGGCCCCCGTCGCCGGCGTGACCGCGGCACCCCGCAAGAGCGCCAGCTCGGCGGCCCGCGAGGGCCTCACCGGCCGCTGGGCCTCGGCCGCCGCCATCGTGATCGCGGTCCTGTGGACGCTGCCCACGTTCGGCCTGTTCATCTCGTCCTTCCGTCCCGAGTCCGAGGTCAAGACCAACGGCTGGTGGAACGTCTTCACCGACCCCCAGCTCACCCTCGACTCCTACAAGCAGGTGATCAACGGCGCGGACATCGACCTCGCCACCTACCTGATCAACTCGGTGGTCATCACCATCCCGTCGGTGCTGATCCCGATCAGCCTCGCCGTGATGGCGGCCTACGCCTTCGCCTGGATCCCGTTCCGGGGACGCGACACGCTCTTCGTGGCGGTCTTCGCCCTGCAGATCGTGCCGATCCAGGTGACGATGATCCCGCTGCTGCGGCTCTACGTGGACCCGCCCTTCAACCTGATGCCGCTCTCGGGCAACGACGCCCCGGGCGGCGGCTTCTACACGGTCTGGCTGTCCCACACGATCTTCGCCCTGCCGCTGGCGATCTTCCTGCTGCACAACTTCATGCGGGAGATCCCGGGCGAGCTGATCGAGTCGGCCCGCGTGGACGGCGCCGGGCACGTGCAGATCTTCTCCAAGATCATGCTGCCCCTGATGACTCCGGCGATCGCCGCGTTCGGCATCTTCCAGTTCCTCTGGGTCTGGAACGACCTCCTGGTCGCGCTGGTGTTCGCCGGCGGCAACCCGTCCGTCTCACCCCTGACCGTCAGGCTCGCCGCACTGGCCGGCCAGAGGGGCGAGGACTGGCACCTGCTCTCCGCGGGCGCCTTCGTCTCCCTCGTGGTCCCGCTGGTCGTGTTCTTGTCGCTGCAGCGCTACTTCGTGCGCGGACTGCTCGCCGGGAGCGTCAAGGGGTGACCAGCCCGGCAGCGCCCGCACGGCCCCGTGCGGGCGCTGCCCGGTCGGCGAACCAGTGGTACGACGCCTTCGGCGTCCGGGTCAGCAGCGGAGAGGAGCGGTCCACGTGGACCAGACCGAAGGTCTTGGCGTAGCCCTCGGCCCACTCGACGTTGTCCATGAGGGTCCAGGCGAAGGAGCCGTGCACGGCACCTGGCCGGGCTCCGGCCACGTCGCCGCTGTGGTGACGCCCCGGAGGTCGGGGCGATGACCGAGACCCCCGAGGGACGCGGCCACGTCAACATGGCCGACGTCGCGGAGCGAGCCGGCGTGTCGATCGCGACCGTGTCGCGGGCGCTGCGCGGGCTGCCGGGCGTGAGCGCCCGGACGCGCAGCCGGGTGCTGTCGACCGTGGCGGAGCTCGACTACGTCGTCTCCCCCGCCGCGTCGTCCCTGCGCGGCGCGACCCGCCGGGTCGCGGTCGTGCTCCCGCGGCTCGACAGCTGGTTCTCCTCCACCATGCTCGCGACCGTCGAGGCGGGGCTGCGCCAGGCCGACCTCGATGTGCTGCTCTACCAGGTCGGCACCGAGGAGAAGCGCACCCACTTCTTCCGCGACCTGCCCACCCGGCGCAAGGTCGACGCGGTCGTCCTGATCACGCTCCCGATCCGGCCTGAGGAGGAGGAGCGGCTGGACCTGATGGGTGTGGAGGTCGTGGTCGCGGGGTTCCGGCTGCGCGACTTCCCCTCGGTGAGCGTCGACGACGTCGCCATCGCGGTCGCCGCGGTGGAGCACCTCCTCGACCTCGGCCACACCCGCATCGGGATGATCCGCACCAGCGACACCGACGGCGCGCGGTGGGCGAGCGACCTGCACCGGCGCACCGGGTACCTCCAGGCGCTCACCGGCCACGGCATCGACCACGACCCCGCCCTGCTCGTCACCGCTCCCTACGGGGTGGACGCCGGCGCCGTCGGCATGGAGCGGCTGCTGTCGCTCGACGACCCTCCGACGGCGGTGTTCTGCTACTCCGACGACATCGCCGTCGCCGCAGCGACGGCCGCCCGGCGGCGCGGGCTCCGGGTGCCGGAGGACCTCTCCCTCGTCGGGGTCGACGGCAACGGGCTCGGCGAGCTCTTCGACCTCACCACGGTCGACCAGCACGTCGTCGACCAGGCGCGCGCGGCCAGCCGGATGGTGCTCGACCTGCTCTCCGGGCGCGAGCCCGAGGAGACCCGCCTCACCCTCCCGACCGACCTGGTCGTGCGCGGCTCGACCGGTCCCGCACCGGTCCGGGCGGGGGCCGGGCGACGCTCGCGTCAGTAGGTGCCGAGGTACTTCTTCGGGGTCCCGGGGGCGGGGAGCCGGCGCACCTGCACCGAGCCCATGAGCGCCACCCCCCGGACCCGCACCGTCGGGGAGTCCGGGCCGACCTCGGCCGGGACCTTGTCCTTGGCCTGGCCGTAGTCGCCCATGATCGGGGTGCCGTCCACGACGACGTGCATGTCGGCGGGCACGATGATCTGGACGTCGCCCATGATCGCGCTGGCGTTGATCTGGGTGTGGTGGCTGGTGAGGATCGCCTCGCGCAGGTCGAGCGTCACGCTGCCCATCAGGGAGAACGCGGAGTGGTGCTCCGGGACCTGCCACACGCCGCGCCGCTTGCAGTCGCCCATGATCGCGGTCGAGGAGTTGTGGCCCACGGCCGGTACGCCGCCGGGCGCGTGCCGCGCGGGCGTGCCCGTCGGCGGGGCGACCGGGCCGGTCGCCTGCAGGTCGAGGGTGATCGGGACCAGCTCGCCGTAGGTCTTCGCGGCCCACGTCATCTCGAGGCGCTCCTCGAGCTCGTCGAGGTCGAGGCGGCCGTCACCCGCAGCGTCACGCAGCACGTCGGCGACGCGCTGGCGGTCGGCGTCGGAGATGCGCATCTGCGACGGATCGTGCGGGCGGTTCTCGATCTCCCCCATGGGGCAAGACTAGCGAGCGGCCCGGGGCCACGACCATGACGGGCGTCAGGGTCGTACGCGCGCCGCGACGTGCTGGTAGTCCTTCGACGAGGTCCAGTAGCCGCCCCACTCCCACCCGATGCGCGCGAACTCCCGCACGAGCAGGTCGCCCTGGCGGATCGTCCCGACCGGCACCGGCGCGGACCGGCCGCGGTCGATCCCCGCGAAGCGCCGGCCCGCCGGCGGGTCGATCGAGCCGGGACGCACGTAGGGGTTCTGCACCGGGTTGACGTCGATCGCCGCACCGAAGGCGTGGTCCGACCAGCCCTCCTGCCCGGCGACCCGACGGCAGTTGAAGCCGGACGTGTTGTTGTCGGCCATCGACGCGTCGTCGTCGCCGCCGTAGTGGTCGACGAGCCGCATCCGCGCGATCGGGTAGCCGACGTCGTACAGCCTCTCGAACACCTCGGTGACCTCGCGCGCGAAGGCGCGGTGGACCACCATCTCCCCGGTGCGGGCCGCGCCGCCGAAGCCGCGGTAGGTCATGGTCAGGTGGCGCAGGTCCGACAGCGGGACGGGGCAGCCGGGCCGGTGGCTGCTGCCCCGCATCCGCGCGGCGAGGGCCGCGTCGATCGGCGCGACGGTGGACTCGAACGCCGGGTCCGCCGCCTGCGGCTCGCCGCGGCTCGACCCGAGGCCCGAGCAGCGGGCCCCCGCCTCCCAGTCGCGGACCGCGCCGGGACGGGCCGCGCCCGTCACCGGGATCGGCCGTCCGTCGGGGGCGATGCGGGCGGGCGTCCACTCCTCGCCGACCACCCCGTCCGCGTCGAGGCGCAGGGTGAGCACGCCCGTGTCGGGCTGGCGCGAGTGGTACCAGACGAAGTTGCCGAGGCCGTAGGAGACGTAGGTGTCGCCGGACCAGCCGGCCCCGCCCAGGACGTGGGAGTGGCTGCCGACGACGACGTCCGCCCCGGCCCCGGCGAGACGGTCGGCGAGCAGGCGCTGGCTCTGCGTCGGGCACGCCTCGTTCTCGCGCCCCCAGTGCAGGTAGACCACGACCAGGTCCTGGCGCTCCCCCGCGGTCTCGACGGCGTCGAGCAGCAGGTCGGTCCGGCTCCCGCGCGCGGCGGCGATGCCGGCGTTGTCCGGCCCCGCCTCCCAGACGCCGCTGCTGCCCTCGCGCTGGACCGTGTCGGCAGCGAGGATCGCCACGTCGAGGTCGCCGACCCGCGCCACGTGCGGGGTGAAGGCGGCCTCAGCATCGCGTCCCGCCCCCACCACCGCGACGCGGCTGCGCCTCGCCGCCCTCATCGTGTCGTCGAGCCCGACCTGCCCGTAGTCGCCGGCGTGGTTGTTGGCGACCGTGACCACGTCGACGCCCGCGTCGGCGAGCGCGCCGAGCGCCCCGACCGGGGTCCGGAAGTAGTAGCGGTCGGAGGCGAGCTCGAGCTCCTTGGGGTCGCGCCGCCCCCGGGTCGTGACCGGCGTCTCGAGGTTGACCATCGCGACGTCCGCCGAGCGCAGGGTCCGGGCGATCGGTCCGAGCCCGCGGCGCAGCAGCGCGCCGACGTGCGCCTCGAAGTGGACGTCGCCGGCGAACGCGAGCGTGACCTCGCCGCCGGGGGGCGCCGCGACCGCGGCATCCGCGACCGGTGCGTCACCGGGGGTGCGGGTGTCCCCCACGGGCGCCGAGGTGCATGCCGTCAGGGCGAGCGTCGCCGCTGCCGCGCCGCCCCAGGTCCGGACTCCCATCTCCCGAGTGTGCCCGGCGCCCCCACACGGGCCGGCCGGACCGGTCAGCCGGTCAGGTCGTCCGCAGCCGACGTCGCGGCGGTCGACGCCAGCTGACGCGCCACCGCCAGCGCGGCCTGGCGCCCCGCGCGGGAGGCGCCGAGGGTGCTCGCCGACGGCCCGTAGCCGACCAGCTGCACCCGCGGGTCGCGGGCCGTCGTGGTCGCGCCCTGGACGTTGCCGGGCACCGGGAGCAGCGCGATCCCGCCCTCGGGGCCACGCAGCCGCAGCGGCGCGAGGTGGTCGAGCGCCGGCCGGAAGCCGGTCGCCCAGAGGATGACGTCGACGGCCTCGAACCTGCCGTCGGCCCAGCGGACCCCGTGCGGCTCGACCCGCTCGAACATCGGCAGCCGGTCGTAGGCGCCCAGCGCCGCCGCCTCCTGCTCCTGCGGACGCAGCGCGAGGCCGGTGACGCTGACCACGCTGGCCGGCGGCAGCCCGCGGCGTACGCGCTCCTCGACGGCGGTCACCGCGGCGAGGCCGGCGGCGGCGTCGAAGCCCTCACGCCACACCGGCGGGCGACGCGTCACCCACAGCGTGTCGGTCACCGGCGCCAGCTCGCCGAGCAGCTGGACCGCGGACGCCCCGCCACCCACCACCAGGACCCGACGCCCGCGGAAGTCCTCCGCGCCGGGGTAGTCGGCGGTGTGGAGCTGCTCGCCGGCGAAGTCGGCGGCCCCGGGATAGGACGGCACGAACGGCCGGGTCCAGGTGCCGGTCGCGTTGACGAGGGTCCGGGTGCGCCAGCGACGACCTCCGGCGCGGACGACGAGGATCCCCCGGTCGTCCTCGACCCGGTCCACCCGCACGGGGCGGACGACCGGGAGGTCGAGGCGCTGCTCGTAGGCGGCGAACCAGTCGGGCACCACCACGTTGGCGGGCAGGTCCGACCGGGCCGGCGCGGGTGCCCCGGGGAGGTCGGCGACGCCGTGCACGTCGACCATCGCGAGGGAGTCCCAGCGGTGCCGCCAGGCGCCGCCCGGTCCGGCGTTGGCGTCGAGCACGAGGTGGTCGATGCCGCGACGGGTGAGGAAGTACGACGCGGCCAGCCCGGCCTGGCCGGCGCCGACCACGACGGCGTCCCTCACGCGCTCGGGGTCCTCCACGTCGGGTGCAACACCCGCCCGTGCGGGCCTATGCCCGCGACCGCCTGCGTGGCAGCCTCGGACCATGGACACCGCCACCCGCGCCACGACGCTGCTCGACCTCCACCACACCGGCACCACGCTGGTCCTGCCGACCGTCTGGGACGCCTGGTCGGCCCGCACCGTCGTCGACGCCGGCTTCCCCGCGCTCAGCATCGGCAGCCACCCCCTCGCGGACTCCCGCGGGCAGGCCGACAACGAGGGCATGAGCATCGACGACGCGCTCGACGGCATCCGCCGGGTGTGCGCCGCCGTCCCCGACGTCCCGGTCACCGCCGACATGGAGTCGGGCTACGGCGTCGCCCCGGCCGAGCTGGTCGAGCGGCTGCTCGAGGCCGGTGCGGTCGGGCTCAACATCGAGGACACCGTGCACTCCGAGGGCGGGCGCCTGCGCGAGGTCGCCGAGCACGCCGACTACATCGGCGGCATCCGGCAGGCCGCCGACGCCGCCGGAGTCGACCTCGTGATCAACGCCCGCACCGACGCCTTCGTCCACGCCGACCGCTTCGACGACCCGCTCGCCGAGGCGATCACCCGGATGACCGCCTGCGAGGCGGCCGGCTCGCGCAGCAGCTATCCCGTCCGCGTCCCCGACGCCGCCTCCCTCCAGGCGCTGCTCGACGCGCTCGACGGTCCGCTCAACGTCACCGCCAACCCCCGCACCGGCACTCCGGCCGGCTCGCTCGAGGACCTCCAGGTGATGGGCGTGCACCGGGTCACCTTCGGCCCGCTGCTGATGAAGGAGCTCACCCCCGACCTCGCCGCCCTCGTCGCCCCCTGGCGCTGACGGCGTACGCCCTGGCCGTCCACGCCGGACGTCGAGCGGACACAGGTCCGCTCGAGCACCCCTGTGGCGCGGGTCGGTCAGGCTCTCGCTGAACTTGTCAGGGCGTGCACGGCCTGACAAGTTCAGCGATCCCCGGTCAGCCGGGGATCGCTGAAAGCACTCCGACAAGCCCGCGCGGCAGGTCGGTCAGGCTGCGACGACGAGCACCGGGGACGGGTCGATCCCGAGGGTGACCCGCTGCCCGGGCTCGAGGCGCAGCGCGTCGGAGCTCGAGAGCTGGGCGACGACGCCGGTGCCGTCGGGCAGCGCACAGGTCACGCGGGACAGCGGGCCGAGGAACATCACCGTCGTCACGGTCACCTGGCCGGCCGGGTCCGGCGTCACCGACACCGCCTCCGGTCGGACGAGGGCGAGCCCGGGGCCCGACGCCGAGCCCGGCAGCACCGGGACCTGCTGGCCGAGGACCGACGCGGTGGAGCCGTCGACCTGCGCGGGGATCCGGTTGCTCAGGCCGACGAACTCGCCGACGAACTGCGTGGCCGGGGCCGAGTAGAGCTCCGCCGGCGGCGCGAGCTGCTCGAGGTGTCCGGCGTTCATCACGCCGACCCGGTCGGCCACGGCGAGCGCCTCCTCCTGGTCGTGGGTGACGAACAGGGTGGTCGTGCCGACCTCGATCTGCACGCGGCGGATCTCGTCGCGCAGCTGCACGCGGACCTTGGCGTCGAGGGCGGACAGCGGCTCGTCGAGCAGCAGCACCGACGGCTCGACCGCGAGCGCCCGGGCGAGCGCGACGCGCTGCTGCTGCCCGCCGGAGAGCTGGTGGGCGTAGCGGTCGGCCTGCTCGCCCAGCCCGACCAGGTCGAGCATGTCGCCGGCACGCCGGCGCCGGGTGGCCCCGTCGCGGCCGCGCAGCTTGAGCCCGAAGGCGACGTTGTCGATGACGGTCATGTGCGGGAAGAGGCTGTAGGCCTGGAACACCATCCCCATGTCGCGCTTGTTGGCCGGGACCCGGGTCAGGTCCTTGCCGCCCACCGACACCGACCCGGAGGTCGGGTGGTCGAGGCCGGCGAGGATCCGCAGCGCGGTCGTCTTGCCGCAGCCGGACGGGCCGAGGAGGCAGACCAGCTCGCCGGGGGCGAGGTGGAGGGTGAGCCCGTCGAGCGCGCGCACCGAGCCGTAGACGCGGGTGAGGTCGGACAGCTCGACGGCGAGGCCGCGGTCCGTGCCGGGGCGGGTGGTCACGTCGGTCATCGGGATGCTCCTTGGTCGTGCCGGTGCCGGTCGCGGCTGAGGAAGGTGAGGCCCACCAGCAGCAGCGCGACGAACAGCATCGAGGCGAGGGCCGCGGCCATCGCCGCGGCGGGGTTGCTCCGGTAGATGCCCGCCATCGCGACCGGCAGGGTGTCGAAGTGCAGCAGGGAGGCGAAGACGTACTCACCCATCACCAGCGCCACGCTGATGAACGCCGCACCGAGGACGCCGCCGGTGATGTTGGGCAGCACGATCCGCACGATCACGGTGGGCCAGCCCGCGCCGAGCGAGCGCGCGGCCTCGGACAGCGTGGCGACGTCGATCGCGGACAGCGCGGCGTCGATCGCGCGGTAGGAGTAGGGCAGCACCAGCACGACGTAGGCGAAGGTCAGCACCAGCGGCGAGTCGCCGAGCAGGTAGGTCACCCACGAGTAGACGTTGCTGATGCCGACCACGATCACGAGCGCCGGGATGGTGAGCGGCAGCAGGCACAGGAACTCGACCAGCCCGCGCGCACGCGGCACCCGCAGCCGCACCCACACCATCGTCGGCACGAGCAGCACCACCATGAGCACGACGGTGAACAGCGCGAGCAGCAGCGAGGCGATGATCGAGGAGCGCAGGTCCTCGTCGGTCACCATGAACTGCCAGTTGTCCCACGTGCGGCCCTCGGCGCTGCCGCGGGCCTGGGTGGAGAAGTCGAGCATCGCCAGCAGCGGCACGAAGAAGTACGCCGCGAAGGCGAGCAGCAGCACGGTGCGCACCGCCCTGAAGGTCCGCGAGGGGGTCATCGCATCCACCTCGAGGTCCGCTTCAGCAGCAGGTTGTAGGCGACCATCACGAGCGTCACCACGACGATCATCTCCAGCGCGAGCGCGAAGCCCACGTTGGCCTGGCCGAGCAGCACCTCGCTGGTGATGGCCTGACGGATCAGTAGCGGGACGATCGGCTGGCCCTGGCTCACCAGGACGGCGGCCGTGGCGTAGGCGGCGAAGGCGTTGGCGAACAGCAGCAGCAGCGCGCCGAGGAACGCCGGCGTCAGCAGCGGCAGCGCGACGTGGCGCCAGTAGTCCCAGGTCGAGGCGCCGAGGTTGACCGCGGCCTCGCGCCACTGCGGCCGGAGCCCCTCGAAGGCCGGGGCGAAGACGATCACCATCAGCGGGATCTGGAAGTAGGCGTAGACCACGACGAGGCCCGGCAGGTCGAAGAGCCAGCCCGAGCCGTAGAGGTCGACGCCGAACGCGCTGTCCATCGCCTTGGTCACGATCCCGACCGACCCGATGGTCGCGATCCAGGCGAACGCGAGCACGACCCCGCCGAACTGGGCGAGCACGCCGCTGATCGCGAGCGTGGTCCGCCGCAGCAGGCTCTGCGTCGGCAGCGACACCACGAGGTAGGCGAGCAGCGCACCGAGGGCGGCGCCGATGAGCGCCGTGGTGGCCGAGAGCACCAGCGAGCCCTTCAGTGCCGACAGCGCGGCGTCGCTGGTGAGGGCGTCGAGGTTGCCGAGCGTCGGGCGCCCGTCCCCGTCCTGGAACGCGCCTACCACCACGGTGACCGTGGGGACGACGAGGAAGACCAGGACGAAGACGAGGAAGGGCAGCAGCCCGAGGGCCGGGCCGACGGCGCTGCGTCGACCCGACCCCGGACCACTCGTGGCGGTGGTGCTCAGCGGATGGCCTTCGACCAGTTGGCCGCGAGGTACTCGCCGGCCGTGGTGGTCTGGTCGTCGGTCGGGATGACCGGGTCGCCGGTCACCTCGGGCAGGGCCTCCCACAGGTCGGCGTCGATGGTGCCGTCCTCGGCCATCTGGTCGCCGCGGACCGGGCGGGCGCCGCCCTTGAGCCACAGGTTCTGGCCCTCGTCGCTGTAGAGGAACTCCTGCCACAGGCGCGCGGCGGCCGGGTGCGGCGCGTCGGCGTTGATCGCCTGGAAGTAGTAGCCGGCGACGACGGCCTCCTCCGGGACGACGGTCTTCCAGGTGTCGACGTTGGCCGCGGCCGCGGAGCCGAGGTAGTCCCAGTCGATGACGACGGGCGTCGTGCCCTGCTCGATGGTGCCGGAGTCGGGGTCGACGGTGAGGAAGTTGCCGGCCTGCTTCAGCTCGGCGAAGAAGTCGACGCCGGGGGCGATGTCGTCGGCCGAGCCGCCGTTGGCGATCGCCGCCATCATCACGCCGCTGAACGCGGCGCCGGCCTGGGTCGGGTCGCCGTTGAGGGCGACCTTGCCCTTGAACTCCGGCCCGAGCAGGTCCTGAACGGACGTCACGTCGGGCACCTTGGCGGAGTCGTAGCCGATCGACATGTAGCCGCCGTAGTCGTTGACCCAGAGGCCGTCCGGGTCCTTGAACTCGGCGGGGATGTCGTCGAAGGTCTCCACCTGGTAGGGGGCGAACATGTCGGTGTTGGCCAGCGCGACCGACTGGCCGAGGTCGAAGACGTCGGGGGCGCGGTCGGTGCCCTTGAGGTCGTTGGCGGCGTTGATCTCGTCCTGCGAGGCGGCGTCCGGCTGGTCGGAGTTGACCTCGATGTCGTAGGTGTCCTCGAAGGTGGAGATGATCTCGGCGTAGTTGGCCCAGTCGGGCGGCAGCGCGATGACGTTGAGCTCGCCCTCGTCCTGCGCGGCCTTGACCAGCTCGTCCATGCCACCGAAGTCCTCGGCGGAGGTCGCCGTGGCCGCGTCGACGCCGCTCTCGGTGGTCGTGTCCGCCTGCTTCTCCGGCGCCGCGCAGGCCGCGACGGACATGAGCGTCGCCAGTGCGGTGAGGGATGCGAATGTCTTGCGGGTCTTCACTGTGCCTCCAGGGTGTCTGTGCATGGGCCGAGAACCAGGTGGTGCGTGCCGCGCGGAGCCTCGACGGTCCCGTTGGATCGGAGGCTACTCCCGGATGGCCGCCGCGCGACCGCTCGATGAACCTCGATTTCGTGCCGGATCCCGTCGTGCGGGCGCTACGCTCCCGCTCGCACCGGGTCGTCCCCGGCGTCCGCGGCCCCGGCAGGGCCGACCTGCGGGGGTCACGTCATGCGCATCGTCTTGTTCCTGCTGCCGCTCGTGCTGGGCATCTACTGCCTCGTCGACGCCATCACCAGCCGCGACGACGAGGTGCGCCACCTGCAGAAGACCTGGTGGATCCTGCTGATCCTCTTCTTCCCGGTGGTGGGGTCGGTGGCGTGGCTGGCCGCCGGGCGTCCCCAGCGCGCGCCGCGGCCGACCGGACCGCACGAGCGCAGCGCCTCCGCGTTCCCCGAGTACGACCGCCCCGGCCGGTTCGCCGCCACCGACCCGGCCGCCGACGAGGAGTTCCTCAAGAAGGTGCGCGAGCGCGCCGAGGAGCAGCGACGGCTGGCCCGGGAGAGGAAGCGGCGCGAGCTCGAGGGCGAGTCGGGCGAGGGCGCGGACCCGGCGTAGCATCAGCCGCCGTGAGCGATGCTGAGTTCCACTACTCCGACCTCCTGCCCACCGCCGGCTCCAACGGAGCCGAGGAGACGCCGTACCGGCTCGTGACCACGGAGGGTGTCTCGACCGTCGAGGTCGGCGGCCGCACCTTCCTCGAGGTCGAGCCCGAGGCGATCCGGCGGCTCACCGAGGAGGCGATGCACGACATCAGCCACTACCTGCGGCCCGGGCACCTGTCGCAGCTGCGCACGATCATCGACGACCCCGAGGCCTCCGGCAACGACCGCTTCGTCGCGCTCGACCTGCTCAAGAACGTCAACATCTCCGCGGGCGGCGTGCTGCCGATGTGCCAGGACACCGGCACCGCGATCGTGATGGGCAAGAAGTCCGAGGGCGTGCTGACCGGCGCCGACGACGGCGAGGCGATCAGCCGCGGCGTCTACGACGCGTACACCCGGCTCAACCTGCGCTACTCGCAGCTCGCGCCGCTGACGACGTTCGAGGAGAAGAACACCGGCACCAACCTGCCGGCCCAGATCGAGCTCTACTCCACGCCCGCGAAGGACGTTCCCGAGTACAAGTTCCTCTTCATGGCCAAGGGCGGCGGCTCGGCCAACAAGTCCTTCCTCTTCCAGGAGACCAAGGCGGTCCTCAACCCGACGCGCCTGATGGAGTTCCTCGACGAGAAGATCCGCTCCCTCGGCACCGCCGCCTGCCCGCCCTACCACCTCGCGATCGTCATCGGCGGCACCAGCGCGGAGTTCGCGCTGAAGACCGCGAAGTACGCCTCCGCGCACTACCTCGACGACCTGCCGATCGAGGGCTCGATGGCCGCGCACGGCATCCGCGACACCGAGCTGGAGGAGAAGGTCTTCGAGCTCACCCAGTCGTTCGGCATCGGCGCGCAGTTCGGTGGCAAGTACTTCTGCCACGACGTCCGCGTCGTCCGGCTCCCCCGCCACGGAGCGTCGTGCCCGGTCGCGATCGCGGTCTCCTGCTCCGCCGACCGCCAGGCGCTCGGCAAGATCACCCCGGAGGGCGTCTTCCTCGAGCAGCTCGAGACCGACCCCGCGCAGTACATGCCCGACGCCGGGATGGCCCACGACATCGAGGGGGGCGCGGTCGTCCCGATCGACCTCAACCAGCCGATGGCCGACATCCTCGCCGAGCTCTCCCAGCACCCGGTCAAGACACGGCTCTCGCTCACCGGACCCCTCGTCGTGGCGCGCGACATCGCGCACGCCAAGATCAAGGAGCGCCTCGACGCCGGCGAGGACATGCCGGCCTACCTCAAGGACCACCCGGTCTACTACGCCGGCCCGGCCAAGACGCCCGAGGGGATGCCGTCGGGATCCTTCGGCCCCACGACGGCGGGCCGGATGGACTCCTACGTCGAGCAGTTCCAGGCCGCGGGCGGCTCGATGGTGATGCTCGCCAAGGGCAACCGCTCCAAGCAGGTCACCGAGGCGTGCGGCACCCACGGCGGGTTCTACCTCGGCTCCATCGGCGGCCCCGCGGCCCGGCTCGCGCAGGACTGCATCCGGTCGGTCGAGGTGGTGGAGTACGAGGAGCTCGGCATGGAGGCGGTCTGGAAGATCGAGGTCGAGGACTTCCCGGCCTTCATCGTCGTCGACGACAAGGGCAACGACTTCTTCACCGACCCGTCGGGCGCGGTGACCGTCCCCATCTCAGGCATCCGCGTCCGCTCGGCCGAGTAGACCGGTGTCCACGGGGGACGCGGCGCAGGGAGGCCGGCGGGGCTGGGCCGCGCGCTACGTCTGGCTGCTCGGGCGCTGCCTGCGAGAGCACGAGCATCGAGGTCCACGACTCGGTGCAGGGCGACATGTGCGCGAAGCGCAAGCACGACTACGCGATCAGCTACGTGCTCGAGGGCGAGGACCGGGTGCGCACGATGGAGCAGTGCCGGTCGTGGTCGCCACGACAGGACCGCACCTACCGCGTCTGGACCACCGACAGCGGCGCCGTGCGCTTCGACTCGCCGTCCTCGGAACGGCGGTGGATCCTGGTGCTGCCGTTCTTCGTGGCCCTCGTGCTGCTCGGCACGAAGCTGGGCAGGCACCGCCGCGTGAAGCCCGTGACGGACGGGTCGCGGGCGGCTCGCTGACGCGCTAGTTGTCGCCGGCGAGGCGTACGGCGAGGCTGCGGGCCCCCGCGCCGGGCGCGTGACCGAGCGGCTCGGCGCCCTCGACCCGGTCCTGGAACGAGCCGCCGACGAGCACCAGGCTGCGGCGTCGGGCGACGGCCGTGACGACCTCGCGCACGGCGGGCAGGTCCTCGATGGTCGGCACCCCGATCACGATCGCGGCGGGGTCGAGCGCGCGCACCATGTCGACCCACGCCTCGACCGGCAGGTCGCTGCCGAGGTAGGTGACGCCGATCCCGTGGCTGCGGAGCACGGCGGCGAACGACAGCACGCCGAGCTCGTGGCGCGACCCGCGGGCGAGGCCGACGGCGACGCGCGGCGCGTCCGGGCCGGCCGTCGGCAGCTGCTGGAAGGCGTGGGCCAGGCGCCGGTGGACCGCCGCGCTGATGAAGTGCTCCCCCGCGACCGTGACCTGACCACGCTGCCAGGCCACGCCCAGGCGTACGAGCGCGGGCATCAGCCAGTCGTCGATGACCGAGTCGAGGTCGGAGCGCGCGAAGGCCTCGTCGAGCACCTGCTCCACGCGGTTGAGGTCGAAGTTCTCCGCGCAGCGGGCGAGCTCGTCGAGCGGGGCCGGCGCGTCGCTGACCGCGGACGGCGTGGCGTCCGGGACCTGCAGCACCCGTCGGGCCGCCTCCTTCGGGGACCACCCCGAGTCGACCAGGTCACGCATGACGGTGAGCCGCCGGACGGACTCGTCGTCGTAGAGCCGGTAGTTGCCCTCCGTGCGCACCGGGGTCACCACGCCGTAGCGCTGCTCCCACTTGCGCAGCGTCTCGCGGGGTACTCCAGTGAGCTGCGCGGTGCGTCCGACGGTGTACACACCCACGAGGGTACCCGACTTTGGACAAACATTGGACACGCGCCCTACGCTCCGTTTGTCCACCAACGGTGGACAAACTGTGGACAAGCCGCAGGGCCGGGCCGAGGAGGACCCCATGACGGTGAGCGACGTGAACCTGGAGCGGGACCTGCACCCGGACGCCGGCAGCGATGCCGACGCCCGCCTCCACCGACGCCTGCGCATCGCCGGCCTCGTCGCGATCCTCGCCGCTGCGGTGGGGTCGGTCGCGAGCGGGACGGCCGTGGGCAGCGGGGCGGTCGGCGACGAGGACTGCGTGATGCGCCTCGCCGACTCCGCCACCTTCAGCAGCGGGTGCGCCGAGCAGGCGTCCGCCGAGGTCGCCCACTGACCTGACCCCGGTTCCCCGGCACGCACCTGCCTCAGGTGTGTGCAGTGCACGAACCTGAGCCTTCCGGCCGCGGCACGCCGCGCCACAGGATGGCGCCATGACCTCTCTCGGGCGGGTCCTCGCGACCTCTGCATCCACCGTCCTGCTCTCGTCCACGCTGCTGGCCCTCTCCAGCGCGTCGGCCCGGGCCGACACCACCTGGACCGGCACCCTCACCTCCGGCATCTCCGCGCTGTCCGTCGGCACCGAGAACCGCACCGGCTACTCGCGCGACCTGTTCCGCCACTGGGTCGACGCCGACGGCGACGGGTGCGACACCCGCGACGAGGTGCTCATCGCCGAGGCCGACGTCGCGCCGACCGTCGGCTCGGGCTGCGGCCTCTCCGGCGGACGCTGGTACTCCTACTACGAGGGCGCCTCCCAGACCGACCCGTCCGCCCTCGACATCGACCACATGGTGCCGCTCGCCGAGGCGTGGGACTCCGGCGCCCGCACCTGGACCTCCACGCGGCGCGAGGCCTACGCCAACGACCTCGGCGACAGCCGCACGCTCGTCGGGGTGACCGCGTCCTACAACCGCTCCAAGGGCGACCAGGACGCGGCGGAGTGGCTGCCACCGATCAACCAGTGCCGCTACGTCAAGGACTGGGTGGCGGCCAAGATCCGCTGGAGCCTGACCGCCGACTCCACCGAGGTCGCTGCCCTGCGCGACGTCGCGTCGGGCTGCGCGGACTCCGCCATCACGGTCGTCGTCGTGTCCTGATCAGCCCGGCGGGCCGCGGGACGCGCACCTGCCGGCATCGGACAGGATGTGGGGCGTGGAGAGCATCGACAGCGTGCAGAGCAGGGAGGTCGCCCGCGCCGAGACCGAGCGCGGCGAGGTGGTGCTGCGCCGACGTACGACCGGGACCGGCGCGGACGTCCTCGAGCTGCGGGTCAACGGCGTCTTCGTGATGGACACGCTCGAGACGTCCAGCGAGATCGAGCTCGCCGCCCAGGCGCTCGCCGTGGTGCCCGACCCCGCGTCGGTGCTGATCGGCGGGCTCGGCCTCGGGTTCACGCTGCAGCGGGTCCTGGCCGACCCCCGCGTCGAGCGGGCGGTGGTCGTGGAGATCGAGGAGCCGCTCGTGCAGTGGATGCGCGACGGCACCGTGCCGCACGGCCCGGCGCTGCTGGCCGACACCCGCGCGACGATCGTCAACGCCGACATCGCGATGGCCGTCGCCGAGGCACGCTCCTCCTACGACCTGGTCCTGCTCGACGTCGACAACGGGCCGGGCTACCTCGTCCACCAGGCCAACGAGGCCGTCTACGAGCACCCGTTCCTGCACCGCTGCCGCGAGGTGCTGCGCGACGGCGGCGTGCTCGTCGTCTGGTCGGCCGACCCCGCCCCGGCGCTGCTCGCCGCGATGCGCGAGGTCTTCGGCAACGCGGAGGAGCAGGCCCACCAGGTGCTGCTGCAGGACCGCCCCGAGGAGTACGTCCTCTACCTCTCGCGCCGCTGAGCGCCGGGGCGGGTCACCGGAGGAACGCCTCCAGCAGCGGTCCGGCCGTCTGCGACCCGGACTCGCCGGTCTCGACGAAGACCGCGACGGCGAGGTCGTCGCGCGTGGCGATCATCCACGTGTGGGTGGGCAGGCTCCCGGAGGCGTCCGGCTCGCCGTACTCCGCGGTGCCGGTCTTGGCCCCCACCGCGCCGGGCACGTCGAGCAGGAAGCGCCCGGAGCCCTCGGTGACGACGGCCCGCATCAGCCCGCGGAGCTGGTCGGCCTCCCCCGCCGTCAGCGGCCGCTCGGGCGGCACCTGGGAAACCTCGTGGGCCGGCAGCAGCACCGGCAGCATCGCGCGGCCCGCCGACACGGACGCGGCCACGGTGGCCATCGCGAGCGGGCTCGCGAGGACGGTCCCCTGGCCGATCATGTCGGCCGCGGCGCCGGTCTCGGTCTCGGCCGGCGGGACCTGCCCGAAGTAGGCCGGGAACCCCAGGTCGTGGTCGACGCCGAGGCCGAGCGCCGCCGCCGCGGCACCCAGGTCCCCGGGGGCGAGCCGGTCGGCGTTGCCGATCATCGCGGTGTTGCAGGAGTTGGCGATCGCGCGGGTGAACGTCACGTCGCCGAGGGCCGACGACGGGTAGTCGTCGTAGTTCTTGAAGGAGCGACCGTCGACCACGGTGGTCGCGGGGCACGCCACGACGTCGCCGGGGGCGAGGCCGGAGCGGAGCAGGGCCAGGCCCGAGACGACCTTGAACGTCGACCCGGGGGCGTACTGGCCGGTCGAGGCGAGGTCGGCGCCGGCCGCACCGGGACCGTTGGCGGCGGCGAGCACCGCGCCGTCGGAGGGTCGGATCGCCACCAGCGCGCTGGCCGGCGCCTGCGCCCCCGCGCCGGCCAGGATGGTCTCGGCCTTCTCCTGCAGCCCCGGGTCGAGGGTGGTGGCCAGGTCCGCGCCGTCGGTGGCGGGCACCTCGACGAGGGTGCGCAGCACGTCCTGGTCGTCGCGCGCGACGACCGCGGTGCCGGGCGTGCCGCTGAGCTGCTCGTCGTAGCGGGCCTGGAGGCCGGAGAGCCCGACCTCGTCGCCAGCCTCGATCCGGCCGTCGGACCCCTCGACGAGCTCGGCCGTGGCGGGGCCCACCCGTCCGAGCAGCGCCGCGGCGAACTCCCGCGTCGGGGCGAGCGGGAGCGTGTCGCGCACCGCGAGCGCCCCCGGCACCTCGCGGAACGCCGGGAGCACCTCGAGCGCGTCGTCCTCGCGCAGCACGAGCGCCTCGACGAACGCGTCGGGCCCCATCGCCTCCGCGCGCTCGACGTAGGACCCCGCGTCGACGTCGAGCACCCGCGCGATCCGGCGGGCGCTGCGCGCGACCTGCGCCCCCTCGACCTTCGTCTTGTCCAGGCCGTAGCGCAGCACGGGTCGCTCGGTCACCAGCACCGCGCCGTCGGCGCCGGTGATGTCGCCGCGGGCCGGCGTGACCGTGCGCAGCCCGAGGGTGTCGGTGTCGGCGAGGTCGGGGGCGAGCGAGGCGCTCGACCAGTCCACGCGCCACTGCTCGCCGGCACCGCTGAGCGCGACGGTGGTCTCGTACTCCCACGGGCTCGGGCCGCCGAGGTCCCACGCCCAGCCGAGGGTCGCGGTCGCCGCCTCGCCGCCCTCGTCCTCCTGCACCGTCCGCGCCTCGACCGCGACCGGGGTGTCGTCGAGCGGCCCGACCTGGCCGGCGAACGCGGCCCGGTCGGCCTCGTCGGTCAACGGCACCTCGCCGAGCGTGTGGTCGGACAGCGCCGCCGCCAGCTCGTCGGCGAGCGCGGCGGCGGTGTCCTGGTCCTCGCCGCCGCCGAGCACCGAGCAGGCGGACCCGCCGGCCACGAGGACACCGGACAGCACGACACCGACACCGAGACGCAGACGCATCCGTCCATGCTCGTCAGCGCGACCCTCCGGACCAAGCCGCAACGCCGTCGTGCGGCGAGGCTCAGCCGAAGGTCTGACGGTAGTGGGCCGATCCGGACGCGTAGGACTCCCAGTCGATGGCCGCCACGTCACGGCCGTCGACGGCCGCGACGAGGCGGTCGAGGTAGTAGTCCCAGCCCGGCCCGACGCTGGCGGCCATGTCGACGCCGGTCGCTCCGGGGACGAGCACCTGCACGAACCTCAGCGAGGTCACGCCGTCCGCCTCGGTGAGCTCGAGCCCCATCTCCCAAACGACCTTCTCCCCGGAGCCGTCCTCGCTGAACGACTCGGCCGTGCGCCCCCGCACCACGAAGCGGTGGGGCGGCTCGCACGTCAGCACGTCCATCTCCTCGGCCGCGACGTCGTCGCCCTCGGCGGTCATCCGGAAGGTCACGGAGCCGGAGGCCGGGTCACCGCTCCAGGTGCCGATCCAGCGCTCCATGCGGGTCGGCTCGGTGCAGGCCGCCCACACGTCCGCGACGGGCGCACGGAGCTCGCGCTCGATCACGAGCAGGGTGCGGCCGTCGCGCTCCTCGCGTCGGCCGGTCATGACGGTGGTGCTCATGCGGTGTCCTCTCTCGGGGTGGTCCCCGCGGCGGGGTGGTGGGGCGTACGGGCCTCGCCAGCGCGCCGCTCGCGCGTGGTCCGGCGGACCTCGAGGTCGAGGCCGTCGAACGCGGACTCGTCGAACGGCGCCCGCGGCTCCAGCGCGGCGAGCCAGTCGGTCAGGACCGCCAGCGCCGACCGCTCCAGCCGGTAGTGCCGCTCGCGCCCGCGGTCCTCCGCGGTCACCAGCCCGGCCTCGGCCAGGACGCGCAGGTGGCGGCTGATCGCCGGGCGGCTGATCGCGTGCTCCGCGGTCAGGTCGACCACCCGGGCGCTCCCGCGCGCCAGCCGGACGACCAGGTCGCGCCGCACCGGGTCCGCGAGGGCGGCGAAGGTGTCCACCCGCTATTGGTAACCAATTGGTTACCTATCTGTCAAGCGCTAGCGTCGGCCCATGACCTCCGAGGAGACCGGGACACGCACCGAGCACGACTCGATGGGCGAGGTCGAGGTGCCTCGCGACGCACTCTGGCGGGCCCAGACCCAGCGCGCGGTGGAGAACTTCCCGATCAGCGGGCTGCGGCTGCAACGTCGCCACGTCCAGGCGCTCGGGCACGTGAAGGCCGCCGCCGCGACGGCGAACGAGGGCCTCGGCGTGCTGGGACCCGAGCAGGCGCGGGCGATCGTCGCCGCCGCCGACGCGGTGGTGGCCGGCGAGCACGACGACCACTTCCCGCTCGACGTCTTCCAGACCGGGTCGGGCACCAGCTCGAACATGAACGCCAACGAGGTGATCGCCTCCCTCGCCGCACGCGCCGGCGTCGAGGTCCACCCCAACGACCACGTCAACGCCTCGCAGAGCAGCAACGACACCTTCCCGACCAGCATCCACGTCGCGGCGACCCTCGCGGTGGTCGACGACCTCGTGCCGGCGCTCGACCGGCTCGCGTCGTCGTTCGAGCGCAAGGCCGACGAGTTCGCCGCGACGGTGAAGGCCGGGCGCACCCACCTGATGGACGCCACGCCCGTGACGCTCGGGCAGGAGATGGGCGCGTACGCCGCGTCGCTGCGGATCGGGATCGAGCGGCTCGAGGGCGTGCTCCCGCGCGTGCGCGAGCTGCCGCTGGGCGGGACGGCCGTCGGCACCGGCATCAACACCCCGGCCGCCTTCGCCGAGCGGGCGATCGCCGCGCTGGTCGAGCGCACCGGCCAGCCATTCACCGAGGCGCGCGACCACTTCGAGGCCCAGGGCACGCGCGACTCGCTGGTCGAGCTCTCCGGCGTGCTGCGCACGATCGCGGTCGGCCTCACCAAGACCTGCAACGACCTGCGCTGGATGTCGTCGGGCCCGACGACCGGGCTGGCCGAGATCCACCTCCCGGACCTGCAGCCGGGCTCGAGCATCATGCCGGGCAAGGTCAACCCGGTGCTGCCCGAGGCGACGCTCATGGTGTGCGCGCGCGTCGTCGGCAACGACGCCACCATCGCCTGGGCCGGGGCGTCGGGGTCCTTCGAGCTCAACGTGCAGATGCCGGTCATGGCGCACGCGCTGCTGGAGTCGATCCACGTCCTGTCGACCTCGACCGTGCTGCTCGCCGAGCGGTGCGTCGACGGCATCACCGCCGACGCCGACCGGATGCGGCGCTACGCCGAGTCGTCGCCGTCGGTCGTCACCCCGCTCAACCGGCACATCGGCTACGAGGCGGCCGCGAAGGTCGCGAAGAAGGCGCTCGCCGACGGCGCGACGATCCGCGAGACCGTGATCGCGCTCGGCCACGTCGAGCGCGGTGACCTCACCGAGGAGGAGCTCGACGCCGCCCTCGACGTCGACTCGATGACGGGCCGGTGACGACCGGCCCGACGCCGGTCAGTACCAGCCGTTGCCCTGCTTGAAGCTCCAGGCGCTGCACGGGGTGCCGTAGGTGTCCTGGATGTACTCCAGGCCCCATCGGATCTGCACCTCGGCGGAGGTCATGTAGCCCGCCGGCATGTCGTGGAGCTCGGTGAGGGCCTGCGGGATGCCGTAGGCCGAGGACGTCGGGTTGTCCGCGTCGATCCGCCAGCCGGACTCGCTGACGTAGAGGGAGTCGAGGCAGGAGAACTGGTCGGAGGAGAAGCCGTAGGTCGGGAGCAGGGCGCGGGCGATGTCGCGCGGGTCGCCCTCGGAGAGCTTCTCCGACCTGGTGACCGCCGTGCCGGACGACACCGAGAGGGCGGCGGCCTTCTCCGAACCGGAGCGGGCCTGGCGCACGGCCGAGCGGGAGGCGGTCTGCCGCTGCGCGCGCTGCTCGAGCTCGGCGGCGCTCATGCCCCCAGCCTCCGACCCGGTCTCCGACCCGGTCTCCGACGAGGTCTCGGACGAGGTCTCGGACGAGGCCGCACGGGTGACGTCGGCGGCGGCGGGGGTCAGCGACGGGTCGTCGGCCAGCAGGCCACCGGAGACGGTGAGACCGGTCGCCGCGGCGGCGAGGCCGGTCAGGGCAACACCGGTGCGCAGCGCCTTCTGGCGTGGGCGCGCCGCCTTGTGCTTGCCGGGGGCGCGGTGCTTCGGGACGTACTTGTCGGGCTTCGGCACAGTTCTCTCGGGGGTAGAGGACAGGGACGTTCGGCGCGGGGGTTCGCCGACCGACGTGCTCGCGGGCTCTGCCCGCGTACCAAGATCACGAAACGGTCACGAGCCACCATGCATGAGGCGCCGGAGGCGTGCAAACCGAACGCACCGATTGGTCGCGTCTCTTCTGCCACATCCGTCACAGGCATCGCAGCAGCCCCGTACGTCCCGGTGCGACGGCCCCACGCCGCCGCACCGGGACGAGACCCGCGGGCTCAGAGGGTGACGTTCTCCAGCATCTCGGTGACCAGCGCCGCGATCGGCGAGCGCTCGGAGCGGGTCAGGGTCACGTGGGCGAACAGGGGGTGGCCCTTGAGCTTCTCCACCACCGCGACGATGCCGTCGTGGCGCCCGACCCGCAGGTTGTCGCGCTGGGCGACGTCGTGGGTCAGCACCACCTTGGAGTTGGCCCCGATGCGCGAGAGCACGGTGAGCAGCACGTTGCGCTCCAGCGACTGGGCCTCGTCGACGATCACGAACGCGTCGTGCAGCGAGCGGCCGCGGATGTGGGTCAGCGGCAGCACCTCGAGCATCCCGCGGTCCATGATCTCGTCGATGACGTCGCTGGACGTCAGGGCGCCGAGGGTGTCGAAGACCGCCTGGCCCCACGGCGACATCTTCTCGTTCTCCGAGCCGGGGAGGTAGCCCAGCTCCTGCCCGCCGACGGCGAAGAGCGGCCGGAAGACGACCACCTTCTTGTGCTGGCGGCGCTCCATCACCGCCTCCAGCCCGGCGCACAGCGCCATCGCGGACTTGCCGGTGCCGGCGCGGCCGCCGAGGGAGACGATGCCGACCTCGGGGTCGAGCAGCATCTCCAGCGCCACCCGCTGCTCGGCCGAGCGGCCGTGGATGCCGAAGGCGTCGCGGTCGCCGCGGACGAGGTGGACCCGCTTGTCGGCGCCGACCCGACCCAGCGCGGTGCCGCGCTCGGAGATCAGCACCAGCCCGTTGTGGCAGGGCAGGTCGCGGGCCTCGGCCAGGTCGATGACGCCGTCCTCGTAGAGCGCGTCGAGGTCGACGGCCGGGACCTCGAGCTCGGACATGCCGGTGTAGCCGGTGTCGGAGTCGCTGATCGCCTCGGCGCGGTACTCCTGGGCGTCGAGGCCCACCGCCGACGCCTTGATCCGCAGCGGCAGGTCCTTGGACACGAGCGTGACCCGGTGGCCCTCGTCGGCGAGGTTGCGCGCCACCGCGAGGATCCGGGTGTCGTTGTCGCCGAGGCGGAAGCCCGACGGCAGCGTCGAGGGGTCGGTGTGGTTGAGCTCGACCCGCAGGCTGCCACCGTCGGAGCCGATCGGCACCGGCTCGTCGAGCCGACCGTGCAGGATCCGCAGCTCGTCGAGCGCACGGAGGGCCGAGCGGGCGAAGAAGCCCAGCTCGGGGTGGTGGCGCTTGCCCTCCAGCTCGGTGATCACCACGACCGGCAGCACGACCTCGTGCTCGGCGAAGCGCTTGATGGCGCCCGGATCGGCGAGCAGGACGCTCGTGTCCAGGACGTAGGTGAGCCGGTCACCGGCGAGAGCTGCGGCAGTGCTGGGCGATGCTGAGTTGCTGGCCACGACTGTCCCCTCAGCGGACCGGCGCGCGCACTCCCCGCCCCGGTCCGATGTCATTCAACGGACCGGAGAGCCTCCACCTGAGTGCCCACGGACTGCCTCCCGGTTCGGCAGGCTTCCCCACCTGCCGATGTCGCGAACGTACGCCCGCCGGGAGCCCGATCCGGGACGACACGCCCGAACGCGAGGTGACGGGAGGGTGACGTCTGTGGCGCTCGCGGGTCAGCCGCCGAAGCGGCGCTCGCGGGCGGCGTACGACCGGATCGCGCGCAGGAAGTCGACCCGCCGGAAGTCCGGCCACAGCGCCTCGCAGAAGTAGAACTCCGAGTTCGCCGACTGCCACAGCAGGAAGCCGCCGAGGCGCTGCTCGCCCGAGGTGCGGATCACGAGGTCGGGATCGGGCTGGCCCTTGGTGTAGAGGTGCTCGGCGATGTGCTCGACGTCGATCAGGTCGGCGAGCTCCTCGAGCGAGGTGCCCCGCGTGGCGTGGTCGGCGAGCAGCGCGCGCACCGCGTCGGCGATCTCGCGCCGGCCGCCGTAGCCGACCGCGACGTTGACCAGGATGCCGTCGATGTCGCGGGTGGCCTCCTCGGCCGCCTTGAGCCGGGCCGCGGTCTCCGGCGGCAGCAGGTCGAGCGCGCCGACCGGGTGGATCCGCCACCGCCCCGCCTCGGCGAGGGACTCGACCGCGCCCTCGATGATCTCGAGCAGGCCGGTGAGCTGCTCGGGCGGACGGTTGGTGAGGTTGTCGCTCGAGAGCAGCCACAGCGTGACGACGCCGACGCCGACCTCCTCGCACCAGCCGAGCAACGGGCGGATGTTGTCGGCGCCCGCCTGGTATCCCTCGGCTGTGTTGAGCCCGACGGTCTTCGCCCAGCGGCGGTTGCCGTCGAGCATCACGCCGACGTGGTGGGGGATCTGGTCGCTCGACAGGCTCCGCACCATCCGGGACTCGTACGCCGGGTAGAGCACCCGTCGCACCGCGTCCTTGACCTTGCCCACCGACCGATCGTAACGCCGTGTGACCGAGCACTCCGCGCGACCGGCTGCGTGGCTCGCGGTTCGACCGGTACTTTGGATGCATGGAGACCCCCTCGTGACGCCCCGTGACCGCGTCGAGCGCGCCTCCGAGCTCGTCGCCGACAGGGTCGAGCGCGCCGGCGAGGTGATGGCCGACAAGATGGCCGAGGTGAAGCCGAAGCTGCGCGGCTGGCTGCACGCCGGCACCGCCCCGCTCGCCCTCGCCGCCGGCATCGTGCTGGTCGCGCTCTCCCCCACCGCCTCCACCCGGGTCGGCTCGGCGGCCTTCGCGCTGTCCGCGCTGCTCGTCTTCACCGTCTCCGCGATCTACCACCGCGGCACCTGGTCGCCGCGCACGTGGGCGTTCCTGCGCCGCTTCGACCACGCCAACATCTTCGTGCTCATCGCCGGCACCTACACGCCGTACGCCTTGCTCTTCCTGCACGGCACGGCGCGCACCACGCTGCTCACCGTCGTGTGGGGCGCCGCGATCGCCGGCGTGGTCTTCCGGGTGTTCTGGACCGACGCGCCGCGCTGGCTCTACACGCCGATGTACATCGCGCTCGGCTGGGCGGCGGTGTTCTTCATCCCGCAGTTCATGGAGGGCGCGGACAAGTTCAGCTCCGGCATCGCGATCGCCACGCTCGTGCTGGTGGCCGCGGGCGGCGTGCTCTACACCCTCGGCGGCGTGGTCTACGGCCTCAAGCGGCCCAACCCCTCGCCGCGCTGGTTCGGCTTCCACGAGGTCTTCCACTCCTTCACGGTGCTGGCCTTCGCCGCGCACTACGTCGGCGTGTCGCTGGCGACCTACAGCCTGCGTTGATGGCGCTCGCTCCGCTCGCGCGTGCTCGGCGTCCCTGAGGACGCCGAGCGCGTGGGCTGGGGTGAGGCTGCTCACGATCGGAAACCATCGCGGGGCGCGGGTCGTCGTACAGGGGAAGCGCCTGTCCCCGACCCCCGTCGCGAGATGCCTGACACTCCCGAGAACGACCGCCAGCCCTTCCTCGACCTCAGCCTCCCCCAGCTCGTCGCCGGCGCCACCGCCGCCGCGACCTCGGCCGTCCTGATCAGCCGGATGGGCCTGCTCGGCACCGTCCTCGGCGCCGCCTTCGCGAGCATCGTCTCCGCGATCGTCACCGCCGGCGTGGTCGGCGGCTGGCACCGCGTCCGCAGCGTCCCGAGCCGGTTCCCGCGCAACGTCAACGGCATGCTGGTGACCGCCGTCGCGCTCGGCCTGGTGGTCTTCGCGCTGCACACCGGCGTGACGCTCCTGACCCGCGACCTGCCGGCCGACACCTTCGCCGCGCGCTGGCTGGCGGAGGTCGGGATCAGCCGAGGCTGACCACCGCGAACGTCGCGAACGCCCCCGCGACCACGACGCCTGCCAGGACCGTGGCGGCGAGCGGCGAGCGGCGCGCCAGCCGCTCGACGGCGACGTAGGTCGCGGCGATCGCGGCCAGCCCGACGGTGACGTGGAGCAGCACCGCGAGCATCACGCCCGCGATCGCACCCGCCATCCGGAGCCGGCCCCACAGCAGGCTCAGCGCGAGCGGCACGACGACCGCCCCGCTGAGACCACCGGCGACCTCGACCCACCACGACCGCTCACCCATCCAGGGCAGGTCGACGGCCCCCGGCCAGGACCGGTCGAACAGGTCGCTGGTGGCGCAGTAGCCGAGGTAGAGGATCGCGGCGATCGTGACGGCCGCCGCCACGCGGTAGGACCACTGCCGCGCGCGCGTCCAGGGCACCTCGCGTCCGACGAGGACCGTCGCGACCGTGACGGCCGACCAGACGATCCAGCGGCGCACCACGCCGGTGCCGGTGTCGGCCATCGCGTCGCGGAAGACCCGGTCGGCGGCCACCCGGTCGACGACGTGGCCCTCGGTGGAGACGTAGGACGACGGGCCGTCGGGTCCGGCGACGAGGGCGTCGTGGAGCAACGCGGCCGGCAGGTGGGCGCCGGTCTTGGGCACCAGCCAGGTGAACAGCGCCGGCACCGACGTCAGGTCGGTGCGGAACGCCGGGTCGTCGGGGACGACCAGCTCGCCGAGCAGCCGGTCGCGGTAGGCCAGCCGACGCTCGAGCGCGAAGGTCTCCACCCCCTCCTCGGCGTGCCGCTCGAGCACGATCCGCGGGTCCGAGCCGGGGTCCGGCGGCTCGCCGGGTCGCCCGTCGACGGCCAGCGTGCCGCCGTCGTAGAACCGGCGGGCCTCCTGGGCCACCGGCTCCGTCATCGACGCCATCCGCTCCCGAGCCCTCATGCAGCCAGTGTGGCGCTGCCCGCCGACACCGGCCAGCGTCCGGCCTAGGGTGGCGGCGATGCGTCTCCTCCTCAGCTTCGTCGGCGGCCTCGGGCACCTGGCACCCCTCCTGCCGATCGCGCGGGCGGCGCGAGACGCCGGCCACGAGGTCGCCGTCGCGGGCTCGGGCGGCCTCGTCGCCGGCATCGAGGACCTCGGCTTCACGGCGTACCCCACCAGCGAGGCCCGGCACCACTCCGGGGTCGACCAGGAGCGCGGGCCGCTGGAGGTGATGGACGCCCGGGCGACCGAGATCGAGTTCGCCGCCAACTTCGCCGACCGCGGCGCCCGGCGGATGGCGGCGGCGATGCCCGACGTGGTCCGCGACTTCGGGCCCGACCTGGTGCTGCGCGACGAGACCGACCTCGGGACCACGATCGCCGCGGAGGTCCTCGGGGTCCCGGTCGCGACGCACCTGGTGCTGGCCTCGGGGATGCTCGCGCGCCCCGGGCTCGTCGCGCCGGCGCTGGACGTGGTGCGCGCCGAGCACGGGCTGGCCCCCGACCCCCACCTCGCCGCCCTCACCTCGGGGCTGGTGCTGTCCGACGCACCGCCGTCGTTCCGGAGCCCGCGGGCGCCCCTGCGGGTCACCCCGCTGCACTACCGCTCGACCGACGCCCCGAGGCCGGCGCCGCGCACCCGCCCGGGCGTCTACGTCACGCTCGGCACCATCTTCAACGGCGGCTCGGGCGACCTGTTCGAGCGGCTGCTGGAGGGCCTCGCCGCCCTCGACGTCGACGTGGTGGCCACGGTGGGGCGCGGGATCGCGCCGGCGGACCTCGGACCGCAGCCCGCGCACGTACGGGTCGAGCGCTTCGTGCCCCAGGCCGAGGTCCTGCCCACGGTCGACCTGGTCGTCTCGCACGGCGGGTCCGGCAGCCTGGTCGCCGCGCTCGCCCACGGACTTCCGTCGCTGCTCGTCCCGCTCGGCGCGGACCAGCCGCACAACGCCTCGCGGGCCGTCGGGCTCGGGCTCGCCGACCGGCTCGACGCCGCCACCCTCACGCCCGCGGAGGTCGCCGAGCGCGCCGCCGTCCTGCTGGCCGAGGGCAGGGTCCGCGAGCGGTGCCGAGCCGTCGCGGCCGAGGTCGCCGCCCTTCCCGACGCCACCGCCGCCGTGGCCGCGCTCGAGACGGCCGCGCGGTAGTCCGGGTCCGGGTCGCCGACCCCGCCCGCCGCCGGGGCAGCTTCCCCAGCCGGGGTAGTCCAGTGAGGGATGGCTGCGTCCGGGGCCTCCGGACAGCCATTCGCCACTGGACTACCGGGGCGGGGCAGCCGATCGCCACTGGACTGTCCCAAGCCGGGGCGGCGCCGTCGTGGGCGGCGCCCTAGGGTGCGGCCATGACCACCGCGCGGACCGTGCCCGTCACCACGGAGATGGACGGCGACGAGCTCGACGCGCTGGACGCCTGGCACCTCGCCCGCCACCACGGGCTGCGGCGGATCGTGGTCGAGTCGTTCGTCCGGTTCCGCTACGGCGACGGCTTCACCAACTCCCGCGCCCTCGCCCTGCAGGCCTGCCTCGCGGTGGTGCCGTTCCTGCTCGCGCTCACCGGACTCGCCTCCGACCTCGACGAGGAGCGGCCGGCCACCGTCGTGGCGCAGGTCGTCGACTCCCTCTCCCCCGGATCCGGGCAGGCCGACGCGCTGGCGTCGGCCGTCGAGGGCTCCGACGGCTCGGGCGGCACCGTCGGCTCGGAGGAGGCCGGCGAGGTCGCGCTGGTCCTCGGCCTCGGCTTCGCGCTCGTGTCGATGACGACGGCGATGGCGCAGGTCGAGCGGGGCGCCAACCGGATCTACGGCATCCGCCGCGACCGCAAGGCGCTCCACAAGTACGGCCGCGCCGCCGTGCTGACCGCGATCCTGGCCGTGCCGGTCGGCGTCGGCTTCGTGATGATCGTCGGCGGCGGGGCGTTCGGCGACGCGATGGCCGAGAGCTACGGCTGGTCCGACACCTCGGTGCTCTGGTGGGACGTGCTGCGCTGGCCGATCGGCGTCGGCCTGCTGGTCCTCACCATCGCCGTGCTGCTCGACCACTCGCCGCGGCGCCGCCAGCCGGCGCTGTCGTGGCTCGCGCTCGGGGCGGCGATCGCGGTGGCGCTGATCGGGCTCGCGACGGTCGGCCTGGCGCTCTACGTCCGGCTCAGCGGGTCGTTCGGCGACGTCTACGGCCCGCTGGCCGGCGTGGTCGCGCTGCTGCTGTGGGCGCTGCTGTCGTCGATCTCGTTCTTCTACGGCACCGCGGTCTGCGCCCAGCTCGAGGCGCTGCGGGCGGGCGAGGAGACGCCGGCGCTCGACGACCCCGGCCGCCCGCACGCCCGCACGGTCGGCAAGGGCGCGGTCGACTGACCGGTCCCGGCACGCGGGTCCACCCTCGCCTCCCCACCCCGGGTATCTGCGGACATATCGGTGGGTGAAAGTGACGATCCGCCCACCGATATGTCCGCAGATACCCCGGTGGGCCGGGCCGGTCGGGTACCCCGGTGGGCCGGGCCGGGCAGGTACCCGGCCGGCGCCCGGTCAGGAGCCCGGCAGGAGCGGGCGTCAGCGGCGCAGCAGCCCCAGCAGCGGGCGCAGGTCGTCGTCGACGGCGGTGGCGCCGGCGGCGGCCAGCACCGCCTCGGGGTGCGTGGTCGCGATGCCGTGCACGCGGCGTACGCCGGCGGCGAGCGCCGCGCGGACACCGGCGGGCGAGTCCGCGGCGACGGCGCGGGAGGCGTCCACGCCGAGGCGCTCGCACGCCAGCGCGAAGCCGGCCGGGTGCGGCTTGCCGTCCGCGACGTCGCGGGCGGTGACCACCGTGTCGACGCTGTCCAGCGTGAGCCCCAGCGACTCCACCAGGGAGCGCTCGACCCAGGCAGGTCCGGCCGAGGTCACGATCGCGACGGGAACGCCGCCCGACCGCGCCGCGACGACGAGGTCGCGCGCACCGGGGACCGCCGGCGCCGCCTCGTCCGGCACGTGGGCGAGGACGCCCGCCAGCACCTCCGCCGAGTCGAGGCCGGCCCAGGGGCCAGGCTCGGTGGCGAAGACGTCCTCGGCGCGCCGGCCGGTGAAGACCGAGAGGTCGGGGACGTCCCACCCGCGGTGCGCGAAGTACGCCTCGTAGCCGGCGCGGTGCAGCGGCTCGGAGTCGACCAGGGTGCCGTCGAGGTCGAGCAGCAGCCCGGAGACCCGCTCGGGGACCGCCGTCACGGCAGCACGAACAGCGGGTCGCCGGCGGCCACGGCGCTGCCCAGCGCGTCGCTGGTCACCGACCCCTTGACGCCGTCCATCAGCACGATCGGGACCACCGGCGACACGTCCTGCCCGCCGATGCTCGGCGGGAGCGCGGAGGGGTCCCACGTGATCATCGGGTCGCCCGCGGCGACCTCGGCGCCCTGGGTCGCGAGGACCTCGAACCCCTCACCCTCGAGGCGCACGGTGTTGATGCCGAGGTGGACCAGGACGCCGACGCCGTCGCCGAGCACGACGAACGCGTGGGGCAGCACCTTCAGCACCTTCCCGGCGATCGGCGACACCACGGTCGTGCGCCCGGCGTCCGGCTCGATGGCGACGCCTGGGCCGACCATCTCCTCGGCGAAGACCGGGTCCGGGACGTCGGCCATCGCGACGACCCGACCGGGGCAGGGAGCCAGCACGTTCCGGCTGGAGGACGTCACATCAGGTCCTCGATGTCGTCGGCGAGGTTGTCGGCCTCGGGGCCGACGACGACCTGCACGACGGTGCCGCTGGCCATGACGCCGTGGGCGCCCGCCGCCTTGAGGGCGGCCTGGTCGACGAGCGCGCCGTCCTTGACCTCGGTGCGGAGCCGGGTGATGCAGGCCTCGATCTCGACGACGTTGTCGGCGCCGCCGAGGCCGGCCAGGATCTGCTCTGCCTTGGTGCTCATCAGGGTTCCTCTCGATGGGTGCGGGTGGGGGTTCAGCGGTCGGTCCGGGTGACCTTGGCCAGGCCGCGCGGGTTGTCGGGGTCGAGGCCCAGTGTGCGCGCGAGGCGCTCGATCATGAGCTGGGCGGGCACGATGCTCGCGACCGGCTCGACCGTCTCCGGGAGGTCGGGGCCGGCGAGGTGGACGTCGCACCGACCGGCGAAGTCGGCGGTGCCACCGATGCCCAGCACGCGCGCGCCGCGCTCGTGCAGGTCGTCGGCCAGCTCGGCCATCGCGCCGGCCAGCGGGCCGCTGCCGGCCGCGACGAGGACGGCGAGGACGCCGTCGCCGACGACCGAGATCGGCCCGTGGCGCAGGTCGGCGTAGGAGTAGCCGCGCACCGGGCGCAGGCAGGTCTCCTCCATCTTGAGTGCGGTCTCGAGCGCGGTGCCGAGCAGCAGCCCGCGCCCCGACACCACGACCTGCTGCGCCCGGGCGAGCGCGTCGGCCGCGGCGGTGACGTCCGTGCCGAGCAGGCCGGCGACCGCGTCGGGCACCCGCTCGAGGTCGGCCACCGACCGCTCGGCCTGCTCGCGGGGACCGAGCGCCGCGGCGACCACGCCGAGGGCGAGCAGCTGGGTGAGGTACGTCTTGGTGGCCGGCACCGCGACCTCGGGACCGGCCTGGGTGGCCAGGGCGAGGTCGGCCGCCTCGAGGAGCGGCGAGCCGGCGACGTTGGAGACGGCCACGGTGGCGGCTCCGCAGTCGCGCGCCCACTGCTGGGTCTCGACGATCTCGGTCGTCGAGCCCGACTGGGACACGGAGACGACGAGGGTGTCGGCGAGGTCGAGCCGGGCCCGGTAGTGGGTCGCCACGCTCGGTGCCGCGAGCGAGGCCGGCACCCCGGCCGCGGTCTCCAGCAGGTAGCGACCGTAGATCGCGGCGTTGTCGCTGGAGCCGCGCGCGACCAGCAGCACCCGGCGGCGGTCACGGGCGAGCTCGCGCAGCGCGTCACGCTGCGCGAGCAGGTGGTCGAGCGTGCGGCGGGCCGCCTCCGGCTGCTCGGCGACCTCCGCCGCCATCCGGGTCTGCGTGGTGGTCATGGGTGTCCTCTGTCCTGCCTGGTCCTTGACAAGCCGCCGCGCGTGCGGCCATGCTCCAACTGGTACGTACCAGACCGTACCAATAGAACCAGCTCCCGTCGAGAGGCACCGATGACCCGCAGGATCGACGACGGCCCCCGGCCCAAGCACGCCCAGCTGAGCGACGTGCTGGCCGAGCTCGCGCTGCGCGACCTCGGCCCTGGCGTCGCCATCCCGTCCGAGCGCGAGCTGATGACCTCCTACGACGTGTCGCGGGCGACGGTCCGCAAGGCCATCGACAGCCTGGTGGCGGGCGGGCTGCTGCAGCGGATCCAGGGCAAGGGCACCTTCGTCGCCCGCCCCCGCGTCGAGAGCCGGCTCCACCTCGCGTCGTTCTCCCAGGACATGCGCCGGCGCGGCCTCACCCCGTCCACCCGCCTGCTGCGCGTCGACGAGGAGCGTCCGCCGGCCGACGTCGCCCGTACGCTCCGGCTCGGCGCGAGCGGCACCGCCTGGCGCATCGACCGGATCCGGCTCGCCGACGACCAGCCGATGGCGATCGAGCAGGGGTGGTACCCGTGCTCGCTGCTGCCCGACCTCGACACCGAGGACCTGTCCGGGTCGCTCTACACCGTCTTCGCCGAGCGCTACGACCTGGTCGTCGACGCGGCCGAGCAGACCCTGTGGGGCGAGTCCGCGGAGGGCACCACGGCGCGCCGCCTCGAGGCCCCGGTCCACACCCCGCTCCTCGTCTTCCGCCGCCTCTCGAGCGCCGACGGGCGCCCGATCGAGCACGTCGTCTCGCGCTACCGCGGCGACCGCTACCAGCTGCACATGACCCTGGGCCCGACCAGGGCCCCCGATGCCGACGCCGACGCCGACATCACCCGCGACACCACCACCGCCTGACCCCGAAGGGACCCACCATGACCACCCAGGACGCCGCCTCGGGCGGCACCGACACCAGGAAGCGGCTCAACCTGGCGCCGCTGCAGAAGTTCGGGCGCAGCCTCATGCTCCCGATCGCCGCCCTCCCCGTGGCCGCGCTGCTGCTGCGCCTGGGCCAGCCCGACCTGCTCGGCGCCGACGGCCTCGGCTGGACCGAGGTGGCCGCCGTCATCGGCGCCGCCGGCGGGGCGATCTTCGACAACCTGCCGCTGCTCTTCGCCCTCGGCGTCGCCATCGGCATGGCGAAGAAGGCCGACGGCTCGACCGCGCTGGCCGCGGTGGTGGGCTACCTGGTCTTCAAGGGCGTCGGGGAGGCGATGTCACCGACCATCCTCGGCCTCCCGGAGGGCGACGCCGAGCAGCAGCTGATCAACTACGGCGTGCTCGGTGGCATCGTCTCCGGCCTGGTCGCCGCGTGGCTCTGGCAGCGCTACCACCGGATCTCGCTGCCGCCCTACCTCGCGTTCTTCGGCGGGCGCCGGTTCGTGCCGATCATCACCGCCATCACGATGATGCTCATCGCGGTCGCCACCAGCTTCCTCTACAAGGGCTTCGACGCGGGCCTCACGTCGCTGGGCGACTGGGTCACCAGCAACGACGTCACCGGCGGGTTCGTCTACGGCACCCTCAACCGGCTGCTGATCCCGCTCGGCCTCCACCACATCCTCAACTCCGGACCGTGGTTCCTCATCGGCTCCTACCAGGACGCGAACGGCGACGTGTGGACCGGCGACATCGCCCGCTTCCTGCACGGCGACCCGACCGCGGGCGCCTTCATGACCGGCTTCTTCCCGATCATGATGTTCGCCCTGCCGGCCGCCGCGCTCGCCATCTGGCACGAGGCGAAGCCCCAGCACAAGAAGGCGGTCGGCGGCATCATGCTGTCTGCCGCGCTGACCTCGTTCCTCACCGGCGTCACCGAGCCGCTCGAGTTCGCCTTCATGTTCGTCGCCTGGCCGCTCTACGTGATCCACGCACTGCTGACCGGCACGTCGCTGGCCCTGGTCAACGCGCTCGGCATCAAGGACGGCTTCGGCTTCTCCGCCGGCCTGTTCGACTACGTGCTCAACTTCAACATCGCCACGAAGCCGATCCTGCTGATCCCGATCGGCCTGGCGTACGCCGCGCTCTACTACGTGCTCTTCCGCGCCGTCATCCGGAGGTGGAACCTCAAGACCCCCGGTCGCGAGGACGAGGGCGAGGACTCCCTCGTCGAGGCGGACACCAGCGCGTGACCACCCTCCTCACCGCCGCACAGGTCGTCACCCCGGCGCGGGTCCTCGCGCCGGGGTGGCTGCTCCTCGACGGCGACCGCGTCCTCGAGGTCGGCGACGGCGCCCCGCCGCGCAGCCCCGACCTCGCGCTCGGCGACGTCACCGTGTGCCCCGGCTTCGTCGACGTCCACGTCCACGGCGGCGGTGGCGCCGCGTTCGAGACCGGCACGCCGGAGGCGGCGCGGACCGCTGCTGCCGCCCACCTCGCGCACGGCACGACCTCCATCGCAGCCAGCCTGGTGACGGACCGGCGCGACGTCATGGAGCGCACCGTCCGCGCCCTCGCCGACTGCGTCCACGACGGCGTGCTCGCCGGCCTCCACCTCGAGGGGCCGTGGCTCAGCCCGGCCCGCTCGGGTGCGCACTCCCCCGGTGCCCTCGCGCTGCCCGAGCGTGCGCACGTCGAGTCGCTGCTCGACGCGGGCGGCGGGACGGTGCGGATGGTCACCCTCGCCCCCGAGCTCGCCGGCGGCGTGGAGGCCGTACGCCTCCTCGTCGAGCGCGGCGTCGTCGCCGCCGTCGGCCACACCGACGCGACCCACGACCAGGCGCGGGCGGCCATCGACGCCGGTGCGCGCGTGGGCACGCACCTGTTCAACGCGATGCGTCCGATGCACCACCGCGAGCCCGGCGCGGTCGGCGCCCTGCTCGACTCCGACACCGACGTCGAGGTGATCGCCGACGGGGTGCACCTGCACCCGGCGGTCCTGGCGACGGTGTTCGCCGCCAAGCCCGGCCGCTGCCTGCTCGTCACCGACGCGATGGCGGCTGCCGGCGCGCCGGACGGCGACTACCGCCTCGGCACCATGGACGTGCAGGTCCGCGACGGCGTCGCGCGCCTCGCCTCCGACGACGGCCACGGCGCGATCGCCGGCTCGACGCTCACCATGGACGCGGCCGTGCGCCACGCCGTCCGGCACGCGGGGATCGGTCTCGCCGACGCGGTGCACGCCGCCAGCACCGCGCCCGCCCGCGTGTGGGACCTCACCGACGTCGGAGCGCTCGAGGCCGGTCGCCGGGCCGACCTCGTCGTGCTCGACGCCGACCTCGAGGTCGTGCGGGTGATGCGGGCCGGCGCCTGGGTCAGCCCTTCGTCGAGCCCAGGGTGAGCCCGGAGACGAACTGCTTCTGCAGGGCGAAGAACACCACCAGCACCGGCAGCGCGACGATGATCGACCCCGCGGCCACCAGGTTGGTGTCGGTGAAGAACTGCCCGCGCAGGTTGTTGAGCGCGGACGTCACCGGCAGCTTGTTGCCCTGCTGGATGAGGACCGTCGCCCAGAAGAACTCGTTGTAGACCCAGGTGACCTGGAGCGTCGCGAGCGCGGCCAGCGCCGGCCTGACCAGCGGCATCGTCAGCTGCCAGTACTGCCGCCACACGCTGGCGCCGTCGAGCTCGGCCGACTCGTAGATCTCGTGCGGAAGCGTCTTCATGTAGTTGCTGAGCACGAACGTGCAGAAGCCGAGCTGGAACGCGGTGTTGACCAGGATGAGCGCCCAGAAGCTGTTGAGCATCGAGCCGGAGTCGCTCATGAAGTAGGGCAGCGGCACCTCGCGGAACATCCGGAACACCGGGATCAGCAGCGCCTGCGGCGGCAGCAGGTTGGCGGCGAGGAAGATGCCGAGCAGGGTGAGGTTGAAGCGATAGCTGAAGCGCGCCAGCACGAACGCCACCATCGACGACAGCCACAGCGTCAGCAGGACCGCGGGGACCGTGATGAGCAGCGAGTTCCTCATGTGCAGGCCGAAGTTGCCGCGCGTCCAGGCGTCCTCGTAGTTGGAGAAGGTCCACCCGCCGAAGGACAGGTACCCGTTGGCCTGGGTGTAGTCGTACTCGCGGAAGGAGTTGACCAGCGCCCACAGCAGCGGGAACAGCCAGGCCAGCGCGAGCAGCGCGACGATGACGGTCACCAGCACGCCGCGGGGCTTGCTCATCACGCCGCCCTCGACCCGCTTGGGGGGCGTACGGGCGTCGCGCACCTGGTCGTCGGGCGGCGTCGTGGCCACCAGGACGGGGTCGTGGCTGCTCATCCTCGGCGCTCCTCACGGAAGACGTTGCGCAGGTAGACGGTGATGAAGACCGACGAGATCAGCATCATGATGACCGCGAGCGCCGACCCGAAGCCGTAGCGCGTGGCCTCGCCGATCACGTTCTGCGCGACCAGCGCGCCGATCAGCTCGAGGCCGTTGCGGCCCTTGTTGACCACCCACACGAGGTCGAAGGCCCGCAGCGACTCGATCACGACGATGACGATCACGATCATGTTGATCGGCCGCATCACCGGGAAGATCACGTTGAAGAACGTCCGCACCTCGCTGGCGCCGTCGACGGCCGCCGCCTCGCGCAGGGAGGCGTCGACCCCCTTCAGGCCGGCCAGGTAGATCAGCATGATGTAGCCGGTGTGGCGCCAGGCCGTGGCGACGAGGACCGCCCAGAGGTTGATGTCCGGGTCTCCGTACCAGTCGACCTGGGTGCCGAAGACCTGGTTGATCAGGCCCTGGTCGCGCGAGTAGAACAGCTGCCAGATGAAGCCGATCAGCGCGAGCGACAGCACGACCGGCATGTAGAACGCGGTCTGGTAGATCCGGCTGCCCCGCATCTCCCGGTCGAGGATCACCGCCAGCAGGATGCCGAGCAGCGTGGGGAACACGAACAGGAAGCCCAGCCAGATCAGGTTGTGCTGGATCGCGGGCCAGAACGGCGGGTAGATCGTGGCGATGTCGGTGTAGTTCTGGAACCCGACCCACTCGATGGTGTCGAGGTCGCCGAAGCCGTTCCACTTGCCGAACGACAGCACCACCGACAGCAGCGCCGGCAGCCAGACCAGGAGCAGCACGAGCAGCAGCGGGATCGTGACCATGAGGATCACGGTGAGCCGGTCGCGCGCCGGCAGCTTCTTCTCCCGGCCCTGCGGGGGCGCCGCAGCCCCGGTGGACTGCGGCGCCTCGTCGATGTGGGACATGGGCAGGACCTCAGCCGAAGATGGAGGCGGCCTGCTCCTGGATGCTGGCCGTCACCCCGTCGATGTCGTCGGGGTTCTTCAGGAACTCCTGGATCGACGGGATCATCACGGTGTTCGCGAAGTCGGCGTTGGTGTCGCGGTCCATGAACTGCGCGATGTTGGCGGCCGCGCCGACGACCTCGGCGGACTTCTTCTGCAGGTCGCTGTAGGTGGAGGTGCTGGCGCCCTCGTTGGCGGCGATGAACGGCGCGTCGGCGCCGTTGTTGCCGGCGTCGGCGGCCGCGGCGCTGCCGAGCCACTTGGCCATCGCCTTGCCGGCCTCCTGGTTCTTGCCCGCCGCGGCCACGCAGAAGCCGTCGATCGGGGCGTCGAGGGAGTCGGCGGCGATGGAGGAGTCGAGCTGGGGGAAGGTGAAGAAGTCGAGGTCCTCACCGTTCTCGCCGAGGGCGTCGACGACGAAGGTGCCGAGGAGGTACATCCCGCACTCGCCCTTGCCCATCGACGTCGCGGCCTCCTGCCAGGTGCGGCCCAGCGGGTCGGCCTGGTGGTAGGGCAGCAGCTTGCGCCAGGTGTCGAACACCAGCTTGACCTCGTCGCCGTCCCACGCCTCGTCCCCGGCCATCAGGCTCATGTGGAAGTCGAAGCCGTTGAGGCGCATGTTGAGGATGTCGAACGTGCCCATCGCGGGCCAGCCGTCCTTGTCGCCGAAGGCGAACGGGGTGACGCCCTTGCCCTGCATGTCGTCCATGAGCGCCGTGAAGTCGTCGTTGGTCTCCGGCGGGGTCCAGCCGTTCTTCTCCCAGACCGACTTGCGGTAGAAGACCGCCCACGGGTAGTAGCTGATCGGCACGAAGTACTGCTTGCCGTCGGAGGCGGTGGCGGCCTGCTTGAAGGAGTCGCCGAGGCCGTCGATGGGCCACTGGTCGCTCAGGTCGGTGATCAGCCCGTTGTCGGCGAACTGCGACATGCGGAAGCCGGCGAACCAGGTGAACACGTCGTCGGGCGTGCCCTGCAGGTAGGTGTTGATGCTCTCCTGGAAGGTGTTGTGGTCGACGGCGTTGAGCGCGACCTCGGTGTCGCTCTCCTTGGTGTAGGCGTCGGCGATCGCCTTGAGCCGGTCGTAGGCCGCACCGGACCCCTCGGCCTCGTTGATGCCGAACTTCACCGTGGCGCCCGAGCCGGTGGCCGGGCCCGAGTCGCCACCACCACAGGCGGCGAGCATGCTGGCCCCGCCGACGGCGAGACCGGAGAGCGCCATGCCACGGAGGACGGAGCGGCGCGAGGCCTCCATCGTGACCAGGGCGGAGCGGGGGATGGCGCTGGAGCTGGAACGGGACACGAGGATCCTCCTGGAGACAAAACCAAACAGGGATGCACAGCATGTGACGACCAACACAGGGCCGTCAACCCTCTCGAAGGTCACAGTTCGGACCAGATCGAACATTTCCGAACTGAAATCCTCGCCCGGACGTTGACTTTGCCGTGTGAGGGTCGACACAGTTGCGTCATGCCGACTCCCCTGCCCGCCCTCGCCTTCGGTGGCGACTACAACCCCGAGCAGTGGCCACGCGAGGCCCACGTGGAGGACCGCGCCCTGATGGGCGAGGCAGGCGTCGACCTGGTCACCCTCGGGGTGTTCTCGTGGGCGTGGCTGCAGCCGGGTCCCGACCGGTGGGACTTCGCGTGGCTCGACGAGCAGATGGACGACCTGCACGCCGCCGGCGTACGCGTCGACCTCGCCACCGCGACCGCCTCGCCGCCACCGTGGCTGACCCACCGCCACCCCGAGATGCTGCCGGTCACCGCGGACGGCACCACGCTGTGGCCCGGCGGCCGGCAGGCGTTCTGCCCGAGCTCGCCGGTCTACCGCGAGCACGCGCTCGAGCTCTGCACCCGGCTGGCCGAGCGCTACCACGACCACCCCGCCCTCGCGCTGTGGCACGTCTCCAACGAGCTCGGCTGCCACAACGCCCGGTGCTACTGCGACGTCAGCGCCGCGGCGTTCCGCGACTGGCTGCGCCGGCGCTACGACGACGACGTCGACCGGCTCAACCACGCCTGGGGCACGGCGTTCTGGTCGCAGCGCTACGACGACTTCGAGCAGGTGCTGCCGCCGCGCTCGGCCCCGACCTTCCCCAACCCCACGCAGCAGCTCGACTTCCTGCGCTTCTCCTCCGACCAGCTGCTCGACAACTTCGTCGTCGAGCGCGACGTGCTGCACCGCCTGTCGCCCGGGGTCCCGGTGACCACCAACTTCATGGTGATGCGCCAGACCATGGAGATGGACTACCTGCGGTGGGGCCGCGAGCTCGACGTGGTGTCCAACGACCACTACCTCATCGCCGCCGAGGCCGACGGGCACCGCGAGCTCGCCTTCAGCGCCGACCTGACCCGCGGCACCGCGGGCGGGCGGCCCTGGCTGCTGATGGAGCACTCCACCAGCGCCGTCAACTGGCAGCCGCGCAACCGCGCCAAGCGACCCGGCGAGATGACCCGCAACAGCCTGTCCCACGTCGCCCACGGCGCGGACGCGGTGCTCTACTTCCAGTGGCGCGCCTCGCGCGCCGGGGCGGAGAAGTTCCACTCCGGCCTGCTCCCCCACGCCGGCACCGACACGCGCCAGTGGCGCGAGGTGGTCTCGCTCTCCCGCCTGCTCGACTCGATCGAGGAGGTCACCGGGTCGGTCGCGGCCAACCGCGCCGCGATCCTGTTCGACTACGAGGCGTGGTGGGGGTGCCAGCTCGACTCCCACCCGAGCATCGACGTCCACTACCGCGACCGTGCCGAGGACCTCCACCGCGCGCTGTCGGCGCAGGGCGTCGGCACCGACGTGGTGCACCCGAGCACCGACCTCAGCGGCTACGACCTCGTCGTGGTGCCCACCCTCTACCTCGTCTCCGACGAGACGGTCGCGGCGCTGACCGCCGCCGCCGAGGCCGGGGCCACGGTCGTCGTCACCTACTTCAGCGGCATCGTCGACGAGCACGACCACGTCCGGCTCGGCGGCTACCCGGGCGCCTTCCGCGACCTGCTCGGCGTCCGGACCACCGAGCTGATGCCGCTGCTGGCCGGTGAGCAGGTCCGTGTCGAGGGCCTCGGCGACCCCGTCACCGCCGACACCTGGACCGAGGACCTCGAGGCCGACGCCGCCGAGGTCGTCGCGACCTACACCGACGGCCCCGCGGCCGGCCTGCCGGCCGTGACCCGGCGCGACGTCGGCCGCGGCTCGGCGTGGTACGTCGCCACCCGCCTCGACCCCACCGGCACGGACCGCCTGGTCGAACGGCTCGTCGCCGAGTCCGGCGTGGAGCGCCTGCCCGGCGCGGGCCCCCTGGTCGAGGTCACCCGCCGGGTCGGTGACGGCGCGAGCTGGCTCTTCGTCATCAACCACGGCGACGCCCCGGCCCCCGTGCCGGTGTCGGGCGTCGACCTGGTCACCGGCACCGACGTCGACGGCGACCTGGTCGTGGCGCCGGGCGGGGTCGCCGTGGTCCGCGAGGCCGTACGCGACGGCGGACGGGGCGACTGATGCTCGCCGCCCAGCGGCGCGGCCGGATCCTCGCCGAGCTCAGCCGGGACGGGACCGTCCGGGTCACCGACCTGGTCGAGCTGCTCGGCGTCTCCGACATGACGGTGCGGCGCGACCTCGTCGCGCTGCACCGCGACGGCCTGCTGGAGAAGGTGCACGGCGGGGCGCTCGCGGTCGCCGAGCCGTCGGCGTCCGAGCCGGGCTTCGCCGCGAAGTCGGTGCAGCGCCTGCGCGAGAAGCAGGCCATCGCCGCGGCCGCAGCGGAGCTGGTCCACACCGGCATGGCCATCGCCGTCTCGGCCGGCACCACCACCCACGCGCTCACCGAGCACATCGCACGGATCCCGCACCTGACGGTGGTCACCAACTCGGTGTGGGTGGCCGACCTGCTGCACCGCACGGGCGAGCCCACCACGTCGGTGCTGCTCACCGGCGGGCTCCGCACGCCGTCCGACGCCCTCGTCGGCCCGGTCGCGGTGTCGTCGCTGCGCAGCCTCCACGTCGACGCCTTCTTCATGGGCGTGCACGGGATGGACGTCCGCGCCGGCTTCAGCACCCCCAACCTGCTCGAGTCGGAGACCAACCGGGCGATGATCGAGCGCTCGCGCCGGCTCATCGTCTGCGCCGACTCCACGAAGTGGGGCGTGGTGGGCCTCAGCAGCATGGCCGCGCTGTCGGAGGCGGCGGTGCTGGTCACCGACTCCGGCCTCTCCGCGCAGGCCAGCGGCGCGCTGGCCGACCACGTCGGCGAGCTCGTCGTGGTGGACCCGCTCGCCGACTCCCCCACCGACTCACTCGACGACGCCACCACGGAGGCCGACGCATGACCCCCACCCCCTCCCCGGTCCACCTGAGCCGGGGCGGCGTCAGCGTGGTGCTCGGCCACGACGACACCGGGATCCCGACCGTCCTGCACTGGGGCGCCGCCCTCGGCGACCTCGACGAGGCGGCCCTGGCCGGGCTCGTGGCCGCCCGCCGCCCCGGGGTGTCGCACTCGGCGTTCGACGCCAGGCGGCTGACCGGCCTGGTGCCGGACGGCACCCGCGGCTACTCCGGCACGCCCGGCCTCGGCGGGCACCGCGTCGGTGGCACCGCGACGGCGGCCGCGCCGAGCCTCGTCGACTGGGACGTGCGCGTGGCCGACGACGCCGACGGCGCCCGCGGCGTCACCTGCACGTCCGTCGACGCCGAGGCCGGCTGGACGGTCTCGGTCGAGCTCGGCCTCGACGCGTCCGGCCTGCTGCACACCGCCACCACGGTCACGAACTCCGCCGACGGCGACCTCCACCTGTCCGCCGTCCTGTGCGCGCTGCCGGTCGCCGCCCACGCCACGGAGCTCCTCGACCTCACCGGCCGCTGGTGCAAGGAGCGCTCCCCGCAGCGTCATCCCTGGGTGCAGGGCACCCACCGCCGCGACGCGCGCCACGGCCGCACCGGGCACGACGCCACCCTGCTCCTGGTCGCCGGGACGCCCGGTTTCGCGTTCGGCGCCGGCGAGGTCTGGGCGGTCCACACCGCGTGGAGCGGCAACCACACGACCTACGCCGAGCGCACCCCCGAGGGCGACTGCCTGCTCGGCGGCGGCGAGCTGCTCGCCCCCGGCGAGGTGGTCCTCGCCCCCGGCGAGGCCTACCGCTCCCCCACCCTGCTCGGGTCGTGGTCGCCGGCCGGCCTCGACCCGCTGAGCCACCGCTTCCACGCCCACCTGCGCGCGGTCACCCCGCTCGCCCGCTCCGAGCGCCCCGTCATCGCCAACTCGTGGGAGGCGGTCTACTTCGACCACTCGCTCGAGCGGCTCACCGAGCTCGTCGACGTCGCCGCCACGGTCGGCGTCGAGCGCTTCGTGCTCGACGACGGCTGGTTCCTGGGCCGCCGCGACGACACCGCCGGGCTGGGCGACTGGGCCGTCGACGCGGCCGTGTGGCCCGAGGGCCTGCGCCCGCTCGTCGACCACGTCACCGCCGCCGGGCTGCAGTTCGGCCTGTGGGTGGAGCCCGAGATGGTCAACCTCGACTCCGAGACGGCGCGCGCGCACCCCGAGCGGGTGCTGCGCGGACGGGCGGCCGACCCGCTGTCGTGGCGCCACCAGCAGGTGCTCGACCTGCAGGACGAGGAGGCGTACGCCGACCTGCGCGACGCCCTGCTCGCGCTGCTCGACGTGCTCGACGTCGCCTACCTCAAATGGGACCACAACCGCGACCTCACCGACGCCACCCACGACGGGCGGCCCGCGGTCCACGGGCAGACCCTGGCCGCCTACCGGCTGCTCGACGAGCTGCGCGCCGCCCACCCCGGCCTGGAGATCGAGTCGTGCGCCTCGGGCGGCGCCCGGGTCGACGCGGAGGTGCTGCGCCGCACCGACCGGATCTGGGCGAGCGACACCATCGACCCGCTCGAGCGCCAGCACCTGCAGCGCTGGACCTCGCTGCTGGTGCCGCCGGAGCTGATCGGCTCGCACGTCGGCGGCCCCACCGCCCACACCACCGGCCGCACCCACGCGCTGCGCTACCGCGCGGCCACGGCGCTGCTGCACTGGTTCGGCATCGAGTGGGACATGTCGCGACTCGACGCGGCCGGGCTCGCCGAGCTCGCGCAGTGGGTCGACCTGCACAAGCGGGTGCGGCCGCTGATCGGGAGCGGCACCCTCGTCCACCCCGACCACCCCGACCCGGGGGTGCTGGTCACCGGCGTCGTCGGCGCCGACCGGTCCGAGGCCTGCTACGTCGTCGCGTCGGTCGCCTCGCCCGCGACCCAGCACCCCGCGCCGCTGCGCCTCACCGGGCTCGACCCCGACACCACCTACCGCCTCGTCGAGGAGCTGGCGCCGCCCCACGCCGCCGGCGACCTCAGCGAGGGCTGGTCCGCGGTCGGCACCACGCTGCCCGGGCGGGTGCTCGCCACCGCCGGCATCGCCCTACCGGTCCTCCGCCCCGAGGAGGCCCGGGTGCTGCGGGTGGTCGCGGCCTAGGCTGGCCGCATGGACGCCCACGCCTGGGACGAGAGGTACGCCGCGAGCGAGCTGGTCTGGTCGCGCGGGCCCAACCGCTTCGTCGCCGAGGAGCTCGCCGAGCTGGAGCCGGGCATCGCGGTCGACCTCGGCGGCGGCGAGGGCCGCAACGCGATCTGGCTCGCCGAGCGGGGCTGGTCGGCGACCACCGTCGACTTCTCGCAGGTCGCCCTCGACAAGGGACGCCGGCTCGCCGGCGACCTCGCACTCGACTGGGTCTGCGCCGACGCCACCACCTGGCGGCCGGACCGGCCGGTCGACCTGGTCGTCGTCGCGTACCTCCAGCTGGCCGCCGCCCAGCGCCGGCTCGCGATCCGCAGCGCGGTGCAGATGCTGCGCCCGGGCGGCACCCTGCTGCTCGTCGCGCACGACACGACGAACCTCACCGAGGGGACCGGCGGACCGCAGGACCCGGCGGTCCTGATGAGCGCCGAGGACGTGCTGGACGACCTCGAGGGGATCGAGGTCGAGGTGGTGCGGGCCGGGCGGGTCGCCCGGGAGGTCACCGCCGCGTCAGGTCACCACGAGCACGCGGGCGACGCCGCGCGCACCGCCTGGGACTGCCTGGTCCGGGTCGTGCGCCGCTGAGGTCAGCCCTCGGACTTCTGCTGCTGGGGCGCCTCGCCCGCGGCCCCGTCCTCGGGCTCGTCGCGGGTGACCGGCTCGTCGCCGTAGAGCCCGGCCGCCTTGGCCGCCTCGGCCTTGCGCAGCTGCTTGACCAGGCTGAAGCCCAGCACGACGACGGCGAGGATCAGGAAGATCCAGATCGCGAAGCCGAGCGGCCCCGCGACGACCTCGCTGTCCTCGGGCGTGGTGTCGGCCAGGATGGTCACCAGCGTCTGCATGGCCCCATCCTCCCACTTCCCCCTCAGGGCGCGGGGGTCGGGATCCCGGCGAACAGGTCGTCCTCCGGCCGGGAGCTCTCGACCTTCGAGTCGACGAGCTCGTAGTCCTCGGTCGGCCAGGTCTTCTGCTGGACCTCACGCGGGATGGCGAACCACATGCCGTCGGGATCGATCTGCGTGGCGTGGGCCAGCAGGGCCTGGTCACGGACCCCGAAGTAGTCGCCGCACGGCACGCGGGTGGTGATCCGGTCGTCCCACTCCGGCTCGCGCTCCCACTTCGCGAGCCGCTCCTCGTAGGGCGACTCGAGGCCGTGGGCGAGCATCGCCTCGTGCAGGGCGTTGGTCTTCGCCCAGCTCCAGCCGTGGTGGTAGTAGAGCTTGAGCGGCTGCCAGGGCTCCCCCGCGTCGGGGAACCGCTCGGGGTCGCCGGCCGCGTGGTAGGCGGCGACGGAGACCTCGTGGCAGCGGATGTGGTCGGGGTGGGGGTAGCCGCCGCGCTCGTCGTAGGTGGTCAGCACGTGCGGCCGGAACTCCCGGATCAGCCGGACCAGGCGCTCGGTCGCCTCCTCGAGCGGGACCAGCGCGAAGCAGCCCTCGGGCAGCGGCGGCAGCGGGTCGCCCTCGGGCCAGCCGGAGTCGACGAAGCCGAGCCAGTCCTGGCGGATGCCGAGGATGTCGCGGGCGCGGTGCATCTCCTCGCGGCGGATCTCGGTGATGTTCTCCCAGACCTCGGGCCGGTCCATCTTCGCGTTGAGGACCGAGCCGCGCTCGCCGCCGGTGCAGGTGACGACGTGGACGTCGACCCCCTCGGCGACGTACTTCGCGGTCGACGCCGCCCCCTTGCTCGACTCGTCGTCGGGGTGGGCGTGGACGTGCATCAGTCGGAGACCGCGGCGGGGCCGGTCTGCGGAGGGCTGGGGCATGGGCGCGAGTCTAGGAGGTGCCGCTTAGGCTTTCGTGCGTGACCACCGACCTCGCCGACCGCTACGGCACGCCCGCGCGCTGGCGTCGCCCGGTCGTCGTCGCGGTGACCGCTGCCGTGGCCGCGGTCGGGCTCACCTGGCTGGCGTGGGCGGCCTGGTTCCACGGCACGCCCGACGTCACCTCGGAGATCGTCACCTACGAGGTGGTCAGCGACCACGCCACCGACGCCCGCCTCGACGTCGACCTGGCCGACGGGGTCACCGCCAGCTGCCGGGTCCGGGCCTACGCCGAGGACCACACCACCGTGGGCGAGCTGGCGTTCGAGCCCGTCGACGGGGCCAACTCGGTGACCATCCGCACCGAGCGCCGCGCCACCTCGGTGGAGAAGCTCGGGTGCACGACCGACGGGCAGACCCGCCCGCGCTGAGCGGCGTACGCCCACCCCTCCGTGTGCGGGGGACCTGCGCTCCGGCGCCGCGCTTGCTAACCTGTGGGTTCGCCCGTCCGGGAGCGCTGGCCCAGTCCCACGCCGCGCCGACCTCGATCGGACGGAGGACGAACCACCCACCCCGTGCGGGGGCGCTGAGACACATCCCGGCGCACACCACCCCGCACCACCAGAAGTACTCACGTTGAAGCAGGAGTAGTGACATGACCGACCAGGGCACCATCTGGCTGACCCAGGAGGCCTACGACAAGCTGCAGGCCGAGCTCGACGACCTCCGGGGCCCCCGGCGCCAGGAGATCATCGAGAAGATCGCCGCGGCCCGCGACGAGGGCGACCTCAAGGAGAACAGCGGCTACCACGCGGCCAAGGACCAGCAGGGCCAGCAGGAGGCCCGCGTCCGCCAGCTCGAGGACATGCTCCGCCGCGCCGAGGTGGGCGAGACGCCCGCCGACGACGGCGTCGTCGAGCCCGGCATGGTCGTGACGGTCGACTTCGGCGGCGGCGACACCGAGAAGTTCCTCCTCGGTGCCCGCGAGAACCTCATGGAGGGCGACGACCTCGACGTCTACTCCCCCGAGTCGGCGATGGGCGCCGCGATCAACGGCCGCACCAAGGGCGACGAGGTCACCTACACCGCGCCCAACGGCAAGGAGCTCAGCGTCACCATCGTCGACGCGGAGCCCTACCGCGCCTGACGGCGTACCCGGCGACCCGCACCCCGGAGCGGTGCGTGAGGAGGATTCCCGACCTCGGGAATGCCCCTCACGCACCGCTCCTCGGCGTTGACGGGCGTGCCGGTCGTCAGTCGGGGAGCCGGTAGCCGCGCTCGCGCAGCCGCGCCATCAGCAGCTCCGCGTGGGCCTCGCCGCGCGTCTCGAGCTGGATGCGGACCTCGACCTCGTTGAGGGTCAGCGACGGGGAGATCCGCTCGTGGGCGACCTCGAGGACGTTGGCGCCCGCCGCGCCGACCTCGGCGAGCAGCGACGCGAGGCCGCCCGGCAGGTCGGGGATGCAGACGCGGAGGTAGAGGTAGCGCCCGGCCGCGGCGAGGCCGTGGCGGATCACCTTGCTCAGCAGCAGCGGGTCGATGTTGCCTCCCGAGAGCACCGCGACGGCGGGCGTCTCGAAGCCGGTCGGGTCGTCGAGCATCGCGGCGACCGCGGCGGCGCCGGCCGGCTCCACGACTTGCTTGGCGCGCTCGACCAGGGCGAGCAGCGCCCGCGAGAGCGACTCCTCGGAGACGGTGATGATGTCGTCGACGTGGTCGCGGACCGCGGCGAAGGTGATGTCGCCCGGGCGACCGACCGCGATGCCGTCGGCCATGGTGCTCATCGACTCCAGCGGCACCGGGTGCCCGGCGGCGAGGGACCCGGGGTACGCCGCCGCGCCCTCGGCCTGGACGCCGACCACGCGCACGTCGGGGCGCAGCGCCTTGATCGCGACCGCGACGCCCGCCAGCAGCCCGCCGCCGCCGGTCGGCACCAGCACGGTGCGCACGTCGGGGGCCTGCTCGAGCACCTCGAGGCCGAGGGTGCCCTGGCCGGCGACGATGTCGACGTGGTCGAAGGGGTGGATGAGGACGGCGCCGGTCTGGTCGGCGAACTCGCGGGCCGCGGCGAGGGAGTCCTCGAGGTAGCGGCCGTGGAAGACCACGTCGGCGCCGTAGCCGCGGGTGGCCTTCTCCTTCGGGATCGGCGCGCCCTCGGGCATGAAGACCGTCGAGCGGATCCCGAGGGTCGACGCCGCGAGGGCGACGCCCTGCGCGTGGTTGCCGGCGGACGCCGCGACGACGCCGTGGGCGCGCTCGTCCTCGGAGAGCCGGGCGATCCGGACGTAGGCCCCGCGGGACTTGAACGACCCGGTCCGCTGGAGGTTCTCGCACTTCAGCGAGACCGGCCCGCCGACGAGGGCGGAGAGCCAGCGCGACTCCTCCATGGGCGTGACCACGGTGACCTCGGCCAGCGCCTCGCGCGCGGCCTCGACGTCGGCCAGGGTGACCTGCTCGGTCATCGTGCGTCCTCCTGGGTGTCGTCGGTTGCGTCCGGCCCGGCGAGCGGGCCGTCGTCCTCGGGGACGGGGTCGGGGGGTGTGCCGTCGTGCTCGAGGTCGTCCTCGAGCGCCTCGTCCGGGTCGCCCTCACCGATCGCGGTGTAGGACGCGAGGTGCTGCACGACGGCGTTGCCGGCGGCGACCAGCGGGACCGCGATCAGCGCGCCCGCGATGCCGGCGACGAGCACGCCGCAGCCGATGGCGACGATCACGCCGAGCGGGTGGATGGAGACGAAGCGGCCCATGAGGAAGGGCTGCAGGATGTGGCCCTCGATCTGCTGGACCAGGATCACGCCGCCGAGCATGAGGACCGCGGTGAACGGGCCCTGGTCGACGAGGGCGACGAGGATCGCGACCGTGCCGGCGATGGTGGCGCCGATCATCGGCACGAACGCGCCCAGGAACACCAGCACCCCGATCGCGATGACGAACGGCACGCCGAGGATCGCCGCCACGATCATGATGCCGATCGCGTCGGCGAGCGCCACGAGGACCGTGGCCCTGACGAACTGGGTCAGCGAGATCCAGGCGACCCGGCCGGAGGCGTCGACGCGCTCGCGGGCCGCGCGCGGGGCGACCCGGACCAGCCACGACCAGATCCGGTCACCGTCGGCGAGGAAGAAGTAGGTGGAGAACAGCACGATGAAGAAGCCCGCCACGACGTGGCCGACCGCCGTGCCGACCTCCGTGACGCGGGTGACCACGCCGCCGGTCTGGGTGCTGTCGGAGACCGCGCCCTGGATCTCCTTGATGTAGCCGTCGAGCTGGGAGTCCGACACCCTGAGCGGGCCGGTGCGCAGCCAGTCGCGGACCTGGCCGAGACCGGTGACGACCGAGTCGGCGAGGTCGCTGGCACCCTGCGCCACCTGCTGGCCCACGAAGGTGAGCAGGAGGGCGACGGTGCCGATCCCGAGGACCATCACGATCCCGGTGGCGGGTCCGCGGGGCAGGCCGACCCGACGCAGCCACGCGACCAGCGGCGCGACGAGCGCGGTGATCAGCAGCGCCACGGCCAGCGGCAGGGTGATGACCGCGAAGTAGCGCATCGTCCACAGCAGGCCGAGGCCGGCGACGACGATGACGATCAGCCGCCACGACCACGCGGCCGCGAGGTCGAGGCCCCACGGCACCTGGGCGCGGCTGAAGTTGGAGGGCCCGGTGGTGAACGCCGGCTGGTCGCGGCGCTCGCGCTCGGCGCGCATCTGCGCCCACTGCCCGAGGATCCGCTCCCCCAGCCGGTCGTCGTCGTCGCTGCGCCCGAGCGCGGCGAAGAGGCGTCGTCGGACGGTCTCGTCCTCGGTCTCGCCGGGCTCGGGCGTCGGCTGCTGGCTCACGTCGGCCACGCTAGCGGCCCCCTGCCGTGCGCAGCCCGGCGAGCAGCCGGTGGGCGGCGACCGGGTGGTCCTCGGCGAGCAGGCCGGCGGCGGCGAGGACGTAGTCGTGGTCGACGACGACCACCGGGTCGCGCGGGAGCTGCCACCCGCCCTCGAACGCGTCGCCGGTGGCGGGCCGCAGCACCCGGTCGGCCGCGTCCGGGCCGCCGTGGCGCAGCACGCCGCCGGAGCCGACCATCAGGTCGACCTCGCGCAGGTCCTTGCCGCTGCGCTCGACGACCCGGCCCTCCGGGCTGACCACGACCTTGCTGCGCCCGGCGTGGCGCTCGAGCGCGATCCGCACGGCCGCGGCGGCGATGGCGAGGTCGGCGTCCTGCTCGGCCGCCGGGTCGGAGCAGTGGTCGGGCAGCAGGTCGGGGTCGGCGTGCCGGCGCGCGGCCGCGTCGTGCAGGTCGTCGAGGCCGGCCGCCTCCACCGTCGACACCGCCGACCAGCGCATGCCGAGGTCGCCCTCGACCGTCCGCGTGACGGGGGTGACGCCCACGACCTCGCGCGACAGGCCAGCCCCGTCGACGGACGCCGTCTCCGGGTCGACCTCGACCACGCTGTGCACGTCGGTGGTCGCGCCGCCGACGTCGACGACGACCACGTCACCGGCGCCGGGGTGCTGCTCGTCGAGGCCGTGCGCGAGGAGCTCGACGCCGGTCAGCACGACGTCCGGGGTGGCTCCCCGGACCATGTCGGTGAAGGTCCTGCCCGCGGCGTCGGCGCGACTGCTGAGGTGCTTGCCACCGATGACGTGGGACAGGAAGATCTCGCGGATCGCCCGCCGGGCGCTGTCGGGGGCGAGGACGCCGATGCGCGGCACCACGTTGTCGGCCACCACGTGGGGGGTGCCCGCACCGGCGAGCAGCGCGGACACTGCCGGCCGGGAGTCGACGTTGCCGGCGACGACGACGGGGCCAGGCCACGGCGTCGCGGCGAGGAACGCGGCGTCGCCCTCCAGGACCTCGGAGTTGCCGCCGTCGGTGCCGCCGACGAGCAGCACGACGTCCGGCTCGGCGGCCCGCAGCTCGGCGAGCTTGGTGGTGTCGAGGCCGCCGTGGAGCACGAGCACCACCTTGCCGCCGCTGGACAGCGCGACCCGGCGGCCGGCCTCGGCGGTGACGAGCTCCTCGTTGCCGACGACGGCGATCCGCAGGCCGCCGCCGGCGCTGGAGCACGCCAGCACGTCGGCGTCCCGTGCTCGCGGGTCCTGCTCGACGAGGGCGTTCACGCAGGCGTCGTACCCCTCGAGCACGTCACCATGCCCCGCGGCGTCGGGGAGCGTGGTCGGGTGGCTCGCCGTGGCGAGCAGGTCGCCGGTGCCGAGGTCGACGAGGGCGGCCTTGGTGAAGGTCGAGCCGAAGTCGACGCAGACCACGCAGTCGCGGCTCACGCGACCACCGAGAGCGCGACGAGGAGCACGAGGACCACGACGGTCGCGAAGACCGCCGGCGCCGCCGTGCTCGGCGGCAGCTCGCGACCCTCGCGGATCGCCGTGTCGGCCTGGCGGTAGCGCCCCATGCCCAGCGTCGCGGTGAGCGCCGCCCCGGCGAGCAGCGCGACGCCGAGGAGAGTCTCGGCCCACGAGTCGCGCAGCAGGTTGAGCGCGCCGACGGCGGCCACCAGCAGGCCCACGGCCGTCCGCTCGTAGGCGAGGAAGGTGCGCTCGTTGGCGAGCGAGTAGCGCGGGTCCGTCCGGTCGGCGTCGGCCACCGTCACCCCAGCGACCGGTCGAGGTCGGCGAGCAGGTCGTCGACGCTCTCGATGCCGACGCTGAGCCGGATCAGGTCGTCGGGCACCTCGAGGTCGGTGCCGGCGACGCTGGCGTGGGTCATCCGCCCCGGGTGCTCGATGAGCGACTCGACGCCGCCGAGGGACTCGCCGAGGGTGAAGACCTCGGCGCGCTCGCAGACCGCGAGCGCCCGCTCGACGCCACCCGCGACGCGGAAGGAGATCATCCCGCCGAACCGCTTCATCTGCCGCGCCGCGACCTCGTGGCCGGGGTGGGCGGCGAGCCCGGGGTAGATCACCTCGGTGACGCGGGCGTCGCCGTCGAGGAAGGCGGCGATCCGCTCGGCGTTGTCGCAGTGGCGGTCCATCCGCACGCCCAGCGTCTTGAGGCCGCGGTGGGTGAGGAAGGCGTCGAACGGGCCGGCGACCGCTCCCATCGCGTTCTGGTGGAACCCGATCTTCTCGGCGAGGTCGAGGTCGCGCACGACGACCGCGCCGCCGACGACGTCGCTGTGCCCGCCGACGTACTTGGTGGTCGAGTGCAGGACCACGTCGGCGCCGAGGGTGAGCGGCTGCTGGAGGTACGGCGAGGCGAAGGTGTTGTCGACGACGAGCAGTGCGCCGGCGTCGTGGGCGACCGTGGCCAGGGCCTCGATGTCGCCGATGGTCAGCATCGGGTTGGTGGGCGTCTCGACCCAGACCAGCTTGGTGCGCCCGGGCTCGATGGCGGCGGCCACGGCGTCGGTGTCGGCGACCGCGGCGGGGCTGTGGTCGAGGCCCCAGACCTTCGCGACCTTGTCGAAGAGGCGGAACGTGCCGCCGTAGGCGTCGTCGGGGATCACCACGTGGTCGCCGGGGCGGGTCAGGGCGCGGATGATCGCGTCCTCGCCGGCGAGCCCGGAGGCGAAGGCGAAGCCGCGCTCGCCCTCCTCGACGGCCGCGAGCGCGCCCTCGAGGGCGGTGCGGGTCGGGTTGGCCGAGCGGCTGTACTCGTAGCCGCCGCGCAGGCCGCCGACGCCGTCCTGCTTGTAGGTGCTGCTGGCGTAGATGGGCGGGATGACCGCCCCGGTCATCGCGTCGGGCTCGTAGCCGGCGTGGATCGCACGCGTCTCGAAACCGACCTTGTTGGCACGTTCCTGGGTCACGTGGCGAGCGTAGACCCCGGGTGCCGCGCCGGTCACAGCGGAACGGCCGCCACGTATGGGGCGTGGCGGCCGTTCCTCCCCTGGTCCCCCGGTGATCCCCCGATCCCCACGATCCCCCCGGGTCCTGCGCGGCGACGAGCCGCCCGGTCAGCGCCCGAGGATCGCCCCGGCCCCGGTCGCGCCCTTCGGCGCGGTCACGTCACCCGTCACCCCTCCGGCCGGCGTGAGCGCCCAGCCCCCGAGGCTGGCCGAGAGGCCGGCGGCCCCGGAGGTGAACCGGACGACGATGCCGAACGGCGACGACGCGCCCGTCGACCCCGTCGCGCTGGCGAAGGTGAACGCGCTGGCGTTGTTGGCCGCGCCCTCGTAGATGCACAGGAAGCCCGCTGCTGCGGCCGGTGCCGCCGCGGTCCCCGTGCAGCTCGGGTTGGCCGGCCCGCCGCTCGGGACGAACACGACCGTGGGCGCCGCCGTCAGCGTCGCGCCGAACTCGATGCTGCTGAACGCGAACTCGCCGGCCCCGGCCGCGTTGTTCGACGCGAGGTAGGTGCCACGCAGGGTCGTCGGGTACGGCGCGTACTTCGCGTCGCTCTCCGCCTTGGTGTAGCCCGACCCGGCCGTCTCGTAGGAGCCCTTGGGCTGGAAGGCCGCGCCGCTCTGGGCCTTGGTGTAGTACCGCCTGTCCGACTTCTTCTTGGTGTAGAAGGTCTTGGCGGCGAGCGGCTTGAGCTCCTTCTTCCAGATCTTCTTCCAGCTCGTGGCGGCGGCCTGCGAGACCTGGGCGCCGGCGGGCGTGACGGCCATCAGGCCTCCACCGACCAGGACCCCGAGCAGGACGGCCACCAGCAGCTGGCGGACCGGGCGACGTGACGACATGTGCTTCCCCTTCGGACGAGTGGTGCGTGCGTCCACCACCGTCCTCCCGGGACGCCCCCGGCGCATCGGTGCAAGCACGACGTCTAGACCGCGTAATTCCACCTATGCCCGCCCCTGTCCACCTGCCAGACACCGCCGGCGCTGTTTGCCCTGCGAGGGAGGATGGAGCCATGTTCGGATTCGGCAAGCCCACCACCCTCCCCACGCCCGACGAGGCCCTCCGCGGCCGCGCGGAGCCGATGTGGCAGCTGGGGCGGCACGTCGTGCTCGACGCCCCCGTGGTGACCGACGAGGTCCCCGACGGCCACGAGGTCGCCCTGCTCGGCCTCGGCTGCTTCTGGGGCGCCGAGGAGATCTACTGGCAGGTCCCGGGCGTCTGGTCGACCTCGGTCGGCTACGCCGGTGGCAGCACCCCGAACCCCACCTACGAGGAGGTCTGCAGCGGCCGCACCGGGCACACCGAGGCGATCCGCGTCGTCTTCGACCCGGCGGTGGTCTCCTACGCCGACCTGCTCAAGAAGTTCTTCGAGATCCACGACCCGACCCAGGGCATGCGCCAGGGCAACGACGTCGGCACCCAGTACCGCTCCGCGATCTACTGGACCACGCCGGAGCAGGAGCAGACCGCCCGCGAGCTGACCAAGGTCTACGGCGACGAGCTCGCCCGCCGCGGTCTCGGCGAGATCACCACCGAGATCCGCCCGGCGAGCGAGACGCCGTACTACTACGCCGAGGACGCCCACCAGCAGTACCTCGCCAAGAACCCGTTCGGCTACCGCTGCCACGCCAACACCGGCGTGGCGTTCCCCGAGACCGCCTGAGGGTCGGACGCACGCTGGGTCGAAGTTCGCTCGTGCCATGCACGTGTGAACTGCGACCTTGCCGCTGCGGGCTACCCCGAGTCTCCGCGGTCAGGACCGCGCAGACCCATGACGTCCGCAGGGATCAGTCCCGTTCCAGCCCGCTGAGCACCGCCCGCGCGGCGGCGTCGACGGCGGCGAGGTCGACGTGCTCCTCCTCGCGCTCCCCGACCACGACGCGTACGACGTGGCCGCCCGAGCGCGCGGTCAGGCTCACGAACCGGTCGCCGAGCACGGCGAGCAGCTGGTCGAGGCGGGGCAGCCACACCGCCTCGGCCTCCTCGACGTCGTCGAGCGCCCACTCGGTCGTGCCGTTGAAGGCCAGCACGCGACCGGACGGTCGCTCGCGCACCTCGACCACCATGTCGCTGACGGTGAAGACCGCCTCGTCGAGGTCGCGGTCCGGCAGCCAGAACCGGTCGCCGTTGGCGGGCGACCAGACGAGGCCGGCGTCGTGCAGGCGGAGGGCGAGGTCGGGGGACGTCACCCCGCCAGTGTGCCCCGGGCGCCGAGGAGCCGGCGGACGTCAGCCGTTGAGGATCTCCCGGGTCACCGCGGTCTGCTCGTTCAGCACGCCGCCGATGAGGGTCTGGGTCTCGTTGATCCGCGTCACGACCTGCTCGATGTCGGCGAGCGAGGCGACGACGCCGGCAGCGTCGGACTGGATGGCGCCGACCTGACCGCTGACGTCGGCGGTCGCACGGGCGGTCTCCTGGGCGAGGTCCTTGACCTCGTTGGCGACGACGGCGAAGCCCTTGCCGGCCTCGCCCGCACGCGCGGCCTCGATGGTCGCGTTGAGGGCCAGCAGGTTGGTCTGCTCGGCGATCTGCGTGATCACCTTGACGACCTTGCCGATCTCCTGGCTGCTGGACTCCAGGCGCGCGACGAGCTCGCCGGCCCGGCGGGTGGCCTCGGCGGCGTCCTCGGAGACGGTGGTGGCGAGCTGGACGTTGCGCTCGACCTCGCCGATGCCGCTCAGGATCTCGGTGCCCGCGGTGCGCAGCCGCTCGGCGGCCTCGGTCCGCTCGATGGCCTGCGAGACGAGGAACGTGGTGTTGCGCAGCGCGTCGCCGCGGCTCTGCGGGAGGTCGAAGCGCTCGGTGGCGAAGAAGTCCATCGTGGCGATGACCTGCCCTCGCACGACGATCGGCAGGCAGACGCCGGACTTCACCCCGGCCCGCTGGGCGGCGGGCGCCCGTACGCAGTCGGTCACCTCGCCGAGGTCCGGCACGAACACCATGTCCCGCGCGCGCCACGTCCGACCGGAGAGCCCCACACCCTCACGGAAGGACGCGGCGAGCGTGACCTGGCGGAACTCCTCGCTCGCCGAGCCCGACTCGAGCACGAACCGCAGCGCGGTCCGGTCGCCGTCCAGCGCCCAGTAGGAGCCGTACTCCCAGCCGAACTCCTCGCGGATCACGTCGAGCGCGGTGCGCGCCGCCTCGTCGGGCGACTGGGCGCCCACCAGGCGCCTGAGGACGGACGTCACGGCGGCCATGTCGCGGGCCACCTCGGCCTGCCGGGCGCGCTCGCGCACGCGACCGAGCGCCTGGGAGACCAGCAGCCCGACGGCCCGCAGGGTGGTCAGCTGGTCGTCGTCGGGGCTGAGGGTGTCGGTGGTGAAGAAGTCCATCGTGCCGACGACGTGCCCCTGGTCGTCGAGCAGCGGGAAGCAGACCCCGCTGCGCACGCCCACCCGCCGCGCGACCGGCGCGCGGACGCAGTCGGCGACCTCGGCCAGGTCGGGGACGAACACCAGCTCCCGTCGCTGCCAGGCGCGGCCGGCGAGGCCGACCCCCTGGGCGAAGGTGGCGCTCATGGTGACCGCGGTGAACTCGGGGCTCACCTCGCCGGAGTCGGTGACGAAGCGCAGGACCGAGGTCTCCTCGTCGACGCGCCAGTAGGAGCCGTACGCCCAGCCGAAGGCCTCGCGCACCGCGCCCAGCGCTGCGCGCACGGCCGCGTCCGGGTCGGCGGTGTCGGCGCTCCCGGCGAGCACGCCGAGCACCTCGGTCACCGCGCGCGCCTCGGACCGGGCACGGTCGAGCCGTCCGGCGGCGACGGCGTCGGCACCGTCAGGCCTCCTGCGGGTCAGCAGCATGTGGATCCCCTCGTGTGTCCCCCGCGAAGTGTCGACGCTCCGATCGGCAGCGACGGCGCCGTCTTGAGGACTTCCGGGAGACGACGTGTCGGCTGTCGATCCGGGCCCCGCTCGTCCGTCACAGTGGTGAGGGCCGCACGGGGCGGCCCACGACGGAGGGACGACGATGGCGCGCTACGCGATCTACTTCATGCAGCAGTGGGTGGGCGACCACCCGGCCGAGTGGTACGAGGGACGCGTCGAGCCGTCCCGCGCCGTGGTGCGCGAGATGGAGGAGGCCGGCGTGCTGGTCTTCGCCGGCGGCCTCGTCGAGGAGATGGACCTCGCGTTCAGCGCCGACGGGACGAGCGGGACCATGGTGGTCACCGACGGCCCCTACACCGAGGTCACCGAGTACCTCGGCGGGATCACGGTCATCGAGGTCCCTGACGTCGACACCGCGAAGGCGTGGGCGGCGAAGGTGGCCGAGGGGTGCGGCTGGCCGCAGGAGGCCCGGGAGATCAAGTAGACCCCCCGGGGCTGCCGCTCAGCGCGCGACCCAGTCGGTGAAGCTGCGCGGGTCGCCGAGCCAGTCCGTGCGGGTGTCGCCGCCGCCCGGTCGGGTGCCGGCGACCCGCACGGCGACCCGGACCTGCTCCGGCGTGCCGATCGCGTCGCGGGCGATCCGCATCCGCACCTGCTCGGTGTCGTAGTCGATGCTCATCCGGTACGACCCCTCGACCGGCTCGCCCCACGTGGAGGTCGCGAAGCCGTCGGTGGTGAGCAGGACGTAGTCGGTGCCGCTGAAGTAGCCGCCGGAGAACACGTACTCCGGGCCCGGGTCGTCCGGGTCGGTGTCGAGGAAGACCGAGCCCGAGGAGCCGCTGCGGAAGGACTCCTGCAGGTCGGCGTGGGTGGTGGTCACCACCACGTTGCGGCCGCCGTGCTTCACCTCGACCGAGCGCAGGTCGACCCCGTGGCGGAGGTCCTGCGCGTCGTCGACGGTCAGGCTGTCGGCGAAGGCCGGGGCGGTCTGGAGGGAGGCGAGGGCGGCGACCGCCAGGGTCGCGGCGCCCAGGATGGTCCTGCGCATGATGGTGTCCGTTCTCGTGTGGTCCGCCTCCGGTCGGAGGCACTCAGGAGACGCACCACCCGCACGGGAGGTTGCTCCCCGACGCGGATCAGTCGCGGCCGACCGACAGGCTGACCTCGACGGGGTCCCCGAGCCCGAGCCCCTCGGCCCGCCGCACGGCGTCCTTGACCGGCAGGAACCAGGTGCCCTCGCGCGGGAACATCGACGTGGTGAACGTCGTGGACCCGATCCGGGCGCGCACCGGGACGACGCCCCAGTAGACGACCTCCGCCTTCACCTCGTCGACGAGGTCGGCCTCGTCGGGGGGCAGCGGCACGAAGTGGTAGGGCGCGGGACCGCGCCACTCGACCAGGGTCCCGCTGAAGTCCATGTCCACGGTCGTCACCCAAGCAGACCGAGGGGGCGGGCGGGAGCCCTGTATCTCCCGCCCACCCCGTCCGCCGCACCCCTGTCGCGCGGCGGTGTCCCCTGGAGGGGGTCTGTGGCGCCGGTCCGGCGCGCCTCCCTCAGCCGAGGGCGGCGACGGCGGCGACGACGTCGACGAGGCCGTGGCCCTTGTCGTACGAGGTGGGTCCGAGCGGACCGGCCTGGTAGGCCGCTCCGTCCGCGTACGTGTGGGCCGAGACCTTCAACGCCTCTTCGATGTCACCCGGGGTCGCGGATGGGTCGGCCTGGAACAGCTGCGCCACGATGCCCGCGACGTGCGGCGCGGCCATCGAGGTCCCGCTGATCGTGTTGAACGTGCCGAGGTCGAGCGGCCCCGGTCCGTTGCGGAAGTCCAGCCCGGTCGCGCAGATCACCAGGTACGGGCGGCACGAGGAGGTGATGTTCTCGCCGGGCGCGGAGAGGTCCGGCCAGGTCGAGGGGTCCGTGGCGAGGCCGCGCGAGCTGAAGTCGGACACGGTGCCGTCGCGGGTGCCGGTGTCGCCGTCGTTGTAGGAGGCGACCGAGAGGATGCCGCCCGTGGGGTCCTGGCCGGGCGGGTTGGTGAGGCTCTGCGAGCCGTCGCCCCCGTCGTTGCCGGCCGCCCACACCGTGACGACACCCTCGGCGGCCAGCGCACGCTGGAGCTTGACCGTCGCGGACTCGGGGTCGAAGGCCCCGCCGCCGGTGGGGCCGTAGGAGTTGTTGGTGACCTTGATCGGCGGGCAGGTCGCCGCCGGGACGCCTGCGCCGCACGGCGCCTCGTGGTTCTCCAGCACCCAGTTGAGGGCGGAGTCGGCACCGAGGATCACGATGCCGGCGCCGGTCGAGATCGAGACGAGCTTCGCACCGGGCGCGGCGCCCTGCACCTTGCCTCCGTCGGTGAGCGTGGTGGGTCGCCCGGCGACGATGCCGTTGACGTGCGTGCCGTGGCCGCCGACGGAGAGCGTGTCGGTGTCGACCACGTTCGGGAGCCGCTGCACGCTGCAGGTCTCGGTCAGCGGCTCGCACAGCGCCTTGAGGTTGGCGACGACCGCGGAGGAGCCGTCGGCCTCGCGGAGGTACGGGTGGGTCGGGTCGACGCCGGAGTCGATGACCGCGACGCTGACCCCCCGGCCCGTCAGCGGGGTGCCGTCGGCGCCGGTGAGGGTGGCGGCGGCCTCGGCGCCGCGGGTCGCGACGTTCGACGTCTCCTGGAAGAACGAGATCGGCTGGGCGCCGCCCTCGACGTAGGTCACGCCGGGCTGGGTGCGGACCGCCTCGACCTGGGCGCGGGTGGCCTTGGCGATGACCACGCCGATCGAGCGGAACTCGCCCTTCTTCGTCATCCCGGTCGCGGCGACGGCGTCGCGCGCGGCGGCGATCGAGGTGCCGTGCACCATCACCGCGGTCGGGCCGGTCAGCCGGGTCAGCTGCCCGGCGAGGAAGTCGGAGACGTCGGCCGGCGCCGACGCGGCACCGGCCGCGCGGTCCGGTGCGGCGGACGCGACGCCGCCGACGCCCGTCGCCGACGCGGCGAGGGTCGTCGCCGCGAGGGCGAGCAGGAACTTCGTACGCACTGGTGCCTCCCGGGAGTGGTGGGAACGGTGACCGTCCAACGACCGACCGGGACCGGGGTCACGCCTCCGCGCCGCACCATGTGCAACAATCTCGACCTAGTTACTCTAGATTGATGGCTTCTCGTGCCGAGAACGTCGCCCCGGAGGAGAGAGCGTGACCCTGACGGTGCCCACCACCCCGAGCGGGACGCTCGGCGGCGACGCCTCCCGCACGCCCGCCCTCGCGGTCCGCTTCGAGTCCGTGCACCGCTCCTTCCCCACGGCCGACGGGCCACGCCCGGTGCTGGCGTCGGTCGACCTCGCGCTCGCGCCGGGGTCGGTGACCGCCCTGCTCGGCACCTCGGGGTGCGGGAAGTCGACCCTGCTGCGCCAGGGGGCCGGGCTCGACCGCCCCACCCGCGGCCGGGTGCTGGTCGACGGCACCCCGGTCCGCGCCCACGACGACCGCTGCGCCGTCGGCTTCCAGGAGCCGCGGCTGCTGCCGTGGCGCACCGTGCGCGACAACGTCGCGCTCGGGCTGCCGCGCGGCACGCCCCGCGCCGAGGGACGCCGCCGCGTCGACGAGCTGCTCGACCTCGTCGGGCTCGCCGCCCATGCCGGGCACCGTCCGCGCGAGATCTCCGGCGGCATGGCGCAGCGCACCTCGCTCGCCCGCGCCCTCGCGCGCCGGCCGGGCGTCCTGCTGCTCGACGAGCCGTTCGGCGCCCTCGACGCCCTCACCCGCCTGCGGATGCAGGACCTGCTGCTCGACGTCCACCGGGCCCACCCGACCACCGTCCTGCTCGTCACCCACGACGTCGAGGAGGCGCTGCAGCTCGCCGACCGGGTCGTCGTCCTCGGCCGCCGTCCGGGCGAGGAGGCCGCAGGGGTGCTGGACGTCGTCGACGTCCCGGGCGAGCGCCCGCGCGACCGCGAGAGCGCCGACCTGGCCCGGCTCCGCACCGTCCTGCTCGAGCGCCTCGGCGTCGCCCCGCACCACGCCTGAGCCCGTCCCGCGCGCCGCACCCGGAGCCACCCGGGCGGCGCCCCCGCCTGTCAGCACCGTCCCACCCACCCGTCCTCCCGAGGAGAACCCCGCATGCCCGTCAACGCCCCGTCCCTCCGCCTGCGCGGAGCCGCCGTCGGCACCCTCCTGCTGGCCGCCACCACCCTCACCGGCTGCGCCGCCGGCGAGGACGCGGCCCAGGCCGCCGACGACACGGTCGTGGTCGACTACGCCACCTACAACCCGCTCAGCCTGGTCATCAAGGACCAGGGCTGGCTCGACGACGCGCTGGCCGAGGACGGCACGTCGGTGCAGTGGGTGAAGTCCGAGGGCTCCAACGACGCCAACGAGAAGCTCCGCGCCGAGGCCATCGACGTCGGGTCCACCGCCGGCTCGGCCGCCCTCCTCGCGCGCGCCAACGGGTCCCCGATCCACACCGTCGACGTGTTCTCCCAGCCCGAGTGGTCGGCGATCGTCGTGCCGCAGAACTCCCGGGTCGACGACCTCACCGACCTCGAGGGCGGGACCGTCGCCGCCACGCTCGGCACCGACCCGTACTTCTTCCTCCTGCAGGCGCTCGACGAGGCCGGGGTCGACCCGGACACGGTCACCGTGGAGAACCTGCAGCACGCCGACGGCGCCGCGGCGCTCGCCGCGGGACGCGTCGACGCGTGGGCCGGCCTCGACCCGATGATGGCGGCGGCCGAGCAGGACGGGGCGCGGCTGCTCTACCGCAACGTCGACTTCAACACCTACGGCTTCCTCAACGTCACCGAGGACTTCCTCGCCGACGACCCCGAGACCGTCCAGCTCATCGTCGACGTCTACGACCACGCGCGCGAGTGGGTGGCGCAGAACCCCGACGAGGCCGTCGCGATCCTCGCGGAGGAGGCCGCCATCGACGAGGAGGTCGCCCGGACCGTGCTCACCGAGCGGACCACGCTCGACGGCGACCACGTGCCCGGCGCGGACCAGCTCGCCGTGCTGGAGCGCGTCGGCCCGGTCTTCGTCGAGAACGGCGACGTCGACGAGCAGGCGAGCATCGACACCGCGCTGGAGGAGCTGTTCGACACCACCTTCGCCGAGAAGGCCGACGCGACGAGGGTGTCGTGACGCAGGCGGAGGCGGACCTCGTCGGGGCCGGCCCCGGCCCGACGGCCGAGGCCCCCGACGACGCCCGGCGGCGCGTGCCGCTCCTCGGCTGGCTCGCCGGCGCGCTGCTGCCGGCGGCCCTCGTCCTGGGGTGGCACCTGCTGGCCGCGTCCGGCACCTTCTCGCCGGTCCAGCTGCCGCCGCCGACGGCCGTGCTCGACGCGGCACGCGGGCTGTGGGAGCGCGGCGACCTGCTCCCCCACGTGCACATCTCGGCCCAGCGGGTGCTGGTCGGCTTCCTGTCCGGGTCGGCGGTCGGACTCCTGCTCGGGGCGGCGCTCGGGCTGTCCCGCACCGCGGACCGCCTGGTGTCGCCGACGGTCGGCGCGGTGCGCGCCGTCCCGTCGCTGGCCTGGGTGCCGCTGCTGATCCTGTGGCTCGGCATCGGCGAGGACTCCAAGGTCACGCTGATCGCGATCGGGGCGACGTTCCCGGTCTTCACGACCGTCCACCAGGCCCTGCGGCACGTCGACCCCCAGCTCGTCGAGGCGGCGCGCTCGTTCGGCCTGCACGGGTGGCGGCTGCTGACGACCGTCCAGCTGCCGGCCGTCGTGCCGGCGCTGTTCTCCGGCCTGCGCCTCGCGCTGGCGCAGTCGTGGCTGTTCCTCGTGGCGGCCGAGCTGATCGCGTCGTCCCAGGGCCTCGGCTTCCTGCTGATCGAGTCGCAGAACAACGGCCGGACGGACCGGCTGCTGCTCGCGATCGTGCTGCTGGCGGTGCTCGGGAAGGCGAGCGACGCGGTCCTCGGCATCGTCGAGCGGTGGGCCACGCGCCGCTGGGCCTGAGCCCCACTCCTTCGGACCTGCCCCCGGTCACCAGCCATCGGCGATGATGGGGACATGACCGAGCTCCCCCGCAAGGCTGCCGCTCGTACGGCCCGGCTCGCCGCTCTGCCCCTCGGGTACGCCGGACGGCAGGCGGTCGGGCTCGGCAAGCGGCTCGGCGGCAAGCCGGCCGAGGCGGTGCTCACCGAGGTCCAGCAGCGCACCGCCGAGCAGCTGTTCCGCACCCTGGGCGAGCTCAAGGGCGGGGCGATGAAGTTCGGGCAGGCGCTGAGCGTCCTCGAGGCGGCGCTGCCCGAGGAGGTCTCCGCGCCCTACCGCGAGCACCTCACCGCGCTGCAGGACTCCGCGCCCCCGATGCCGACGTCCACGGTCCGCGAGCAGCTGGCCAAGCAGCTCGGCCCGGACTGGGACCAGCACCTCGTGTGGCTCGACGGCGCGCCCACCGCCGCCGCCTCGATCGGCCAGGTCCACCGCGGCCGCTGGCGCGTCGAGGACTCCGGTGAGGAGCTCGACGTCGCCGTCAAGGTGCAGTACCCCGGCGCCGGCGAGGCGCTGATGTCGGACCTGCGCCAGATCGCCCGGGTGGCGAAGGGCGTCGCCCCCGTCTTCCCCGGGATCGACATCAAGCCGCTGGTCGCCGAGCTGCAGGACCGTGCGGCCGAGGAGCTCGACTACCACCTCGAGGCCGACGCGCAGGCGGCCTACGCCGAGGCGTTCGCCGACCACCCTGACATCGTCGTGCCGGGCGTGGTGGCCGTCGGCACCGAGGTGCTGGTCAGCGAGTGGCTCGACTCCGCCCACTCGCTCGCCCACGTCATCCGCGAGGGGACGCAGGAGGAGCGCGACCACTACGGCGAGCTCTTCGTCCGCTTCCTCTTCGAGGGCCCGCGACGCACCGGCATGCTCCACGCCGACCCGCACCCCGGCAACTTCCGCGTCATCCCCGGCGCCGACGGCTCCCCGGGCCGGCTCGGCGTGCTCGACTTCGGCGCCGTCGCCCGGCTCCCCGACGGACAGCTCCCCCCGGCGATGGGCCGGCTGATCCGGATCGCGATCGACTCCGACGAGGAGTCGCTCGTGGCCGGGCTGCGCGCGGAGGGCTTCATCAAGGACCGGATCACCGTCGACCCGGCGATGCTGCTGAACTACCTCTCCCCCTTCGTCGAGCCGGCCGCGCAGGAGCGCTTCGGCTTCACCCGCGACTGGATGCGCGAGCAGTTCGAGCGGATCAACGACCCGCGCGCGGAGTCGTTCACGCTGGCGACCAAGCTCAACCTGCCGACGTCGTACCTGCTCATCCACCGCACCTGGCTCGGGTCGCTCGGCCTGCTCAGCCAGCTCGGCGCCTCCGTGCCGTTCCGCGAGATCCTCGAGGAGTCGCTGCCGGGGTTCGCCCGCGCATGAGCACCGCAGCCGACGCCCTCGCCCGCTGGCACGCCGTCGTCGAGAGCCGCGATCCCGCAGGTCTCCCGGGGCTGGTCGCCGAGGACGCCGTCTTCCGCAGCCCGGCGGTGCACGCGCCGCAGGAGGGCCGCGACGCCGTCGTCGGCTACCTCACCGCCGCGTTCACCGTGCTCGGGCCTCACCTGGTCTACGAGCGCGAGTGGCTCGGCGACGACTCGGCGGTGCTGCAGTTCCGCACCACCGTCGGCGGCTACGACGTCTCCGGGATCGACATGATCACCTGGGACGCCGACGGGCAGATCGTCGACTTCACCGTCATGGTGCGCCCGAAGAAGGCGCTCGACGCCGTCATCGAGCACATGGGCGCCGAGCTGCTGCGGATGCTCGAGGCGGCCGGCCCTACGCCGTGACGCCGCGCGCCCGGCGACGCACCACCCGGTCGAGGATGCCGAGCGTGGCGCGCAGCTCGGACTGGCCGACCACCGGGAAGACCGGACGCCACTCCTCGCTGACCTGCGACCAGTCGTAGACCGACGTCACCCACGTGCCGGGGCGTCCGTCGACCTCGTCGGGCTCGAGGACGTAGCCGTAGGTGTGGCCGATCGGCGGCTTGACCGTCCCGTCGATCCACCACGCGATCTCGCGGTCGGGCCGGTAGCGGTCGATGACCACGTCGACCTCGTAGCGACCCATCGGGAGGTCGCCCTTGGCCTCGCGGTCCATCTGCACGGTGAACCGGTCGCCGACGGCACCCACCGGTCCCCCGGTGGCCTCCTGCAGCATCCCCGAGGCGTCGATCTCGACGTGCCCCGCGGGGTCGCGCAGGACGGCGAACACGGCGGCCGGGTCGGCCTCGATGAAGCGGCGGGCGGTCAGCTGGTCGTCCATGGACCCAGCCAACCACGCCGCGTGGGCGACGGGCCCGCCGGACTCAGCCGGGCGCAGCATCGGCCCCGTCGGCGCGGCTGACCTCGGCCAGGCGCTGCTCCAGGAACGCACGCTCCGCGGCGTTCGCCGTGAGCTCCATCGCGCGCTGGTACGACCGAGCGGCACCGGCCGCGTCACCGAGGCGGCGCAGCACGTCGGCGCGGGCGGCGGGGAGGTAGGGGTAGTCGGCGAGCCGGGGATCCGTCGCCAGCTCGTCCAGGAGCGGCAGCGCGGCGGCCGGTCCGTCGGCGAACGCCACGGCGGCGGCCCGGTTGAGCGCGACCACCGGGGTGCTCCACACCGCCAGCAGCCGGTCGTAGAGGTGCACCACGCGCGGCCAGTCCGTCTGGTCCACGGACGGCGCCATCGCGTGCACGCCGGCGATCGCCGCCTGCAGGGTGAACCGCCCCGGTGGGCCCGCCGCCAGCGCTCCGGCCGTCACCGTGAGGCCCTCCAGGATCGCGCGCTGGTCCCAGCGCGTCCGGTCCTGGTCGGCGAGCAGGAGCAGCCGGCCCTGCTCGTCGGTCCGGGTGGCACGTCGCGCGTCGGTGAGCAGCAGCAGGCCCAGCAGGCCTCCGGTCTCGGCCTGCTCGGGGAGCAGGGCGGCCAGGGTGCGCGCGAGGTGCAGGGCACGGTCGCAGAGGTCCTCACGGACCAGCGCGTCCCCCGCGCCGGCCGTGTGGCCGGTGCTGAAGAGCAGGTGGACGGCGGTCAGCACGCTGTCCAGGCGCTCGGGCAGCTCGGCCCGGTCCGGGACCCGGTAGGGGATCCGCGCCTCGGAGATCTTCTTCTTGGCCCGGGTGATCCGCGCCGCCATCGTGGACTCGGACACGAGGAAGGCCCGGGCGACGTCGGGGGTGGGGACGCCGCAGACCAGGCGCAGGGTGAGGGCGACGCGGGCCTCGGGGGCGAGGGTGGGGTGGCAGCAGGTGAACACCAGCCGGAGCCGGTCGTCCGGCACCGCGGCGTCGGAGGGGTCGAGGTCGGCCGGGTCGCTCGGGTCGACGGTCGCCGGCTCCACGAGCAGCGGGAGCTTGCGCCGGAGGGTGACCTCGCGACGCATGCGGTCCAGCGCGTGGTTCCGCGCCACCGTGGTCAGCCACGCACCCGGTCGCTCCGGGACGCCGTCCCGGGTCCAGGCCTGCAGCGCCCTGACGTACGCCTCCTGCGCACACTCCTCCGCGACGTCCAGGTCGCCTGTGACACGCACCGTGGCGGACAGCACGAACGCCCACTCGGAGCGGTGGGCCTGCGCCAGCGCGGCGGCGACCGCGTCCGCCTGTGCGGCGGACGCGGTCGGCTCGTCGCTGGGAGCGCTCAGAGCGGGCTCAGAACGGGTTCGTCGTCGGGTCGACGACCGGGCGGACCTCGACGCCACCGAAGGGGGCCGGGCACAGCTTGGCGATCTCGACGGCGTGGTCGAGGTCGCGCGCCTCGACGACGTAGAAGCCACCGAGGGCCTCCTTGGTCTCGACGAACGGGCCGTCCGTCACCGTGCCGCCACCCTTGACCGAGGTGGCCGTCGTCGTGGCCGCGAGCGCCTCGCCGCCCGCGAGGGAACCGCCGAGCTCGAAGACCTGCTTGACGAACGTGCCGTGCGCGTCGACCAGCGCGCCCCAGGCCTCGGGCGACATGGTCGCGTAGCGGGCCTGGTCTTCGTAGATGAGGATTGCGTACTTGGCCATCGGGTGTCTCCTGCACTGGGTCGCGGGCCGGCCTGTCCGGCGCCGTCATCAACGACGACGAACACCCTGCCCCCGGATCGACAGCCGGGGAAGGATCTTCTCCAGGATTCTCCCGGCGGGCGCGGTGGCCTAGACCCAGGAGCCGCGCCCACCGCCGTACCAGTCGCCGAAGTGCTCGCGGTAGGACGACGCGGGTCCGCGGGAGCCGAGGTACGAGCCGACCACCGCGGCGCCGAGGTCGTCGAGCTCGGGGCTGACCATCCGGCCGTCGACGCGGCGCGCCATCGAGTCGATGAAGCGCGCCAGCCCGGGGTCGTCGCCGAGCCGGAAGAAGGTCACCTGGGCGCCCAGGCGCGCGGCCGCGTCGAGCTCGCGCACCGAGTGGGCGATGGTCAGCGGGTGCGGCGGGTAGGAGAACCACACCTCGCCGTCCGCCTCGAGGTGCGCCGTCGGCTCCCCGTCGGTGACGACCAGCAGCACCGGCTGGGCGTTGGGGTGCTTGCGGAAGAACCGGTTGGCCAGCAGCAGCGCGTGGTGCAGGTTCGTGCCCTTGTCCCAGCGGGCGTCGAGCGCGGTGAGCTCCTCGACCTCCATCACCTGGGCGTGGCGGCCGAAGGCGATCAGCTGCAGGTCGTCGCCGCGGAAGCGCGACCGGACCAGCTGGTGCAGCGCGAGCGCGGTGCGCTTCATCGGCACCCACCGCCCGTCCATCGCCATCGAGAACGACGTGTCGACCAGCAGCGCGACGGCCGCCTGGGTGCGGGCCTCGGTCTCGGTGACCTCGATGTCGTCGACCCGGATCCGCACCGGTCGCGTCCCGCCGTCGCGGAGCACCGCGTTGCCGATCGTGCGCGGGACGTCCCACGGCTCGGTGTCGCCGAACTCCCAGCGCCGGCTCGAGCCCGTCGGCTCGCCGGCGAGGCCGGTCGTACGCGTCTCGCGCGCACCGGAGCGCCCGCTCATCCGCTCGGCCACGTCGCGCAGCAGCGCCCTGCCGAGCTGTCGCATCGCCTTGGGCGACAGCCGCAGCTCGCCGTCGGAGCCGCGCTTGAGGTAGCCGCTGTCGCGCAGCGCCCGCTCGAGGTCCTGCAGGGTCTTCGCGTCCACCGCGGCGTCCTGGCCGAGCTGGCGAGCGAGCGCGTCGAGGTCGACGTCGTCCATCCGCGCGCCGCGGTGCGACTGGGCGAGCTGGTCGGCCAGCGCGTCGAGCTGGGCGAGGTCCTGGAGCGCGCCGGTGCCGTCGCCGAGGCCCATGCCCTCCTCGCCCTCGAAGGACTCCGAGCCCGACCAGTCCTCGCCGGGGCGCAGCGCCTGGAGGTTGGCGTCCATCCGGGCGAGCTGCTCGATCAGCTGCGGCGAGCCGAACGCCTGCTGCGAGAGCTCCATCAGCTCCTGGCGCTGCTCCGGCGTCATCGAGTTGAGCATCCGCTGGGCCGCGGCGGCGCGCTGCGCGAGCGAGTCGAGCAGCTCGTCCATGTCCTTCGGGCGCTCGGGGAAGAAGTCGCCGTGCTTGTCCATGAAGTCGGCGAACTCCTCGTCGGTGACCCCCTCCGACGCGTGCTTCTCGAGCAGGTCGTTGAGGTCGGACAGCATGTCCTGGACGGCCTGCCGGTCCTCGTCGGTCGCCCCCTCGAGGGCCTGCTTCATGCCGGCGAAGCGCTGGTCGAGCAGCTCCCGGCCGAGCAGGTCCTTGATCTGCTCGAACGCCTCGCGGGCCTCCGACGACTGCCAGTCGTAGGACGACAGCTCGCTGACCGCGGCCGGCGTCGAGGACGGCAGGTTGTCGAGCATGAGCTCGCGGAACGCGCGGTCCCCGTCGTCCATCGTGATGTCGCGGGCGAGCTGGCCGCGCTCGGCGCGGACGGCCTTGTCGAGGAGCTCGCGGACCTCCTGCATGGTGCCGTCGAGGTTGTTGCGCTGCAGGATCTCGCGCCGCTTCTCAGCGACCCGGCGGGCGAGCTCGTCGAGGCCCGTCTGGTCGCTGCCGCCGCGGCGCAGGAACTCGCGCATCGCGTGCTCGGGGCTGTAGCCGGCCATCACGTCCTGCCCGATCGCGTCGAGCGCCTCGGCGAGGTCGACCGGCGGGGCGAGCGGGTCGCCGCCGTCGTACTTGCGGAACCGGGTCATCGCCGCCTCGTCCCGCGCAGGTCCTTGCGGAGCCACACGTCGTCGGGCCACACCCCGTCGCCGACCCGCTCGACCTCGACGAACCCCTTCGCGCGGTAGAACGCGAAGGCCTGCTCGTTGCCGTCGACGACCTCGAGCCACAGCTCGTCGCCCTCGACGAGGGCCTCGACCTCGGCCAGCAGCCGGCTGCCGATCCCGCGACCGTGGTGGTCGGGGTGGACGTAGAGCTTCCACATCACCTCGCGCTCGCCGGTGACGTGGGGGAAGTCGCGGTGCGAGCGCGACAGCAGCCCGAACGCGGCCATCGCGACGACCTGCCCGTCGCACTCGGCGACCAGGTGGGTGTTGACCGCCAGCGAAGCCTCGAAGCGCTCGGCCACCCACCACTCGTCGAGCATCCGCTGGGCGTAGGCCTCGTCGATCGGCCCGTAGGTCGGCGGCACGACGGCCTCGCCGAGGTCCCGGAACCCGGGGATGTCGGCGTGGGTGCCGGCGCGGACGGTGACCGCGGCGCCGACCGCGGCCTCAGCCATAGACGGTCTCCCCCGCGTCGGCGTCCTTGCCGATCCGGCGGGCGAGGTAGAGCCCCTCGAGGGCGAGCTCGACCGCCGCGGCGCGCTCGCCGTCGTTGGTGGCGCCGAGGCGGTCACAGACCTGGTCGTAGAGGTCCGACTCGCCCAGCACCGGCAGGCCGGCGAGGAAGTCGCGCGCACCGACGCGGGCGCCGGTGGCGACCATCGCGCCCTCCTCGATCGCCTCCACGAGCAGCCGCAGGTCGATGCCGGCGAGGTGGGCACGGACGGTCTCGGCGACGGCGGTGCGCAGCAGGTGGGTGAGGATCTCGGTCTCGCGGCCCTCCTCGCCGGTCTCGAACTCGATCTTGCCGCCGAGCACGTCGACGGCCGTCTCGAGGTCGACCACGCGGGCGACGGCCTCCTCCTCCCCCTGGGTGGTGGCGCGGTGCAGCGCGGCGGCGGCGATGGTCTCCGCGCCGGCGATCGCGAAGCGGGCGCTGACGCCGGAGCGCTGGTCGACCGACTGGGAGTCGCGGAGGTTGCGGGTGAAGCGGGCCAGCACCTCGAGGAGGTACGCCGGCACCTCGGCGACGAGGTCGGCCTCCTGCTCGATGACCGCGATCTCCTTCTCGACCTCGCGCGGGTAGTGGGTCCGGATCTCCGCACCGAAGCGGTCCTTGAGCGGGGTGATGATCCGGCCGCGGTTGGTGTAGTCCTCCGGGTTGGCGCTCGCGACCACCAGCACGTCGAGCGGCAGGCGCAGGACGTAGCCGCGGATCTGGATGTCGCGCTCCTCCATCACGTTGAGCATCGCGACCTGGATCCGCTCGGCGAGGTCGGGGAGCTCGTTGATCGCGACGATGCCGCGGTGGCTGCGCGGGATGAGCCCGAAGTGGATGGTCTCGGGGTCGCCGAGGTGGCGTCCCTCGGCGACCTTCATCGGGTCGACGTCGCCGATCAGGTCGGCGACCGACGTGTCGGGGGTGGCGAGCTTCTCGGCGTAGCGCTCGTCGCGGTGGCGCCACGAGATGCGCAGGTCGTCGCCGTGGGCCGCGGCCGCCTGCTGCGACGTGACGGTGATCGGCTCGTAGGGGTGCTCGCCGAGCTCCGAGCCCGAGATCACCGGGGTCCACTCGTCGAGCAGCCCGACCAGCGAGCGCAGCAGGCGGGTCTTGCCCTGCCCCCGCTCGCCGAGCAGCACGATGTCGTGTCCGGCCAGCAGCGCCCGCTCGACCTGCGGGACGACGGTGTCCCCGAAGCCGTGCAGCCCGGGCCACGGGTCCTCGCCGCTCGCGAGCAGGGCGAGCAGGTTGTCGCGCAGCTCCACGCGCAGCGGCTTGAGCTCGTGGCCGCTGGCGCGCAGCTGGCCGAGGGTGCTGGCTTCGGGGTGCGGGGTCTGGCTGGCGTCGCTCACGTCTCCACGCTAGACCGGCCCGTCAACGTGGAGCGCACTCGAAGCCCGCCACGACGGTCCACCGACCCGCGGCGGTCGGGACCTTGGACCCTGCTCTCGCCGACCGGCCTCGGGGAAGGTGGGAGCCTCGGCACAAGGAGGCCCGCATGCAGTCCACCCACGACCTGTCCCGGGAGGAGTGCGCCCGCCTGCTGGCCGCCGGCGTCGCGGGCCGGGTGGCGCTCAGCACCCCGACCGGACCCCACATCCTCCCCGTCAACTACTCCGTCGACGGCGAGTCGGTGCTGCTCCGCACGACGGCCTACAGCCTGCTCGGCACCTACGGCCGCGACGCCCAGCTGTGCTTCGAGATCGACCAGTTCGACTACGAGAACAAGCGCGGGTGGAGCGTGGCGGTGCGCGGCCGCGCCGTGTTCGTCGACGACCAGTCCGAGCTCGCGCACATCGCCCGCACCTGGGAGCCGAAGCCGTGGGCGTCGGGCCAGCGCAACCTGGTCGTCCGGATCCCCTGGGCCGAGGTCACCGGACGCCAGATCGGCGACGGCTGGGCGCCCTGGGACCACCTGCCCGTGCGTCGCCTCGCCTGAAGGTCGTGGCACCCGCTCGGGGCGTGGGCCACACTGGCCACGTGACGCACACCAGCGACCGGGGCGGACCGGGGACTCCGGGCGCACCGGACCTGGGCGCCGACGCGCGCTCGCTGCTCCAGGCGGTCAGCGCGATCGCCAGCGACCTCGACCTCGACCTCGCCCTCACCCGCATCATCGAGGCCGCCACGGTCCTCACCGGTGCCCGCTACGGCGCCCTCGGGGTGCTCGGTCGCGACGGGCTCCTCGCGGAGTTCGTCACCACCGGGATCGACGACGACACCCGTCGGCTGATCGGCGACCTCCCGCGCGGGCGCGGCATCCTCGGCGTCATCATCGAGGACCCCTCCGGGCTCCGCGTCAGCGACCTCGGCGCCCACCCCAGGTCGGTCGGCTTCCCGCCGAACCACCCGCCGATGCGCAGCTTCCTCGGCATGCCGGTGCGGATCCGCGGCACCGTCTTCGGCAACCTCTACCTCACCGAGAAGGAGGGCGGCGGACCCTTCACCGAGACCGACGAGCTGCTGGTCGAGGAGCTCGCCCGCACCGCGGGCTACGTCGTCAGCAACGCCCGCTCGTTCGCGATCAGCGAGCGGCGGCGGCAGTGGCTCGAGGCCTCCGGCTACCTCTCCGAGGTGCTGCAGCCGCCCGTCGACGTCCCGTCCGCGCTGCACCAGATCGTGTCGACGGCGCGGCAGGTCTCGCGCGCACGGGCCGTCGCGCTGTGGTCGTCGGCGGGCCCGGACCACGACACCGTGAGCGTCGTCAGCGAGGCCGACCGCGCGCCGGTCACGGACCTGCTGGCACGGGCGCGGGAGCACGCCGAGGTCGGGGCCGGCAGCCCCGTGTCGACCGTCGAGGTCGACGACGCCCGCCTCGTCGTGGTGCCGCTGCGCTCGCACCTCGCGCCGGTGTCCGCGCTGGTGGCCGTCACCGAGCCGGGCGCTGGACTGCTCGACGTGCAGGAGCGCGAGCTCTTCGCGGTCTTCGCCGACCAGGTCGCGCTGTCGCTCGACCGGACCCAGGCGCTCTCCGACCGCGAGGAGCTCGCCCTGATCTCCGACCGCGAGCGGATCGCCCGCGACCTGCACGACATCGTCATCCAGCGGCTCTTCGCCACCGGCCTGCAGCTGCAGGGCGTGGCGTCGATGTCGGGCGCCGGCGCGGTCACCGAGCGCCTCGACGCGGCGGTGTCCGACCTCGACGACACCATCAAGGCGATCCGCGGCACGATCTTCGAGCTGCAGGACCGTCGCGGTGACTCGCTGCGGGCGGCGGTGCGCAAGCTGGTCAAGGAGTACGTCCCGGTGCTGGGCTTCACGCCCGTGGTGCGCACCGCCGGCCCGGTCGACACGGCCGTCTCGCCGGAGCTCGGCTCCCAGCTGGTCGCGGTGCTGCGCGAGGCGATCTCCAACGTCGCCCGGCACGCGCTGGCCGACAGCGCGGAGGTGGACGTCACGGTCACAGCCGACCGGCTGGAGCTGCGGGTCGCCGACGACGGCGTGGGGGTGCCCGACGACGCCCCGCAGAGCGGGCTGCGCAACGCCCGGCGGCGGGCCGACGACCTCGGCGGCAGCCTGGAGATCTCGGCGCCGGGCGAGCGCGGCACCCTCCTGGTGTGGCGGGTGCCGCTCGGCTGACCGGGGCAGAAGCACCGGAAAGGCCCGACGCGGGGGATGCGTCGGGCCTCCGGGGGCCTGGTGTCAGCGCAGGGCGGGGTGTTGCTTCACCACTTCCTGCCTGCTCCACCAGTGACCCAGCCCCCAGGTGGTGCCGGCCGCGCCCAGGGCGAGGACCGCCATCACGATGATGCCGACGAGGTGGTCGTCGACGACGGGGTTGTTCTCGAGCGGGAGCGACGCGGCGTACATGAACGCGTACATCAGCGCGCCCGCCGCGGCTCCGATCCGCATGCCGACTCCCAGCAGGAGCGTCACGCCGATGCCGAGCAGGCCGGCCATGAACAGCCAGTCGACCCAGGCCTGGCCCGCGAGCCCGGTGAAGAAGCCGTGGAACGGGTTGTCGGCGGGGACACCGAAGGAGAGGAATCCCTCGGTGGGGCTGCCGCCGTTGATCCACGCGGCAGGGCCGAACCGGTCCAGGACGCCGTCCTGGTCGTAGCCGGTGTGGAAGCCGAGCGCGAAGGTCTTGTCGAGGAAGGCCCACAGGAAGGTCACTCCGTAGGCGATCCGCAGCGTGGCCAGGGCCCGGTCGAACCAGGGTCCGTGGTCGTGGTCGTGGCTCTCGGCGGCCGGGGCTCCGGCCTGTGCCACCACGGGCGGGGTCCGGGTCTCGGCCTCGTGGCGGTGGCGATGGATGACGCTCATCGTCATCCCCTCCTTCGGTGGTGGTGCCCCAGTCGGGGTCACCACCACAGTCGCGTGGGAGGAGCGTGCCCGGTCAGGGCCTGCGGTCACGCAACGTCCGGGCCATAGGTCCCGAACCCGGCCGGACAGCGCCGGACCGGTCAGCGCTGGGGGGCGTCGCCGAGCAGCTTCGAGGCGAGCACCGCGGCCTGCGTGCGGCGCTCGAGGCCGAGCTTGGAGAGGATGCTCGAGACGTAGTTCTTCACCGTCTTCTCGGCGAGGAACATCTGCTCGGCGATCTGGCGGTTGGTGAGCCCCTCGGCGATGTGGCCGAGCAGGACGCGCTCCTGGTCGGTGAGCGAGGCCAGCTCGTCCGGGGTCTCGGGGCCGTTGCGGATCCGCTCGAGGACGGTGGCGGTCATCGCGGGGTCGATGAGCGACTTGCCGGCCGCGACGTGGCGCACGGCCGCGACCAGGTCGGAGCTGCGGATCTCCTTGAGCACGTAGCCGGCGGCGCCGGCCATGATCGCGGCGAACAGCGCCTCGTCGTCGTCGTAGGAGGTCAGGATGAGCGCGTTGATCGAGGGGTCCACCGCGCGGACGGTGCGGCAGACCTCGATCCCGGAGCCGTCGGGCAGCCGCGCGTCGAGCACCGCGACGTCGGGCCGCAGCGCGGGGATCCTCGCGGCCGCCTCGGTCGCGGTCCCGGACTCGCCCACCACCTCGATGTCGTCCTGCTGCTCGAGGAGGAACCTCAGTCCCTGGCGCACGACGTCGTGGTCGTCGAGGAGGTACACGCGGATGGTGTCGGCCATGGGGACCATTCCACCAGACCTCGCGCCGCTTGGCGCCCCCTCAGGACAGGTCGAGGTGCATCAGGTGCAGCCCGACCCGTCCGTGGGTGGTGCTGTCGAACGCCTCGGGCACCGTCGCGAGGACCCGGAAGCCGAGCTGCTCCCAGAGCCGCACGGCTGCGGTGTTGGTCTCGACGACCGCGTTGAACTGGATCGCGGCGAAGCCCTCGTCGCGGTGCCACTGCACGACGTGCTCGCCGAGCCTGCGTCCCACGCCGCGGCCGCGGGCGGCGGCGTCGACCATGAACGACGCGGTGCCGACGTGGGCGCCGCGCCCGGGTCGGTTGGGTCCCATCTTCGCCGATCCCAGGATCCGGCCGTCGTCCTCGAGCACCACGACGCGGCTACCGTCGAACCACCACCCGCGAGCCTGGTCCGACGTCGCGCCGAGCGGGTAGGCGTAGGTCTCGCCCGCCTCGACGATCTCCCGCCAGAACGGCCAGATCGCCGGCCAGTCGGCCTCGGTCGCGAGCCGGATGGTCATACGTCGGTCGCGCCGTCGATGGACTGGCGGATCAGGTCGGCGTGGCCGGCGTGGCGGCAGTACTCCTCGACCATGTGCACGAGCACCCAGCGCAGCGTCGCCGTCTCCCCCTTCCCGGGCGGCCGCGGACGCGCGACACGGCGGTCGAGGTCCGGGTCGGCCGCCAGCGCCTCGTCGAGGAAGCGGTCCGAGCGCTCGATCGCCGCGGCGAGCAGGCCGTCGAGCTCGGCGTGGGTCGCGCCCGATGCGCTGTGCCAGTCCCAGTCGGGGTCGTCGTCCCAGGGAGCGGAGTCCCACGGGGGCGCGGGCTCGTGGGCCGCGAGGTTGTAGGAGAACCAGTAGTCCTCGACGAACGCGAGGTGCTTGAGCATCCCGCCGAGCGTGAGGTCGCTCGGGGCGAGCGCCTGGTCGAGCTGGTCGTCGGTGAGGCCGGAGGCCTGCAGCCGGATCGTGGCGCGGTAGTGGTCGAGGAAGGCGCGCAGCATGCCCACCTCGTCGGTGCGGTAGGGCGGCTCGGCCCGCTCGATCGTCATGGCCGGCACCGTAGTGCGTGGACACGCGGACAGAACACCGGATATCCGGTCGTCGCCACGCTCGTGGCGGACCACCGGACCCGGTTCTGTCCGCGCGTCTGCTGCGCTCAGAGGGACGGGCCCTCGCCGCGCAGCTTGTCGACCTCGGCCATCGCGCCGCGGAGCTGGCCGAGCCACTCCTCGGCGTGCTGGCCCACCAGGCGCACCGACCAGGCCAGCGCGTCGGAGCGCGAGCGCGCCACCCCGGCGTCGACCAGGGTGTCGAGCACCTGCCGCTCCGGCTGGCGCAGCCGGGTCATCACCGGCGCCGAGACGTGGGTGAACAGCGCCTCGGTCTCGCCCAGGCGCACCCCCCACGACACCTTGCGCTGGTAGCGGCCCTGCGCCTCGAGCGCGATCTCGATCCGCTCGGCCTTGGTGTCGGCACGGAACCGGCTGATCCGGCCCTCGGCCTCCGCGCCGTCGGCGCCGGCGGCCTGCTCCTCGCTCAGCGTGCCCACGACGGTGATCTCCTCGCGGTCGACGCGCACGTCCACCTCGCTGAACCAGCCGTCGGGCAGTCGCCCGCGGAACCAGGCGCCCGCGTCGTCGGCCGGCGGCAGGTCGGCGACCTGCCACCCGCCCCGTCGGCCGCGTCCCTCACGGTCACTGCGGCCCCGGCCGCGGCGTCCGCGGCCCTCGTCATCGTTCTCGGTCATCATGGAGTCTCCTCATGGATTCTGTTGCAGTACTTACATGATTACACCGTTGAACGCCGGTCGCCACAGGTTTGTTCCCGACTACCCTCGGGGCCGTGACGACCCCTTCCTGCCCGTGCGGTTCCGGCGGGTCCTACGACGACTGCTGCCGCCCGTTGCTCGACAACCGGGTGCAGGCCGCGACGCCCGAGCAGCTCATGCGCTCGCGCTACACCGCCCACGTCCGCGGCGACGCCGACCACCTCTTCCGCACCTGGCACCCGCGCACCCGCCCCGACGACGTCACCCCCGACCCGCGCACGCGGTGGACCGGGCTCGAGGTGCTCGCGGCGAGCGGCGACACGGTCGAGTTCGTGGCCTCGTGGGACGGCGGGCGGATGCACGAGGTGAGCCGCTTCGAGCGGCGCGCGGGACGCTGGGTCTACGTCGACGGCGACGTGGACTGACCCGGGCCGTCGACCCAGCGCTCCCCCACCACGACCGGCTCTGCCGCCCCGGACGTCGCGGCGGCCACGACCTGGCCGAGCCGGTCGAGACTGTCCGGCGCGGTGGCGAGCAGCAGCCGCACGCGGGCGTCGTACGCCACGTCGAGCACGCTCACCCCGCGTGCCCGCAGCTCTCCCTCGACGCGACCGGCGTCCGCGTGGTCGAGGTCGAGCGCCACCTCGGTGAGCAGCGAGCGCCGCAGGGTGCCGGCCTCCGCGAGCGCGGCGCGGACCGCGTCGCCGTAGGCCCGCACCAGCCCACCGGCTCCGAGCAGCGTCCCGCCGAACCAGCGCGTCACCACCGCCGCCACGTCGCTCACCCCCGCGCCGCGCAGCACCTCCAGCATCGGCGCACCGGCGGTGCCGGCGGGCTCGCCGTCGTCGGACGCGCGCTGCAGCTCGCCGCGGGGGCCGAGCACGAAGGCCGAGCAGTGGTGCCGCGCGTCCGGGTGCTCGCGCCGCAGCGTCGCCACCAGCTCGCGGGCGGCGTCCTCGTCGCCCACCCGTCGCACGCGGCACAGGAACCGCGAGCCGCGGTCCTCGACCACGGCCTGCGCGGCACGCGCCACGGTGACGTACGACGTCACGCGCGGGTGCCGGAGCCGTCCGGTTCGGGCTCCGGCTGCGCTGCCGCCCGGTCGGGCTCGTGGGCCGGCTCCTCGGCCGGTTCCTCGGCGGGTTCCTCGGCCGGTTCGTCCTGGTCGGCGGGCTTCTCGGCGGGTCCGGGCTCCCACCGCACGACCACCTTCTCGAAGCCCTTGTGCCGCTGCATGCGGGCGTAGGAGACGTAGGCACGCTTGTCGGCCTCGGTGAGGCGGACGTTGTCGGTGAACGGCGTGAGCAGCGCGCGCGGCCACAGCCGGCGCGCGAGCACGACGTTGACCTCGGTGGCGAGCACCGCCATCACCGAGCCGATCCACAGGAAGCCGATCAGGCCGAGGACCAGTCCGAAGGTCTTGGTCATCGAGGAGGTGTTGACGAGGGTGCGGTCGACGTAGGCGGCGCCGCCGATCTGCAGCAGCTGCCACATCACCGCGAGCGTGAACCCGCCCGGCGCGGCGCGCCAGAACGAGTGCTGGCCGGTGGCGGCGAAGCGGAACAGGTAGCTCAGGCCGGTGCCGACGACGAGGACCGTGAGGACCGGCAGCAGCTGCTTGAGCCCGCCGCCGATGACCTCGGTGAAGACGTCGGTGGTGCTGGCGATCGTCGACACGACCGTCACCGCCAGCAGCGAGAGCCCCGCGGTCAGCAGCAGGATGAGCGTCTTGACCCGCGCGTAGAACGGGTTGGGGCGGCTGTTGCGCGGCACCGACCAGGCGACGTGCTGGGTGTTCTGCAGCGCCTGGCCCAGGCCCATCGCGCCGTAGAGCGCGGCGAGGGCACCGATGACGACACCGCTGACGGATCCCTGCAGGCCCTGGGGCCGGCCGAGCTCGTCGCCGATGATCGGGAACTGCGCGAGCGCGGAGTCGAGGATCTGCTCCTGCCACTGCGGCTCGCCGCGCAGGATCAGGCCCAGGATCGAGGTGCCGAGCAGCATCAGCGGGAAGATCGCGACGAACGCGTAGTAGGTCATCGCCGAGGCGAGGTAGGGACCCTGGTCGTCGAAGTACTTGTAGATCACCGCGATCGGGAACCCCAGCACGGGATGCCGCCGCTGGAACCCGTCGACCGCCGCCACCGCACCCACGAGGTGGAGGCTACCGGTCGCGCCCCGCCGAGCCTGTCACCACCAGCCCAGGAGCCCGCCGCCGAGTCGCACGACGAACCCGGAGACGACCACCAGGAAGAACGCCCGGACGAACCGCGCTCCCCGCGCCATGGCCACGCGGGCGCCGAGGTAGCCGCCCGCGACGTTGGCCGCTGCCATCGGCAGGGCGAGCTGCCACAGGACCGCTCCCTGGGGCACGAAGACCACCAGCGCGGCGAGGTTGGTCGCCCAGTTCGCCAGCTTGGCCTTGGCCGAGGCCTCGAGGAAGTTGTAGCCGAGCAGGCCCACGAGCGCGAACACCAGGAACGACCCGGTCCCGGGACCGATCGCCCCGTCGTAGAACCCGATCGTGACGCCGGTGAGCACCACGGCGGTGAGGTGCTGCCCGCCCCGGAACCGCAGCCTGGTGAGATCCCCGACTCCGGGCTTGAACCACACGTAGGCACCGACCAGCACCAGCACCGCCAGGATGATCGGGTCGAACGCACTGCGCGGCAGCAGCGAGGCGACCAGCGCGCCGCCCGCCGAGCCGACGAACGCCGCCAGCATCAGCGGCAGGAAGGTCCGCGGGTCGGGCCGGATGCGTCGGACGTACGTCGCCGCGCTGATCGAGGTGCCGCAGAACGACGCGAGCTTGTTGGTGGCGGCGACCTGCACCACCGAGGCGCCCGGCAGCCCGATGAGCAGCGCGGGCAGCTGGACCAGCCCGCCGCCACCGACAACCGCGTCGACGAAGCCCGCCACCAGTGCGGCGAGCACCAGGAAGCCGACGACCTCGAGCGACAGGTCGGCCACGGTCAGCTGGAGCTCGAGCCGTCCTCGCGGACGTACTCCTGCACCACGACCGCGTCGTAGTCGTCGGGCATGGTGGCGCTGAGGCCCGGGCACTCGAACTGCTGGGACTGGTCCTGGACCATCGTCGCCGCCGAGCAGCTGAGGGTGGCGATCGGCGAGCCGTCGGTCGAGAACACCATCTCGAAGATCGCCGCGCGCTCCTCCTCGAGGGTGTTGGTGATCGAGCCCTCGACGTTGGGCGTGGTCACGGCGTTGCCGTTGACCGAGCGCTCGACGCCCTTCAGCGTCCAGCCGTCGTCGACGGTGAAGCCGTTCCACGAGAACGACTTGCCGACCTCGACCTCCACCGGGTCGGTGCTGGTGTCGACGTCGTCGCCACCGCAGGCCGCGGTGCCACCGAGCACCGCCAGGGCGACCAGGGTGCCCGCGGCACGGCGCCGGGCACTCACGGCGCCGCCACGAAGGTCAGCAGGTCCTGGCGGGTGAGCACGCCGATCGGCTTGCCGTCCTCGTGGACGAGGACCGCGTCGGCCCCGGAGAGCAGGGTGACCGCGTCGGTGGCGGCCTCGGTCGAGCCGATCGTCGGCAGCGGCCCGGACATGTGGTCCTCGACCTGGTCGGTGAGCTTGGCGGTGCCGGCGAAGAGCGCGTCGAGCAGGGTGCGCTCGGAGACCGACCCGGCGACCTCGGCGGCCACGATCGGCGGCTCGGCGCGCACGACGGGCATCTGGCTGACGCCGTACTCCTGGAGGATGTGGACCGCCTCGGCGATGGTCTCGCCGGGGTGGGTGTGGACCAGGTCGGGCAGCCGGCCGGACTTGCCGCGCAGCACCTCGCCGACCGTGCGGTGGTCGGCCTGCGCGCCGGTGGCGAAGCCGTACTGCGCGAGCCACTCGTCGTTGAAGATCTTGGTGAGGTAGCCGCGGCCCGAGTCGGGCAGCAGCACCACGACGACCGCGTCGGTGCGGCCCTCGGCGGCCAGCTCCTGCGCGACCTGCCGCGCCGCCCACGCGGCCATCCCGCAGGAACCGCCGACCAGCAGCGCCTCCTCGCGGGCGAGGCGGCGGGTGAAGGCGAAGGAGTCGGCGTCGGAGACCTCGATCACCCGGTCGGCGACCGTGCGGTCGTAGGTGTCGGGCCAGAAGTCCTCGCCGACGCCCTCGACGAGGTAGGGGCGGCCGGTGCCACCGGAGTAGACCGATCCCGCCGGGTCGGCGCCGATCACCTGGACGTCGCGGCCGGCGAGCGCGGCCTGCTCCTTGAGGTAGCGCCCGACGCCGCTGATCGTGCCGCCGGTGCCCATGCCGCAGACGAAGTGGGTGATCCGGCCCTCGGTCTGCTCCCAGATCTCCGGGCCGGTGGTCTCGTAGTGCGAGCGCGGGTTGTGCGGGTTGGCGTACTGGTTGGGCTTCCACGCGCCGGGCTGGGAGGCGAGGCGGTCGGAGACGTTGTAGTAGGAGTCGGGGTGCTCGGGCGCGACGGCGGTCGGGCACACCACGACCTCGGCACCGTAGGCCTTGAGCACGTTGCGCTTGTCGACGCTGACCTTGTCGGGGCACACGAAGACGCACTTGTAGCCCTTCTGCTGGGCCACCATCGCGAGGCCGACGCCGGTGTTGCCGGAGGTCGGCTCGACGATCGTGCCGCCGGGCTGGAGCTCGCCGGACGCCTCGGCCGCCTCGATCATCCGCGTGGCGATGCGGTCCTTCACGGACCCGCCGGGGTTCAGGTACTCCACCTTCGCCAGGACCAGCGGACCGTCGGAGCCGGTCTCGGGGAGGTCCAGGGTCCGGCCGAGCCGGACGAGCGGGGTGTTGCCGATCAGGTCGATGACGGAGTTCGCGTACTGCACCGGGTCAATCTAGCCACCTACCGGGCCGTAACCCGCTTCCGCGGGTGCGTAGCATCGTGGCGTGGGGGCAACTGGAGCAGCACGCAAGCTGGCGTCGGCCGCCGCCCTGGGCGGCGGCGGACTGTCCGTGCTCGGAGCCGGGCTCTACGGCGTCCTGGTGGCCGAGGCGAAGTTCGCTCGGAAGGTCATCGGCAACGCGACCGACGCCCCGCCCGACGCCACCGGCTGGTACGGCCGGGGCCGCCCCGGCCCGGCGATCCGGATCGCCCTGCTCGGCGACTCGAGCGCCGCCGGCTACGGCGTGGAGCGGGTCGAGGACACCCCGGGCGCCCACCTCGCGAGCAGCCTGGCCGCACAGGCCGACCGTCGGGTCCACCTGCGCTCCTTCGCGGTCGTGGGCGCCCAGTCGAGCGCGCTCGCCGACCAGGTCGACGCCGCGCTCGGCACCCACCCCGACCTCGCCGTGCTGCTCATCGGCGCCAACGACGTCACCCACACCGTGCTGCCGTCCGCGTCGGTGCGCTACCTCGCCGAGGGCGTACGCCGCCTGCGCGAGGCCGGCGTCGTCGTGGTCGTCGGCACCTGCCCCGACCTCGGCACGATCCGCCCGATCCCGCCGCCGCTCAAGCAGGTGGCGCGCGAGTGGTCGCGCCGGCTCGCCGCCGCCCAGACCATCACCGTCGTCGAGAACGGCGGCCGCTCGGTCTCGCTCGGCGACATCCTGGGTCCGGAGTTCGACGCCGCGCCCGCGGTGCTGTTCGGCCCGGACCGGTTCCACCCGTCCGCCGACGGCTACCGCCAGCTCGCGTCGGTGCTCGTCCCGTCCTGCCTCGCCGCGCTCGACCTGCTGCCCGACGACGAGGCGCTGCCCGAGCCGCTGCGCCGCGAGGGCATCCTGCCGGTCGCGGCCGCCGCGGTCCGCGCCGCGCGCACCCCCGGCACGGAGGTCGACGGCACCGAGGTCGGCGGCAACCAGCGCGGCCTGCGCGGGCGCTGGGTCGAGCTGCGCCACCGTCGGCGCCGCCCCTCCACCGACGCCGAGTCGCCCGAGGAGCACGAGGACCACGAGGTCGGCCTGTCGGTCGAGGACGAGACCGCCTGACCCTCGCCGGCGGGTTCGGGCCCTCCCGCGAGCGGTGTCCCACCCACGTTCTGCGCGCCGGAAACGTGGCTGGCGCACCGCCGGGGTCGTACGCGCGCAGCCTCCCGCCCGCGAGCGGTGTCCCACCCACCTTCTCAGCGCCGGGACTGTGGGTGGCGCACCGCCAGGCGCGGTTCCCGGGCTCGTACGCCCGCGGACCGGGCACGAACGACGGACGGCCCGCCCGAGCAGTGCTCGGGCGGGCCGCCGTCTCGGGACCAGATGTGGTCGGTCGCTGCGGTCAGTCGCCGCGCAGGATCGCGAGGATGCGCAGCAGGTTGGTGTAGATCCAGACCAGGCTGACGGTCAGGCCGAAGGCCGCCCGCCACGACTCGCGCTCCGGGAGGCCGGCGGCGACGCCGTTCTCCACGAAGTCGAAGTCGAGGATCAGCATGAAGACGCCGAGCGCCAGGCCGACGAACGACATCACCAGGCCGAGGGCACCGAAGCCGAACAGGCCGGTCTGGATGCCGAAGAAGCTCAGCACCAGCGACAGCAGGCCGAGGCCCACCATGCCGAGGACGCCCGCCATCACGAACGTGCGGAACTTCGCGCCGACCTTGATGTCGAAGAACTTGTAGGCCGCGAGCGTGCCGGCGAAGGCCGCGAAGGTGCCGAGGACGGCCTGGGTGATGATGCCGTCACCGAAGCTGGCGTCGAAGAACTTGCTGATCGCGCCGAGCGCGACGCCCTCGAAGAGGGCGAACGCCATCACCAGCGCCGGGCTGATCACGCGCTTGAACGAGTTCACGAGTGAGAGCAGGAACGCCGCGCCGGAGCCGACGATCATCAGCGTCGTCGCGGTGCCGAGAGCGGCGTCGTCGGTGACGGTCCGACCGAAGGAGTCGGTGGTGTAGACGTCGCCGATGACGTACCAGGTGGCGAATGCGGCGGCGAAGACGAGCGCGATCGAGATCGCGGTCTTCTGCACGACCGAGTCGATCGTCATCCGGCGCTGGTCGACCTGGCCGGGGGTCTCGCCGTAGCCGGGGTAGGCAGCGCCCCCGCCGGCGTAGGTCTGGTTGCCGAAGGCGTTGGAGGAGCGGTTGAACTCCTCCGAACGGGCGAACACGGGGTTGTTGCTTCTCATGGTCTCTCCTTGGAGGCCTCCTCCGGAGTCTCCGGAGGTCGCGACGCCGTCGTGGTGACGGCGCCTGTCATGTCATCCCACTCTAGCCGGGATGACACAGGGTCAAACGTGCGCCGCGGGGGCACTGTTCCCGTCACAGGAACTTCTCAGGAACGCCGGTCCTCAGCGACGCCGCTCGCAGTGCCGGGCGTCCTCGGCCCGGCACCGGTCGGTGCCGCCACCGCCGCGGGCGACGTCGTCGCCGGGGCCGCCGAGCAGCACGTCGTCGGCGTACGACCCGACCAGCACGTCGTCGCCGCCGCGGCCCCGTGCGGTGTAGGGCGCTCCCCCGCCCACCCGGTCGTCGCCCGGCGTCCCGAGGTAGGTCCAGCGGCCGCGGTTGTGGGGCATCACGACCCGCTCGACGTCGGCGACGACCGACCGCACCGGGTCGCGGTGGCCGAAGCGCACCGCGAACCGCTCGCGGGCGTGGTCGAGGACCCCACGGGTGAGCGGGCCGGTGTCGAGCACCGCCAGCAGCACCTCGTCACGTCCGGGGCCACCGGTGAGGGCGTGCCGCCCGCGGCCGAGGTAGACCTCGAGCCGGTCGCGGCCGGGACCGCCGTCGAGGGTCGAGGGGCCGCCCTCCTTGCGCAGTCCGTCGATGCCGGGGCCGCCGAGGAGGACGTCGGTGCCGCCGGTGGAGTCGAGGTAGTCGTCGCCCTCTCCCCCGATGAAGACGTCGTCGGCGTCCTCGCCGCGCGCGGGGGCGTACTCGTCCCAGTCGTTGACGACGAAGTCGTCGCCGCCACGGCCCTCGATCCGGTCGCCGCCACCCTTGCCGATCAGCTGGTCCGGGCCCTCCGTGCCGAGCAGGGTGTCGCCGTGCGTCGACCCGAGGACCTCGACGACCGCACCGCTGGTGGGGACCGGCTGGGCCAGCACCACCGTGTCGGCGCCGTCACCGGTCGCGGTGCCGGCCACGAGGTCGACGACGACGCCGGCTGGCGACGGCGAGAAGTCGATCGTGTCGGGGCTGCCGTAGCCGTCGCTGCGCAGCACCGTGTTGACACCGACGTCGACCAGGTCGTCGCCGGGTCCCGGGACGACGGTGTCGCCCTGCGGCTCGGGCTCGCTCTCGAAGAGCGGCACCCGGCCGTTGGTGCCGCCGAAGAGGCGGTCGTCGCCCTCGCCGCCGGTCAGCACGTCGGCACCCGCGTCGCCGCAGACGACGTCGTCGCCCGCTCCTGCGTCGACCTCGTCGTTGCCGCCGAGCGCCGCGATGACGTCGTCTCCGGGCGTCCCGGTGAGCACGTCGTCGTCAGCGGTGCCGACGATGGTCGCGGTGAGCCCGTCGCACGTGGCGGCGGCGCGTGTGCTCCCCGCGTGCGCCGCGGTCGCCGACGCCAGCACCAGCGTGCCCGCCGCGAGCAGGCGCGTGATGGTCGTGCGTCCGGTCATGGTTCCCCCTCGGCTGCCGAGAGTAGGCCGCGCGGGCCGGGCACGCGAGGGGCACGAGCCGCTCCCGCTCTTCCCGGCCGCCGCGTCCGCGTGGGTGCCGCGGAGCATCGCCCCGCGCCGATCAGGACGCGAGGGTGAAGAGGCTGGCGAGCCGCCGCTCGGCCGGTGAGTAGTCGATCCCGCCCGACGGACCTCCGGGCAGGGGTGGGGCCGTCGACCTGGCGAGGCGGAGGTGCTCCGAGACGGTGCCGACCTCGTGGAGCCCGCTGTCCGGCGGCTCGATGACCCACGAGGTCCACCCGGGCGACTCCTTGAGGTAGTTGCAGCGCTCGCACAGGCCCTGGCCGTTGGCGGCGGTGGTCGAGCCTCCGCGCGCGACGGGGACGACGTGGTCGTGGTGGCGGATGGCGGCGTTGCAGCCGGAGGTGCGGCAGGTGCCGCCGTCGCGGAGGTCGAGGAGCTCGGCCAGCGCGCCGTCGAAGTGTCGGGCGGTCGACTCCATCGCGACGAGCGCGCGGTCGGCCGGGCTGGCGAAGAGTCGGCGCAGCGCGGCCTTCGCGGCGGAGCTGGCGCGACGCACGAGGTCGGTGCAGAGCGCGGCGGGCAGGAAGCCCTCGCCCTGGACGAGCCCGGGCTCGGTGCCGTCGCCGAGGAGGGACTCGACGCCGATGACGAGGTTGACGCGCACCGGCGCGACGTCGGTGACGGGGTCGCGCCCGGTGACGCGGGCGACGAGGGTGTCGGCGCGGACCTGTCCGTCGGTCCGGTCGTCGCCGTGCGACCGGGCGCTCGCGGCGGCGGCGTCGAGGGCCGCGCGGACCGCGGCGAGGTCCTCGAGGGGCAGCGTGGCGACCAGCCGTCCGGTGCCGTCGTCGAGGCGCTGGGTGGTGACGCGGCGGTCGGCCCGGGCGCGGCGGTGGCGGCGGGCCTCCGCCTCGGCCGCGACGGTCAGGCAGGAGCGGCGTACGGCTTGGCGCAGCCGGACGTCACCCAGCCCGGCGAGCCGGGGCGCCAGGTCGTCGTCGACCCGACGGCGCTGGTCGGGGTCGAGGTGGGCGACCTCGCGGGCGATCGCGAACGCGCGGTCCTCGGTCAGCTCGCCGCGCGCGAGGGCGGCGAGCGCCAGCGGGAGGTCGTCACGCAGGCGACGCGAGAGCAGGACGCGCTGCTCGCCCTGGTGCGGGCTGGCGAGCGTCGCCCGCGCGACCTCGGCGCCGACGGACATCGCCCGCGGAGGCGTGCGTCGGCCGGTGGCCGGCACGTCGTCGGTGTCGGCGAGGTCTGCGAAGGTGGCGGCGAGGAGGACCTGGGCCCCCGCGGCGGCGGACTTGATCCGCTCGAGGGCCTCGATGCCGTCGAGCAGGTCGACCGGGCCGCCGGTCACGGTCAGGTCGCCGAGGAGGTCGGCAAGGGCGTGGAGCTCCTCCGCCGGCCAGTCCGAGCGATGCGCCATCCCCCCACCTCCTTGATCGATCACTAGTTCTATTGTGACACTGGCCACCGACATCGCCCATCGAGAGATCGTCACGATCCACCGGACGTGCCTGGTGCGGCGCGGCGACTCGCACGGGTAGACATGGGGTCGGAACGCCTGGCCAGAAGCAGGGAGCGATGTCGATGGGACCACTGAGCCAGCAGGCGCCCGGCGCGCGTGTCTATGTCGACATGGTGGGCGACCTGTTCCACGCCGGCCACGTCGACCTCCTCCGGGCCGCGCGCGCCCACGGCGACCACCTGGTCGTGGGCGTGCTCTCCGACGAGACCGCAGCGTCCTACAAGCGGCGACCCGTGATGACCCTCGCCGAGCGGGTCGCCGTCATCGAGTCCTGCAGGTACGTCGACGAGGTGGTCGCCGGCGCGCCCGACCGGCTGACCGAGGAGTTCCTCGCCGCGCACCGGATCGCGACGGTCGTCCACGGCGACGACCTGTCGCTCGAGGGGGCGAGGCAGGTCTACGGACCCGCCGTCGCCGCCGGCACCTTCGTGACCGTGCCACGCACCAGCGCCCTGTCGACGACCGAGGTCATCCGGCGGGTGCGCGAGCGGGGCGACCTGTGGCCCCGATGACGCGACGCCTGGCCCGGCGGATCGAGCACGACTTCGACCCGCACGACGTCGAGACGGTCACCCGCGTCGTGGCACGTGCGGCGACGTCCGAGCGGGTGCAGGCCGCGATCGTGCTCGCCGCCGCCGGCGACGCGCGCGAAGCTGCCCGGCAGGCCGCGCTGGCCGGGACCGACTGGCGCGACGTCCTCGTCAACGCAGGGCTCGCGGATGGCGACTGGGCCTCAGCCCTGGACCACCACCTGGGGCGGTAGGCCCCAGGCTCCGCCCGCGGACCCACGACCCCAGCACCGCGAGGCCCGCGAGCGGGACCAGCACCGCGGCGGTGGCGACACCCTGCACCGAGGTGAGGACCAACAGCACCAGGGTCACCAGCGCCAGGGGCAGGACCGCCAGCACGGCGGACACGACCAGCACCAGGACGCCCCGCGGACGAGGCCGCCTCGGCTCGAGGACGAACCCGGCAGCGAGCGCGGCGACGGCGGCGCCGAGGCACCACAGGCGCCAGGCCCGGCGCCACCTGTCCGGGTCCTCCAGCGTGCCGCACGGGGCGATCTGGCAGGCACCGCCGGTGACCAGCTCCGGCTGCAGCGGCGCCCAGGCGCTGGCGGCGACCATGACGGCGAACCCCGCCACGCCCAGCACCCACCAACCCCCCGGCCTCATGGCACCCATCCTGCCCGGTCGGGTCGGACGCGCCACCCGTGCGGCTGTCGACCTGGGTGCCCCGGCTGGGGTTCGAACCCAGACTGCGCGGTTTTTAAGACCGCTTCCTCTACCGGTTGGGATACCGGGGCGCGAGCCGTGGGACGGCTCAGAGGTAGGTCTTGCGAGCGTAGACGGCGTGGGCGCCGGCCGCGCGGTCGAGGAACAGCAGGCCGTCGCAGTGGTCGATCTCGTGCTGCAGGGCGCGGGCCTCGAAGGCGTCCGCCTCGAGCTCGACCTCCTCGCCGGTGCCGGGCAGCTGGCCGCGCACGACGATGCGGCTGGGCCGCTTCACGTCGCCGGTGAAGTCGGGGACCGACATGCAGCCCTCGCGGGCCTTCTCGTTGCGGCTGCACGAGACGACCTCGGCGTTGCACAGCACGAACGTGCCGTGGTGCTCGCGGGTCTTGGGGTGCTCGGAGACGTCGACGCAGAAGACCTTCACGCCCTCCCCCACCTGCGGCGCGGCGAGGCCGACGCAGCCGGGCGAGACGCGCATCGTGGCGACCAGGTCGGCGGCGAGGCGCACCACCTCCGGCGAGGTCGGGTCGACGGTCGCACCGGCGGTCGACAGCACGGCGGCAGGGGCGCGTACGACCTCGCGCAGCGCACCGGTCACGCCGAGGTCGGCCTCGGTCCACGCCAGGACCGTGGGGTTCACGCTCACCGGGCTCAGAGCTCGTCGGTGTCGGCCGGGCGCAGCGAGACGCCGACGCCGAGGTCCGACGCCGCGGCCGCGAGGTCGCGCTCGACCGCGTCGACGTCGGCCGACGCCGGCAGGTCGACCTCGGCGACGAGGAGGTAGAGGTCGCCGGAGAGTCGGGTGGTGAGGTCGGTGATGTTGCCGCCGACGCCGGCGACCACGCCGACCACGGAGGACACGATGCCGGGGCGGTCGCCGCCGTGCACCGACAGCACCCACGACGACCCGGCGCCGGCGACCGCCGGCCCGGCCGGCACCTCGCGGACCGAGACGGTGAGGCTGCCGTCGGCCGCGAGCGGGGCGAGGGCGGCCTCGATCTCGGCGTCGGCGACCTCGCCGGCGCAGACCAGCATCATCGCGAAGTGGCCGCGCAGCAGCGTCATCGTGGAGTCCTCGAGGTTGAGGCCCAGTCCTGCGAGCCGACCCGTGGTCTCGGCGATGATGCCGGGGCGGTCGTGGCCGAGGACGGTGATGGCGTGGGAGGTCACGGCGTCACCTTCTCAGACGCCGGGACGGGTCAGCGCGCGAGCCCGCTCGAGGACCGCGTCCGTCATGTCCGCGGTGAGCCGCCCGGTGTAGGTGTTGTGCGGTGACGGGTGGTAGCAGCCGAGCAGGGTGACGTCGCCGAGGCGGACCTCCTCGCCGTGCCCGAACCGCGGTCGTCGCGCCGGGGCGGGCGCGCCCGCGGCGACCAGCGAGCGGACCGCGCCGTTCCAGCCGAACGCGCCGAGCGCCACCACCGCGCGCACCGACGGGAGCAGCGCGAGCTCGGCCGCGATCCACGGCGCGCAGGTGTCGCGCTCGACCACGGTGGGCTTGTTGTCGGGCGGCGCGCACCGGACCGTGGCGACCATCCGCGCGCCCAGCAGCCGCTGGCCGTCGCCTGCGTGCTCGCTGCCGGGCTGGGTCGCCCACCCGGTGCGGTGCAGGCTGGCGAAGATCCAGTCGGCGCTCGGGTCGCCGGTGAAGATCCGCCCGGTGCGGTTGCCGCCGTTGGCGGCGGGCGCGAGCCCGACGACGAGCAATGACGGGTCGGGGTCGCCCCAGCCGGGGATCGGACGGCCCCAGTAGGGCTGGTCGGCGAACGACGCGCGCTTGTCGCGGGCCACGTCCTCGCGCCACTGCACCAGCCGCGGGCAGGCCGCGCAGACGCTGACCCGCGCCTCGAGCCCGGCCAGGTCGGCGTCCGCGGCGAGGCGGCGTACGTCGTCGGCGTCGCGCGCGACCGGCGTGGCCGCGGTCGCCGGGTCGTCCGGCCACCCCGTCCCCGGCGTCACGGGGCTGTCGAACGCCCCGCCCACCACCGGGTGCGGCAGGAGCGTCACGACTCACCGCCCGATCGCGGCCGCGATGCCGTGCAGGATGTCGGCCTCGGAGACCAGGTGGACCGGCACCGGCACGCGACGGAGGACGCGGTCCCAGATCAGCGCCCCGGCGTCGATCACGTCGGCGCGCCCGGGGTGCATGTAGGGCAGCGCCCGGCGCTCCTCGACGCTCAGCGCGATCAGGTCGGCGACGAACCGGGAGGTGTCGGCGTTGGAGAGCTCTGCGCCGTCGAAGGCCTCGCGGTCGTAGGCCGGCAGGTCCAGCACGCCGCAGGCGAGGGTCTTGATCGTGCCCGAGGTGCCGATGACGGTGCGCGCCCGGTCGAGCGGGACGCCCGAGGTGTCGAGCGTGCGGTCGATGTCGGCGACGCAGGCGGCGACCTCGTCGGCGGTGGGCGGATCGCCGTGCAGGTGCCGCTCGTGCAGCCGCACCGAACCGATGTCCATCGACACCGCCTGCCGCTCCCCGGCCTCGCCGAGCACCAGCTCGGTGGAGCCTCCGCCGATGTCGACCACCAGCACCGGCTCCTCGGGCGCCGCGGCCCGCCCGGCGATCGCGCCGGCGAAGACCAGGGCGGCCTCCTCCGGACCCGACAGCACCTCGGGCTCGACCCCGAGCCGGCGGCGTACGCCCTGGGCGAAGACCGCGGCGTTGCTCGCGTCGCGGGTGGCGGAGGTGGCGCAGAAGCGGAGCCGCCCGGCCGCCACCCCGTGCTCGGCGACCACGGCGGCGAACTCGTCGATCGCGGCGAACGTGCGCGCCAGCGCCTCGTCGGCCAGCTCGCCGGTGCGGTCGACACCCTGCCCGAGGCGCACCACGCGCGAGTCGCGCAGCACGACGTCGACGCCGCCGTCGGTCCGGACCCGGCCCACGAGGACCTTGATCGAGTTGGTGCCGCAGTCGATCGCGGCGACGAGCCCGGGCTCGCTCACGACGCCCCGTCGGCCCCGTCGGCCCCGACGCTCACGCACGGCCCCGACGCCCACCAGTCGCCGAGGGCGTCGAGGACCTCGTCGCCGAGCGGGTTGACGCCGCGCCCCATGGCCAGCGACTGGCCGGCGAGCACGTGGAGGCACTTGACCCGGTCGGGCATCCCGCCGGCGGTGATGCCCTCGATCTCGGGGACGTCGAGCCCGGCGCGCTCGCCGACCTCGGCACGCGCCTCGAGGTAGCGCTCGTGGGCGGCCCGGTAGGCGGCGGCGAGCTCCTCGTCGGTGCCGAGGCGCTCCTGCATCTGCTTCATCACGCCCGACCCCTCGAGGGTGCCGATGCGCGAGGCCGCGCGCGGGCAGGTCAGGTAGAAGGTGGTCGGGAACGGCGTGCCGTTGGGCAGCCGCGGCTCGGTGGTCACCACGTCCGGGTTGCCGCACGGGCAGCGGTGCCCGATCGAGTCGATGCCGCTCGGACGCCGACCGAGCTGGGCCTGGACGACGCGCTCGTCCGCCTCGTCGATGCGGGGGTTGTCGCGGTGGACCACCCCCGGCTCGTGCGGGGGGACCTTCTTGTGGCTCACTGCTTCGTACCGTCGATCACGTCTGCGGGCTGCTCCTCGGGCGGGGGTGGGTTGCCGGCGAGCTCCATCGACTCCCACGCGGCGGTCCACCATGCCTTGGGCACGGTCTTGATCACGTCGTCGGGGTCGTTGAGCGTGGCCTGGGCCTCGAGCGGCTTGCCGTCGGGTCCGATCACCTCGAAGCCCGACTCGCCGGGCATGAGGTAGCCGAAGCGGGCACGGGCCTGCGCCTTGACGTAGGCCGGGTCGTCCCACCGCGACTTCTCCCGCTCGAGGGCGTCGATGCTCGCCTCGCGCTCGGCGATCTGCGTCTTGAGGTCGCCGATGTGGGAGCGCTGCTGCAGGTAGGCGCGCAGCGACGAGGCGTAGGACACGGTCAGCACGGCGAGGACGAGGACGAGGACGGCGGCGCGGCCGGTGAACCGCGGCCGTCGCGTGCTCGGGTGGGGACGGGACGGACCCGGGACGGCCGCGAACGTGTCGGTCGCGCGGGTGGCGGCGGGACGCACCCCGGCCGCGCGCGGTCGGGAACCGCGCGCGCCGGGGCGCGTGGAGCTGCTCTGCCCCGGTCCGCGGGGGCCGTTCCCGCCGGCCCCGCCCCGGGGCGTACGGCGCTGGGAAGGCATGCGGACCAGTGTGCCTCGTTCAGCCCTGGAAACGCGGGAACGCGCGCGCCCCGGCGTAGCGAGCCGCGTCACCCAGCTCGTCCTCGATGCGCAGGAGCTGGTTGTACTTGGCGACCCGGTCCGAGCGGGCCGGCGCGCCGGTCTTGATCTGGCCGCAGTTGGTGGCGACGGCGAGGTCGGCGATGGTCGTGTCCTCGGTCTCGCCGGAGCGGTGGCTCATCATGTTGCGGAAGCCGGCGCGGTGCGCGAGCTCGACGGCGTCGAGGGTCTCGGTGAGCGAGCCGATCTGGTTGACCTTCACCAGCATCGCGTTGCCCTGGCCGCCGTCGATGCCGCGCTGGAGGCGCTCGACGTTGGTGACGAACAGGTCGTCGCCGACCAGCTGCGTCTTCGTGCCGAGCGCGTCGGTGATGGCCTTCCAGCCGGCCCAGTCCTCCTCGTCGAGCGGGTCCTCGACCGACACGATCGGGTACGCCGCGACCAGGTCGGCGTAGTAGGCGACCATCTCGTCGGTGGACTTCTTCGCGCCCTCGAAGGTGTAGGAGCCCGCGTCGTGGAACTCGCTCGCGGCGACGTCCATCGCCAGGGCGATGTCGGTGCCGAGGGTGAGGCCGGCGGCCTGCACGGCCTCCGCGATCAGGTCGAGCGCGGCGCGGTTGCTCTCCAGGTCGGGCGCGAAGCCCCCCTCGTCGCCGAGGCCGGTCGACAGGCCCTTCTTCTTCAGCACCGACTTGAGCGCGTGGTAGACCTCCGCGCCCTGGCGCAGCGCCTCGCGGAAGGTGGGCGCCCCGATCGGCGCGATCATGAACTCCTGCACGTCGACGTTGGAGTCGGCGTGGGCGCCGCCGTTGAGGATGTTCATCATCGGCACCGGCAGCAGGTGGGCGTTGGGGCCACCGACGTAGCGGAAGAGCGGCAGGCCGGCCGACTCCGCGGCCGCCTTGGCGGTGGCGAGCGAGACGCCGAGGATCGCGTTGGCGCCGAGCTTGGCCTTGTTGGGCGTGCCGTCGAGGTCGAGCATCACCTGGTCGATGAGGCGCTGGTCGTCGGCGTCGAGCCCCACGACCGCGCCCGCGATGTCGTCGATGACGCCGTCGACGGCCTTCTCGACGCCCTTGCCGAGGTAGCGGTCGCCGCCGTCACGCAGCTCGACGGCCTCGAACTGGCCGGTGGACGCGCCGCTGGGCACCGCGGCGCGGCCGAACGCGCCGTCCTCGAGGAGCACCTCCACCTCGACGGTGGGGTTGCCGCGCGAATCGAGGATCTCGCGGGCGCCGACGGCAGAGATGATGGACATGGAGGGCTCCTGACAGGGGACGACCGGGGAACGTCCGCCAGCCTAGTCAGGTCGGGCCGTGGCGTCGCCGGGGTGTCCGGCGGCGGCCGCCCGTCCCGCCTTCTCCGCGGCCTTGGCGGCGTCGTAGAGCGCCTCGACCTGCGCGACGTCGGTCGCGACGGCGTCGCCGAAGACGTGGGGGTTGCGCCGCTCCATCTTGGCGATCACGCCGCGCGCGACGTCGTCGAGGGTGAACTCCCCCGCCTCCTCGGCGATCACGGCGTGGATGACCACCTGCAGCAGCAGGTCGCCGAGCTCGTCGCACAGCGCGGCGGGGTCGCCGGACTCGATCGCCTCGACGACCTCCTCGGCCTCCTCGCGGACGTACGGGATGAGCGAGGTGTGGGTCTGCTGGCGCTTCCACGGGCACTCGCGCTGGAGCACCCGCATCTGGTCGGCGAACGCCTCCAGCGCCGAGCCGTCCGCGTCCACGACGCTCAGCCGCAGCGCTGGTTGAGCGGGAGGGTCTTGGCGAACGCGGTGTCGGGCTCGGTCTCCAGCCCCTTCTTCGCCAGCTCGCCGACGGCCACCGACGTGTTGGTGTCGATCGGCCGGAGCACCCCGTCGACGGCCTCGAGGCCGTAGCGCGGGTCGATCTCGATGCCGTTGGCGTCGGGCCACTGGTTGAACACGTCGACGCCGGCCTGGGTGGTCTGCTCCTCGGTGGGGTCGGCGACGCCCTGGTCGGCCAGCACGATCGCGCCGACCTGGTCGACCACGTCGGTGGCCAGCGCGTTGGCCGAGGTGAGCTCGACGTAGGTGCCGCGCACGGCCTCGGGCATCGTCGCCGCCGAGCGCTGGCGCTGCGCGACGTCGTTGCGGTAGCCCGAACCCGGCTCGATGCCGTAGTCGTCGGCGACCTGCAGCGCCTGCGCGCGCAGGATCATCAGCTGGATGGTGCCCTGGCGCACGAAGCTCATCGGCAGCACGGTGCTCTGCTGCTCGAACTGGTCGCCCAGCGCGGTGCACATCTCCCCCGCCGCCCGGTCGACCTCGCGGACGGTGAGCTCGTCGTCGCCCACCTTCGCCGCGACCCCCGGTGCGGCGCTCCCACAGCTCGACAGCAGCAGTCCGGCGACGACCGTCGTCGCGGCCGTCATCAGGCGGGTCCTGACCTTGCTCTGCTGCCTCACGGTCACTCCTTGCTCGCGGTGGCGGGCGCGGCCGGCGCCGGCACGTCGATGATGTCGTCGATCACACTCCGGGCCCATTCAAGCAGGGCGACGCCCGTGACGGGCTGCACGGGGAAACCCGACGGCTGCGGGCGCGGCACGAGGATGGTGCTGACCGGTGCCTTGACGATGCTGCGCGGGTGGAGCCGCTGGAGGCGTACGACGCGCGACTCGGGCAGGTCGACCGGCGCGAACCGGACGTTCTTGCCCGCGAGGGTCACCTCCTTCACCCCGGCCTGGCGGCAGCGGGCGCGGAACCGCGCCACGACCAGCAGCGACTCCACGACCTCCGGCGGCGTGCCGTAGCGGTCGACGAGCTCGGCGCGCACCTCGTCGACGTCGGCGTCGGCACGCACCTCGGCCAGCCGCTTGTAGATCTCGAGGCGCAGCCGCTCCGACGGGATGTAGTCGTGGGGCAGGTGGGCGTCGACGGGGAGCTCGATGCGGACCTCGGCGAGCTCCTCGTCGTTGCCGCCCTTGAAGTCGGCGACCGCCTCGCCGACGAGGCGGACGTAGAGGTCGAAGCCGACGTCGGCGATGTGGCCGGACTGCTCGCCGCCGAGCAGGTTGCCGGCGCCGCGGATCTCGAGGTCCTTCATCGCGATGGCCATGCCGCCGCCGAGGTCCGAGTGCTGGGCCAGCGTCGCGAGCCGCTCGTGGGCGGTCTCTGTGAGCGGCTTCTCCGCGGGGTAGAGGAAGTAGGCGTAGGCGCGCTCGCGCGAGCGACCCACGCGACCGCGCAGCTGGTGCAGCTGGGACAGGCCGAGGGTGTCGGAGCGCTCGATGATCATCGTGTTGGCGTTGGACACGTCGAGCCCCGACTCCACGAGCGTCGTGCAGACCAGGACGTCGAAGCGCTTCTCCCAGAAGTCCACCATGACCTGCTCGAGCTGGCGCTCGTTCATCTGGCCGTGGGCGGTCGCGACCCGCGCCTCGGGCACGAGCTCCTTGATCCGTGCGGCCGCCTTCTCGATCGACTGCACCCGGTTGTGGATGTAGAAGACCTGGCCCTCGCGCAGCAGCTCGCGCCGCACCGCCGCCACCACCTGGCGGTCCTCGTAGGCGCCGACGTAGGTGAGCACCGGGTGGCGCTCCTCCGGCGGGGTGGTGATCGTGGACATCTCGCGGATGCCGGTGACGGCCATCTCCAGGGTGCGCGGGATGGGCGTCGCGCTCATCGAGAGCACGTCGACCGACGTGCGCATCCGCTTCATCTGCTCCTTGTGCTCGACGCCGAAGCGCTGCTCCTCGTCGACGATGATCAGGCCGAGGTCCTTGACCCGGATGTCGGGGTTGAGCAGGCGGTGGGTGCCGACGACGATGTCGATCGACCCGTCCGCGAGGCCGGCGACGACCTCCGCGGCCTCCTTGTCGGTCTGGAAGCGCGACAGGCCCCTGATCACGACCGGGAAGCCCGACATCCGCTCCGAGAAGGTCGACAGGTGCTGGGTGACGAGCAGGGTCGTCGGCACCAGCACCGCGACCTGCTTGCCGTCCTGGACGGCCTTGAACGCCGCGCGCACCGCGATCTCGGTCTTGCCGTAGCCGACGTCACCGCACACGAGGCGGTCCATCGGGACCACGCGGCGCATGTCGGCCTTCACCTCGTCGACCGTGGTGAGCTGGTCGACGGTCTCGGTGAACGGGAACGCGTCCTCGAGCTCGCGCTGCCACGGGGTGTCCGGGCCGAACGCGTGGCCCTGGGTGGCCTGGCGGGCGGCGTAGAGCTTGATCAGCTCGGCGGCGATCTCGCGGACGGCGCGGCGGGCCTTGTTCTTGCGCTTGGTCCAGTCGCCGCCGCCGAGCCGGTCGAGGCTGGGGTTCTCGCCCCCGACGTAGCGGGTGACCTGGTCGAGGGTGTCGGCCGGGACGTAGAGCATGTCGTTGGGCCCGCCGCGCTTGCTCGGGCCGTACTCCAGGACGAGGTACTCGCGGACGGCGCCGCCGATCTCGCGCTGCTTCATCTCCACGAAGCGGCCCACGCCGTGCTGCTCGTGCACGACGTAGTCGCCGGCCTTGAGCTCGAGGGGGTCGATCTGCCGCTTGCGCCGCGCGGGCATCCGGCGCATGTCGCGCGTCGAGGCCTTCTGGCCCGACAGGTCGTCGCCGGTGAGGACGGCGACGCCGGCGGAGTCGTCGACCAGGCCGTGCACGAGGTGGCCGCACGTGACGGTGACGACGCCCGGTCCGGCGGTGTCGCCCTCCTCGACCACGCGCGCGGCGATGTCGTTCTCGCCGAGCAGCTCGACGAAGCGGGTGGCCGGGCCGTGGCCGGCGTGGACCACGACCACGTCGAGGCCGTCGGTGACCCAGGTGCGGATGTCGTCGACGGCCTTCTGCAGGTCGCCGCGGTAGGCGTCGGCCGCGTGGGTGGGGAGCAGCCGGCTCGGGACACCGGCGGTCTGCGCGTCGACCGGGTCGGTGGCCTCGCCGGTCCCGTCCTGCTCGATCCCGAAGGGGCTGACCGACCACCACGCCAGGCCGAGGCCGATCGCGTGCTGGCGCACGTCGGCGATCTCGCGGTAGGACGCGGCGCCGAGGTCGATCGGCGCGGTGCCGCCGCCGGCGGCCGCGGCCCACGAGGCCCCGAGGAACTCCTCGCTGGTCGCGACGAGGTCGTGGGCGCGGGTGCGGGCACGCTCGGGGTCGAGCACGAGGACCGTGGTGTCGGTGGGCACCAGGTCGACGAGGAGCTCCATCGAGTCGACGAGCGCGGGGGCGAGCGACTCCATGCCCTCGACGGCGATGCCGGCCGCCATCTTGTCGGTGAGCTCGAGCAGCTGCGGGTGGGCCTCGCCGAGGGCCGCGGCACGGCGACGCACCTCGTCGGTGAGGAGGAGCTCGCGGCACGGTGGGGCCCAGAGCCGCTGCACCGTCTCGAGGGTGCGCTGGTCGGCGACGGAGAAGGCGCGGATCTCCTCCACGTCGTCGCCCCAGAACTCGACGCGGAGCGGGTGCTCCTCGGTGGGCGGGAAGACGTCGACGATGCCGCCGCGGACGGCGAACTCGCCGCGCCGCTCCACCATGTCGACGCGGGAGTACGCCGCGTCGGCCAGGCCGCGCACGACGTCCTCGAGCGCGCGGGCGTCGCCCGGCGCGAGCTCGACCGGCTCGATGTCGGCCAGGCCCGGCACCTGGGGCTGCAGCAGGCTGCGGATCGGCGCCACCACGACCTGCAGCGGCCCGTTGGCGGCGTCGGTGCCTGGGTGGCGCAGCCGGCGCAGCACCGCCAGCCGCCGGCCGACGGTGTCGCTGCGCGGGCTGAGCCGCTCGTGCGGCAGCGTCTCCCAGCTCGGGTAGTAGGCGACCGTGTCGGGGTCGACGAGGTCGGCGAGCTCCTCGACGAGGTCCTCGGCCTCGCGCGACGTCGCCGTCACCGCGAGCACGGTGCGACCCCGCTCGACAAGGCCGCGCACCACGAACGGACGCACCGCCGCGGGCCCGGTGAGGTCCAGCGCGGACACGACCGAGGTGTCGGCGAGGGCACCGCCGAGGGCGGGTGCGGAGGCGAGGCGCTGGGCGACGGCGGTCAGGGGCGTGGTCGGCACCGGGGATCCCTTCAGGAGCACGCGAAAAACCCCCTGTGGGCGAACGCCGGGGGGAGGGATGGAAGTCTACGGGGGCTGTCCGACACCGGACGTAGGGGTGAGAAGGGGTTTGTGCCGCACGTCCCTCGGGTAGCACCATCCACAGCGTCCGGCGCACGAGCTCCGGACGGACACGTACTTTCTCCTGAGAGGAACAACGGGGACATGCGCATCACGCGTCTCATCGCCGGCACCGTTTCCGCCGGCCTGCTCGGTGTCACTCCGCTCGCCCTGGCTGCGCCCAGCCACGCCGCGGACACCTGGACCACGACCACCATCGCCTCGCCCAACGAGAGCGCGATCGTCTACGGCGACGAGATCAACATCGTCGTCGACGTCGACGGCTCGGACGGTTTCGGCCCGAGCTCGGGCACCTCGACCCTCTACGCCATGGAGGCCGGCTCGACCGAGTGGGTCGCCGTCGCGACCGGTGCCTACCCGGGCAGCGACTTCTACCCGATCAAGCCGAAGATGAACACGACCTACAAGGTCGTCTTCGGCGGCTACACCGAGCCGGTCCAGACGCCGTACAGCGACAACTACACCGGCAGCGAGTCCGCGCCGTTCACCGTCTCGGTCGCGCGCAAGATGACGATCAAGAACCCGCGCGGCACGTTCGTCAAGGGCAAGATCAAGCCGGACTACAAGAAGAAGAAGGTCCTGGTCCAGAAGAAGGTCGGGAAGAAGTGGAAGAAGTTCCGCACCCTGAAGACCGACAAGAAGAGCACCTTCCAGACCACGCTGCCGGCCTCGCGCAAGCGGACCTTCTTCCGCTTCGTGGTGAAGGGCAACAGCAAGTTCGCCGCCAGCGCGCAGGAGGGCTCCACCATCGCCTACCGCTCGGTCGCCCCGCGCGTCGCGATGCGCTGACGCCACCCAGCACCTGATCGACCGATCCGCCGGCCGGGTCCCGGTCCCCTCGGGGATCCGGGGCCCGGCCGTCGCCGTTCGCCTACGATGGCCCGCATGACCGACCGCCGCCGCCGGACCGCACGCAGGCTCCTCGGGAGCGCGCTCGCCGCGGGGGTGGTGCTCGCGACGCCCTCGGTCGTCCCCGCCGCGCCGGCCCTCGCCGCGGCCCCGGTCGACACCACGACGGTGGCGACCCCGAACACCACGAGCATCGCCTTCGGCCAGACCGTCGACATCGGGCTCGACGTCGACAGTGCCGGCGGCACGACGACCGTCGACGACGGCACCTCCACGCTCTACGCCCGCGAGGCCACCTCGACGCGGTGGAGGGCCGTCGCGACCAACACCTCCGCGTCCCTGGACTTCCTGTCGGTCCGCCCGCGGAAGACGACCACCTACAAGGTCGTCTACGGCGGCTACGACGCCGCGTCCGCCCAGGACGACAGCTTCGGCCCCAGCGAGTCGGCGGAGTTCACCGTGGGCGTCGCCCGCACCATCACCTACCCGTCGGGCGGCTTCGAGATGAAGGGCCGCGTGCGTCCGGCCTACGGCGCCCGGGTGATCGTGGTGAAGGTGTCGAGCGACGAGACGAGCGGCTTCCGGACGTTCCGCAAGATCCGCACCGACAAGCGCGGTCGCTACGCCATCGACCTGCCCCGCCGCAGCGGCGAGTGGTTCTGGTCGTTCATCGTCCGCGCCGACGAGCAGTACCGCGGCACGCGGTTCAAGTGGCGCACCTGGGCGTCCTGAGCGACGCTCAGACCGCGGGCGGTCCCGCGTCGACCTCGGCCTGCGAGCGCAGCACGCAGAACTGGTTGCCCTCGGGGTCGGCGAACACCACCCAGCCGGTGCCCGGACCGTGCGCGCCGCGCTGGTCGTCGACCTGGGTGGCCCCCATCGCCTGCACCCGCTCGACCTCCTCGTCGCGCGTGCCGGTGCGCGGGCGCAGGTCGAAGTGGATCCGCTTGGCCGGCAGCTCGGCGTCGGGGACCTCGATGAACAGCACGTGGTGCCGGGTCTCGGGGTCGAGGATCATGCACTCCTCGTGGCCGGGCTCGTTGGGGTCACCCTCGACGTCCACGTAGCCGAGGAGCTGCTTCCACCACTCCGAGAGCTCGTAGGCGTTGTGGCAGTCGACGGTGGTGTGCGAGACGAAGGAGGTCATGGCCCCACGCTGGCAACGCCAGAGGGCGAGGGCAACCGGTTTGCGCGAGTTGCCGTCCGCCCGGCTTCCGTGGCACCGTCGGACCACGCCCCGACCAGCGGGCGACCCGACGAGGGAGCCGTACCGGGAACGCGACAAGACGGCCGTCGAGGAGATGGCCATGTCGTGGATCGTGCTCGTCCTGTCCGGGGTGCTGGAGGCCGTGTGGGCCACTGCGCTCAGCCGGTCGGACGGACTCACCCGCCCCGCGCCGACCGCGACCTTCGCGGTCGCGCTGCTGCTGAGCATGGCCGGGCTGGGCTACGCGATGCGCACCCTGCCGGTCGGCACGTCGTACGCGGTCTGGGTCGGCATCGGCGCCGTGCTCACCATCGCGGTCGCGGTGGTCACCGGCGCGGAGTCGCTGTCGGTGACCAAGGCGCTGCTGCTCGCCGGCCTGGTGGGCTGCATCGTCGGGCTCAAGCTCGTCCACTGAGCCCGACGGGCGGCTCCGCCGGCGCGCGGGGTCAGTCGGTGCCGTGGCGCCGCACGAAGTCGACGATCGCCTCGGCGAGCTCGGGGCGGCACACGATGAGGTCGGGCAGCGAGGTGTCGTCCTCGTTGTAGACCAGCTCGGAGCCATCGACCCGGCTGCAGTGCAGGCCGGCGGCGCGGGCGACGACCACCGGCGCGGCGTTGTCCCACTGGTACTGGCCGCCGGCGTGGACGTAGGCGTCGGCGACGTCGCGGACCACGCTCATCACCTTCACGCCGGCGCTGCCCATCGGCACCAGCTCGGCGTCGAGCTCGGCGGCGAGCGCCTCGACGAAGGCCGGCGGGCGGCTGCGCGACACCGCGATCCGCGGACGCTCCGAGCTGCGGGGCGGCACCACGCTGGGCCGACCGGTGGAGAAGGTCTCCCCCAGCGCCGGCTGGGCGACCGCGCCCGCGACGAGGTCGCCGTCCTGCCAGAGCGCGACGTGGACCGCCCAGTCGTCGCGCGGCGGCTCGGAGAACTCACGGGTGCCGTCGAGCGGGTCGATGATCCACACCCGGCTCGCCGAGAGGCGGGACTTGTCGTCCGCCGCCTCCTCCGACAGCACGGCGTCGTCGGGCCGGTGCGCGGTGAGGACCCGGTCGAGCTCGGCCTGCGCCGCGGCGTCGCCGGCGTCCTTGAGGGCCTTGCCCTCCAGGCCGTCGGCCTCCGCGCGGGAGCGGACGTCGAGCAGGACGGAGCCGGCTCGCTCGGCCGCCCAGACGGCGAAGGCGTGGTCGTCCAGCGTGGAGGGATCGATCATGCACCGGATCCTATCGGCGCACCGAGACCGCCGAACGCGCCCGTCCGTGCCCGCGGTCGTGGGACCAGGTCGCCCGTCTCGCCGACGTCGCCGACCTCGTGGACCTGGCGCAGCATCGCCACCGCCTCCAGCTGGGTGCGGGCGCCGAGCTTGCTGCGCAAGGTCTTGACGTGGCTGCGGACTGTGCCGTCGGCGATGCCCATCACCTCGGCGACCTCGGGCACCCGGCGCCCCGAGGCGAGCAGCTCGAGCACCCGCAGCTGCTGGCGTGACAGGCCGCGCATCTGGGCCAGCAGGTGGTGCCTCTTGTCAAGGGCGTCCAACCAGTCGGCCCTCAAGGCCTTGCGACGTTCTGCATCCATCAAGGGATCGCCGGCGACGAAGCGTCGCACCATGTCGCCGAGCTGCTCCACGGAGGTCGTCACGGTGACCACGTCGACGGAGCTGCCCTGGAGCAGGCCGCCCCACACGAGCGCGTTGGGGGCGGACGTGACCACTGCGACGCGGGCCTGGCCGCGGGCGACGAAGCGGCCCACCGCCTCGACCGCACGGGGCCGGTCGACCCCGTCGAGGATCACCATCACGTGGGCCGCGGGACCGCTCCCGGAGGGAGTCGCGGCGTCGCCGTCGGCGGGCACGAGGAGCTGCTCCCACGCGTGGAACTCCGCGGGCGCACCGGTGGTGCGCAGCGCCTCGGCCACGGCCTGGGCGACCAGGTCGTGCGGTGAGACCACCCACGCGACGGTCCCGTGCGCCGGGTCGGGCACGGGCTCCTGCGCTGCACGCGTCGACATGGCACCTCCCTCGGCAACGGCGTCACCGCACTCTGACGCCTCGTCGGCGCGCAGACGACCACCCGTGCCGCACGTGCACCGAATTGGGGAGGGACCCGACCGCGGCGCACCGGCGCGACCGCGCCCCGGACCCGCCTCCGGGACCCGCCTGACGACCCCCTCCGCGACCCCCTCGTGGGGCCCGTCTGACGCACTCGTGACGCGGACTTCCCCCGCGCTAGGACCGTTCTGCGGGACTCCTTGACGAAGACTGCTGGACCTCTGGAGGGTGCGGACCAGACCGGGGCTACCACAATCGCGGTACGGCCCCACAATCGCTGGAACATCCCCTTTGTGGGGGATCCAATCTGCACCGGGGACAGCGGGCCACGACTCGGGAACGTGGCATGGGAACCGCAGACGTCCCTCGGACAGCAGGTCGCACATACAAGTGAACGTGTCAGTGGGTGGGGGCAGGAAATGCAGGGGATCTATCGTTCGGAGGACGGTTGGCGGGTGGTCGGGGCGACCACGGCCGCGGCCGGGCTCCTGGTGCTGGTCGGCGTCGCATCGAGCGGCGGGCACGCGTTCAACACGTTGCCGACACAGACGGCGTTGCCGCCGCTGGCCGACGGACTGCTGAGCGGCGTCTTCGTCGCTGGCGCCGTCGGCGCGGCGCTCGTCACGTGGCGCCGCCACGGCGGACCGCTGGCCGGGTGGATCGTGGGCACGGGTGCCCTCGTCGCCGCGCAGGCGTTGGCCGTCACGCTGCTGGCGCTCCAGCTGCCGCCGCCGCGCGAACCGGTGGCGTTCACGCTGCTGCTCGGCACCGCGCTGCTCGGCATGGTCTGCGTGGTCACGCCGCTGCTCAGGCTGGGGCGGTTCGAGCACGTGGTCGACGACAGCTTCGTCATCGGGGTCGGCATGGGCATCACCGCCGCCGGCTTCCTGGTCCTGCAGTTCCCGATGTCGCAGACACCGCGACCGGCGATGCTCGCCCTCGCCGGCGTGCTGGCGGCCACGCACGTGGTGACCGCCGGACTCGTGCTGCGCCAGCGCGGTCTGCCGCCGACGGCCCGCGGGCTGATCGTGGCGACCGTCGCCGTGGTGTCCTCGAGCCTCGCGGTCCGGTGGTCCGGGCTGTCGGGGTCGGAGTGGGAGCTGCTGGCCTCGCTGTCGCGGGCCGGGATCGGCGCCGCCTGGTTCGGGTTCACCTGGACCTGCCTGCAGCGCCACGCGGACGAGGACGACCGCCGCTTCGAGGCGATGAACTCGGTGCTCGTCTCGACCACCCGTGACCAGCGCGAGCGGATGCACGAGCTGCGCAGCACGATGGCGGGGCTGGTGAGCGGCTCCGCGCTGCTCGACAACGCCGACGTCCCGCCCGAGGCGCGCGAGCGGCTCTGGCGCTCGGTCCGCTCCGAGCTCGACCGGATGGAGCGGCTGCTCGCGGGCAAGGAGCAGCCGGCGACCGACATCCACCTCGACGACGCGCTCAACCGCATCCTCGACCTGCAGCGGCTCAAGGGCCGCCGCGTCGAGCTGCACTCCGACGGCGGCGTGGTCCGCGGGCGCTACGACGCCCTCGCCGAGGTCGTCAACATCCTCGTCGACAACGCGGTCACCCACGGCGGCTCCGACACCAGCCTGGTCGAGGTGGTCACCCGCGACGAGCAGACCGTCGACATCCGGGTCACCGACTTCGGTCGCGGCATCGCCGAGGACCAGCGCACCCGGATCTTCGAGTGGGGCGGTCGGGCGAGCGAGGCTCCGGGCGAGGGCATCGGGCTCCACCTGGCCAAACGGCTGATGACCGAGGACGGCGGCTCCCTGGAGCTCGACGAGGCCACGGAGGGGACGGGCTCGTCGTTCGTCATCTCGCTCCCGGCCGCGCGACGCTCCTCCGAGAACGACCTGACGGTGGGAGGCAGCCATGGCCGGCACGTCACGCTCTGACCACCGCGTCCTCATCGTCGACGACCACGTGCTCTTCGCGGAGTCGCTCGAGCTCGCGCTCTCCCTCGAGGGCTACGACGTGCGCCGGCTCGAGCTGCCCGAGGAGGGCGGGTCGATGGCGACGATCCGCTCGCTCGCCCTGCGGGCCAACCCGCGCACCGTGTTCCTCGACCTCGACCTGGGCCGGTTCGGCGACGGGATGAACCTCGTCGCCCCCCTGGCCAAGGCCGGCATCAACGTGGTGGTGCTGACCGCCTCGGAGGAGCTCGGCAGGTGGGGCGGCTGCATGCGGCTCGGCGCTCGGCGCGTGCTGCCCAAGAGCGGCGCGCTCCAGCAGGCGCTCGCCACGGTCCGGCGGCTGCACCAGGGGTTGCCGGTGATCAACCGCGACGAGCTCGAGACGCTCCTCGACGCCTGGGCGCGCGAGCGCCGGGCGCACGACGACCTGCGCCGTCGGCTCGACCTGCTCACGCCGCGCGAGCGGCAGGTGCTGGGCGCACTGATCGAGGGCCGCACCGTCCGCGAGATCTCCCACGTCAGCGTCGTCTCGGAGGCGACGGTCCGCACGCAGGTGAAGTCGATCCTCAACAAGCTCGAGGTGTCGTCGCAGCTCGCCGCGGTCGGGATGGCCAACCAGGTCGGCTGGCGGCTCGGCGCATGAGCGGGCTCGCCGGCGTACGCACCTTCTCGGGAGCCGCCCCCGCCGCCGAGACCCTGTCCATCATGTCGCGCACGCTCCAGCACCGCGGGCCCGACGAGTCGTCGGTGTGGGTGGGGCCGGACGTGGGCCTCGCCCACGCCCGCCTCGCCGTCCTCGACACGGAGCACTCGCACCAGCCGATGCACTCACCCGACGGGCGGTGGGTGGTCGCGCTCGACGGTGCCATCACCAACCACGCCAGCCTGCGCACCCAGCTCGACCACCCGTTCCGCACCCGGGGCGACACCGAGGTCGTGGTGGCGGGGCTGGCGCTCGAGGGGATCAGCTTCGTCGAGCGGCTGCACGGCCAGTTCGCGATCGCGGCCCACGACCTGCGCACCGGGGTGACCCACCTGGTCCGCGACCGGCTCGGCGTGCTGCCGCTCTACTACCGCCACGTCCCGGGCGGGATCGCGTTCGCGTCGGAGGTCAAGGCGCTGCTGGCGATCGGTCCGGCCGTGGAGGTCGACCTGCGCAGCCTCGACGCGTACCTCGGCAGCCGCACGGTGCCGGCCCCCGACACCCTCTTCCAGGGCGTGAAGAAGGTCCTGCCCGGGCACCGGGCCGCGATCACGCCGCGCGGCCACCTCGAGCAGACCTGCTGGTGGACGCCGCCCGAGAGCGACCCCGAGGGCATCTGGACCGCGGGCGACGCCATCGAGGCCGTCGGCGACGGGGTCCGCGAGGCGGTCCGGGCAGCGCTCGTGTCCGACGTGCCCGTCGGCGTGCACCTCGGCGGGGGTGTCGGGAGCGCCCTCGTCGCGGCGGAGGTCCAGCAGCTGCGCCGCGACGCACCGCTCCCCTCGTTCGCCGTCGGCCTCGACGTGCACCCGCCCGACCGGCTCGCCTGGACGCGCCGCACCGCCGAGCTGATGGGCACCGAGCACCACGAGGTCCGGCTGCGGGCCGCCGACTTCGAGGACCTCTGGCACCGCCTCACCTGGCACCGGGAGGCGCCGATCTCCGACCCGTGCGACGTCGCCCAGTTCGGGCTGGCGCAGGACGCCGGCCGGTCGGTGCGGGTGGTGCTGTCGGGCGAGGGCGGCGACGAGCTGTTCGGCGGGCTGCCGCACCGGCGGCTGAGCCGGCTCGCGGCCCACGCGTCGCTGCTGCCCGGCAAGGTCCGGGCCAGCGTCGAGCGCCACCTCGGCGCGCCGTTCGCGGCCGTCGAGCGCCAACGGCTGCTCGGCAGCGCTCCCCCGGCGGAGCGGCGGGCGGTGCCCACCCCGGGCGCCGACCCCTACGACCGGCAGGTGCGCGACGACGTACGCCACCTCCTGCCCGACCACCTGCTCGAGCGGGGCGACCGGCTGTGGACCTCGGGGTCGCTCGCCTGGCGACCGCCGCTGCTCGACCACCGGCTGGTCGAGCTCGCCTTCCGGCTCCCGACCTCGGTCCGGGTGCGGTCCGGGTCGACCCGGTGGCTGCTGGAGGAGGCGGCTCGCCCGCTCGTGCCGGAGGAGGTCATCGACCGGCCGCGTACCGACGCGCCGCGCGTGCCGCTCGACACCTGGTTCCGCAACGGCCTGCACGACACCGCCCGGGAGTGGCTCGGCTCCCCCGGGTCCTGGGTCGCCCACACGCTCGACCCGGCCGCGGTGCGGGCGCTGGTGGAGTCACCCGCCCGGGGCGCCCAGGAGGACCTGCAGCTCTGGACGCTGCTCAGCCTCGAGATGTGGCACCACGCGTTCTTCGGCGCCGCCCCCGTGGTCCCGCGCCCGCGCGCCACCGTCGTCGACACCGCGCCGAGCGGCCGCCCCTGACGGAGCGCGTGCACGCCACGCGTCACGTCGCGAGGGCCACGGCCTCCGGGGCGTCGAGGTGGACGTCGTGTCCGGCGCCGGGCACCTTCGTCCACCGAGCGTGAGGGTTGCGCTCGCGCATCCGACGGGCCTCGTCGTCGGTCAGGGAGCCGGTGCTCTCCCGTGACGAGCACGGTGGGGCACGCCACTGCCTCCCACTCGGCCCATCGTGCCTCGCCGTGAACGGCCTGGATGGCCCCGCGCAGCACCTCGACGTCGAAGCCAGGCCTGAGCCCGTCAGGCGTGGGCTCGAGCCCGGCGGTCCACGCGTCGGCCGCGGCACCGGGACCGTACTGGTCCTCGAAGTACGCCCGCGCGTCCTCCTCGCGGGCGAAGGGCGTGGGCCAGGACCTGAACCAGTCGATCACGTCGTCCGTCGCCTGCGACCCGGCCGCGGACGGGCCCCCTTCGACGAGCACCAGCCGGGACACGCGACTGGGGTGGGCAGCGGCGGTGAGCATGGCAGTGTGGGCTCCCATCGACTGCCCGACGAGCGTCACGCGCTCCAGTCCCAGCTCGTCCATGACGTCGACGACGTCGCACACGTGGGCCTCCCGTGTGACGTCACGCGGACGGCGTGTGCTCGCGCCGTGGCCGCGCTGGTCGAACGCGACCAGCCGACGACGTCCCCGCAGCAACGAGGCGACCAGCGCCCACTCCCCGGCGTGACCGCCGAGCCCGTGCAGCATCAGCACCGGCGGGAGGTCGTCCCCGGTGTCGACGAGGTCGACCGTCACGGCGTCGAGCTCGAGCCGTCGCGAGGGCCACCAGCGAGGTCGGGTCATGCAGGGACCTTCTCAGGAGCGGTTGCGGCCGCGCGAGGTACCCCTCGATGGGCCGCCCCTCGCTGGGTACGACCCTGCGCGGCGGCCGAGGAGGGGGAACCTCGGCCGCCGCTGTGGTTCACCGTCGTCGCTGTGACGAGACGTGGGGACCTCGCGTCCGCCCGACCGAGACGGCCGGAGGAGGACAAGACGAGCACGGCGAACCCGTGGGGTGCACGTGTCGAGCGTAGGGTCCGCCGGCGGCCCGGCCCATCCCCACGACTGGGTATGTCCCCGGGGCCGTGCCGATCGCCGGAACCCCCTGTCCTGCAGGGCTTTCGCTCATATGCGGCATGCCGTGGAGGGGGTCTGGTTCCTAGGCTCGCAGCACGGACGACGAGGTCGTCGCAGGGGTGCTGGAAGGGGTGGTGGACATGACGCAAGCCCGGGTCCGGGTGGACGCGCCGGACGAAGGCCTGCTCGCCACACCCATCCCGCTCCCGCGGGTCTCGAGCGAGGTGGGGGCGCCCGCGCCGGCGGCCTCCGACCCGACCGCGGGCCGGGCGTGGGAGGCGGCCGAGCTGGCTGCCCTCGACGACGAGCTGTCCACGCTGCCGAGCCCTCGGTCGCGTCGGGCACCCGGGTGGGCCATCTGGCTGGACACCGTCCTGGCGTCGGTGCTCGCCGTCGGTGCGGCCGCGACCGGGATGCTGTCGGCGCCCGTCGCGCTGATGTCGGCGGTGGCCTGGCCGCTGCTGCTCCTGTCCGCCGGCCACTACCGCCGCTCGCCGCTCGGCCAGGACCGGCTCGCCGGAGTGTGGGTGGTGCTCGCCACCGGCCTGCGCGGTGCGGTGCTCGCCCTCGCGGTCTCGCCCTGGCTCGTCGCCGACGATCTGGTCGCCCTCGCCGAGCTGGTGGCCGTGTTCAGCGTGGCCAGCGCGGTGCCGTCGCTGCTGGTCGGCGCCCGCCGACCGCGCCTCGTCCTGGCCGGACGACCGCGTGACGTGCGCGAGGCGATGCTCGAGCTGCAGGCCACCGACCGGCACGAGGTCGTGGCGGCCTGCGTCACCCGGCGCTCGAAGGTGCCGCTCGACCTGCCGACCTACGTCGGCTTCGACTTCTCCTCGCAGGTCGCCCACCGCCACGGCGCCGACGCGGTCGTCGTGCTCCCCGGCGCGCGCCTGACCCCGAGCGAGGTGCGACGACTGCACTGGTCGCTCGCCGGCGTGGGCGCGGAGCTCTACCTCGGCACCGGCCTGCTCGACGTCGAGCCCCAGCGCACCCGCGTGGTCAGCACCGGTGGCATCGACGTGCTCCACGTGACCCGTCCCGTCCTCGGCGGCCCGCGACGTCTCCTCAAGGACGTCGTCGAGCGCGCCCTGGCGCTCGCCGCGTTCGTGATGGCACTGCCGCTGCTCGCCGTGCTGTGCCTGGCGATCCGCCTCGAGACGCCCGGTCCCGCGCTGTTCCGCCAGGAGCGCATCGGGCGCAACGGCGTCCCGTTCACCATGCTCAAGCTGCGCTCGATGGGCGTCGACGCCGAGGTGGTGCGCCAGGGCCTGGTGGCGGCCAACGAGAAGGACGGCGTGCTGTTCAAGATCGCCGACGACCCGCGCATCACGCGTCTCGGGGCCAAGCTGCGCCGCTACTCCCTCGACGAGCTCCCCCAGCTGTGGAACGTCGTGCGCGGCGACATGTCGCTGGTGGGCCCGCGCCCCGCGCTGCCCTCGGAGGTCGCGCAGTACGACATCGACCCGAAGCGACGCCTCGTGGTCAAGCCCGGCGTCACCGGCCTGTGGCAGGTCTCCGGCCGCTCCGACCTCACCTGGGCCGAGTCGGTCCGCCTCGACCTGAAGTACGTCGACAACTGGTCGCTCGGGCTCGACGCGCGGATCCTGGTCCGCACCGTCCGCGCGGTGCTCGGCCACCGCGGGGCCTACTGAGCGACGAGCTGCCGGTCTTCCGCACGGTCCGACGCGCCTTACACGTCGAGGTCGCCCACGGCCGCCAGGGGTGCTCCCGCCGGCCGGCGACGTCATTCGAGAACACGACCACCCCGGCGACATGGTGGCTGCAGGTCGCCTGCATCGCCACGACGTTGCGCCACCTGTCCCGGCACCGCGCACCGTGACTCCTGGGCGACCTCGCGGCGTGAGCGCGCTCGTACGGACCGCACTCATCGCGGCAGCTCCGGTCGTTGCATCGGCAGCGCGGGATGCCGGGGTGAGCAATGATCGGCCCATGAGCCCCAGGCAGTTGACCGCCCGTGAACGCGGGGTCCTCGACGCGCTGCTGGCGGTCGAGTTCGATGGAGTCGAGCGACTCCGCAGCCAATCGGCGACAGCGCAGGTCTACGGCGGTTGTGGGTGCGGGTGCCCCTCGATCGACTTTTTCCACGGTCAGACCAACGGCATGTGGCCGGTTGTCAACGCGGGTGTCAGGGACTCTCGCACCTACGACGGCCTGTTCCTCTTCACCGTGAACCTTCCGCAAGTGGGAGACGTTCTCGGCGGCATTGAATGGGTCGGTCAAGGCGACTCGGATCCAGATGAACTGCCCCCGCCGGGCGATCTGATCGTCACGGCGGCAGGTTAGGAGCCCACCCGCTCATCGGCAGATCCAGTCGAGCTCATCGCGGCAGATCCGGACGTTGCGCGGACACGTCTTCCCGCTGTGAGCGAGACTGATTATGTGACTGACGCGGACACACCCAACGAACTGGGGCTCCGGCGCGGTGCGCTTGCGCTGCACGCGTACAGCGAGTCGTGGCCAGCGCTGTTTGCGGCGGAGCGGTCAGTCCTTCTGGCACACCTGTCGCCGTGGGTAGTGGACGTAGAGCACGTAGGGAGCACAGCGATACCTGGGCTGGAGGCCAAACCCCTCATTGACATGCAGGCTGGAATCCGAGACCTCGCAGAGGTACGCGTGGTGGTCCCCGTGTTGACGGGACTCGGCTACCACTACATGTCTGACCGCGTGTACGACACTTATGTCTTCCTCCCGAAAGGACCGGAGTCGCGCCGTACGCATCACCTCAACCTCGTGCAGCACGACTCCGACGAGTGGCGCACACGACTTCGGTTTCGGGACGCTCTCCGCGCTGACCCAGCGCTGGCCGCGCGATACCTGGACCTGAAACGCAGCCTGGCTGCCCGGCACTTAGGCGACCGCGCGTCCTACACCGCAGCAAAGGCGTCCTTCATTCAGGCGGTGCTTCGAGACCACCCCTAGTGGGGGCCGTTGGCGCAGGTCCCTGGACTCGTTGAGCACCAAGCCTTTGCGGTAAAGATGGTGCGCGCTCATCGGCATGAGCGGGCGTCCGGATCGCAGCAGATGCGTACGTGAAGGTCGCGTGCTGCCCGTTCGGGCACACGTGTGTGAGTTGTCGCCCTTCGCCGAGCAGCTCGAGGGCAAGATCTCGGACACGTGTGCGACGCTGCCGCACCGGCGCCGCACGTGCGGCGGTTCTCGCCCTCGAAGGTGCCCGATGCATGGCCACGTCCGCCGCACATGCGCGGAAGGGGGCTCCATCCGCCCTGGGACAGCACAGCGGTCGCCCACTCTGCCAACGACCGCTCACCGACAGATCCGGCAACTGCGTCACCACCAGGGGCACACAGCGTGAGGACGCCCTGCAGCTGACGAGGCCCGCCTCGGCCGCACCACGTCCTCAGACAGACGGATCGAGGAGGCGCGTCACCGACCCGCTGCCCCTGCGCCCCGGACACGAGGGAGCCCGCCCCGCTCGAGGGCGGGACGGGCTGGACGGGCTGGACGGGCGGGACGGGCGGGACGGGCTGGACGGCCGCGGTGGCGGGAAGGGGGCACGTCCCACCACCGCGACACGGGAGGGAGGGGCTACCAGCCCCAGGACTCGCGCAGGTGGAGGCCGAAGGTGCTCTCCAGCGCCGTCACCTCCGAGTCGAGCTCGCGACGCACGGTGAGCACGTCGCTGTGGTCGGGTCGCACGGCTGCACGGTCGATCGGCCGGTAGAGCACGCGGTGCACCAGCGGCGAGCGCTTGACCGCGCCGACCAGCCGGGCGCCGTCGTGCTCGCGCACCCAGTCCGCGCCCTTGCGGACGGCCGAGGCGAGGTGGACCGAGCGGGCCTTCGCGGCCGGCAGGCGGGCCTCGCGCTCCTTGTCGTCGAGCGGCTGGCGGGCGACGCCGAGCATGGCGGTCACGTCGTCGAGGAAGCGCTGCGGGTCGGCCTCGAGGTCGTCGAACAGCGCCACGTGGACACGCTCGCGCGGGAAGAGGTCGAGGAAGCGGTCGAGACCCGTGGCGTAGCGACCGTGGTCGAGCAGCTCCGGGCAGCTGCGCAGCGCCTCCGCGAAGGTGTCGGGGCCGATGCCGTGCTTGCGCATGTAGAGGTAGGACGACCAGGCGCGGTCGACCGGGTCGCGCAGCGACACCATGACCGACACGTCGCCGAGCTCGTGGTGGATCCGCTTGGCGGCCTCGGGGTGGAAGAGGTAGTCCTGGCAGACCTCGCCGACGACCTTCTCGTCCCGCGCGTCCTTGAACTGCGCGGCGTACCAGCCCATCCCGCGGTCGTAGTAGCGGTCGAAGAAGTAGAGGTCCTTCGACGGAGTGAGGTAGACGTCGGGGTGCTTGATGAGGGTCTCGTGCAGCCACGACGACCCGGCCTTGTCGGGACCGACGTAGAGGAAGTTGGGCAGACGGCTCACGAGAGCCCCCTTCCGAAGCGGCGTGCCATGGTCAGCATGCGGTGGTGGTCGCCCGGCCCGGCGGCGGCGAGCGCGAGCCAGGCGTGGGGCACGGCGGGGTGGCGGCGCGCAGGGCGCGGCCGGCGATGCGGCGGCGCGCGCGCCGCTCGCCCGCGTTGGCGCGGGCGTAGGCGATCTGGCCGAGGATCCGGGCGTGGCCGCGGCGGTGGTCGCCGAAGTCGGGGTGCTTGGCGAGGAGGTACTCCAGCGCCGTCGCCGTGTTGACCCAGCGGTCGCGGAACCACGACGGGATGTCCTTACGGATGTCGGCCAGCGTCTCCTGCACGACGCCCACGCCGCCCACGCGGCTCGCGCGCAGCAGCCAGTCGTAGTCCTCGCCGTAGCCGTGCGGGAGGTCCTCGTCGTAGGGGCCGACGCTGTCGAACGCCTCGCGGCGCATCATCAGGTTGGAGCTGTGCAGCTCCTTCACCCGGTTCTGCAGCAGCCGGTCGTGGGAGACGACCGCCTCGGTGGCGGGCCACTCGACGTCGCCGCGCTGGCCGCCCATGAGCAGCCGGATGCCGGTGCCGACGACGAGCAGCGACGGGTCGGCGAGCAGCCGCTCGACCTGCTTGCGGACCTTGCTGGGCGCCCACAGGTCGTCGTCGTCGCAGCTGGCGACCAGGCTGCCGTGGGTCTCCGCGACGCCGGTGTTCCGGGCCCCGCACAGGCCGCGGGTGCGGGCGTTGACGGTGGTGCGGACCTGGCGGCCCGGTCGCGAGAGGCCGGCGAGGCCGAGGTCCTCGGGCTCGCCGTCGTGGACGACGAGGACCTCCATCGGGCCCGCGTAGTCCTGGCCGATGATGGTCGCCAGCGTCTCGCGCAGCAGCTCGGGTCGTCCGTGCGTCGGGACGACGACACTGACCAGCGGGGCGGCCGGGTCGGCCAGCGGTGATGCGTGCTCGGCGGTCACGTCACGGTCCTCCTGTCGGGGGCGGTCCCGGTGGCCGCACCGGCGGCGGTCGGGGCGGTTCGGGGTGCGGGGGCGTAGCCGTAGTCGACGAGCAGCGGCAGGGTCAGGCCGGTCACCACCGCGCGGGCGCCGGCCGGCATCTCGCTGGCCCACGCCTCGTCGCGGCGCAGCCGGACGACGCCGGACCGGAAGCGCGACGGGTTGCCGGACAGGCCGTGGCTGGGCTCGAGCAGGATCGCGCCGTCGTCGACGGCGGGCAGCTGCTCGGGCGCGAGCGGGAGCCCGAGGTCGGTCGTCGCGGCCACCAGCGAGCCGACCGGGTCGGCGACGAAGTCCTCGTAGCGCAGCCGTGCGGACGGTACGCCGCCCCACCGCGCGATCGAGGCCATCTCCAGCTGGAGGCCGCTCCACTGGGCGGCCGCGCGGTGGGCGGGGATGCGCCACATCTGGTCCGACCCCGACGCGTCGTGGGGGCGCGCCACCTCCCGCTGCCAGGACCAGGCCACGGCGCGCGGGTCGCGCACCACGTTGAGCACGCGCAGGTCGATGTCGGGGGCTCCGGCCAGGGCCTGGCCGAGCGCCGGGCCCTTCGAGGCGTCGATGACGACGCTCGACCCGGTGACCTCCGCGACCGCGCGGTAGATCGCGGCGTAGTCGGCGCGCAACGACGCCAGCGCCGGCGACGGGGCGGACCCACGCCGCGGACGCGGCAGGTCGGGCAGCAGGCCGGGCAGGTGCCGCTGGCGGGCGGCCGCGCGGTGGGCGCCGCGGATCCGCTCGAGGACCTCGTCGGTCCAGCCGCCGAAGGCGACCTCGCCGACGCGCGACCAGACCGGGCAGGCCGAGAACCGCTCACCGCACCCGCAGAGCTCGTCGTGCGGGGCGACCGAGCGGGCCAGGTCGACGACCTCGCCGACATTGACCCATCCGGGCACCGCACCCAGCACCCGCTCGACCAGCGTCGAGCCCGACCGGCCGAAGCCGCCGAGGTAGACCACGCTCACGCCCGGCGTCCGTGCCCCCACGTCGCCACGCCCTCTCAGCGGTCGCCGGACGGGAGGACCGTCCGGCTCCGTCGGGGCCGCGGGATCCGCATCGGGCGGACGGTGGTGAGCTCGTCGAGCTCACGAGCGGCGAGGGTCAGCGCCGCCCGGCGGGCGCGGTCGCCGGCCTCGCTGGCGAGACCGCCGCGACCGAGCAGCAGCACGCCGTCGACGTCGGTGAGGAAGCCCTCGAGGCTGGTGACCGGACGGACCAGGCCGACCTCGCCGACGACGGCGACGAAGCGCTGCTGGTGGTCGTCGACGTGCTCGCCGAGGCGCGGGTCGCGCGGCACGCACAGCGGCACGTGGCCGGCGGCGCGGGCGTCCATGATGGTGCCGGGCCCGCCGTGGCAGACCACGGCGTCGGCCTCCTGCACGAGGCGGGAGAGGTGGTCGTGGGCGAGGAAGCCGTGCCCCTCGGCCACGCGGGGGGCCGGGCCGGCGCCGTGCTGCACGACGAACCGCACGTCGGGCCGCCGGGCCGCGGCGGCGTCCATCCACTCGACCAGCCGCGCGAACGGGTGGTGGTCGGTGCCGGCGAGGGCCAGGACGAGCGCGCTCACAGCAGCGGTCCGACGAGGTGGGCGTCCGGGTAGAACTCCAGCTGGCTCTGCCACTGGACCAGGCGCCGGGTGGTGAACGGCCCGCACAGGCGGCCCGTCATGGTCGGGGTGTCGACCCGGTCGTAGACCTCGATGAAGACCGTCGGGATGCGCATCAGCCAGGCGAGCACGAAGAACGGCACCGCGACGCCGGCTCCGGCGCTGACCACGATCGCCGGGCGCTCGCGGAGCAGGACGCGGACCGCGAGGAAGGCGTTGCGCAGCAGGTTCGGCACGTTGCGGGTGGTCGGGTGGTACGACGGCCGCAGCCGCTCGCCCCCGAGCCGGTCCAGCACGTCGGGGGTGGCCGGACAGACCCAGAGCCGGTCGCGTCCCTCCCACCACGGGCGCAGGGCCAGCAGGTGCGTCAGGTGCCCGCCCTGGGTGCTCACGAGCAGCACCGGACCGCTCCGCCGCTCCCCGGGTTCGATGACCGCTTCGTCCATGGTCACAGGCTGGTGCACCGGCGCCCGGCCGGGTCGGCGGCGACGTCGGGATCCTCCATATTGGGGGTATGCAGCCGCGCCCACGCTGGGACGCCTTCCGAGGCGCGGCCGACGAACCTAGGGTCGGGGCATGGAGATCGGACGACGACGGCTGCTCGGCCTCGGTGCCGGCGCGGCGGTGGCCGTCCTGGCGTCGTCGTGCAGCGGCTCGCCCACCAGCGCCCCGGCGAGCGTCACGCCGCGTCCCAGCCGCACCTCGCGCCCGACGCCCTCCCCGACCCCGGCGGCCTTCCCGGGCCAGCCCGCGGCCGGCGACCTCTACTACGGCGCGTCGGTCCCCTTCCACCGCTCGCTGGCCGGGTGGGAGCGTGAGCTCGGGTCGCCGCTGGCGCTGAACCGCTCCTACTTCGCGCCCGACCGCAACGAGGCCCGGCAGCTGGTCGCCCGCTGCCGCGACGACCTCGCCAACGGACGGCTCCCCCACGTGTCGAGCAAGGCCGACGGCACCTGGGCCGACGTCGCCGCCGGACGGCGCGACGCCTGGCTGGCGAGCATGCTGGCACCCCTGGGCGAGCTCGGCGGGACGGTGCTGTTCACCCTGCACCACGAGCCGGAGAACGACGCCGGCCAGCCCGGGATGATGCCCGACGACTGGACCGGCATGCAGCGCCGGGCGGTGTCGATGGCGGCCGACCTCGCGCCGTCGGTCGTGGTGGCGCCCGTCCTGCAGCACTGGACCTTCGACCCGTCGCGCCACGACGTCGACCCCGGCCGCTGGCTGGTGCCGGAGGCCCCGGTGGCCGGTCTCGACGTCTACAACCCGTGGTCGCCGGCGAACCGCAAGGAGTGGCGCAGCTTCGGCAGCAAGATGGACGAGGTGCTCGGCTGGTTCGAGGGCCGGCCGCTCGTGATCGGCGAGTACGGCTGCCGCGACGACCCGCAGAACCCCGGGCTGGCCGCGCAGTGGATCCGCGACGCCGCGGCCTACGCCCGCGAGCACGGCATCGTGTCGATGTCCTACTTCAACTCCGGGCTGAACTCGCCGGAGGGCACGTGGGAGATGAGCCCGTCGATGCAGTCGGCGTTCGCCTCCGAGCTCACCTCGGACTGGGTCGCGCGGCCCGCCTGACGCCGGGGTGGGCTCAGCCGGCGTCGACGTCGATGACGACGTCGTCGACCGAGCCGTGGAACTGGTCGTCGTCGTCACCGACGCCGGGGCTGCCGATCCGCACCGGCATGCCGGTGTGGACGGCGCCGAGCGCGACGCCCTTGCGACGCACGTCGCCGTCGACCTCGATGCTGACCCCGTCGGCGTCGCGCCGGCAGACCACCCGGTGCCAGGCGTCGTCGGCCACGGAGGTCTCCGACCGGATCTTCACGATGTCGTCGCCGGAGCGCAGGATGCAGCTGGGCAGCCCCTCCTCGCCGTCGACCTGGAGCTTCCACTGGCCCCCCTCGGAGCCGTAGCGGCCGCTCTGCACGATGTTGGAGCCGATCGCGGTCCGCTCGACCGGGAGCCGCACGCTGGCGCCGTAGGAGAACGCCCGGTCGCCCGGGTCGAGGGCGGGGTCGGCCGGCACCTCGACCATCGCGCGTGGACAGCCGGTGCTGTCGTCGCAGACGTCCGGGAACTCCAGCGCGTCCCCGCGGCCCGCCGCACCCGCGACCACGCCGACCTCGCCGCCGTTGGCGGTCACGACCTTGCCGGAGATCAGCCCGCCCTGGGCGTCGCCGTACTCCGGGGAGCCGTCGAAGCCGGGCTGCTGCTCGTCGAACGACAGCCACAGCTCGGCGCCGCGGGTGTCGATGGCCGGCGCGGCCGCCGGCGGGACCGACGCGCGCTCCGGGGGCTCCGTGCCGGTGGCGCCGCACCCGGCCGCGAGCAGCGCCAGCACCGCCAGCGCGGGGATCGTCGTGGAGGTCCTCACCCCCCAAGGCCACCACCGGGGCGTCCGGCCGGACCACCCGCGCCGGGCGGCTACCCCGAATTGGGGATGCCCGGCGACTCCGGCCGGTCGACCGCGGCGAGCCGCCTAGCGTCGTGCCACCGGCCCCTCCGAGCGAGGGGCCGCGTGGGGCGCAAGGCAAAGGGGCTGAGGATGAAGATCCTCTACATCGTGGGTGTGGGCAGGTCCGGCAGCACGCTGCTGGAGCGGGTCCTGGGCGCGCAGCCGGGCTGGGTCAACGCCGGCGAGCTGAACGCCCTCTTCTCGCGCGTCTCGCGCCAGGACCAGCGCTGCGGGTGCGGCGTGCCGTTCTCGCAGTGCCCCTTCTGGGTCGAGGTCGGCGAGGTCGCCTTCGGCGGCTGGGACGCCGTGACCGACGAGGTCGCCCGGCTGCAGCCCCGCGTGGTGCGCCAGCGCTACGTCCCGCGGATGATGACCGGCGCGATGCCGGCCGACGCCCGTCGCGAGCTCGACACGTACCTCGACCGGCACGAGCGTCTCTACCGCGCGATCGCCGAGGTGTCGGGCGCCGAGGTCGTCGTCGACGCCAGCAAGTCGACCGCCCAGCTGTTCGCGCTGCGCCGCATCGACGGCCTCGACCTGCGCGTGCTCAACCTGGTCCGCGACCCGCGCGGCGTCGCGAGCTCGTGGAGCAAGTCCGACATCCGCAAGCCCCAGTCGCGCGACGGCGAGGCGATGGGGACCTACTCCCCGCACCGCCTCGCGGTGCTCTGGGCCGCGCTGCAGGCCGAGTCGACCGTGCTCGGCTCCGCCGCCACCCACGCCACCCGCGTGCGCTACGAGGACCTCGTCGCCAACCCCCGCACGACCGTCGAGCGGGCGCTGCGCGCAGTCGGCCTGCCGGCGGCCGCCGGCGCCCTGGACCACGTCGGCGACTCGAGCGTCGAGCTCGGTCCGAGCCACGGCGTCGCAGGCAGCCGCACCCGCTTCGTCCACGGCCGCATCGACCTGCGCCTGGACGACGCCTGGCACACCGCGCTGCCGCCGGTCTCGCAGCGGGTCGTCACCGCGATCACGCTGCCGCAGCTGCTCACCCACGGCTACGTCGGCCGCACGCCGACCCGGGCGCGCACGGAGGCGACCCGGTGAGCGTCGCCGCGCTGGTGCCGGCGCCGCACGCCCTCGCCGGCACCCGCGAGCGCCGCCTGCTCAAGCCCGGCTGGCCGCTGGCGGTCCTCTACCTCGGGTTCCCGCTGTGGTGGGCGCTCGGCCTGGCCCAGCTGATCTTCTTCGCGATGGCGCTCGCGATGGCCGTCATCCTGCGCCGCAAGGGCGACCTCGTCGTGCCGCGGGGCTTCGCCCTGTGGCTGCTGTTCCTCGTCTGGATGTTCATCGGCGTCTTCGTCACCCACGCCCAGGCACCCGACACGGTGCCCGGCGGCGGGATCGGCCGGGTCGCGGGCTTCGCGGTCTGGGCGGGCTGGTACGTCGCGATCACCGTCGTGATGCTCTACGTCGTCAACACCGCCCGCGAGCTCCCGACCCAGCGGGTCGTGCGGCTGCTGGCGTGGATGTTCGTGGTGACCACCGGCTTCGGGGTGCTCGCGATGCTCGCGCCGACCCTGGAGTTCCGCTCGCCGATGGAGCTGGTGCTGCCGCGCAGCCTGACCTCGAAGAACTTCGTGCGGACCCTCGTGCACCCGTCGCTGTCGTCCTCGAGCGACTTCCTCGGCTACGTCCAGCCGCGCCCGACCGCGCCGTTCCCCTACTCCAACGCCTGGGGCAACAACATCGCCCTCTACCTCCCCTTCTTCGTGCTCGCCTGGACCGGGCGCGACGCCGGGTGGCGGCGCCGCCTGGCCCCGCTGGTGCTGGTGGCGGCGGTCTTCCCGATCACGTTCTCCCTCAACCGGGGCCTGTGGATCTCCCTCGGCATGGCCGCGGCCTACGCCGCGTTCCGGCTCGCCGTCAACGGCCGCTACCGCGCCCTGCAGGCGCTCGTCGCGGCGGTCCTGGTCGGCGGCATCGTGTTCGTCTCGTCCCCGCTCTACGACACGCTGATGCTGCGGGTCGAGACGCCGCACAGCAACGACCGACGCGCGGGCACCGCCGAGACCGTCGTGTCCGTCACCGCCCAGGGGTCGCCGGTCGTCGGCTACGGCACGACGCGCACCATGCAGGGCAGCTTCAGCTCGCTCGCCGGCGGCGAGACCGCCCAGTGCCACCAGTGCGCCGCGCCGCCGCTCGGGACCCAAGGCTTCATGTGGCGGCTCGTGCTGACCACCGGGTTCGTCGGCACGCTGCTGTGCCTCGCCTTCTACGCCCACCAGTTCCTCCGGCGCGCCCGGGGTCCGGCGCCGCTCGACGTCGCCGGCTGCTCGGTGCTGCTGATCTCGGTGCTCTGCTTCTTCGTCTACGACTCGCTCGGCTCGGCGATGTTCACCACGATGGTCGCGGTCGGGCTGATGGCCCGCGCCGACCTGCCCGACGAGACCCCGGAGGTGGCGTCGTGAGCGCGCCCGCACCGACCGCGTCCGCGTCCTACGCCGCGGAGGTCACTCGCCTGCTGTGGCCCGAGCCCTGGGAGGCGCCCCGGATGACGCGGTCCCGGCGCCGCGGTCCGGCCGGCCCCGGCACCCGCGACGTCTACCTCTTCCCGAGCGGCGGCCGGCCGCGCCTGCTGGTGCCCGCCGACCTGCCCGGCTCCTCGGTGATGGTCCGTCGCCTGGGCGGGTCGCGCGCCGGTCTGGTCGGGCCCGCCCGGCGGGTGCTCGAGCGCTCGCTGCGCTCGCCGGCCTTCCCGCTGCTCGGGTGGCCACGGCTGACCGTGAGCGGCGGCGGCCCCGACGCCGACTCGATCGAGCGGCACCTCGGCGCCAGCCTCGGCACCGACGTCCGCGTCGGCGTCCTGCTCGGGACGCGCCGGGTCAACCAGAAGCCGGTCCTGCAGGTGTTCGCCTCCGACGGCTCGGTGCTCGGCTACGCCAAGGTCGGCCACAACGACCTCACCGCCGACCTGGTGCGCCGCGAGGCGCAGGCGCTGGCGTCGGTGGCCGCGCACCGCCCGCGCACCTTCCGGGTCCCCGAGGTCCTGCACCACGGCCGCTGGTCCGGGCTCGAGGTGCTGGTGATGTCGGCCCTCCCGTCGGGCGGCCGGGCGTCGGAGCACCAGCGGCTCGCCGCGGCCCGCGAGGTCGCGGACCTCGACGGCCGGACCCTGACGACGCTCGCCGACAGCGAGCACCTCACCCGCCTGCTCGAGCGGGTGCTCGGGGTCGGCGGCGGCACCGGTGGCGCCGCGGCCGAGCGCGTGCTCGACGCCGTCGAGGTGCTCGCCGAGCGGCACGGCGGCGACGTCGTCGCGCTGGGTGGCTGGCACGGCGACTGGGGCCACTGGAACATGGGCGTCACCGACGGCGTGCTGCACGTCTGGGACTGGGAGCGCCACGAGCCCCGGGTGCCGGTCGGCTTCGACGAGCTGCACTTCGCCGCCCAGTCCGTACGCCCCGGCCAGCGGGCCGCCGCCCAGCAGCAGCGTTCCTTCCTGGCCTCCGTCGACGGGCTGCTCGCCGCGCTCGACGTGCCGTCCGAGCGACGCCACCTCACCCTCCTGCTCTACCTCGCCGACATGGCCACCCGCTACCTCGAGGCCCTCGAGCACGGCGCCACGCCCGCCCTCCGGCTCCGCACGGACTGGATCACCTCGCTCCTCGAGGACCAGCTGCGCGAGCCCCGACCCGTACCGAACGGAGCACCATGACCATCCGCAGCTCGATGCCCCACCCCGTCAAGACCGCAGGCCGCGTCCTGTCCGTCGGAGTCGGCTCCGCGACCGCGTCGCACCGCCAGCTCCCGACCTTCATCCTGGTCGGCGCGCAGCGGGCCGGGACGACGTCGCTGTTCCGGGCCCTGATGGCGCACCCGCTCATCCACTCCGCGAACTACCACAAGGGCGTCAACTACTTCGACGTCAACTACCAGCGCGGCTTCGACTGGTACCAGGGCCACTTCCCGCTGCGCGCGTCGCTCAAGGCGCGCTCCCGCGGCGTCGAGGGCGACCCGATCACCTTCGAGGCCAGCGGCTACTACATGTTCCACCCCTGCGCCCCGGCACGGATGGCCGAGCACCTGCCCGACGTGCGGGTGCTGGCGATGCTCCGCGACCCGGTCGAGCGCGCCTGGTCGGCCTACAAGCACGAGCACGCCCGCGGCTTCGAGACCGAGGAGTTCGAGCGCGCGCTCGACCTCGAGGACGAGCGGCTCGAGGGGCAGGCGGAGCGGATGCTCGCCGACCCGCTCTACCAGAGCTCCAGCCACCGCCACCACGCCTACGTGCGCCGCGGCCACTACGCCGAGCAGCTCGCGCGGATCGGCGAGCACTTCCCCCGCGAGCAGGTGCACGCGGTCGAGAGCGAGTCGTTCTTCGAGCACCCGGAGCAGACCTTCGCCGGCATCCTCGACTTCCTCGGGCTGCCGGTGGTGATGCCCGACCGCTTCGACCGGTGGAACGGGCGACCCAGCGCGCCGATGGCCGCGACGACCCGCGCCCGCCTGCGCGAGCACTTCGCGCCCCACGACGACGCGCTCGGCGACTTCCTGGGGCGGCGGCCTGCATGGACCACGTGACCCCTGCCGGCCTGCCGCGCGTCTCCGACTACACCGCGTTCGCGCGGCGGCACGCGACGCTGCTCCTCGCCCTCGTGGGGCTGGGCCTGCTGGGCGGGCTCGGCGTGGGCCTGACCCGCCCGGGCTCGTACTCGGCGACCGCGTCGGTGTCCCTGACGCCGGTCCCGGTCTACGTGATGCCCACGGTCGACGAGCTCGCGCCGCCCGAGGTCAGCATCGACACCGACGCCCAGCTGCTGCGCAGCCCCGCCGTGCTCTCGGCGGTCGGCGAGGAGCTCGGCGTCAGCGCGGCGCGCAGCGAGCAGCACCTGTCGGTGACCGCCTCGGCCGGGACCCACGTCCTCCACGTGACCGTCACCGGCACCGACCCGGAGCGCGTCGCACGCGCCGCGGACGCTGCCGCGACCGCGCTGGTGCAGGTGCGGCGCGACGCCCTCGGCTCGCTGACCCTCGACCAGATCCGCCAGCTCCGGTTCCTGGTGATCGCCCAGGAGAGCCTGCTCGCGCGCGAGCAGGCCCGGCGCGTCGTGGTCGCCTCGTCCGACGACCTGTTCACCTCGCTGGTCGAGCTGCAGACCCGCCTCGACGAGCTCCGGGCCGCCCGCGCGGTGCCGGCCCAGGTGGTCGTCCCGGCGCCCGACCGGGGCACGGCCGACTACGCCAACACCGAGGTCCCCGCCACGTCCGGAGCCGCCCTCGGGCTGCTCGCCGGCTGCCTGGCCGGCATTGCACGAGACCGATCGCGAGGCCTCCGCCTCCCGCTGCGCCACGAGGAGCACGCCCATGCAGCAGCCTGACACCCGTCCCACGCCCCGCGTCCCCTTCGCCCGGGCGCTGCGCCACCACGCCGCGCTGGTCGCGGTGCTCCTGGTGCTCGGCGCCGTCGGCGGCTGGCTCTACGCCTCCACGACGCCGACGACCTACACCAGCACCACCCGGATCCTGGTGAACCCGTCGGTCGGCAACCCGTTCTCCTCCACGCCGTCGTCGGTCCGCCAGGACCAGGAGACCAGCCTGGAGACCGAGGCCCAGATGGTGCGGTCCGCCGACGTCCTCGGCGCCGTCGTCGAGCGCAGCACCGGCCTGACGGTGCGCGGGGTCTCCCGCCGGCTCCAGGTGAGCGTCCCGCCCAGCACGCAGGTCTTGGAGATCTCCTACTCGGCCGACGACCCCGAGCTCGCCCGGCAGGTCGCCGACGCGGTCGGCGAGGCCTACCTCGCCAACCGCGACGCCCGCTTCAAGCAGGTGCAGGACGACCGCGTGGGGCGCCTGGAGTCGCAGACGGTCCGCACCGTCGAGGACCTCCGGTCGGCCACCACCGCCGCCCAGAGGGGCACCCCGGCCCAGCGCGCCTTCAACAACGAGCTCGCCGACGCCCTGCGCAACGAGCTGGTCAACCTCCGCGCCCAGCGCACCGCGCTGGAGAACCTCACCGCCCCCTCCGGGACGGTGGTGTCGCCCGCCAACGAGCCGTCCGGGCCGCCGCTCCTCGCCACCCTCGTGTGGCCGGTCGCCGGTGGCGTCGCCGGGCTCGGGATCGGGTGCCTCCTCGCCCTCCTGCTCGAGCGCCTGCGCGGCGTGGTCCGCTCCGCGGCCGAGGTACGCGACGCGGGCCTCACCGTGGTGGCCGCGGTGCCGCGCCACCACGTGTGGCAGAGGCGCGCCGCCGCGCAGCGTCGCGAGCAGCTCGACGCCGCGGTGCGGCGGGTCCGGACCACGGTGCTCGCGCTGGACCCGCGACCCGACGTGATCAGCGTCGTCGGCACCGGGACCGACACCTCGGACGCGAGCGCCGCCGAGGCGCTGGCCGGCTCGTTCACCCGTGCCGGTCACCGGGTGGTGCTGGTCCGGCCGGCCCAGGGCCCGGCCGCCGGCGAGCTGGCGGTCGAGCAGCACGGCCTCGCCCAGCTGCTCCTCCACCAGCGGCTCGACGTGCGCGACGTGCTCCGCCCGACCGTCGAGCCGCTGCTGAGCGTGCTCGACGGCGGCGGGCTCTCCTCCGAGAGCCGTGAGCTGCTCAGCGCCGAGCGGCTCCGCGCGGTGCTCGCCCCGCTCGTCGAGGAGGGCAACGTGGTCGTCATCCACGTGCCCACCGGCGACGACGCCGGTCCCGGCGACGACGAGGCCTACCTCGGCGCCGCCGACCTCGGCCTGGTCGTCGTCTCGGCCGGGCGCAGCCGCCGGCGGCAGGTCGACGCCCTGGTCCGCGACGCGGCCGCGACGGGCTCGCCGCGGATGGCGCTCGTGGTCGGGCGCGGCGACCTCCGCCACCCGGCGCGCCCGGCCCGCGAGGACCAGCCCACCCACTCGAGCGCCGGCCGCGACGCCTCCGCGTCGTCCGCCGACGACGCGACGGCGCGGTCGCGCCGGTGACCGTCCCCGCCATGAGCACCACCGACCCGCCGGGCGGCCACGCCCCCCAGCTCGAGCGCCTCGCGCGCCGCGGGACGATCAGCGTGATCGGGGCCGGCTTCAGCGGGATCTTCGGCGTCGCGCTGGTCGTCATCGTCACCAACGGCTTCTCCCGCGAGGTCGCCGGCACGCTGTTCGCCGCGACCGCCGCCTTCCTCATCCTCGAGTCGGTCGCGCTGCTCGGCACCGACACCGGTCTGGTGCGCTGGCTGCCCACCCAGCTGGCCTCGGGGCGGGCGGGCGACGTACGCCGCACGCTCACCGTCGCGATCGCCCCCGTCCTGGGCTTCTCGCTCTGCGTGGGCGCCGCGACCTACGCGCTGGCGCCCGCGCTCGCGCCCTACCTGGTCGGTGACGAGCAGGCCGACACGATGACCGGGATGCTGCGGGTGCTGGCACTCGTGCTCCCGGTGGCCGCGCTGCACGACCTCGTGGTGGCGGCCACGCGGGGCGCGGGGTCGATGCGGCCGACGGTGGTGGTGGAGAACGTCGGCCGGCTGGGGCTGCAGTCGGTGCTGGTGCTGCTCGCCTGGCTCTCCGGCGGCGGCCCGACGATGCTCGCGCTGGCCTGGGCGTTCGCCTACGTCCCCGGGCTCCTCGCCTCGTCCCTGTGGCTGGCCCGCCTGGTCCGCCGTCGCGCGCACGGCCAGGTCGCGACGACCGCCTGGTCGGAGATCGCCCGGGAGTTCTGGTCCTACACGGCGGCGCGCGGCATCGCCCGCGTCACCCAGACCGCGCTGAAGCGCTCGGACATCGTCATGGTGGCCGCGCTCGCCGGGCCCGCGCAGGCCGCGCTCTACACCGCGGCCAGCCGGTTCATCGTGCTCGGGCAGCTCTTCGTCCAGTCGGTCCAGCAGGCGCTGTCGCCGCAGATGAGCACGCTGTTCGCCCGCGGCGACGACCGCGCCGCCAACGCCGTCTTCCAGGCCGCCACCCGGTGGAGCATGATCGCGAGCTGGCCCCTCTACCTCGTGCTTGCGGCGTTCGCCCCGATGCTGATGGAGGTCTTCGGCGAGGGCTACTCGGTCGCCTCCGAGGTCGTGGTGATCCTCTCGCTGACCATGCTGCTGGCGACGGCCTGCGGGCCGGTCGACGCGGTGCTGCTGATGGCGGGACGCAGCTGGCTGAGCCTGCGCAACAGCACCGTGGCGCTCGCGGTCAACGTCGGCCTGAACGTCGTGCTGATCCCGCTCGACGGCATCCGCGGCGCCGCGATCGCGTGGTCCGTCGCCATCGTCGTGCGCAACCTGCTGCCGCTGCTCCAGGTCCGCCGCCAGCTCGCGATGTGGCCGGTCACCCGGCCCGCGGTGCAGGTCGGCGCGGCCGCGGTCGGCTGCTTCGGGGCGGTCGGCGCCGTCATGGCGGTGCGCGACCCCGGCCTGGTCGCCGACGCGTCGCTCACCGCCGTCGCGCTCGCCGCCTACCTCGCGCTCGTGTGGTCGTGGCGCGAGACCCTCGGGCTCGCCGCGTTCCGCTCCGCGCTGCGCCGACCCGCCGTGCCCTCGCCCCGCATGCCCGCCGGCACCTGACCCGACGGGCTCAGCACGGGTTTCACCAATCCGGGGCTGGAGGGCGGGTCGGCGCGCGACCTACGTTGCGAGCAGGACCGGGTCGCGACCCGCGACCGCGGTCCTGCGACGGACGGGGCGTGACATGACCACACACACCAACCGGTTCGCGGCGATGCTGACCGCGACCGCCACGGCCGCCGCGGGCCTCGCGGTCGCGACCAGCGTGCCGGCGACGGCAGCCGCGACCGACGTGGTCATCAACGAGATGATGTACCACGCGGTCTCCGACCTCGACGGCGACGACTACCTCGAGCTGCTCAACACCGGCAGCACCGCGGTCGACCTGTCGGGCTGGACGTTCTCGGGCATCACGCTCACCCTGCCGGCCGGGACGAGCATCGCCCCCGGCGGCTTCCTCGTGGTCGCCAAGGACGCCGTCCAGTTCCAGGCGTCCTACGGCTCCGCACCCGCCGCGGTCTACGGCGGCAACCTCTCCAACTCCGGCGAGACCGTCGCGCTGAGGGACGCCACCGGCGCCACCATCGACACCGTCGCCTACGGCGAGGGCGACCCGTGGCCGGTCACCGCCGACGGGACCGGCCCCTCCCTCGAGCTCGTCGACGCCACCCTCGACAACAACGACGCCCTCAACTGGGCGTCGGCGACCAACGCGGCCGGGCGCACCCCGGGCGCGCCGAACTCGGTGCGCCGCGCCGGGCTCGGGCCGCGCATCACCGGGGTCACGCCCAGCACCACCGCCCCCGCTCCGGGCGAGGCGGTGACGGTCACCGCGACCATCACCGGCCAGACGTCGGCCACCCTGCGCTACCGCACCGACTTCGCCGCCGAGCAGTCGGTCGCGATGACCGCCGCCGGCGGCGACACCTTCACCGCCACCATCCCCGGCGCCGCGGCCGGGCACCTCCTGCGCTACCGCGTCGAGGCCACCAACGCCGTCGCCACCACCCGGTCGCCCCGGGTCGACGACACGGTCGTCTACCGCGGGGTGGTCGTGCCGAGCGGCGTCAGCAGCCCGCTGCCGCAGTGGGAGTGGTTCATCGCGCCCGCCGACTACAACCAGATGGTCGCCAACCCGACGACCGACATCCTGCGCTTCGGCGCGATCGCCTACGGCGGCGTGGTCTACGACAACGTCTCGATGGAGATCAAGGGCCACGCCTCGCAGAACGACCCGAAGGTGAGCTGGAAGTTCAAGACGCCGTCGGGCTACGACTTCGACCTGCCGGGGCTGTTCGTCGAGCCGGTCGACGAGATCGACATGCAGGCCGACTGGAGCGACCGCTCGCACGGCCGCGCGGTGCTGTCGTGGGACGCCTACGAGCGCGCCGGGTTCGAGGACCACACGATGTTCCCCGTCCGCACCCAGCGCAACGGCGCGTTCCAGGGCCTCTACAACCTGCAGGAGACCTACGACGGCACCTGGCGCGAGCGCGAGGGCTACGACGACGACCAGTTCTTCGAGGCCGAGACGAGCGCGTTCTCGACCCGCCCGATCACCGTGCAGTTCTCCAAGAAGGCCCCCGACGAGACCGACTTCGCGCCGATCAGCGCCTTCGTCAGCGGCGTGCGGGCCACCGGTGCCGCCCAGCGCAACGCGCTGCTGGCCAGCGCCGACCTGCCGCAGATGATCAACTACGCCGCGGTCACCGCGATCGTCGAGCACCACGACTCCTCGTCGAAGAACTTCTACCTCGTGCAGGACTCGGTCACCGGGCGCTGGCGGATCCTGCCGTGGGACCTCGACCACACCCTCGGCAACGGCTGCTGCAACGTGAACAGCCCGTTCGTCACCCCGGCCGAGCCGGGCGACAACACCAGCGCCCTGATGCGGGCGGTCCTCGCCGACCCGACCTGGCGCACGATGTACTTCCGCCGGCTGCGGACGCTGGTCGACGACCTGCTCGCACCGGGACGGATGGAGGCGCTCTACGACGCGACCTACGGTCCGACCCAGCCGGTCGCGGCGCTCGACTACGCCGCCTGGCCCTACCCCGGCAACCCGGTGGACTACGCGACCTTCCGCCGGCGGCTGTTCAACGACCTCACCGCCCGCCGGACCGCGTTCGCCACCGACACCCGTGTCCCGGCCGCCCAGGCGGCCGCTCCCTCGATCGTGATCGACGAGATCCAGCACTCTCCCGCGACGGGCGACGGCGCCGAGTTCGTCGAGGTCTACAACCCCGGGACCCAGGCCGTCGACCTCAGCGGCTGGACCCTCGGCGGCTCGGCCACCGCGACCGTGCAGCCCGGCACCGTCGTCCCGGCCCGCTCGGCGATGACCCTGGTCGCCAACGACCCCGCCTTCCGGACCGCCTACGGCCCCGGGGTGTTCGTCGGCGACCGGTTCGCCGGTGCGCTGCCCGCCACCGGGACGCTCACCCTGACCCGGCCCGACGGCAGCCTGGCCGACACCGTGTCCTACGGCGGCGCCGGCTGGCCGGTCCCGGCAGCGGGCGAGTCGCTCGAGCTGCTCGACCCCGCCGCCGACAACGACGCCGGCGCGAGCTGGGCGCTGTCCACCGGCTCCGGCACGCCCGGCACCCCGCGCAGCAGCGGCCCGGTCGTCACCGCCCCGGCGGCCCCCACGGTCGGCACGGCGACGGCGGGCAACGCCACCGCGACGGTGGCGTGGACCGCGCCGACGGACGACGGCGGGTCGCCGGTCACCGGCTACCAGGTCCGGGTCGTCAACGGCGCCGGGACGCAGGTCGGCGCGCTGCGCCCGGCCGGCGCCGCGGCGACCAGCCTCACGGTCACCGGGCTCACCAACGGCACCGCCTACCGGCTCCAGGTCGCCGCGACCAACAGCGCCGGCACCGGGTCGTACTCCGCGCTGTCGAACGCGGTCACGCCGAGCAACGCCGCGACGGTCCCCGGGGCCCCGGTGATCGGCACCCCCGCCCAGGGCGCCGCCGGCGGGACGCTCAGCGCCATCGCGCGGTGGACGGCACCGACCAGCAACGGCGGGTCGGCGATCACCGGCTACCGCGTCGTCGCGCTGCGGATGAGCTCGGCCGCGGCCGACGCCACCGTCCTCAGCAGCCAGACGTCGCGCCTGCTCGGCCCCAACGTCAAGCAGTACGACTTCGCCCTCGCGGCCGGCACGTACCGGTTCGAGGTCGTGGCCGTCAACGCCGTCGGCACGGGTGCGTCCTCCGCACGGTCGGCCGCGGTGGTGGCCCGCTGACAGCCCCGCGGGGTGTCCACGACCGGCGCCCCGACGGTTGACAGCCCGACGGACCCCTCCCGTACGGTGCTGCCGTCCGTCGCACGCCGCGCCCACCCCGGGTGCGAGTGTGCGGGCGGGGGCCGACGGACGCCTCGACCACCCCTCGAAAGGCTCGAGACAGTGCGGCACCTCTCCCGTCGATCCGTGTTCCAGCTCTCCGCCGTCGCCGCGGGCGCCCTCGGCGCGGGCGGTGGCGTCCTCACGCCCGCCCGTGCGGCGCGCCGGCGCCGGAAGGTCCGCGCAGAGCTGGCCCCGAGCACCGTGCGCCCGGGTGAGCTGCTGACCCTCACGGTCGTCGAGCGGCTCCACCAGCCGCGCAGGATCCGGGTCAGGGACGACAGCGGCCTGGTGTGGACGCGCACCGCGCGCCACCGTCGCTCCCAGGTCTGGACGGCGCGACCGACCGAGCCGGGCAGCGGGGTGGTCACGGCCGTGGTCCGCCGCAAGGACGGCAGGGTCTTCCGCCGCACGGTCGCCTACGAGGTCGTCGGGCCCGAGGTGACCGTCGGCGGCACCGGCCCCCTGATCGGGATGAGCGCGCCCGCACCGGAGTGGGACCTGCGCGTCGCCCAGGTCGGCGCCGGTCTCGGCGCGCGCCGGATCTTCGCCGACCTCGCCGACGGCGCCGACACCCAGCTCCGGCTCGTCGAGGAGGCGCACGCCGCGGGGATGCTGCCGGTCGTCTCCTACAAGGTCGGCGGCGACGCCGCGGGCGCGGCGGCCGGGCGGTTCGACGCCGTCGCGCAGCAGGCGGCTGCGCGGCTGGCGTCCTACGGGCTCCCCACGGCGGTGTCCTTCTGGCACGAGCCCTACGGGGACCTGACCGGGGAGCAGTACGCCGCCGCGAGCCGTCGGATCCTCCCCGCGTTCCGGCAGGGCGAGCTCCGCGTCGGACCGATCCTCAACGGCTGGCTGCTGGACAACCAGGTCGACGTCTTCACGAGCTTCTGTCCCGACGACCTGTTCTCGCTGTGGGACTGGTTCGGCATCGACACCTACGAGTCCGGCACGATGGCCTCGCCCGGGCCCGCGAAGCCCGCCCAGCGCCTGCCGGCGCTGTCGGCCTACCTCGCCACACGGGGGCACCCGACCATGCCGATCGGCGTCGGCGAGTACAACGGCTACTCCGCCGCGACCATCGCCGCGGCGGGCACGGCGATCCTCGAGACCCCCCACGTGTGGTTCGGGTGCCTGTGGAACTCGACCGAGAGCAAGGGCCACGTCCTCGAGGGCGAGCGGCTGGCGGCCTTCCAGCAGACGCTGGTCGCCGCCCGGGCCTGACGGGTCCACGGCCCCCGGGCCACGCCCGGGAGCCGTCAGGACCCCGTCAGCCGATCAGCCCGTCAGCCGATCAGCCCGTTGCGGGCGGCCGCCGCGGCGACGGTGCCCCGGAAGGCCGTGAGGCGGTCGCCGCTCAGGGCCACGCCCTTGCCGCCCGTGCTGTTCCACAGGCACCCGAACCAGACGCCGGACGTGGTGAGCAGGGCGTTGCCGGCGTCGGTGATCGTCCGGGCGCTGTACCCGTTGTACTCACCGATGCCGAGGGGCATCGTGGCGAACCCGCGCTGGGTGAGGAACGTCCGCGCGGCGCCGATGCGCGGCGCGGGCTTCGCCGTGCCGGGACTGGTCATGGTGCCGGCCTCGTAGGTGTCGATCCCGAAGAAGTCCCACAGTGCCAGCAGGTCGTCGGGGGCGTACTGGGCGAACGTCGCCACCTGGCGGTCGAGCAGGAAGCCGTTGAGCAGCGGGCCGACCCGGAGCGAGGCTCCGCCGCGCTGGAAGATCGGGACCATCCGCCGGTTGGCGGCGACGAACTGCGCCGGCGTCATGTTGCCGTGCGGCTCGTGCCAGAAGGTCACGGCCGTGGGCTTGCCGAGCGCCGCGAGCTGCGCGGCCGCCTGCGCGGCGACGGTGTCGTACCTCCCGGCGAGCGTGTCGGCGATGGACCCGCCGGCCTTGTAGGAGATGACCGGGAGCTGGCCGGCGGCGTGCGCGTCGCGCACCAGCCGAAGCTGGGAGGTGGGGCCGTCGGCGAGGTCGGCGAAGATGCGGCGGGCGCCGATGCCCGGACCCACCTGCGCGATGCGGGTCGCCCACTGGCGGTCGGGCGAGCTCATCCCGATCAGGGGCCCCGACGGCGGCGGGACCGCCGCGGCATCCGTCCCCGGGTCGGGGACGGCGCTGGCGAGCGGGGCCAGTGCGGAGGAGCCGACGACGCCGGCACCGGTGGCTCCGAGGAGCTGGAGGACATGACGACGAGAGAGGTGTTCCATGAGACCTTCCGGGTCGGCGTGGGCAGGCAGGGCGGTGCGCGAGGGGCACCGAAGGCCACGCCGTTGGGGGGACGAGGGGGGACGAGGGCGACATCCTCGGGTCGGGATGCCGTTGGAGCGCTACCACCGACGGAGCTCCCCCGGGCCGGTGGATGACGTGCGCCAAACCACCGGCAGTCCACCCCACCTCGGACGAGGGGTCAAGTCGCCGGGACCGGTCCGTGGGACGCCCGGGGAGCCGTGCCCGCGCGTCACCAGACGTGACCCTCGAAGGGGCACGCCCGGTGTCACCGACCGGGTGACGCGCAGTGTGACGGACGGTGTCACCGAGCGTGACAGAGGCGTCCGGTGCCGGGTGTCAGAGGCGCTTGCGACGCCGGGCGCGGCGGGTCCGCGCCTTCTGCAGGGTGCCGCGGAACGCCGTCAGGCGGTCGCCGCTGAGCTCCACGCCCTTGCCGCCAGTGGTGTTCCAGAGGCAGCCGAACCAGACGTTGTCGGTGTCCAGCAGGGCGTTGCCGGCCTCGGTGATGGTGGCGGCGGAGTAGCCGTTGTACTCACCGATGCCGATCGGCAGGTCGAAGCCGCGCGAGGCGAGGAACTGCCGCGCGGCCGGGATCCGCGAGGCCGGCTTGACCGAGCCCGGGCTCTCCATCGTGCCCGACTCGTAGGTGTCGAGGCCGAACCAGTCCCACTTCCTCAGCAGCTCGTCAGGGGCGTACTGGGCGAACAGGTCGGCCTGGCGGTCGAGCAGCCAGCCGTTGAGCAGCGGGCCGACCTTCAGCTTGGCGCCACCGCGCTTGAGGATCGGCACCAGGCGCTTGCTCGCCGCGACGTACTCGGCGGGCGTCATGTTGCCGTGCGGCTCGTGCCAGAAGGTCACGGCCGTGTGCTTGCCGAAGGACGCCAGCCGGGCCGCCGCCTCCGCGGCCACGGCGTCGTAGCGCCCGGCGAGGACGTCGGCGACGTCGCCGCCGGCCTTGTAGGAGATGACGGGCAGCTGGCCGGCGGCGTGCGCCTCGCGCACCAGCCGGAGCTGGGAGGTGGGGCCGTCGGCGAGGTCGGCGAAGATGCGGCGGGCGCCGACGCCCGGACCGACCAGCGCGTGGCGCTCGGCCCAGTCCTCGACGGGCGCGCTCATGCCGACCAGGGGCACGCGGAGCTGCTGGATGCTGCGGATGCCGGTGCGTCGGCCGCGGCCGCCCTGGCGGGCGGCGGCCGGCAGCGTGCCGAGCGTGGAGGCGCCGGCGACTCCGGCACCGGTGGCTCCGACGAGCTGGAGGACGTGACGACGGGAGACGTGTTCCATGGGACCTTCCGGGTCGGCGTGGCCGGGGCAGGGCGGTGCACGAGGGGCACCGGGGGCCACGTCGCTGGGGGACGAGGGCGACATCCGCGGGGCGGGATGCCGGCTTGACGCCCCCACCGACCGAGACCCCCGTGCCGGTGGGCGATGCACGCCAAACCTCCGGCAGTCCACCGCACCCCTCGCGAGGCCGTCAAGTCGTCGGGACCCTCCTCGGCGGCCGCCGCGGCCGGTCACCGGCGGTGTCCCGAAGTGGGTGACGACGAGTGTCAACGGGCGTGCCAACGACTGTCCGACACGCGTGACGGGACCGCGGGCCCGGAGGCCCACGGTCCCGTCACGAGCGGGTTCGACGCCCCCGGTCAGGGCACCGTCACGGTGCGGTTCGCGGTGGTCGTGCGCCCCCAGTTGTCGGTCACGGTGAGCGCGATCGTGTACGTGCCGGCGACCGCGTAGGTGTGCGACGCGTTGGCCGTCGTGCTGACCGCCGTGCCGTCACCCCAGTTGTAGGAGTACGACCGGATGCCACCGTCGGAGTCCACCGTGCCCGTGCTGTTGGTGGCGCAGACCAGCGCGGTGCAGCTGGTCGTGAAGGTCACCGTGGGCGGGTTGTTGCCGGCCGGCTCGGACAGCGTGGTCACGCTCCGGGTCACCGCCGTGCTGGAGCGGCCCCACTTGTCGACGACCCGGAGGGTCACCGTGTAGGTCCCGGCGATCGGGAACACGTGCGACTGGCTGGCCGACGTGCCCGTGGTGTCGGGTGTGCCGTCGCCCCACGACCAGACGTAGTTGCGGACGCCGTCACCGGCCGCCGTGTCGGGGTCGCTGCTGCCCGTGGCACTCATCGCGCAGGTCGTGAAGGCGGTGCACGTGCCCGAGGCGATCACCGCGGTCGGCGCGTTGTTGGTCGCCGGCTCCTGGATCGTCACGACCCTGCTCACCGACGCGCTCTTGCCCCAGACGTCGGTGGCGGTGAGCGTCGCCGTGTAGGTGCCGGCCACGTCGTAGGTGCGCGAGGGGTTCGCCGCGGTGCTGGTGGCACCGTCGCCGAAGGTCCACGCGTACCTGATCGTGTCGCCCTGGTTGTCCACCGTGCCGGCACTGTTGAAGCTGCAGGTCGTGAAGGACAGGCAGCTCGAGGTGAACTGCGGCACCGGCGCGGTGTTGTTGGCCGGCTCGTTCAGGCTCACGCTGCGCGTCGTCGAGGCCGCCTTGCCCCAGCCGTCGGTGGTGGTGAGCGTGATCGTGTAGTTGCCGGGCGCTGCGTAGGCGTGTGCCGCCGGCGAGGCACCGGTGCTCACCGGCGTCCCGTCACCCCAGTTCCACGAGTAGGCGATCGTGTCACCGGTGTTGGGGTCGGCCGTGCCCTGGCTGCTGACCGAGCAGGTGGTGCCGAGGCAGCTCTGGACGAACGTGGGGACGGGGGCGCTGTTGCCGGCCGGCTCCGCGATGGTCACGTTCTGCGCCACCGTGGTCGCCGAGACCTGCCACTCGTCCCGGACCGTCAGGGTGACCGGGAAGGTGCCCGGCGCGGTGAAGGTCTTGGTGGGGAGCGGACCGGTCGCCGTGCCCTGGGTGCCGAAGCTCCAGGAGTAGGTCAGCGACGCGGCGTTCTCGTCGGTCGAGCCACGACCGTCGAAGGTGCAGACGTTCTGGTTGCAGGTGTAGGTGAAGCTGGGCACCGGCGGGTTGTTGGCCGGCTGCGTCACCACGATGCCGGTCGCCGTCCGCGGCGGGTTCATCACCTGGTTGTGCACGTCGACCGACTGCACGACGACGCTGTAGGTGCCGGGCGGGATGACCGGCGTCGTGTAGGAGTAGTTCGACCCGGCGCTTCCCGGGCTGTTGAGGAACGCGGTCCGGAAGCTCGGCGTGGTGCTGGTGAACGTTCCGGTCGAGCTCATGTACTGGCCGGAGGCGTTGACGATGCCGACCTGCACGGCGGAGATGCCGGCGAACTGGTCGGGCGCGTCCTCGGCCCGGCCGGTGACGACGATCTTGCCGGCGTCGAAGGTCGTGCCGCTGACCGGCTGGCCCAGCGTCTCCGACAGCGTGGGCAGCCCGTCACCGGGGTAGACCTGCCAGTTGCCGGTCGCGGGGGTCGGGTCCTGCTGGCTGTTGGCGGCGTCGTAGGACGTCGCGGTGAAGCGCCAGTTGCCTCCGGTCGGCAGCGTGATCGGCGGCAGCGACCAGGTGGTGCTCGTGGCGCCCGGGGTGCCGAGGGTGGCCTGCCGGAAGGCGAGCGTGGAGGACATGGTGCCGTTGGCCTGCAGGTAGCGACCGGTGTCACGGTCCTGCAGGGTGACGCGGACGCTGGCGACCCCGAGGTCGTCGGTGGCCGAGCCCTGGAGGTTGACCGTCAGCGACCCGTCGGTGGGCGGCGTGAAGGACATGATGGTGTCGGGGGGCAGGTCGCCCTGGTACTGCGCGTTGAGGGTGAGCGACCCCCGGTTGGTGGTCGACGTGGTGAGGTCCTCGTCGTCGGTGGCCCGCACGGTGAACGTGTACGTGCCGGCCGACAGGTTGAACGGCGTGGTCCAGCTCCAGTTGTAGTTGGACCCGCTGATGTCCACCGGGGAGATCCGGCAGTTGCCGGCGCTGACGATGCCCCAGGTGCAGTCGCTGCCGAGGTTCTCGCCGGTGGAGGTGTTGCGCAGCGAGATCTCGACGTTCTTCAGGCCCGCGTCGTCGGTCGCCGTGCCGGCGAACGTCACCCGGCTGCCGGGCTGGACGCTGACCGCCGGGACCGCGAACGGCGGCGTCATGTCGACGGGCGCGCTGATGGTCACGGTCGGCGCGACGGCCGTGGAGTCGACGTTCCAGTCGCGGGTGGCGCTGCGGAGGTCGGCCTGACCGGTCGTGTCCACCGCGGTGGCGCTGCCGCGCCAGATGCCCTCGTGCGGCAGCGTCACCTCGTAGGTCCAGGTGGCGTTGGTCGCGCCGACGACGTCGGGCTGGCCGCGGAAGGTGTTGTAGATGTCGTCGACCGTGCCGTCGTTCTGGAGGTAGCGGCCCGCCTCGTCGCGGAACCAGTAGGTCAGCGAGTTGACGCCCTTGTCGTCGTTGGCGGTGCCGGTGACGGTGAAGGTGGTGGAGGTCTGAACGCCGCTGGGACCGGTGATGCTGGTGGTCGGCGTCTGGTCGTCGGTGCTGAACGACTCGAACTTCTTGGTGGCCGGGGTCGAGTCGCCGGTGCCGCCGGTGGCGGCGGTGAAGGCCGTGGCCGACACGATCATGTTGCGGTTGACCGTGATGGTCGCCGGGATCGACCAGCTGCGGGTGGTGCCGGTGCCGGACAGCGTGGCGTTCAGGGTGTTGGCGCCGGCCCCGAAGGTGGTGAAGGCGGTGCCGTCGTCCTGGAGGTACTGGCCGGAGTCGCGGTCGCGGATCGAGACCTGGACGCGGCCGACGGTGCCGGTGCTGACGCGTGCCGTGCCGGTGATGGTCGTCGGCACGTTGTTGGCCACCACGCGACCCTCGATCGGGGCGGTGATCGTGGTGTCGGGGAGCGCGGCCGGGAAGGTCTCGCTGTTGAAGTCGTAGAACGCGACCCGGCCGGTGCGGACGCCGCCCTGGAACTGGCCGTCGCCGCCGATGAACAGGCCGCGGGAGGTCGCCTCCATCGCCTTGTTGCCCTCGAAGGAGTTCGAGCCCCCGGTGGGGTTCCACTCCAGCGCGCGCCCGTCGGTCGGGCTGAGCGCCGCGATGTGGTCACGGCGCACCACGGCGTCGCCGAGGCCGTAGCCGGCGAGGCCCTGTCCGGTGCCGTAGCCGACGTTGGTCAGGCCCGGGTAGCAGGGCTCGGCCGTGCAGGAGGTCGGGGACTCGATGAACTGGTAGTGGCCGCCGACGTAGACCGCGTTCTCGGTGATCGCCAGCGAGTAGATCGAGTCGAAGTGGCGCGAGAGCCACAGCTCGTCGACGTCGTCGTTCTGCAGCGAGGTGGCGGTGAGCGGGTAGGCGACCACCGTGTCGCTGATCGGCGGGGCGTCGCCGCCCGAGCCGGAGGAGACGATGAAGTAGGAGTCGTCGGGCGCCACGTCGGCGCAGCAGATGCGGGTCACGCCGCCGACCCGGGCGAGGTTCTCGTCCCAGAGCCGGGTGCGGAAGGGCAGCAGCTGCTTGGACGCGGTGTCGATGATGCCGACGCCGAGACGGTCCTGGCCGGCGATCTGGCGACCGGTGTGGACGACGATCAGCTTGCTGTTGTCGTGGGTCAGCTTGAGCTGCGGGACGCCGAGCTGGCCGTTGACGCCGATGCCGCCCGCGAGGTCGTTGGAGAAGCCGGTGTCGACGGCGCCCGATGCGGCGTTGACCGAGGCGAGACCGGTCTTCAGCACGCCGTTGATGCGGGAGAACCGTCCACCGACGTAGAGCGTGGAGTTCGTGGCGGCCAGCGACTGCACCTGGTTGTTGGTGGAGTTGGTGAAGCCGAAGGTGCTCAGCGGCGCGCCGGTCGTGAGGTTGAGGCTGGCCACCTTCTGCTTGGCCACGCCGTTGACCGTGTTGAACGAGCCGCCGACGAACAGCTTGGTGCCGTCCGGGCTGGCCTCGACCGCCGCGACGCCGCCGTTGAAGGTCGGGCGGAACTGCGCGTCCACGAGGCCGGTCTGGTAGTTGTAGCTGGCCAGGCCCGCCTGCTGGTAGGTCGTGGTGTTGCCGGTCGCGTTGTTCTGGATCGAGGTGAAGTTGCCGGCGATGAACACCCGGTTCAGCTGCGGCACGACCTCGATGTCCCAGATCTCGCCGGTGCTGATCCGCGGGGTGTTGGCGCGCGGCGTGCTCGGCACCAGACGGGTGTGACCCGGGCGGGGCTGGTCGCCCGCTCCCCCGGTGCCGCCACCGACGGTGACGTTGACGGTGCGGGTCGTCGTGGCGCTCAGGCCCTGGTTGTCGGTCACGGTGAGGGTGATCGTCTTGCTGCCGCTGGTGGCGTAGGTGTGCGTCGTCGAGACGCCGGTGCCGGTGGTGCCGTCACCGAAGTTCCACGCGTACGACGCGATCGTGCCCGGCGCGGTGTCGGTCGAGGCCGACGCGTCGACCGTGCAGGTCGCGGTCGGGCACGCGGTCGTGAAGGACGCCACGGGCGCGACGTTGGGGTCGGCCGACTGGTCGGCCTGGAGGACCACCGTCCACATCGTCGCCTTCGAGCTCGACACGGCGCTGGTGGCGGTGCGGGCCGGGCTGGCGCCCACGCCCACGGGGGCGTTCTGGTCGGAGGCGACGGCGGAGATCCGCCCGGCGCCGACGCCCGACACGATCGAGCGCTGGGTCTGCCCGGCGGGCAGCGTCCAGCCGTTGGTCTCCTGGCCGAACTTGTCGGCCCAGTAGGACACCACGTAGGAGCCCGCGGTCGCCACGGCAGCGCCGGGGGTGGCGTGCGCGGACTTCGCGGGGTTGACCTCGGCCGCGGACGCGAAGGCCGCGACCGGGTCGGCGGCGGTGCCGTCGTAGGCGAGCAGCGTCATCGAGCTCTTCGCGGTCTGCGACAGGGTGACCGCGGCGTTGCGCCCGGCGTCACCGGTCTCGGCGACCTTGCTGTAGAGCGTGGTCTCGGTGTCGACGTTCGACAGGCGCGTGCCCTCGAGCGTCCAGCCGGCCGGCGGGGTGAGGGTGACGTCGGTGTTCGTGGTGACGAACAGCAGCATCCCGTCGGTCGCCTGCACCGTCGCGGGGATCGTCACCCGCGCGGTCGTCTGGTTCCAGGCCGCCTGGGTCGCGGCGCGGAAGGTGATGGTGTCCGCCGCCGCGGAGGGCGTCGCCGCGGCTACCACTCCCAGGAGGGCAGCCACCAGCGCCCCCACCGACGACAGCGCGACACTGCGTCGTGTGCGCCCCACGTGATTCTGCCGCCTAGCCGTCATGCCGCACTCCTCGAAGAGCCGTGTCGTTCCGGGGCCCGCACACGGCAACGCAGTGTCGACGCGGACAGGTGTCGATCGGCAACGTAGGCAGGGACGGTGGCCGTGGACCGACCCTCCGCGGCTTATCACCCAGATCAGGTAACGAGGACGACCTGACGCGACCGTGGCTCGCCTCCCCCATGTGTGGGACATCGCTCCCGCACGCCCCCGGCTCCCGCCGCGTCCGGATCGGATGGCACCGCAGCACCGCGTCCGGACGGTGCCGACCGCGCCAGCGCGGACAGGAGGTGGTCCCCGTGCAGGACGTCGTGCTGACGACCTTCCTCGCCGTCGTGGCGGCAGGGTTCGTCGTCGGGGTGGTGGTCGGGCTGACCGGCATGGGCGGCGGCGCGCTGATGACGCCGGCCCTGATCTTCCTCGGCGTCGGTGACGCCGCCACCGTGGTCACCGCCGACCTCACCGCCGCAGCGGTCTACAAGTCCGGCGGTGCGATCGTCCACAAGCGGGAGGGCTCCCCCGACCTGCGCCTGGCCGGCTGGCTGGTGGTGGGCTCGGTCCCGATGGCGCTGCTCGGGCCGCACCTGATCAGCTGGCTGTCCCCGCCGGGCGACCTCGACCACGTGCTCAAGATGTGCATCGGCTTCGCCCTGCTCTTCGCCGCCCTGACCTACGCGCTGCGGCTGTGGGTCAACCTGGCCCGGATGCGGCGCGGCGTCACCACCGAGGAGCGACCGACCATCCGACCGGTGCCCACGCTCCTGGTCGGCGCGCTCGGCGGCCTGCTGGTCGGCATCACCAGCGTCGGCTCCGGCTCGGTGATCATGATCGCGCTGCTCATGCTCTACCCCGGCCTGTCCGCCGTCCGGCTGGTCGGCACCGACCTCGTCCAGGCCGTGCCGCTGGTCCTCGCGGCCGCGATCTCCAACATCGCCCTGCACGGTCTCGACCTCGCGCTGACCATCCCGCTCGTGCTCGGCTCGGTGCCGGGCACGATCCTGGGCAGCCTCGCGGCGCCCCGCGTGCCGCAGTCGATCGTGCGCCGCGGCATCGTGGTCGTGCTGACGATGTCGGGGGTGGCGCTGCTCGACAAGGCGGGCTGGGCGCCGCTGGGCGCCGGCGACGACGACGTGCACCCGGTGCTCGTCGCGGTCGTGGGGCTGGTGATGGTCGCCGCCGTGCCGCTCGTGTGGGGCATCGTGCGCCACACCGCGGGGCTGCCGGTCTTCGGGCCGCTCGCCCCCGAGCAGGTCGAGGACCCGGCCTACCGTCCGGGCGGCTGGCGGGCCCGTCCGACCCCCTCGTCCAGCCACTTACCCAAAGGTGGCTAGACCCCTGCACGACCCCGCCGTCCGGGCGCTCGAGCCGTTCGAATGGTGCCCGGGGTGGTCCGGCGACGGACCTGCCGTGTGGCTCTCGGCCCCTTCCCGCACCTCCAGGAGGACCCCGTGTTCCGTCGGCTGACCGCCCTCGTCTCCGCCCTCGTCTCCGTCGTCGCGCTCGCGCTGCCGCTGGCCGTGCTCACCACCGCGCTGACCGCCGGCTCCGCCGCGGCCGCGCCGCCGGCGGCCAACCGGATGCCCGGCGACGTCCCCAGCAAGAAGACGCCGTGGGTGCTCGACGGCGAGGTCTCCAAGATCGTCCAGGTCGGCAACACGATGATCGCGGGCGGCCTGTTCACCCAGGTCGCGGACCCGATGAACGGCACGCCGTACGCGCGACAGAACCTCTTCGCCTTCGACGCCACCACCGGGCTGGTCAGCCAGACCTTCAACCCCACGGTCGACGGCCAGGTCCAGCAGCTGATGCCCGGCCCCACGCCCGACACCGTCTACGTCGCCGGCGACTTCACCAAGATCAACGGCAAGGGCCCCAACCACATCCAGCTCCTCAACGTGAACACCGGCCAGGCGGTGACCTCCTTCAAGGCCCCGTCCACCAACGGCGGCATCGAGACGATGGAGCTGCTGCCGAACAACCGGCTCCTCATCGGCGGCTTCTTCACCAGGGTCGGCGGGGTGGCCCACGGCCAGCTCGGGACGCTCAACGCCACCACCGGCGCCCTCGACCCCTTCCTCGACCTGACCGTCGCCGGCAACCACAACAACTCCGGCACCGGGGCCCAGGCGCCCGTCGGCATCCGGGAGTCCGCGATCAGCGCGGCCGGTGACCGGGTGGTCGTGGTCGGCAACTTCCGCACCGTCGGTGGTCTCGCCCGCGACCAGATCGTGATGCTCGACCTCACCGGCCCGACGGCGACCGTGTCGCCCGACTGGTACACCACCCGCTACACCCCGATCTGCTCCCCGCGGGCCTTCGACAGCTACATGCGCGACGTCGAGATGTCGCCCGACGGGTCCTTCTTCGTGGTCGCGACCACGGGTGGCCCGGTCTCCGGCACCCTGTGCGACACCGCGGCGCGCTTCGAGACCTACGCGGTCGGCACCGCGCTGCAGCCGACCTGGGTCACCAACTCCGGCGGCGACACCCTGTGGGGCGTCGAGGTCACCCGCTCCGCGGTCTACGTCGGCGGCCACAACCGCTGGATGAACAACCCCAACGGGTCCGACCGCGCCGCTCAGGGCGCCGTGCCGCGACCCGGGCTGTCGGCGCTCGACCCGCAGACCGGCATCCCGCTGAAGTGGAACCCCGGGCGCAACCCCCGTGGCGAGGCGGCCTACGAGATCTACGAGACCGACGCCGGCGTCTGGGTGGTGAGCGACACCGACTGGATCGGCAACCGCCGCTACCAGCGCCCGCGGATCGCCTTCTTCCCCTACTCCGAGGGCTACGACACGGCCTCGACCGCCTCCGGCTCCCTGCCCGGCAACGTCTACGTCGGCGCACCGGTCGCGGGCTCCAACGTCCTCTACCGCGTCAACGCCGGCGGCGCCGCCATCGCGTCGACCGACAACGGACCGGACTGGGCGGCCGACAACGGCACCACCAGCACGTTCCACAACACCGGCAGCACCACCGCCACCTGGAGCGCGCTGGCCTCGACCAGCCTGGTCAACGTGCCCGCCTCCACCCCGCTCGGCATCTGGACGCAGGAGCGCAACGACCCCGCCGGCGGCAACGAGATGCAGTGGACCTTCCCGGTCCCGGCCGGCGCGAGCACCCAGGTCCGGCTCTACTTCGCCAGCCGCTCGATCCTCACCCGGCGCTTCAACGTCCTCATCGACGGCGTCACCAAGCTGTCGAGCTACGACCCCAACGTCGACCCGGGCGTCAACCGCGGCACGATGAAGTCGTTCGACATCACCAGCGACGGCACGGTCAACATCGACTTCACCCACACCCTCTTCGGCAACCCCGAGATCAACGCGATCGAGATCGTCGACACCTCGGCACCCTCCAACGCGAACCTCGCCAAGGTGGTCGCCTTCGACGGCACCTCGGTCACCTCGCAGGCCAACGTCAGCACCGGCACGTTCGACTGGACCACCGTGCGCAACGCCGTGATGGTCGGCCGCACGCTGTTCTACGGGCAGACCGACGGGATGCTCTACCGGCGCTCCTTCGACGGCACCTCGTTCGGTGCCCCCACCGCGGTCAACCCCTACCTCGACCCGCTGTGGAGCACGGTCGAGACCGGCAGCGGCCCGGTCGGGCAGACCTACGCCGGCGTGCTGCCCACCTGGTACTCCCAGCTCAGCACCGTGACCGGCATGTTCTACTCCGAGGGCCGGATCTACTACACGCGCAGCGGTCAGGCCTCGCTCTTCTGGCGAGCGTTCAACCCCGACGCCGGCATCATCGGCGGCATCGAGAACACCGTGACCGGCGGCAACATCGCCTGGGCGTCGACCCGCGGGATGTTCCTCGACGGCAGCACCCTCTACGTCGTCAACGCCACCAACGGCCAGCTGCTCAAGATCGGCTTCACCGGCGGCGCGCCGACCGGCACCTCGTCGGTCGCCGACACCACCGTCGACTGGCGCGGCCGCGCGGTGTTCCTCGCCTCCGTGCTGCCCAACACCGCACCCACCGCGGCCTTCACCTCGAGCTGCACCGGCATCTCGTGCAGCTTCGACGCCTCCGGGTCGAGCGACGGCGACGGCACGGTGTCGGCCTACGAGTGGACCTTCAGCGACGGTGACGAGGCCGGCGGCCCGGCCCCGCAGAAGGACTTCGCCGAGTCCGGGACCTACGACGTCACCCTCACCGTGACCGACGACGGCGGGCTGTCGAGCAGCACCACGCAGCAGGTGGTGGTGGTCAAGCCCAACGCGGCCCCGACCGCCGACTTCACCATGACGTGCGCCTTCCTCGCCTGTGACCTCGACGCCACGGCCTCCAGCGACAGCGACGGCACGATCACCGGCTTCGACTGGGACTTCGGCGACGGGACCGACGGGTCGGGCGCCACGACGAGCCACACCTACGGCTCCCCCGGCACCTACACCGCCACCCTCGTCGTCACCGACGACGACGGCGCGACCGACGACGCGTCGACCGTGAGGGTCGTGGTCGGGGCGCCCTCGGCCAGCACCGTGTCCTACGTCGGCGGCGCCACCAACCAGGGCAACGTCTCCACGCCCAACGTCACGACGCCGTCGACCGTCTCGGCGGGCGACCGGCTGGTGATGGCGCTGACCGTCAACTCCAGCAGCCGGGTCCTCGGCGAGCCCACCGGCATCACCGGGTGGACCGTCCTCGGCACCACCACGTCGGGCAGCATGCAGACCCGCTTCTACAGCAAGGTGGCCGTCGCGGGTGACGCGAGCAGGAGGGTGACCGTCCCGCTCGACGCCGCGGCGAAGTACACCCTGACCGTCGCCGACTACTCCGGCGTCCGCAGCGGCGCGCTGGTGGTGGCCGACCTGGCCGAGACGGTCAACCGGGCCGGCCACGCGACACCGCTGGTCGACGCCCCCGCCGGGGCCTGGGTCGTGTCCTACTGGGCCGACAAGTCCGCCACCACCACCGGCTTCACGCTGCCGGGCTCGGTGACCGGGCGGCACGCGGTCTGCAGCACCGGCAGCGGCCACGTCTGCAGCTCGTTCGCCGACTCCGGCGGCGCGGTCCCGACCGGGCAGTACGGCGGCCTGGTCGCGACGGCCGACACGGCCAACGCCACCGCGACCACGTGGTCGGTCGTGCTGCGCACGGTCGAGCCCAACCAGGCGCCGGCGGCGGCCTTCACCTCCTCGTGCACCAGCACCGCCTGCGACTTCGACGCCTCCGGCTCGACCGACGCCGACGGGTCCGTCGTGTCCTGGGCGTGGGACTTCGGTGACGGGGCCACCGCCACCGGCCGCACCCCGAGCCACGACTTCGTGACCTCCGGGACGCGCCAGGTGACCCTCACCGTCACCGACGACGAGGGAGCGAGCGGGTCGGTCGTCGTGCCGGTCCAGGTGACCCGGACCAACGCACCGCCGACGGCGGCGTTCACCACGACCTGCCGCTACCTGGTGTGCACCTTCGACGCCAGCGGCTCGGGCGACAGCGACGGCACCGTGGCGTCGTACGCCTGGGACTTCGGCGACGGTACGTCCGACACGACGACGTCCGCCACGACGACCCACACCTACACCGACGCCGGGTCCTACACGCCCGGGCTGACGGTCACCGACAACGACGCCGGCACCGGGTCGACGACGCGCACCGTCTCGCCGGTGGCGATCCGGCCGATCGCGCTGGTCGGCAGCAACGCCAACCAGGGCAACGTCTCCACGCCCAACGTGGTGGTCCCGGCCGGCACGTCGGCGGGCGACCGGATGGTCCTGGTGCTGTCGCTCAACGACGCCACCCGCGTCCCGGGCGACCCGAGCAGCGGCGTGACCGGCTGGACGCTGGCCGACACCGCGACCTCGGGGACCATGAAGACCTTCGTGTGGACCCGCGCGGCCGCGGCCGGCGACGGGGGCCGGACGGTGCGGTTCGCGATGGACGCGGCCGCGAAGTACACCCTCACCGTGGCCTCCTACAGCGGCGACCTGCTGGCCCCGCAGGTGGTGCCGAGCGCGGAGACGGTCGTCCGGGCCGGCCACACGGCCCCGACGGTGCAGGCCGGCGCCGGTGACTGGGCGGTCTCCTACTGGGCCGACAAGTCGTCGGCCACCACCGGCTTCACCCTGCCGGGCGGCGTCACCGCGCGGCAGGCGATCTGCGGGAGCAACGCCGGCCGCGTGTGCAGCGTGCTGGCCGACTCCGGCGGCCCGCTGGCCGAGGGGCCCTACGGACCGCTGACCGCGACGGCCGACAGCGCGTCCGGGAGCGCGACGGCCTGGACGATCCTGCTCCGGCTGGACCGCTGAGATGACCACCAGGAGGGTCGCGACCGCCGTGCACCGCCGCACCGGTGCCGGGCGGCCGCGGCCCTCCTGGCGCTCGGGCTGCTCGCCGCCGCTCCCGCGGCTCCGGCCGCTCCTGCCCCGGCGGCCCTCGCGCCGGCGGGGGTGCCCTGGACCTGGGGCGGCAACGGCTTCGGGCAGCTCGGGGACGGCACGACCGCCGCACGTCCGACCCCGGGTCCGGTCGTCGGGCTCGACGACGTCGTCGACGTCCACGGCGGCCGCGAGCACGTCGCCGCCCTGCGCTCCGACGGGACCGTGTGGACCTGGGGCAGCAACCAGCAGGGGCAGCTCGGCACCGGCGGCACGGCGAACCTGCCCTCCCCGACGCGGGTGCCCGGTCTCACCGGCGCGAGCGCCGTCGAGACCGGCCACAACCACTCGCTGGCGCTCCTCGCCACCGGCACCGTCCGCACGTGGGGCCTCAACGCCGACGGCCAGCTCGGCGACGGCACCACCACGCTGCGCCGCAGCCCGGTCACGGTGAGCGGGCTCGCCGACGCGGTCGCGATCGCGGCAGGTCGCAACATGAGCTACGCCCTGCGCGTGGACGGCACCGTCGTCGCCTGGGGCCGCAACGACGAGGGCCAGCTGGGCGACGGCACCCTGGTGCGCCGCACCACCCCGGTCCGGGTCGGGTCGCTCACCGGGGTCGTCGGCATTGCCGGCGGACGCGACCACGGCCTCGCCCTGCGCGGCGACGGCACGGTCTGGGCGTGGGGCTCCAACGACTACGGCCAGGTCGGCGACGGCACGCTGACCGACCGCACCTCCCCCGTCCAGGTGGCGTCGGGCATCACCCAGGTGATCGCCGGCGCGCACCACTCCTACGCGCTGCGCGCCGACGGCACGGTGCTGGCGTGGGGCCGCAACTACCGCGCCAACCTCGGCGACGGCACCACCACGAACCGTTCGCGGCCGGTCGCCGTCCGGGCCCTGGCGTCCGTCGTGTCGATCGGCTCGGGCCGCGACACCGGCGTCGCCGTGCTCGCCGACGGACACGTGATGGCGTGGGGCGCCAACGACGTCGGCCAGGTCGGCGACGGCACCACCACCAACCGCTCCACCCCCGTCCTGGTGCCCGGAGTCTCCGGCGCCACGCTCGCGGGCGGAGGCGGCCAGGAGTACGCCGTGGTGCTGGTCTCCCCGACCGGTCCCCCGCCGCCGAGCGACCCGGTCGCGTCGTTCACGTCGTCCTGCCAGGGCCTGTCCTGCAGCTTCGACGCGAGCGGGTCGAGCGACCCCGACGGCGGCGCGCTGGCCTCGCTGGCGTGGTCCTTCGGCGACGGTGCCACCGCTTCCGGCACGTCCGTCTCCCACACCTACGCCGCAGCCGGCAGCCACGACGTGACGCTGACGGTCACCGACGACGAGGGCGCGACGGCCTCGCTGGTCCGGACCGTCACGGTGAGCGAGGAGCCGCCCCCGCCCGTCGGCCCCGCGTGGCGGGCGTCCGCCTCCTCCGACTCCAGCAGCGCGCGCCCGCAGGTGGTCGTGCCGCCGACCGTCCAGGCCACCGACCGGCTGGTGCTGGTGGTGACCACCAACCGGGCCGCCACGCTGACGACCCCGGCGGGCTGGACCCTCGTCTCGACCGTGTCCGACGGCACCGACCTGCGGTCCTGGGTGCTGACCCGCACCGCCGGCACCACGCTCCCGGGGACCACCCTCACCCTGACCCTCGACGCCACCTCGAAGACGAGCCTGGCGCTCCTGGCCTACGCCGGGGCGGGTGCGCCCACCGCGGTCGGACGGGCCGAGCCCGCGTTCACCGCGACCCACAGCGCTCCGGCCGCGCCCGTGGCGCTGGCGGGGTCGCGGGTGCTGCGCCACTACGCGGACAAGACCGGCACGGCGCACGGGTGGACGCTGCCGGCGGCGTTGACGCCGCGGGTGTCCACGACGGGAAGCGGCACCGGCCTGCTGACGTCCGTCGCCGGCGACCAGGGAGACGTACCGGCCGGGACTGTGCCGGCGCTGTCGGCCACCTCCGCGCTCGCGTCGGGCCGCGCGCTCGCGTGGACGATCGTGCTTCCCCCCGCCTGACCGGGCCCCTTCCTCGCGCTGGAACCCGCCGACCTCCCCCCTTCCTCGCGCTGGACGTCAGGAGTTGAAGCGCTGCTGGGTCTTCTCGAGGCCCTCGCTGATCAGCGTCTCGATCGCGTCGGCGGCGTCGGAGACCTGGAACGGCAGCTCCTTGCGCTCCACGGTCGAGTAGTTCGACAGGACGAAGTCGGCGACGTCCTGGCGGCCGGGCGGGCGACCGATGCCGGCGCGCACCCGGTAGAAGTCACCGGTCCCGAACGACGAGCGCATCGACCGCAGGCCGTTGTGGCCGTTGTCGCCGCCTCCGAGCTTGATCCGCAGCGTGCCGAAGGCGATGTCCAGCTCGTCGTGGATGGCGACGACGTGGTCGGGAGCGACCTTGTAGAAGGTCGCGAGCGCCTTGATCGGGCCGCCGACGTCGTTCATGTACGCCCGCGGCCGGGCGAGCACCACGCGCGGACCGCTGATGGACAGCCGCCCCTCGACGACGTCGGCGCGCCCGGACTTGTGGGAGCGGAACGGGCTGCCCATCCGCGAGGCCAGCTCGTCGTTGACCAGGTAGCCGATGTTGTGGCGGTGCCCGGCGTAGGACGGGCCCGGGTTGCCGAGGCCGACCACCAGCCACGCGCCGCTCTGCTCGGGGTCCTGCTGCTGGGTCACGTCGTCATCCTTCCATCGTCGAGCGGGCACTTCCTCGCGCTGAAATGCGCTGACCGGGCAGTTCCTCGCGTTGCAGCGCGAGGAACTGCCCGGTCGATGCTTCCCAGCGCGAGGAATCGCCCGGTCAGCGTGACGGGGTCACTCGGAGTCGGAGCCCTCGGCGTCCTGGGCGGCGTCCTCGGCCTTGGCCTCCTCCTGGGCCTCCGCGATCTCCTCGTCGGAGGGGTCGTGCTCGATGCCGGCCTCGGCCTCGGCCTCGGCGAGCTCGGCCTCGAGCTCCTCGGCGGAGATCTGCTCGGTCACGTTGACGACCAGCAGGTCCTCGTCCGCGAGCAGCGTGACGCCCGAGGGCAGCTCGATGTCCTTGGCCAGGACCTGGGTGCCGACCTCGGCGCCCTCGACGGAGACCTCGAAGGCCTCGGGGATGTGGGTGGCCTCGGCCTCGACGGAGAGGACGGCGTTCTCGGTGACGACCAGGGTGTCCGGGCCGGCCTCGCCGATGACGTGCACGGGGACGTCGACGGTGACCTTCTCGCCACGCTTGACCGACACGAAGTCGATGTGCTCGATGACGCGGCGGATCGGGTCGACCTGCACGTCCTTGGTGAGCGCGAGCTGCTCGGAGCCGTCGATCTGCAGGGCGAGGAGGGCGTTCGCGCCGCCGTGCTTGAGGGCCATCATGGTCTGGTGGCCGGGCAGGATGACGTGGGTCGGCTCGTTGCCGTGGCCGTAGACGACCGCGGGGATCTTGTCCTCGCGGCGGATGCGGCGGGCGGCACCCTTGCCGAACTCGGTGCGGGCCTCGGCGGCGATCTTCTCGGGGGCAGACATGGGTCCTCCTGGGCTGTGGCGGGGTGGGTCTTCGGGGTCGTGGTGCCCCGTACGTGGTGGGGCCGGTGCGGCCGGCTCGGCGGGTCCGGAGACGACGAACGCCGCGCTCCGGATCGTGAGCGCGGCGCAGCGGAGCTGGTCCGGCCCTGTCGATCACGGAGTCCTGGTCGTCCGACCGGCTCCCTCGCCGAGGCAACTAGTGAACTCTAGACCCCTCACCGGTGCCCGGTCGAATCCGGGAGGCGGCCGCCGGGGCGGTGCACCTAGGGTGGCCGGGTGCCCCTCCTGCTCCCCGAGGCGCGTGAGCGCGCCCTCCTCGTGACCGACGTCCGCACCGACCTGCACCTCGACCTCACCTCGACCGAGCACTTCACGGTCGAGGCGCGGATCGCCTTCCGGTGCACCGAGCCCGGAGCCTCGACGTTCCTCGAGCTCACCGGCGCGAGCGACGTGACGCTCGACGGCGCGCCGGCGGCGTACGCGGACAACCGGATCGCGCTCACCGACCTCGCCGAGGACAACACGGTCGTCGTGACCGCCCGGATGCCCTACGTCACCGACGGCGACGGGATGACGGTGACGGTCGACCCGGCCGACGGCGAGCGCTACGTGTGCGCGCACACGTCGATGGACATCGCCCAGAAGGTGATCCCCTGCTTCGACCAGCCCGACCTCAAGTCGACCTTCACGGTCCGGGTCACGGCCCCGTCGCACTGGACGGTGCTGGCCAACGGCGCGCTCGAGGGACGCGAGGGCGACACCTGGTCGTTCGCGACCACGCCGCCGTTCTCGTCGTACCTCTTCACCCTCGTCGGCGGCCCGTGGGTGTCCTTCTCCTGGGACGAGCCGTACGCCCCCGCACCGGGCGGCACGCTGCCGTTCGGCTGGCACGCCCGCGCCTCGCAGGAGCGCGAGCTGCGCCGCGACGCCGAGGAGCTCAGGCGGATCACCAGCGCCTGCTTCCAGCACTACACGACGATCTTCGAGCCGGAGTACCCCTACGCCGACTACCAGCAGGTCTTCGCGCCCGGGCTCAACTGGGGCGCGATGGAGTTCCCCGGCTGCGTGGTGTTCCGCGACTCCTACCTCACCCAGGGCGCGCCCACCGAGCTGGAGAAGGAGTGGGTGGCCTCGACGATCGCCCACGAGATGGCCCACATGTGGTTCGGCGACCTGGTGACGATGAAGTGGTGGGAGGACTCGTGGCTCAACGAGTCGTTCGCCGACTTCATGGGCTACGACGTCGCGGGCGTCGCCGCCGGCTACACCGACGCCTGGACCTCCGCCGCGATCACCCGCAAGCCCACCGGCTACCGCGCCGACCGGCGGCGCTCGTCGCACCCGATCGCGGAGGACACCGACAACATCGTCGACGTCGACACCGCCTTCGCGAACTTCGACATGATCACCTACGCCAAGGGCAACGCCGCGCTCGCGCAGCTCGGCCACTGGCTCGGCCAGGGCGACTTCCTCGCCGGCGTCAACCGGCACCTCACCACCCACGCGTTCGGCAACGCCACCCTCGCCGACTTCCTCGACTCGCTCGACTCGGCGACCGACAAGGACGTGCGCGGCTGGGCGCAGGCGTGGCTGCGCACGACCGGCTTCGACACCCTCGCCGTGACCCGCGAGGACGGCGTGCCCGTGCTCGTCCGCGAGGGCTCGCGCTCGCACCGGATCACGGTGTCGGCCTACGACGACGCCATGCGCCTGGTGGGCTCGCGCGACGTGCTGGTCGGCGACGAGCCGGTCCGCCTCGAGGAGTTCACCGGCCGCGTCGTCGTGCCCAACTCCGGCGACGAGACGTTCGCCGTGGTCCGCCCGGACGCGCAGTCGTGGGAGGCGATCACCGCGGGCCTGTCGGCCGTCGAGTCTCACCTGACCCGCGCGATGCTGTGGTGGACCGCCACCGACCTCACCGAGTCGCAGGTCGTGCCGGTCGCCGACCTCGTCGCGCTGGCCGACCGCCACCTGCGCGTCGAGCGGCACCCGCTGGTGCTCGAGGGGGCGCTGCGCGCGCTCCAGCTCGTCGTGCGCCGCTACGACGAGCCGGCGGACGTCGCCGCCCACCTCGCCGTGGTGGCCGACATCGCGAAGGGCGCCGTCGACGGCGGCGACCCGCTCCTCGCGCCGGGTGCGGCCCGCGTGCTGGCCCGGCTCAGCGCCGACCGCGGGTTCCTCGTCGACTGGCTCGCGCAGGACGACGTCGACCCGAGCGTGCGCTGGGCGGCCGTGCACCGGCTCGCCGAGCTCGGCGACCCCTCCCACATCGACCCCGAGGTCCGGCGCGACCCGTCGGTCTCCGGCCACCACGCCTCGCTGTCGGCCCGCGCGGCCGTGCCGACCGCGGAGTCCAAGGCCGAGGTCTGGGAGCGGCTGATGGGCGGCGAGCTCAGCACCCACGAGCTCGACGCCACCGGGGCCGGCTTCTGGGGATGGGAGCAGGCCGACCTGCTGCGCCCGTACCTCTCGCGCTACGTCTCCGACGGCCTCGCGCTCGCCCAGCGGTCGGGCCAGGCGATGGCCGACAGCATCGGCGACGCGTTCCCGCGCCTGCCGCTGCCCGCCGACGTACGCCGTGAGCTGCGCGACGAGGTCGCCGCCGCGCTCGCCACCGGCGAGGTCCCCACGGTCCTCGCGCGGTCGTGGAACGACCACCTCGACGACCTCGACCGGACCCTCTGACGACCGTCAGTGATCCCCGGCTGACCGGCTCTCGCTGAACTTGTCAGGCGTTGCACGGGCCGACAAGTTCAGCGATCCCCGGCTGACCGGGGATCGCTGAAAGAGGCAAACGGCGCCCGCGAATCTCGACGCGCCCGTCGCGGGTTCGCTAGCTCACCCGCGGGGCTTGCTCGATCTCCCGCGTCGCGGCACCGCTGCTCGTACCTCGCAGGGTGCCTACGCGTGACCCTCGAACATCGAGGTCACCGAGCCGTCCTCGAAGACCTCGCGGATCGCGCGGGCGATCAGCGGGGCGATCGAGAGGGTGGTGAGCTTGTCGAACTGCTTGTCGGCCGGCACCGGGAGGGTGTTGGTGACCACGACCTCCATCGCGGAGGAGTTCTTCAGCCGGTCGACCGCCGGGTCGGAGAGGATCGGGTGGGTCGCGGCGATGACCACGCCGGCCGCGCCGTCGGCCATGCAGGCCTCCGCGGCCTTCACGATCGTCCCGCCGGTGTCGACCATGTCGTCGGTGAGGACGCAGATCTTGCCCTTCACGTCGCCGACGACCCGGTTGGCGACGACCTCGTTGGCGACGTCGGTGCGGCGGCTCTTGTGGATGAACGCCAGGGGCGCGCCGCCGAGGCGGGCCGACCAGCGCTCGGCGACCTTGATCCGGCCGGCGTCGGGCGAGACGACGGCGAGCTCCTGGTCGCCGTACTTGGCCTTGACGTAGTCGGTGAGGATCGGCAGCGCCATCAGGTGGTCGACGGGGCCGTTGAAGAAGCCCTGGATCTGGTCGGCGTGCAGGTCGACGGTGATCAGCCGGTCGGCGCCGGCGGTCTTGAACAGGTCGGCCATCAGCCGCGCGGAGATCGGCTCGCGCCCGCGGTGCTTCTTGTCCTGGCGGCCGTAGCCGTAGAACGGCATGACCACGGTGATCCGCTTCGCCGAGGCGCGCTTGAGCGCGTCGACCATGATCAGGTGCTCCATGATCCACTCGTTGATCGGAGCGGTGTGGCTCTGGATCACGAAGGCGTCGCACCCCCGGACCGACTCCTCGTAGCGGACGTAGAGCTCACCGTTGGCGAACTCGTAGGCGCTCTGCGGCACCAGGCCGGTCTCGAGGAGGTCGGCGACCTCCCGGGAGAGATCGGGGTGCGCCCGACCACTGAAGACCATCAGGTTCTTTTCGGTGGTCCGCTTCATTCCGGTCACGCGACGCGACTCCTCGCTGTGTGGTCAGCCTCGGGGGTGGCTCGTTCGGAGGTGCTGCACTGGATTGTTCACCACGAAGGGTGGTCCGCCCAACCCCGGGGTCACGCGGGGTTCACTCCCCGTGGGCCGCCTCACGTCCACCGGCCGCCCGCGCCGCTGCCGCCGCCTCGGCCTGCGCCGTCCCGGCCCGCTTCGACTCCGTCCAGCCCTCGAGGTTGCGCTGGGGCCCGCTGCTCACCGCGAGCGCCCCGGCGGGCACGTTCCGGCGTACGACGGTGCCTCCCGCGGTGCCCGCGCCGTCGCCGACCTGCACCGGCGCGACGAACGTGTTGTTGGACCCGGTGCGGGCCTGCCGGCCGATCACGGTGCGGTGCTTGGCCACCCCGTCGTAGTTGGCGAAGATCGTCCCGGCGCCGATGTTGGTGCCCTCACCGATCTCCGCGTCGCCGACGTAGGACAGGTGCGGCACCTTCGCGCCGTCGCCGATGTCGGAGTTCTTGGTCTCGACGAAGGTGCCGATCTTGCCGCCGGCGCCGAGCCGCGTGCCGGGGCGCAGGTAGGCGAACGGGCCGACCGTCGCGCCGTCGCCGAGGACGGCGAGCTCGCCGTGGGTGCGGACGACGCGGGCGCCGACGCCGACCTCGCAGTCCTTGAGCGTGGTGTCGGGCCCGACGACGGCGTCCTCGCGGACGACGGTGGCACCGAGCAGTTGCGTGCCGGGGAGGATCGTGACGTCGGGCTCGAGCACCACGTCGGCCTCGATCCAGGTGGTGGCGGGGTCCATGACCGTGACGCCGTCCCTCATCCAGCGGGTCACGATCCGGCGGTTCATCTCACGACCGAGCTCGGCCAGCTGGGCGCGGTCGTTGGCACCCTCGGTCTGCGCGACGTCGTCCACGAGGTGCGCGCCGACGGTCAGCCCGTCCTCGCGGGCCAGGCCGACGGCGTCGGTGAGGTAGTACTCGCCCTTGGCGTTGTCGTTGGTGATCCGCGGCAGCGCGGACACGAGGAAGGCGGCGTCGAAGGCGAGGATGCCGGAGTTGATCTCGTCGATCTCGCGCTGCTCGGGGGTCGCCTCCTTCTCCTCCACGATGCCCTCGACGTCGCCCTCGTGGTTGCGCAGGATGCGGCCGTAGCCGAACGGGTTGGCCACCTTGCCGGTGAGGATGCTGACCGCGCGCTGGGCGGCCTCGTGCTCCTCGGCGAAGGCGCGCAGCGAGTCTCCCTCCAGCATCGGGGTGTCGCCGGCCGCGACGATCACGGTGCCGGTGGTGGCGCCGGCGGCCTCCATCGCGATCCGCACCGCGTGGCCGGTGCCCTCCTGGGTCTCCTGGACGGCGAGCACCGCGTCGGGCACCAGCGAGGTGATGTGGGGGCCGACCTGCTCGCGCTGGTGGCCGACGACCGCGACGATGCTCGTGGGCTCGACGGCCTGCACCGCGCGCAGCACGTGGCCGATCATCGAGCGGCCCGCGACCGGGTGCAGCACCTTCATGGTCTTCGACTTCATCCGGGTGCCGCCGCCCGCGGCGAGGACGATGACGGTGAGGTTGTCCATGGCGGGCGAGTCTGCCACCTGCTCGCCCCGCCGGCCGACCTCGGCTGTGGTCTGATGACGGGCGTGAGTGGTCGCACGTACGCCGGGGAGTCGGCCGACGACCGGCTGGCCCGCCGTCGCCGGCAGCTGCTCGACGCCGGGCTGGAGCTCTTCGGGACGGCCGGCTACCGCGCGACCACCGTGCGGCAGCTGTGCCGGGCGGCGCGGGTGAGCGACCGCTACTTCTACGAGCACTTCGACTCCACCGAGGACCTGCTGCTCGCGGTCTACGCCACGTGCACCGACCGGCTCGAGCGGGCCGCGACCGCCGCCCTCGAGGAGGCCTCCGACGAGGTCGCCGACCTCGCGCGCCGCGGGCTGGGCGCGTTCCTCGGGGTCGTCGAGGGCGACCCACGCCTGACCCGCGTGGTGTGGTTCGAGGTGCTCGGCGTGAGCCCGCGGGTCGAGGCGGCCTACCTCGCCCGGATGCAGGCCTTCGGGCACCTCATGGTCGACGTCGCCTCCGGGCGCGACGGGGTCGCCGCGCTGCCCGCGGTGACCCGCGACCTCCTGGCCAGCACGGCCGTCGGGGCGGTCAGCCACACGGTGGTGACGTGGACCAGCGCGGGCTGCACCCCGGCCCGCGAGGAGGTCGCGGCGACGCTCGCGCGCTTCCTCGCCGGCGCCGCCACCGCCCTGGTCGACCCGGCCCGGCCGACGTGACGTGGGTCACCCCCCAATGCGGAATCGAGCGTCTCCACTTAGGGTGACGACACCACGTTCCTGAGGGGAGACGGCATGGCGACCACCGTGCTCGTGATCGGCAGCGGCTTCGGCGGCCAGCTGGCCGCGATGACCCTGCTGCGCCGCGGCCTCGACGTGACGATCCTCGAGCGGCGCGACTTCATGGGCGGCACCTGGTGCCAGAACTCCTACCCCGGTGCGGCCGTCGACGTCCCGTCCCCGCTCTACTCGATCGCCTCCGAGCCGTGGCCCTGGACCCAGATGTACGCCGACCAGGCCGAGCTGAGCGCCTACACCGAGCACGTCATCGACACCCACCGGCTCCGCGAGCGCACCGTCCTCGGAGCCGAGGTCGTGGCAGCGGAGTGGGACGGCGAGCAGTGGTGCGTGCGGACCCGCGACGGCGCCGAGCACCGCGCCCGCTTCCTCGTCAACGCGACCGGGCCGCTCAGCAGCCCGGTCGTCCCCGACTTCCCAGGTCTCGCCGACTTCGCGGGCGCCGCCTTCCACACCAACGGCTGGGACCACGGCGTCGACCTCGCGGGCGCACGGGTCGCCGTGGTCGGGTCGGGGGCGAGCGCCGCGCAGGTCGTCCCGGCGATCCAGCCACAGGTGGGTGCGCTCCACGTCTTCCAGCGCACGCCCCACTGGGTGCTCCCCCGCCACGACCACGTGTTCACGCCGTGGCAGCGCCGGCTGCTGAGGCTGCGCCCCCTGCAGCGGGCGCTGCGGACCGCCATCTACTGGCGCCTCGAGACCCGCGTGATCGGCTTCAAGCACAGCCGCTGGCTGCTGCGACGGGTCGCACAGCGCGCCGCGCTGCGGCACATCGAGGCGCAGGTGCCCGACCCCGTGCTGCGGGCGCAGGTGACGCCGGACTACACGCTCGGCTGCAAGCGGGTGATCCTCTCCGACACCCTCTATCCCGCGCTCGCCGCGCCCAACACCACGCTGCACGACCGCCACGACGGCATCGACCACTTCGACGCGACCGGCGTCGTCACCGCCTCCGGCGAGCACCTCGACCTCGACGTGGTGGTCTTCTCCACCGGCTACGACGCCACCGACGGCCTGGTCGCCCACGACGTCCGCGGACGCGACGGCGTACGCCTGGCCGACGTGTGGCACGACTTCCCGCGGGCCTACCTCGGCACCACGGTCCCCGGCTTCCCCAACTTCTTCGTCGTCACCGGCCCCAACACCGGGATCGGCCACACCAGCGCCATCTTCGTCATCGAGTCGCAGATGGAGTACCTCGTGCGCGCCATCGGCGCGGTGGCCGACACCCCCGGCGCCCGCATCGAGGTCACCGCCGAGGCGGAGGAGGCGTACACCTCGATGATCCACCGGGAGATGGAGGGGACGGTGTGGCACGACGGCGGCTGCACGTCGTGGTACCAGTCGCGCTCGGGCCGCGTGGTCGCGATGTTCCCCGGCTTCTCCTTCTCCTTCCGCCGCCTCGCGCGACGGTTCCACCCCGAGCACCACACGATCAGCACGGCCGACGAGAGGATCCCCGCATGAAGCACCTCGACGACAAGGTCGCCGCCGTCACCGGCGCCGGCTCCGGCATCGGCCGCGCGCTCGCCCTGCACCTGGCCGACCAGGGCTGCCGCCTCGCGCTCTCCGACGTGTCGGCCGACGGGCTCGCGGAGACGGAGCGGCTGCTCTCCGGTCGGGCGCGCGCGGTGACGACCGCGGTCGTGGACGTCGCCGACGAGGAGGCGGTGGGCGCGTGGGCCGACGCGGTCGTCGCCGACCACGGGCGCGCCAACCTCGTCGTCAACAACGCCGGCGTCGCGCTCTCGGGCACCGTGATGTCGCTGTCCACCGACGACTACCGCTGGATCATGGGCATCAACTTCTGGGGCGTCGTGCACGGCACGAAGGCCTTCCTCCCGCACCTCGAGGCGTCCGGCGAGGGCCACGTCGTCAACATCTCGAGCGTCTTCGGGCTCACCGCCCAGCCGTTGATGAGCGGCTACAACGCCAGCAAGTTCGCGGTGCGCGGCTTCACCGAGTCGCTGCGCCAGGACCTCGAGCTGACCGGTTCGCGCGTGAGCGCCACCTGCGTCCACCCCGGCGGCATCAAGACCAACATCGCCCGCTCGGCTCGCGTCGACGGCAGCGTCGCCGGCGCCGCCGGCAAGCCGTCGGACGCGGCGACGAAGGAGTTCGAGAAGTCCTTCATCACCACGCCGGCCAGGGCCGCAGAGGTGATCGTCGAGGGCGTGCGGAAGAACAAGCGGCGGGTGCTGATCGGCCCCGACGCCCGGGTCTTCGACGCGATGGCGCGGCTCGCGCCGACCGGCTACCAGCGCCTGATCACCGGCGTCGTGCGCTCGCGGGGCGGCAGGTGAGCGGGCTCGCGGGGCGCCTGTACGCCGCGGCGACCCGCGCCGAGGCGAGGGCGTACGGCCTGCGCGAGCGCACCATCGACGTCGGCGACGCCCGGCTCGCCGTCCTCGAGGGCGGACCGGTCGACGCGCCGCCGGTCGTGCTGCTCCACGGCTACTCCGCCGACCGCGTGGTGTGGGTGCGCTTCGCCCGACACCTGCTGAAGGACCACCGCGTCGTGGTGCCCGACCTCGCCGGCCACGGCGCGTCCGGCTTCACGAGCGGCATCGGCTACTCGGCGCCCGCGCAGGCGCGACGGGTCGTGGCGGTCCTCGACCACCTCGGGATCGACCGCGCCCACGTCGCGGGCAACTCGATGGGCGGCTTCGTCGCCGCGACCCTCGCCGTCGACCACCCCGACCGGGTGGCGTCGCTGCTGCTGAGCGACGCGGTCGGGGTCACCCAGCCCGAGCCGAGCGACGCCGAGCTGCTCTTCCGGCAGGGGCGCAACCCGTTCCTGCTCGACAGCGTGGCCGACTTCCCCGACTTCTACGCCATGACCATGGCGAAGCCGCCGTTCCTGCCGGGCTTCCTGCGCGCCGCCGTCGCCGCCGACTACGTCGCGCGCCGCGACCGGCTCGAGGAGGTCTTCCGCGACTTCTACGGCGTCGCGACGCTCGACGACCGGCTCGGCGAGGTCCACGCGCCGACGCTGGTGATGTGGGGCGAGGAGGACCGGCTGGTCCACCCGTCGACGGCGCGGGTGTGGACGACCGGCATCGCCGGCGCGCGCTCGGTGACGTACCCCGGCGTGGGGCACATGCCGATGCTCGAGGTGCCCGGGCTGAGCGTCGCGGACTACCGGGCCTTCCTGTCGCGGGTCAGCCGAGGGGGCTGAGCACGACGTCGGCGAGGTCCAGCGGGCGCTGCTCCGCGGCGTAGGCGTGGCCCTCCGGCACCCACTTGGTGCGCCACAGGTCGAGCTCGGCGTCGTCGTCGCCCTGCTCGGTGTTGCGCGCGACCGCGCGGACGCCGGCGGCGTCGGGGTCCAGGTCGATCCAGACGGTGAGGTCGAACCAGCCGCGGGTGCGCCCGCCGAGCAGCCGGATCCCCTCGACCAGCAGGACCGACGGCATGGGCTGGTCCTCGGTGCCGGTCTCACCGCCCCACCAGCGGTAGTCGTAGCGGAGCCGCTCGGCCCCGTCGCGCGCGCTCCGCACCACCGCCTCGATCGCCGGCCAGTCGTGCTGCTCCCACATCCCCGCGCCCGGCCCGCAGGTCGTCGCGTAGAAGGAGTCGGTGCCGACCACCTGGTCGGGGTCGAGGCCGAGGTCGGCCGCGAGCCTCGCCGCCAGCGTCGACTTCCCGGCTCCCCCGTGGCCGCTGATCCCGACGACCGGGGGTCGGTCGAGCCGGTCGGCGAGGTCGCACACCCGCGCCAGGAGGTCGTCGTACGTCTCTCGGGTCGTCATCGCGCGCCATCGTGGCAGCCGGGAGCCGGGTGTCGCACCGCAATTGCCTCGCTTGCGACGTCGCGCTCGCGGATGATCGGCGGATGGACGACGAGGACTACGCCCGGGAGCTGTTCGCGATCCTGACCCGCCCGCTCGACCCCGACGAGCCGCGCGACACCTACGGCACAGGAGCCGACGGGATCGACCGGCACGACGGGTTCGGGACCGAGATCGTCGTGACAGCCGTCGCGGCCGTGCCCGGTCCGTACGGCTCGCAGCTCGAGGTGGCCTTCCGTCTCGGTGTCCCGCCCGGGACCGACGCGCCGGCCGAGGGCGTCTTCCACCTGCCACTGGCGCAGGAGTGGCGTGAGGCCCAGGGCTACCGCGGGCCGGCGACGTACGCGCCGGACGTGGCACGCGCCACCGAGCAGGCCGCCGGTCGGCTCGCGAGGAGCCACCGGGACGCGAGGGCGCTGCCCCCGCTGCCGGACCGCGACGCGCAGGCCGCCCTGCTGCGCGCGGTGTTCGAGCCCGAGTGGGAGGTCGAGGTCGAGGACGACGGCGTCGTGGAGCTCCGCCGTGAGGGGCAAGCGGTCACGATCCTGGTGACGGCCGAGCAGTGGGAGCAGGTCGTGGCGCGCCACGGTCCCCGTCGCGCCTGGTTGTCCGAGCACTTCTCGGAACTGCTCGCCTCGGGGAGCCGGGACGACCGCTACCTGGTGTTCTGGGAGGGCGACCTGGTGAAGTCGGTGCGGGCCGAGCTGCCGCCGGTCAGCGGGTCGACGCGCAACCTCAACGCGGCGCGTGCGCGGGGACCCGTCGCGGGCGCGAACTGGTTCGCCTACGCCCCCGGCACCGAGCCGCCGACCGACGACCCCCGCGCGTAGGCGAACGCCAGCGCGGTCGCGACGGTGAGCCAGAGGGCGTACGGCACGAGCGCGACGCCGCCCCACACCCCGATCCGGCCGACGACCACCACCAGCACCCAGGTCAGCGCGGCCGCACCCGTCAGACAGGCGGCGGCGCCGAGGAGCTGGTGCGGGACGTAGAACAGCCACGCCCAGCCGAGCGCGAGGGCGACCGAGACGGCGAGCACCCCGACCGCCGGCCACGCCTGACCGGCCGTCGCGGCGCGGACCGTGGTCAGGCCCACCACCAGCAGGAGCAGGAAGTTCAACGGCCACATCACGCCGAAGACGACGTCGGGAGGCTGGAACGACGGCTTCGGGAGCGCGGCGTACCAGCCCGGGTCGTGGCCGTTCCACGCGTTCGCGAGGCCGGCGAAGGCCACCACCAGCGCGAGCCACGCCACCGTCGGCGCCCACGTCGTCACGCCGCGCCCGCTTCCGCGAGGAAGGCACGGACGGCTGCGTCGAACGCGTGCACCGAACCGCCGAGGTCATCCAGCGCCCCCGCTCCCATCGCCTCGCGCCAGTCGCCGCCGGCGTCGCGAGCGAGGAGCACGGGCGCACCGGTACGGGCGACGGCGGCGCGCAGGTCGTCGTCGAGCTCGTCGAGGTGCAGCACCCGGATCGGGACCGGGAGCCGGGCGACCATCGCGTCCCACTCGGGCTTGCGGCGCACCCGCGCGTGGGTGATGTCGCACAACCCGCAGTGCCGGGTGCCGCGGACCTTGCCCCAGGCGTAGGACAGCTCGCCCATCAGGCTGCCCTCCGCGTCGTAGACGCCGACGAGCTCGGAGACCGTCATGCGACGACGCTACCGGCCCACGCCCACTGCGCTCCCCTGCCGTCAGACTCGTGCGCGGCGAGGCCCCGACCGTGCCCCGACCAGGAGCCCGAGCTCGTCCGGCGACGCGATGCTGATGCGCTCGTCCACGAGGCTGAGCAGGCGCACCGGTCGTTCGGTGGCCGCGGCTGCGGCCACCTTGTGATGGCCGTCCAGCAGGAAGTGGGTGAGCACCCAGTGCTCGTAGTAGTCGTGCCCTTCGTCCATCGCGGGCTGGATGACGTCGAGGAGCGAGTAGGCAACTGCCGTGGGCAACGTCGCACGTGAGTTCTTGTCGTACTCGGCGACACGGTCGTCGTCGTTCCACGAGGGCGGAACCATGGGCACGATGAACTCGTACAGGTGTTGCTCCGGTCCTACCGGCGTCTCGAACGACCGGTAGTAGGGCGTGGCCGGGTCCTCCGGTGAGCCGACGACAGGGTCCACGCCCCACGTAGCGACCTGTTCGTGACTGAAGTAGTCGAACCTGCTGCCCGGCGTCACGAGTTGAGGCGTCAGATCGAGCAGGAGCGCCGAGTACTGCGACTTCGGCAGCACCTTCCCGTAGGCCCGGAGGACATCTGCCTCAACCGCTCCCAGCCCCGCGTTGAGCCGCTCGTTCACCACCTCCAGGTCGGCGCGGTCCGGCTCGCTCATCCGCTTGAGGAGAGCGGGGCAGGTCCCGCACCACAGGCCCAGCTCGAAGACCGGAGCTCCGCGCAGCGTCAGTCGTCGCGGAGGGAACGCCGTCCCCGGCGCAGGCGCCGGTGTCGGCACGGCGACTGCTGCGCGCTTCTCCCGCACACCCAGGGAGATGCTCCGCTTCGCGTCAACGATCACGGTCAGACCGTAGGCGACACGCGGCCCACCGGGCGCCGCCTCACGCCCACTGCGCTCCCCGGGTAGGAGTCGAACCTACGTCGCTAGTCCTGATTCAAAGTCAGGCGGGCCCTGCCGGCAGACCAACCGGGGATAGGTGACCAAGCCTAGGGCCCGCCTCGGGGCGGGACTGCCGAGACCCGGCAGACCAACCGGGGAAAGGTGGCCAAGCCCAGGGGCCCGCCTCGGGGCGGGACCGCCGAGACCCGGCAGACCAACCGGGGAAAGGTGGCCAAGCCCAGGGGCCCGCCCCGGGACGTCATGGGAACCGGCGGTTCGGACCGCCGGTTCCCATGACCTCCGGTTGCAGGCGCGGACGCCGCGGTGTCAGATGAGCGGGTGAACGGAGGCGGGGTGCTGATGGCCGTGGCTGCCGCCATGGTGGTGGGCGGTCTGGGATGGATCGCCGTCGAGACCGCGGTGACCGGCGACAACCCGACGACCACCGAGCCGGGTGACAGCTCTCGGGTCGCGTTCCTCGACCGAGGTGACTGCTTCGACGCCGGGCCGACGTTCGACGAGGACGTCGACGTGACGGTCCTCGGGTGCGACGGGTCGCACGACTCCGAGGTGGTGTGGACCGACAGCTTCGACACCTACGGGAGCGAGGGCGACGCCGCCGTCGCCGAGGCGCGCGACGAGGCCGACGACGAGTGCCGCGACCGGTTCGCCGCCTACCTCGCAGACCTGCCCGCGGGCGCCGACGTCGAGCTGCGCCCCTACCTCGGCGACGGCAGCCACCACGTCCGCGACCACGGCGCGGACGGGAGGAGCTGGACGGTGGCGTGCGTGGCGTGGAGCGCCGACGGCCGCTTCGGCGGCTGAGGCCCGCGCGCCGTCACCTCGCCCAGGCCCGCCGACTCGCGATGGCGAACACCGCGGGGTCGAAGTTCACGCCGTCGAGCGTGGAGATCTCGCCGTCGAGGACGACGGGCCCGCGGTGGAACCGGCCGGCGGACGGCCGCAGGACGACCGTACGCGCGTGCCACGCGCCGTCGCACGGGATGTCGAGGTGCGTCGAGGCGAAGGTGGAGCCGTCGTCCTGGCTCGCCGCGACGAAGAAGCCCTGCAGCACCCACGGCTCGTCGCACCGGCCGACGACCCGGGCGCGGATCGTCCCGCGGTCGTGGTCGACGCGGCTCGGCAGGACCACCCGCGCGCCGGGGCGTACGTAGACGCTGCCCGCGGTCCGGATCTCGTCGACCGGCGAGCCGGTGGCGGCGTCGACGAGGGCCACGCGGGCGAGCACGGTCGCGCGGCCGGGGTGGAAGCCCTCGTAGCTGGACCACGTCACGACGTGCCACTCGCCGTCGCACACCGGCAGCGTCGGCTGCAGGCTCTCCGGCGAGGTGAAGTCCTGGACGAAGGTGAGCCCGACCTCGGCGACGCGAAGTCCGGGGCGGCAGCTGACCCGGAGGGTGCCGCGGAAGGTGTCGAACTGGCCCTCGAACGCCTGGCCCTGGACCCGGACCTCGCCCGGCGGGTCCTGCGCGGTGCCGGGAGGCGCGCCGAGGAGCAGCGCCGCGAGGGTGGCGAGCAACGAGCCGACGACGATCCTGCGCATGGCGTCCCCCTGAGGTCGTGGTCAGACCGCTCTGGCACGCAGGCCCGCCGGAGCGGGCGCGCCAGCACGGACGTACCCGGTCCTGGTGACGAGGTCGATCTCCACCAGGTCTCCACCCGGATCCGGGCGATCCCTGATGCACGCCGTCGGTCCGGACCGCTAGCGTGGCCGACGTGATGGGGGACTTCGCCGGACCGGTCGTGTCGACCGCAGGGCTGACCAAGCACTTCGGGACGGTCCACGCCCTGACCGACCTGACGGTCGAGGTCGGTGCGGGCGTGACGGGCCTCGTCGGCGCCAACGGGGCCGGCAAGTCGACGCTGATCAAGATCCTGCTCGGGCTGCTCGAGCCGACCAGCGGGCGGGCCACCGTGCTCGGCCACGACATCGAGCACGAGAGCCAGGAGATCCGCCGGCTCGTCGGCTACATGCCCGAGCACGACTGCCTGCCGCCCGACGTGAGCGCCAGCGAGTTCGTCGTCCACATGGCCCGGATGTCCGGGCTCGGCGCCTCCCCGGCGCGCGAGCGGGCCGCCGACGTGCTGCGCCACGTCGGGCTCGAGGAGGAGCGCTACCGGCCGATGGGCGGCTACTCCACCGGCATGAAGCAGCGCGCCAAGCTCGCCCAGGCGCTGGTCCACGACCCGCGGCTGGTCTTCCTCGACGAGCCCACCAACGGCCTCGACCCGGCCGCCCGGTCCGACATGCTGCGCCTCGTCAAGCGCATCGGCAGCGACTTCGGCATCGCCGTCCTCGTCACCTCCCACCTCCTCGGCGAGCTCGAGCGGGTGAGCGACCACGTCATCGTCCTCGACGGCGGCCACCTGCTGCGCTCGAGCGCCACCGGAGACTTCCTGCGCAACACCGGCAGCCTGCTGGTCGAGGTCGTCGGCACCGAGACCCAGCGCGACCAGCTCGGCGAGGCGCTCGCCCAGCGCGGCCTCACCTGCCGCCCGCGAGGCACGATGGTCGCCGTCGACCCGCCGCCGCCGGACGTCGCCGCCCACGACCTGATCCGCGACGTCGCCGCCGACCTCGGCCTCGGGCTGATGCGGCTCGAGCCCGACCGCGGCCACCTCGAGGACGTCTTCATGGAGGGCGGCGCCCGTGCCTGAGTCCACCACCCGCGGGGTCATCCACGACCTCGGCTACCGCCACTTCGAGGGCACCCGCGAGGGCACCGCCACCATCGCCCGGACCCTCTTCCTCACCGGACTGCGCCACACCTACGGCCTCGGCCGCTCCGGGAAGTCGAAGGTGATGCCGTTCCTCCTGCTCGCCATGGCCACCCTGCCGGCGCTGATCGTCGTCGGCGTGGTGGTGCTGACCGGCCTGGGCAACCTCCCGGTCTCCTACGCCAGCTACACCTCCCAGGTGCAGCTGCTGATCAGCCTCTTCGCCGCCGCGCAGGCGCCCGTGCTGTTCTCGCGCGACCTGCGGCACCGCTCGATCGTGCTCTACCTCGCCCGGCCGCTGTCCGCCCCGCTCTTCGCGCTGGTGCGCTTCGCCTCGCTCGCCGCCTCGCTGCTGCTGTTCATGTGGCTCTCGACGTTCGTGCTCTACATCGGGGCGCTGCTCTCGGGGCTCGACCGCAGCGACGAGACCGAGGACCTCCTCAAGGCGCTCGTGCTGCAGGTGATGCTGGCACTGCTGCTCGCGGGCGTCACCGGCCTGATCTCGTCGGTGTCCCTGCGCCGCGGCTTCGCCGTGGTGGGGTCGGTGCTCGCCCTCGTGGTGCTCGCCGGCGTGGTCGCCTCGGTCCAGGCCATCTCCTCGGCCCGCGACTCCGACGGCGTCGGGGTGGCCGCGGGCCTGTTCTCGCCGTGGTCGCTCTACGGCGGTCTCGGCGACGCCTGGGACGCGGGCGTCGCCGGCTTCACGCCGCCGGAGGGGGCGTGGGTCCCGGTCTACGCCCTGGTCGCCGTCGTCCTCGTGGCCGCGTGCGTGCTCGGCCTGGTCGCCCGCTTCCGGAAGGTGGGGTCGCGATGAGCACCCTGGTCCTCGACAAGGCCTCGCGCTGGTTCGGCAACGTGGTCGCGGTCAACGACGTGTCGCTGTCGATCGGCCCCGGCGTGACCGGCCTGCTCGGTCCCAACGGCGCCGGCAAGACCACGCTGCTGGCGATGATGTCGGGCTTCCTGGCCCCGTCGGCGGGCCACGTCACCCTCGACGGCCGGCCCGTGTGGCGCAACACCGAGACCTACCGGCAGATCGGGCTGGTGCCCGAGCGCGAGCTCAGCTTCGGCTACCTCACCGGCCGCCAGTTCGTGCGCGCCAACGCCGACCTGCACGGCCTGGCCGACGCCGGCGCCGCGACCGAGCGGATCCTCGAGGTCGTCGACATGGTGGAGCCGGCCGGTCGCCGCCTCGACACGTACTCCAAGGGCATGCGGCAGCGGGTCAAGATCGCCGCCGCGCTGGTCCACGACCCCGCCGTGCTCCTGCTCGACGAGCCGTTCAACGGCGTCGACCCGCGCCAGCGGATGCACCTCATGGAACTGCTGCACCGCCTCGGCGACGAGGGCCGCACGGTGCTGTTCAGCTCCCACATCCTCGAGGAGGTCGAGCGGCTCGCCCGCCACATCGAGGTGGTGGTCTCCGGGCGGCACGCCGCCTCCGGCGACTTCGGCGCCATCCGGCGGCTGATGACCGACCGCCCCGTCCAGTACGCCGTGCGCTCCAGCGACGACCGTGCCCTCGCCGGGATCCTCATCGCCCAGCCGTCCGTGAGCGCGGTCAGCGTGGGCGAGACCGAGCTGGAGGTCCAGGTCACGGACCTCGGCAGCTTCGCCGTCGGGCTGCCCGGCTGGGCACGCCAGCACGACCTGTCCGTCTACGAGCTCTCCCCCCGCGACGAGTCGCTGGAGAGCGTGTTCGCCTACCTGGTGGCCCGATGATCAACGTCACGATCGCCAAGCTCGCCGCGCAGGCCCTGCTCGGCCGCCGGCGCTTCTTCCTGCTGCTCGCCTTCCCGGTGCTGCTGATCGGCCTCGTGGCCCTGATCGCGGCGCTCGCCGACGGAGACGCCGCCTACGACATCCTGCCCGGCCTGGGCTACCCGCTCGTGCTGCCGCTGGTCGCGATCCTGGCCGCGTCCTCCGTGCTGGGCCCGGAGGTCGACGACGGCTCGATCGTCTACCTCCTCGCCAAGCCGGTGAACCGCTACGGCGTCGCGCTCAGCAAGTGGCTGGTCGCGCTGGCCGCCACCCTCACGGCCGGCGCGCTGTCGATCCTGGTCGCCGCGCTCATCACCGGCGACAGCACGCGGGCGGTGGCGCTGTTCGTCGGCGCCGTGGTCGCCGGCACGGCGTACTCCGCGCTCTTCGTCGCGATCTCTGCCGTCACCCGGCACGCCGTGATCGCCTCGCTGATGTTCGTGCTGATCTGGGAGAGCCTGCTCGGCAACCTCTTCACCGGCGTCGCCTGGCTGAGCATCGGCCAGTGGGGCCTGCAGGTCGGCCACGCGGTCTCCTCCGACCTGCCCGACCCGACGAGCCTGCCCTACGCGATCGTCGCCAGCGCCCTCGTCACGGTGGTGGGCGTGTGGTTCGCCGGCGACCGGTTGCGGTCGTTCTCGCTCAAGGGCGAGGACTGACCCGAGCGGCTAGCCCGCGCGGCGCGCCGCCGACGCTGCCGCCTCGCGCAGCAGGGCGGCGAGGTCCTCGCTGGCTGGGGGCGCGCCGGCCGCACCGACCGGGACCACCAGGTCACCCCCGCGTGCCCGGGTGCGCCACGGCCAGGGCGTGAGCGAACGGTGCTCGACCCTGCCCGCCTCGACGGGCGCCACGTGCACGCTCCGCGACCAGGGTGTCACCGTCGCGACGTCGCGCAGTGGCACCTCGCTGCGCAGGCCGTGGTGCTCGGCCACGAGCCGGGTCGGCGTGAGCCACCAGCCGCCGGCGCGAGCGCGTCCCAGCACGGTCAGGACCGGGAAGCCCAGGAGGTAGGCGGCCGGCACCGCGGCCAGGACCGCCCACAGCCAGGTCTCCTCGACCGCGCCCACGACGCCCATCACCACGAGCCAGCCGCCGAGGAGCGTCAGCGCGGCCAGCCCCGCGAGGCGCACGCGCTCGAGCGGGTGCGGGTGGAACTGCGCGGGCTCACCGTCCAGGACCACGTCCCGGCGCACGTCCCGGCCCGCGCCACGGACGGAGCCCGTGGTCGCGGGCCGCGGGCGCACCGGCAGCACGGCGACGAACGAGAGCAGCACCACGACCCCGAGCACCACGAACAGCGACGCCCACACCACCCCGAACGACGACTCGGCGTCGAGCACGAGGCCGACGCCGATGGCCACCGAGCCGAGACCGGTGAGCAGGCCCAGGACGCGGACGACGGCTGCGGGCGGAGCGGGGGACGTCGGCTGGACCACCCGACGATCGTCCCACCGAACCGGATGCCGACGCCGCCGCATCAGGTCGCAGCCACGATCCGCGACCCGCGTCGCACTATGGTCGTGCCGTGGACCTCCCCGTGATGCCGCCGGTGCAGCCGATGCTCGCCAAGAGCGTGAGTGGCGTGCCCGACCCCGCGAAGCACGGAGGCCTGAGCTTCGAGCCGAAGTGGGACGGCTTCCGCTGCCTGGTCTTCAAGGACGGCGACGAGGTCGAGCTCGCCAGCCGCAACACCAAGCCGCTGACGCGCTACTTCCCCGAGGTCGTCGAAGCCTGCCGGCGCCAGCTGCCCGACCGGGTCGTGCTCGACGGCGAGGTGTTCGTCGGGCTGCAGGGCCCGGACGGCTGGCGGCTGGAGTTCGAGACGCTGCAGGAGCGGATCCACCCCGCCGCGAGCCGCGTCGACAAGCTGTCGGTCGAGACGCCCGCCGGCTTCGTGGCCTTCGACCTGCTCGCCCTGGGCGACGAGTCCTACGTCGACCGGCCGTTCGCGGAGCGCCGGGCCGCGCTGGTCGACGCGCTCGCCGACCTCGACGGCACCGGCCCGTGCTTCCTGACCCGCACCACCGAGGACCCGGCCGAGGCCGAGAGGTGGTTCTCCGAGTTCGAGGGCGCCGGGCTCGACGGCGTGGTCGCCAAGCCGCTCGGGGCGGCGTACGAGCCGAACAAGCGCACCATGCTCAAGATCAAGCACGAGCGCACCGCCGACGTGGTGCTCGCGGGCTATCGCGAGCACAAGACCTCCACCCCCGACGAGCCGCTGATCGGCTCGCTGCTCCTCGGGTTGTACGACGACGACGGCGAGCTGCAGCACATCGGTGTCTCGGCCAGCTTCACCGCCGCGCGCCGCGCCGAGCTGTGGCACGAGCTGCAGCCGCTGGTCTGCGACATCGCCGACCACCCGTGGGGCCGCTGGCAGGAGTTCCTCACCGCCAACCCCGACCGGGTGCCCGGCACCCAGAGCCGCTGGAGCGCGGGCAAGGACCTCGGGTTCACCGCGCTGCGCCCGGAGCGGGTGCTCGAGGTGAAGTACGACCACATGGAGGGCCGGCGCTTCCGCCACACCGCCCACTTCAAGCGCTGGCGCGACGACCGCGCTCCCGAGAGCTGCGGATACGGTCAGCTCGAGGAGCCCGCCGGCTACGACCTGACACGGATCCTGAGCACCGACACCGCACGGACATCGACACCCGGAGGCGCACGATGAGCGAGACCAACGACAGCATCCACGACGGACAGGGCACCTACGACGTGGTGCTGCTCGTCGAGCAGGCGCTCAGCGCCGCCGACGCCGCCCAGGTGCGCTCCCTGCACGAGGAGATCGAGGACGAGGTCGTCTACCACGTGCTGCTCCCGCTCGAGGACGCCGCGGCCCGGGTGGAGGCCTCGCTCGGCACCCTCGGCGCCGGCGACCTGATGGCCGCGCCCGCGCTGGCGATGAACGACGTCGACCTCGAGGCGCTGCGCCGCGAGTGCGAGGAGCACTCCACCAGCGACCTCGCCACCACGCTCGCGGCCCTCGAGGGCGCCGGCGGCACGGCGCGCGGCCTCGTGACCTCCGAGCCGCCCGTCGACGCGCTGGCCGCGATGGTCTCCCAGGTCGACGCGCGCGAGGCGATCATCCTCACCCGCCCCCACGTCGTCGCGGAGCTCTTCCACCTCGACTGGACCTCCCGCGCCCGCCGCAAGCTCGGCGTCCCGGTCCTGCACCTCATCGAGCACGAGAACTTCGACGAGCAGGCCTCCGGCAAGGGCGAGGGCGTCACCGGCCTCTGACGACCCGGCGAGCGGACACTTCCTCGCGCTGCAACCCGGCGAGCGGACACTTCCTCGCGCTGCAACCCAGCGAGCGGGCACTTCCTCGCGCTGCAACCCAGCGAGCGGGCACTTCCTCGCGCTGCAACCCGGCGAGCGGGCACTTCCTCGCGCTGCAACCCGGCGAGCGGGCACTTCCTCGCGCTGCAACCCGGCGAGCGGGCACTTCCTCGCGCTGCAACCCGGCGAGCGGGCACTTCCTCGCGCTGCAACCCGGCGAGCGGGCACTTCCTCGCGCTGCAACCCGGCGAGCGGGCACTTCCTCGCGCTGCAACCCGGCGAGCGGGCACTTCCTCGCGCTGCAACCCAGCGCGAGGAAGTGCCCGGTCAACGCCCGCCAGCGCGAGGAAGTGCCCGGTCAACGCCCGCCAGCGCGAGGAAGTGCCCGGTCAGCGGCGGGTGAGGCGGCGTACGACGGCGCGGCGCAGGATGCCGGCGGCCTCGCGGCCGCCGACGGTGGGGGCCGCGGGGGTGCGCCGCGCCTGCTCGAGGTCGCGGCGCAGCTGCTGGACGGTGGCACGCTGGGCGTCGCGCGCCTCGCGGGCGGCGAGGGTGGACTCGGCCTTGGTGTGGTCGAAGGTGAGCGCGACGGCGTCGGCGTAGCGGGAGTTGTAGTCCTCGTGGATCCGGTCGAGCGCCATGAGGGTGTCGCGGTCCTTCGGCGAGGTCGTGAGCACGCCGAGCAGCCGCCAGACCTCCTCGGCCATCTCGCGCAGCCAGTCAGGGGTGCGAACATCGTCCCAGGTGAGCTGCGACTTGCGCATCGACGGCTCGATGAAGTCGTCGACCGCGTGGTGCTCCGTGGAGGTGAGGTCGGTGTTCAGCTCGATCTCGAGCTGCTCCTGGACCGGGGCCAGGGCGGCACGCCAGTCGGACAGCAGGTCGACGTACCGCACGAACGAGCGCTTGTAACCGCGCCCGGCCTGCTCGGTCAGCAGCGCGGCGTGCACCCAGCCGGCGACGTTGGAGGTCTCCTTGGTGAGCCGCAGCTCCTCGGACTGGCTGGAGAGGTACGCGATGTCGCGCGAGCCGACGACCTCGGCGGGGTGCCGCAGCGCGGTGAGCCAGCGCAGGTCGATGTCGAGGTCGTGGCTGGCGAGCTCCCAGGCGTGGGCGAACCAGAAGGCGTGCGGGTCCTTGACGACGATCTGCGCGTCGCCGCGCTCGGGCGCCTCGAGCTGCCCGGCGAGCCACTCGCGCAGCTCGGCGGTCGGCTCGCCGGAGGCGAGGTAGTCGGCGACGAGCCCGACCGCGGCGGGCCGGCTGTCGATGTTGAACAGCGCGAGCTCGCGCAGGTGGCGCTTGTGGAAGTCGATGACCCACTGCGGCTCGTAGAACCCGCGCGGGTTGGTCTCCGACGCCTCGACCTCCGGCTGCGGGACGTGCAGCCCGAGCCGCTTCAGGGTGCCGGCGAGCGAGCTGGTGCCGCTGCGGCCGGACCCGGACACGAGGACGAGCGGGGTGGAGGTCGTCGGCATGCGGGTCACCCTATCCGCCGCGTGCCGGGCCCTAGGATCGTGCCGACCGGCTCGGCGAGCACAGCAGTGGGACAGGACTGAGGACACGTGGCACTGACCGACCGACTGGGGCGCAAGGTGCGCTCCGCGATGCGCCGGACCCGCCGCGACGGCCCGCTCGACATCGTCTTCGTGCTCTTCAACGCCGACGGGATGGGCGGCACCGCCCGCTCCGGCATCGAGCAGGCCAACGCGCTGCTCGGCCTCGGCGAGGGCCACCGGGTGCGGATCCTCAGCGTGACCCGCAGCGGCGCGACCACCCACTACCGCCTCGCCGACGGCCTCGAGGTCACCTACCTGGTCGACGTACGCGGCGAGCGCCCCGCCGCGGTGTCCGGCCGCCACCCCGCCGACCTGGCCGAGCGCGAGTCCGTGATCGTGCCGCGCAGCTGGGACGCGCTCTTCAACGGCCTCACCGACGCGACCCTGCGCGAGGCGCTCGGCGGCATCGACGCCGACGTGCTCGTCACCACCACACCCGAGCTGCTCGCCGTCGTCGCCCAGCTCGCGCCGCCCGGGGCCGCGCTGGTGCACCAGGAGCACCGCGCCTCCTCCAGCCGGGTCAACGACCTCGGCGCGCTGCTGCAGTTCGCGCCGCGCGCCGACGTCGTGGTGTCGCTGACCGAGTCGATGTCGCGCTGGCTCGCCGGTCGCCTCGGTGGCGCCGCGCCCGAGCTGCAGGTCATCCCCAACCCGCTGCCCTCCCACGCGCAGCCGCGCTCGCCGCTGGACCAGAAGACCTTCGTGACCGCCGGCCGGCTGGCCCCGGAGAAGCAGTTCGAGCACGTCGTCGACGCCTTCTGGCGCATCCACGAGGACCTGCCCGGCTGGACGCTGCGGATCTTCGGCGACGGCCCGCGCGCCGACAACCTCCGCGCCCAGGTCCGCAAGCTCGGGCTCGAGGACCGCGTCGAGCTCCCCGGCGCGGTCGACGACCTCGCCGCCGAGTGGGCGCGCGCGAGCGTCGCGGTGCTCGCCTCCCGCGGCGAGGGCTACCCGCTGGTGCTGCAGGAGGCGATGTCCGCGGGCGTCCCCGCGATCTCCTACGACTGCCCGTCGGGGCCGCGCGAGATCATCACCCACGACGTCGACGGGCTGCTGGTCCCACCCGCCTCCAAGGCTGCGCTCGCTGCCGCGATGCTCCGCGTGGCCACCGACGACGACCTGCGCGCCCGCCTCGGCGAGGCGGCGCTCACCCGCTCCGAGCGCTGGGACGGGCAGGCCCTCGCGCGCCGCTGGGTCGACACCTTCCGCACCGCCGTCGAGCGCCGACACGACCCGCTCGCGCCGCGCCGGGTGCTCCACGGCCTGCGCCCCGGCCCGCTCGGCGACCTGCCCGAGACCACCTCCGCCCGCGGGCTCACCCCCGCCGAGGCGCGTACGACGACCCTGGGGGTGCTGACCTCCGTCGCGGCGGCGACCGGTGACGGCTGGTTCGTCCTGCCCGCGCGCGGCCTCGACCCGCACCCGGTGGTCGTCGTGCCGTCGTCACGCCGCGAGGCGTTCCTGGCCGCGCTCGCGCAGGCCGACGTGCCCGACTGGCTGTCGGTGCGCGACCCGGCCGAGCGCGGCTGGCCCGAGCGCCGCGGCACGATCGCCGCGATGACCGACGAGCTCTCCCGCACCCGCACCGCGTCGTTCTTCCTCGAGCCGTGGCCGATGCGCGGCGGCCACGGCGGGCTGCTGGGCGAGGGCGTCGAGGTCGGCATGCAGCTCTGGGAGGAGACGCCCGAGGGCGACCTGCTGGCGCCGGGGCTGAACCGCTACGGCGACCGGGTCCCGGCCGGCACGGCGCGCACCACGACCGTTGTCGACGGCCTGGACGTGCCGACGCTGGCCACGATGGCGCTGCCGACCGTCGACGACTGCCGCTTCGAGGTCGACGTCGTCTACACCTGGGTCGACGGGGACGACGAGGACTGGCTGGCCGCGCGCGACGAGCGGATCCGCAGCCTGGGCGGCACCCCCGACAAGCGCGCCAGCGGCGCCGCCCGCTACCGCAGCCGCGACGAGCTTCGCTACTCGATGCGCAGCATCAACCTCTTCGCGCCCTGGGTGCGCCGGATCCACCTCGTCACCGCCGGCCAGGTGCCGGACTGGCTCGACCGCCGGCACGACCGGATCCGGGTCGTCGACCACCGCGACATCCTCCCGGCGTCCGCGCTGCCGACCTTCAGCTCGCACGCGATCGAGACCGCGCTGCACCGCGTGCCGGACCTCGCCGACCACTTCGTCTACGTCAACGACGACGTCTTCCTCGGCCGCCCCCGGCGCAAGGAGCACTTCTTCACGCCGGGCGGGCAGTACGCCGCGTTCGTCGCCGACCACCGCGCCGTCGGCCTCCCCGGGACCGACGACCGCCCCTACCTGTCCGCCGCGCAGAACAACCGGCGTGTGCTGCAGGACGCGTTCGGGGTGGCGATCACCCAGACGATGATGCACAGCCCGCACCCCCAGCGGCGTACGACGCTGGAGGAGGTCGCGGCCCGCTTCGCCGCCGAGGTGGACGCGACGGCCCACGCGCCGTTCCGCTCCGCAGGCGACCTGTCGCTGCTGTCGTCGTTCGCGCAGAACTACGGGCTGGTCACCGGCCAGGCGTTCCGCGCCGGCGCGCACCACGGCTACGTCGACCTCGGCCACCAGCAGCTGCCGGTGCAGCTGCGCTCGATGCTCAAGCGCGACCGCGACTTCTTCTGCGTGGCCGACAACCACGTCGCCGCGTTCGACGCCGAGCGCGCCGACCGGCTGCTGATGGACTTCCTGCGGGAGTACTTCCCCGTCGCTGCACCCTGGGAGCGGTAGCTCGTCGCTGGTCGAGGAGGTCGCGCAGCGACCGTCACGAGACCCGGCAGCTACCCGCTCACGTCGAGGTCGACCAGCCAGCCCGTGAAGTGCAGCCCCGACGGGTCACCGTGCAGGTCGAGCCACGTGTCGATCGCGTCGATCGACTCGAACCGTCCCGTGCCCGGCACGACGTGCAGCTCGCGCTGGTCCGCCGGCGGCGGGAGGGGCGCCATCCGGCAGACGACCGTGCGGATCCCCCGAACCGTGCCGGACACGCCGGGTGGCCGCTCCTCCTCGTGCCCCTCGTAGGTGCCCCACAGCCGGGCAGTGAGGTCTGGCCCGAGGAGCGGCTCCCAGAAGGGGTCGGCCCGGTCGACCGGGAGCACCGGCCACTCCACGCGGTCGCCGACGGCGAACTCCTCGCCGCAGCACTGGATGTGCCAGGACGCGACGTAGACCAGCCTGCTCACGTGCCCTCGACCCGGTTGCCGTCGGCGTCCCAGTGCGACTCGACCTTCTTCGACGGCTGCACGCGCGGCGGCTCGCCCGGCATCTTCGGGTGGTCGGGCGGGTAGTTGAGCTCGACCGGGTGCTCCTCCCACAGGTCGAGCAGCGGCTGGAGCGAGTGGTGGACGTCGTCGATCGTCGCCCACGGGTCGCCGTCGACGGCGAGCCGCGACGGCACCGAGAACAGGTTGAGGTGGTGCGGGTCGGTCAGGCCGGCGAGGTCGTCCCACGCCAGCGGCGTCGAGACCGGCGCCCCGGGGAGCGGTCGCAGCGAGTACGCCGACGCGATCGTCCGGTCGCGGGTGTTCTGGTTGAAGTCGACGAAGATCCGCTCGCCGCGCTCCTCCTTCCACCACGCGGTCGTGACGCCGTCGTCGCGCTTCTCCAGCTCGCGGCCGAACGCGATCGCCGCGTGCCGCACCTCGCCGAAGTCCCAGCGCGGCTCGATCCGGACGTAGACGTGGATGCCGCGGTTGCCGGAGGTCTTCGCGAAGCCGGTCATCCCGAGGTCGGCGAGCAGCTCGCGCGCCACGCCCGCGACGCGTACGGCGTCGGCGAAGGTCGTGCCGGGCTGCGGGTCGAGGTCGATGCGCAGCTCGTCGGGGTGGTCGACGTCGGAGCGTCGCACCGGCCAGGGGTGGAAGGTCAGCGTGCCCATCTGCGCGCACCACACCGGCACCGCGATCTCGGTCGGGCAGATCTCCTCGGCGGTCCGTCCGGACGGGAAGGTGATCTGCACCGACTCGAGGTAGTCGGGCGCGCCCTTCGGCACCCGCTTCTGGTAGAACGCGTCGGCGTCGCGGTCCTGCGGGCCGGTCGCCAGCTTCATGCCGGGGCGTACGCCCGAGGTCCACCGCTCCAGCGCGGTCGGCCGGTCGCGGAGCGCCCGCATCAGGCCCTCCTCGACGCTGGTGACGTACTCCGCCACCATCAGCTTCGTGACCGCGGGCGTCGTGTCCGTCGCCTCGTAGATGACCCGGTCGGGGGACGAGATCCTGACCTCGCGCTCCCCCGCCCGGACGTACGCCTCCGACGTCTTCGCCATGTCGTGAGCCTAGTCGGGAACGACGGAGTCGTGCCCGGCGTGGCGAGGGAGGTCGAGCAAGCGCGCGCCCGAGCCTGCGAGGGCGCGACCGCGCGTCGAGGCACCGACCCTCGTCGCGGATCAGCCGCCGACGCGGACCACGAGCTTGCCGAAGTTCTCCCCGCGCAGCATCCCGGCGAAGGCGGCGGGCGCGTTCTCCAGGCCGTCGACGACGTCCTCGCGGTAGCGGACCTTGCCCTCGGCGACCCACTGGCCCATGTCGCGCACGAAGTCGCGCCCGTGGGACTTCTGGAACTCGCTCTGGATGAAGCCGCGCACGGTGAGGCTCTGCGACAGCACCTGGCCCATCAGGCCGGGCATCCGGTCCGGGCCCTCGGGCTGGCCGACGGCATTGTAGTTGGCGACCAGGCCGCAGACCGGGATCCGGGCGTAGGTGTTGAACCGGCGGCGCACGGCGTCGAAGACCGGGCCGCCGACGTTCTCGAAGTAGACGTCGATCCCGTCCGGCGTGGCCTCGGCGAGCTGGTCGCGGAAGTCGGGGCTGCGGTGGTCGAGGGCGGCGTCGAAGCCGAACTCCTCGGTGAGCGCGCGCACCTTCTCGGGACCGCCGGCGATGCCGACCGACCGGGCGCCCTTGAGGTTCGCGATCTGGCCGACCGCGCTGCCGACCGGGCCGGTGGCCGCGGCGACGACGACGGTCTCGCCCTCCTGCGGCTTGCCGATCTCGAGGAGCCCGGCGTACGCCGTGAAGCCGGGCATGCCGAGCACGCCGAGCGCGGTGGTCACCGGCGCGACCGTCGGGTCGAGCTTGCGGACCTGGCTGCCGTCGACGACCGCGGCGCTCTGCCAGCCCGAGTAGGACAGGACGAAGTCGCCCGGCTCGAGGCCCTCGAAGCGCGACTCGACGACCTCGCCGACGGTGCCGCCGACCATCACGTCGCCGACCTCGACGGGCGCGGCGTAGGACTTGGCGGTGCTCAGCCGACCGCGCATGTAGGGGTCGAGGGAGAGGTACCGGATCGCGAGCGCGACCTGGCCGTCCTGCAGCTCGGGCAGGGTCTCGGTCGTGGTGCTGAACGTGGTGTCGTCGGGCTCGCCCTCGGGACGCCGGGCGAGGCGGAGCTGGGTGCTTTCCATGCCCTCCAGAGTGCCAGCCGCCCGAGGGCCGGCAGCCACCGGGCGACTAGTCTGGAGCCATGGCCTACGACGTTCAGAAGACCGACGAGGAGTGGCGCGAGCAGCTCAGCCCCGAGGAGTACGCCGTGCTCCGCCAGGCCGGCACCGAGCGCGCCTTCACCGGCGAGTACACCGACACCGAGACCGAGGGCACGTACTCGTGCAAGGCCTGCGGGTCGGAGCTGTTCACCAGCGACACCAAGTTCCACTCGGGCTGCGGCTGGCCGAGCTTCTACCAGCCGATGACCGACACCGTGGAGTACATCGAGGACACCTCCCACGGCATGAAGCGCGTCGAGGTGCGCTGCGCGAGCTGCGGCTCGCACCTGGGCCACGTGTTCCCCGACGGCTTCGGCACGCCCACCGGCGACCGCTACTGCATCAACTCGATCAGCATCACGCTCAACGAGAAGAAGTGAGGTACCTGAGGACGAAATGGTGGGCAGATCGGTCGATCCACCCACCATTTCGTCCTCAGGTAGCCGACCTCAGGAGACCGGCGTCAGCGCCGAGGTGACCTGGACCAGCCCCTCGCCGTAGGTGGCGTCGGCCCACTCCTGGATCGACCCGTCGTCGAAGACGACGCGCGCGTCGAGGGAGTCCGGCGCGGACGAGCCGCTGGTCAGCAGCCGGTCGCCGAGGGCCTGCTGCAGCGCGGTGTTGACCTCGGTGAGGTCGGCGTCGGTCCTCTCGACGGTGGTGACGCACAGGAGGCCGCCCCACGTCTCGCGCAGCGTCTCCTCGGCGGCCTCCGCGTCCCCGGTGACGGCGACGCTGATCGTGCCGTTGCTGAGCCAGGCGGTGGAGTACGTCGGGAGGGCGGAGGCGGCCTGCAGGGTCGCGTCCATGTCCTCGGGCGTCGCCATCGCCCGGTCGGTGGCCTCGGCGTCATCGCACGCCGGCTCCAGGCCGCCCGCCTCCGGCTCGGCCATCGTGTCGTAGAGCGCGGCCGGGATCGCGTCGGTGACGGTGAACGTCGAGCCGTCGAAGGTGCCGGTGAGGGCGTACTGCCCCCAGGTCACGCCGGCGGCCTTCTCGGCGCCGACGTCGCCCCACTCGAAGTCCTCGACCGCGGGGCCCCCGCACTGCGGCGGGTACGACTCGGCGACGGCGCCGAGGCAGAGCTGGGGGCCGCTGCCGTTGTCGAGCACCGTCACCAGCTCGGTCTGGACGGGGCCGTCGGGCACCGGGTCCGGCGCGGCCCCGCCCGAGGCGGAAGCCGACGGCTCCCCGTCGGCTGCGGGATCGACCGCGCGCGTGCCCTGCTCGGTGGAGCAGGCCGACAGGGCGAGCGTCGCGGTCACGGCCAGGGTCAGCAGGGGTGTCCTCATGCCTCTGGGACGTTACCCGCCGGAGACGGGTTCCGCGCCGGGACAGGCCACGGGCAGGTGCGCGTCGCGCCACGCGGCGAACCCCCCGACCACGTCGGTCGCGTCGAGGCCCAGGCTGCGCAGGGAGTCGGCCGCGAGGCTGGAGGTGTAGCCCTCCTGGCACAGCACCAGCACGCGCGCGTCGTGGGACGCCTCGGGCAGCCGCGCGTCCGAGCGCGGGTCGAGGCGCCACTCGAGCACGTTGCGCTCCACGACCAGCACACCCACGGCCGGGTGCACCTCGCCCTCGACGGCCCGCTGGCCGGCGGGGCGGATGTCGACGAGGAGAGCGCCGTGCAGCGCCTCGCGGTAGGCGGTCTCGGCGTCGACGCGGACCAGCCGCGACCGGGCGTCGGCGAGCATCGCGTCGATGCCGTCGTGCCGGGCGCGCGGCAGCCGGGTCGCGGTCACCAGACCTCCCCGCGCTTCTCGACGCTCGTGACCTGCAGCCGTCCGCGGACCACCTCGTAGCGGGTCATCGCGTCGAGCGACGGCGCGTAGGCGTGCAGCGAGACGGCCGTGACGTCGCCGGTGCCGACGACGTCGTGGATGTGGTTGCCGCCGAACTCCCGCACGACGTGGGGGCCCAGCGTCGTGGCCGTCGCGACCCCGGTCCAGACGTACTCGGTGAGCGAGCCGCGCAGGACGACGAACGCGCCGCTCGCGGCGCCGTGGTCGTGCCAGCCGGTGCTGGTGCCGGGCGGCCACGTGATCAGCCAGAGGTCGGCGCCGCCGACCTGGCCGACGCGCTCCCAGGTGCGCTCGGTGACGTCGAGGTCCACCCCGGCCAGCGGGTCGACCTCGGCGAGGTGGTGGGCGAGGGCGGCACGGGCGGTGCGCGACGACGCCCCCGCGCCCCCGCGGAGCGGGGTCGGAGCCGTGCCGCGCAGGCGGGGCCGGGCGTGCAGGCGGGCGCGGGTGGTGGGGAAGGTGGCGGACACGGTGACCTCCTGTAGAACAATGTCGAGTGACTTACTCTACATTGATCCGACGCCACGGCGCGCCGTTCCGGCTCGTGTCGCAGCGAGCGGGCCGGGCGGCCGGGTCAGCCCCGGCGGGTCAGGGCTGGCGGGTCAGGGCAGCCGGGCGAGCAGCTCGGCCGGGGTGACGCGGGAGCCGGTGTAGAACGGCACCTCCTCGCGCACGTGGCGCCGGGCCGTGGAGGCGCGCAGGTCGCGCATCAGGTCGACGATGCGGTGCAGCTCGTCGGCCTCGAAGGCGAGCATCCACTCGTAGTCGCCGAGGGCGAACGAGGCGACCGTGTTGGCGCGGACGTCGGCGTAGCCGCGGGCCATCTGGCCGTGCTCGGCGAGCATGGCGCGACGCTCGGAGTCCTCGAGGAGGTACCACTCGTAGGAGCGGACGAACGGGTAGACGCAGACGTGGGCGCGCGGCTCCTCGTCGGCGAGGAAGGCCGGGATGTGCGACTTGTTGAACTCGGCCGGGCGGTGGAGCGCCATCTGCGACCACACCGGCTCGAGGCGACGGCCGAACGCGGTGCGCCGGAAGGCGTTGTAGGCCCCCTGGAGCTGCTCGGAGTCGGCGGCGTGCCACCACACCATCAGGTCGGCGTCGGCGCGCAGGCCGCTGACGTCGTAGAGGCCGCGGACCTTGACGTCCTGCTCGGCGAGCACCTCGAGGAGGGCCTCCACGTCGGTGGCCTCGGCCTCGCGGTCGGCGTCGCCGAGGACGTCGCGCAGCTTGAAGACCGACCACATCGCGTAGCGGATGGTGTCGTTGAGCTCGCGCGTGCGCGCGGCGTTGGTCTTCTCGGGGTGCGACTCGGTGCTCATGACCTCATTCTGCCCGGGTGACCGAGGCCACAGCGCGGCGGGCCGAGCCGATCACCGCAGGGATGCCGACGCCGTCGTAGGTCGCGCCGCACACGGCCAGCCCGGGCTGGTCGGCCACGGCGGCGCGGACCCGCGCGACGAGGTCGAGGTGGCCGACGGCGTACTGCGGGAGCGAGCCGCCCCAGCGCTGCACGTGGGTGTCGACCGGGCGGGCGGTGATGCCGGCGATCGCGTCGAGGTCGGCCAGCGAGACCCGGACGAGGGCGTCGTCGTCGGCCTGCAGGGTCGCCTCCTCGCGGTGCCGGCCGAGGGAGGTGCGGAGGAAGACCAGGTCGGGGTCGAGCTCGCGCACCCAGTCCCACTTGCCGAAGGAGAAGGTGGTGGCCTTGATGGTCCGCCGCTCGACCGGCGGCACCAGCACTCCGGAGCGGTCGAAGAGCTCCTCCGGGACGTCCGCGGCGCGGAAGGCCAGCGTCACCACGGCGACGCTGGCGGCCTCCACCGTCGCCAGCCCGGCGGCCGCGTCGGGCACGGCGTCGGCGAGCAGCCGGGCGGCGGGCGCGGCCGGGGTGGCGAGCACGACCGCGTCCGCCTCGACCGTCTCGGCGGCGGTCGTCGGGCCGACGGTGAGCGCCCAGCCCGAGGGCGTACGCCGCAGCGCGCGCACGGTCGCGGACGTCCGGACCTCGAAGCCACCGCCGTCGACGAGCAGGCCGGGCAGGCGGCCCATCCCGCCGGGCAGCGTCGCGAAGACCGGCCCGGTGGCGAGCGGCACCGCGGCGGCCTGCTCGAGCAGGCTCCCCCGCCGCGCCATCGCCAGCAGCTGCGGCACCGCGGCGGCTGCGGAGATCCGGCGGGCGTGGCCGGCGTAGACCCCGCCGAGCAGGGGCTCGACGAGGCGGTCGACGAGCTCGTCGCCGAGGCGGGCGGCCACCAGGTCGCCGACCGAGACGTCGGCGTCGAAGGCGACGGCGGTCTCGTCCGTCGCCCGGGCCACCCCCTCGGGGCTGAGCACCCCGCTGGCGGCGAGCTGGTCGAGGTCGAACGGCACGCCCATCAGCGAGCGCGGCATCGCCCGGACCACCCCGCGCGAGAGCACCCCCGACGTGGCCGGCGTGGGGTGGACCAGCCCGGCGCCGAGCCCGGCCGCGAGCGCGAGGCCCTCGGGCCGGCGGGCGATCATCGCCTCGGCGCCGACGTCGACGGTCTGCCCGGCGACCTCCGCGCCGCGCAGCTTGCCGCCCAGGACGGGCGACCCCTCGAGCAGCAGCACGTCGCGCCCGCTCGCGGCGAGGTCGCGAGCGGCGACCAGGCCGGCGACCCCGCCACCGACGACGACCACGTCACGCTTCACACCACCACCCTGCCAGACGGTCCGCCCGGGACCGGGGGCGCTCTAGGCTGCAGGTGTGGACCCCAACGTGACCTCGGACCGGATCGCCGTGCTGATCGACGCCGACAACGCCAGCCACCGCCAGCTGCAGGCGGTCCTCGGCGAGGTCGCGAAGTACGGCAACCCCACCATCAAGCGGGTCTACGGCGACTGGACCAGCGACCGGCTGAGCAACTGGGCGCCCAAGCTCAACAGCCTCGGCCTGCGCGCGGTGCACCAGAACGCGTTCACCAAGGGCAAGAACTCCACCGACATGGCGCTGGTCATCGACGCGATGGACCTGCTCTACGACGGCAACGTCGAGTCGTTCGCGCTGGTCACCAGCGACAGCGACTTCACCGCGCTCACGCACCGGCTGCGCGAGTCGGGCAAGGCGGTCTACGTCCTCGGCACCCAGAAGGCACCGACCTCGCTGCGCAACGCGTGCGACAAGTTCATCGACCTCGACGTCCTCGCCGACACCGACGACGACAGCGGCGAGGTCGACGGCGACGAGTCCCCCGACAGCGCCCCGGCGATCAACCTGCAGAGCGCCCTCACCCGCGCGCTCAACGCCGTGTCCGACGACGACGGGTGGGCCAGCCTGCCCAGCCTCGGCAACCAGCTGGTCCGCACCCACCCGTCCTTCGACCCGCGCGCCTTCGCCGGCGCGGGCGCCCGGCTGAGCACGCTGGTGGTCGAGCAGGGATACCTCGAGACCTCCGGCGCCGGCAACGCGATGCGCGTACGCCTCAAGGGCGCGCCGGTCGCGCGGAAGGCGGTGGCGCGGAAGGCGGCTGACAAGGCTCCGGAGAAGGTCGCGGAGAAGGCCGCGGAGAAGGCACCGGACCAGGCCGTGGAGCCCGCTCCGACGGGCGGCGCCGAGCCGGCACCGGCGACGAAGACCTCCACCCGCAAGCGGACCGCGAAGAAGCAGGCGGCGCCCCAGCGGGCCGGGTCGGCGAAGCAGGCCGAACCGGAGCAGGCCGAGCCGGAGCAGGCCGAGCCGGAGCAGGCCGAGCCGACGTCCACCGCGAAGAAGGCCGCGACGAAGAAGACCTCGTCGCGTCGGACGGCACGCAAGACGACGAAGACGCCGGCGAAGACCGCGGCGAAGGCCGAGCCGCAGCCGGTGCAGCCGCCCGCGGAGGAGAAGCCCGTGGTGCGGGTGACGACCCGGACCCGCTCCGGGCGTCCGGTGACCCCGGCGGGCGGCACTCCCACGGCCTGAGCCGCGTCACGGTTCGGTCACGACCGGAACCCCGGCGGTCGTCGGGGCCGTCGGAGGGCCATGACGACCGCCCACCTGCTCCGCTCGCGCACCGCCGGCCTCGTGGCCGCGCTCTCCATGACGGCGCTGCTCGCCGCCTGCTCCTCCCCCGGCGACGACAACGGCGACTCCGCCTCGGCCGGCGACGGCGGCGGGGCCGTCTCGTCCCTGCCCGAGGGGACGGCCGACTCCCCGGGGGGCGGGGCGGGTGCCGCCGGCAGCAAGGCGGGCGCCGCCGACCGGGACGGTGCCGGTGGGGCCGGGCCGACCACCGCGGCGATGGAGCGCTCGGTGGTCTCGAGCGGGTCGGTGTCGCTGACCAGCAAGGACGTCGCGACCGCGCGCCAGGACGTGCAGCGGGTGGTGGACGCGCAGGGCGGTGACGTCACCGAGGAGGAGACCACGACCGCCGACGACGGCGCGGCCTCCTACGCCCGCCTGGTGGTGCGGGTGCCGAGCGCGAAGTTCGGGGCGACCATGGAGGCGCTCGAGCAGGTGGCGACCTTCCGCTCGTCGAGCCGCGGCTCCGACGACGTGACCACCGAGGTGATCGACACCGGTGCGCGGGTCCGGGCGCAGGAGGCCAGCCTGGAGCGGGTCGAGCTGCTGCTGGCGGACGCGCGCGACCTCAAGGACGTGATCTGGATCGAGTCGCAGCTGACGTCCCGGCAGGCCGAGCTCGACTCGCTCAAGTCGCAGCAGGCCTGGCTGCGCGACCAGACCTCCCTGTCCACGATCACCGTCGACATCACCGTCCCGGAGGACCGGGCGGAGGAGCCTGACGGCCCGGACGAGCCGGCCGGCTTCCTCGCCGGGCTGCGCGGCGGGACGGGTGCGCTCGGGGCGACGGCCACGGTGCTGGCGACCGTCGTCGGCGCGCTGCTCCCCTTCGCGGTCGTGGTCGGCGTGCTCGGCGTGCCGCTGTGGTTGGTCGTCCGCCGCCGCCGGGCCGGACGCCCGGGGCCCGCCCCCGCCGAGTCGGCGTAGACGCGCAGGCATTGGTCTCACCGGCCGGCCGCTCCACCCGTGGAGCGGCCGGCGTCCGGCGACCAATGCCTGCGTGTCTCCGCGTCAGGCGGAGACGGGCTCCCGCTCGTGGGCCGGCGCGGCGTCGAGCGCCTCGCGGTCCAGGCTCCGGCCCCGGGTCTCGGGCAGGAAGCGGGCGCAGACCAGCGAGAGCGCGGCGACCGCGACGTTGTAGCCCGCGACCCACCACAGCGTCCCGCCGCCGCGGGTCACCAGCCACGCGGCGATCAGCGGCGTGAGCCCCGAGGCGAGGATGCCCGAGACCTGGTAGAGCGTGCTGAGCGCGGTGTAGCGGTAGCGGGTGTCGAACAGCTCGGACCAGAACGCCGCGAGCGGGCCGTAGACGACGCCGTAGACGACGCCGAGCCCGACGACGAAGACCGCCGAGATGGCCCACCGGTTCTCGGTCTGGACGAGGTACGCCGCCGGGAAGGCGAACAGCAGCCCGATCCAGGCGCCGACCCGGTAGACCGGCTTGCGGCCGACCCGGTCGGACAGCGCGCCGGCGACCGGGACCAGCACGACGCCGAGCGCGGCGCCGACGATGATCGCGTCGAGCGCCCAGCTGCGCGGCAGCTCGAGGTTGGTCGCGACGTAGGCGAGCAGGTAGACCGAGAACAGGTTGAACGTGAAGCCCTCGATGAACCGGGTGCCCATGCCGAGCAGCAGCGGCCGCTTCTGCTCCGCGAGCAGGTCACGCAGCGGGAGCCGCGACACCTCCTTGCGCTCCTGCACCTTCGCGAACTCGGGCGTCTCCATCACCGACAGCCGGATGTAGGCGCCGATGCCGAGCAGCACGATGCTGACCAGGAAGCAGGCGCGCCAGCCCCAGGCGAGGAACGCCTCGTCGGGCAGCAGGCCGGCGATCGAGAAGGCGCCGGCCGCGAGGACCAGGCCGCCCGGCACGCCGATGTGGGCGAAGCTGCCGTAGAAGCCGCGGCGCTCGGCCGGGGCGTACTCGACGGCGAGCAGCACGGCGCCGCCGTACTCGCCTCCCACGCCGATGCCCTGCAGGACGCGCAGCACGACCAGCGCGATCGGCGCCCAGACGCCGATCTGGTCGTAGGTCGGGAGCAGGCCGATCAGGGCCGTGCCGACACCCATGATGACGAGCGTCAGGAGCAGCATCTGCTTGCGGCCGATCCGGTCACCGAAGTGGCCGAACACGATGCCGCCGACCGGGCGGGCGAGGAACCCGACGGCGAAGGTCGCGAAGGCGGCGAACTGCGCCGCCGGTCCGTCGAGGCCGTTGAAGTAGAGCTTGTCGAAGACGACGGCCGCGGCGGTGCCGTAGAGGAAGAAGTCGTACCACTCGATGGTGGCGCCGACCGCCGACGCGAGCGCCACCCGGCGCGGCGTCGGCGGTGCCTGCGCCGCGTGGGAGCCGGCGCTCACGCCGCGTGCTCGTCGTGCTTGGGCGCGACCTGTCCGTCGGCGCCGCGGTCGACCTCGGCGCCGTTGATGCGGCCGTCGAGGCGCGAGGGGTCGAGGTCGTCGCGGTGCAGCTTGGCGAAGGCGGACCGGTGGAACACCAGCGGGTGCTCGCCGTCGCCGGCGCCGACCTCGTGCACCTCGAGCAGGACGATCACGTGGTCGCCGGCGACGACCTCCTCGTGGATCGAGCAGTCGTAGGTCGCGACCGCCTCGTCGAGCAGGACCGCGCCGTTGCCGGTGACCTTGAACGGCAGGCCGTCGAAGCGCTGCTCGCGCGGTCCGGCGAGCTGGCGGCAGACGGCGTCGTGGTGGTCGGCGAGCACGCTGATGCCGAGATGGCCGGCCTCGCGCAGCGCGGGCCAGGTCGAGCTCGACGTGGCGATCGAGAACGACACCAGCGGCGGGTCGATGCTCACCGAGGTGAACGACGACGCCGCGATGCCGGTGAGCTGTCCCTTCACCGAGCCGGCCACGGCGACGACGCCGGACGGGAAGGCGCCGAAGGCGTCGCGCAGGGTGCGCTGGTCGAGGTGCGGGGCGGGTGTGGGCTGGAGGCTCATGCGTGGACCACCTCGTCGGTGTCGGTCGGAAGAGCGGGCAGGGACGGGGCAGCGGAGGCGAGCCACGCGTCGTACGCCGCGGGGTCGGCGTGCTCGGCGTCGAGGACGTAGAGCCCGCGGGTCGGCACGGAGGCACCGAGCTCGACGAGCACCTGGCGCAGCCCGTGCTCGGGGGCGAGCGAGTGGGCCGCGGAGGCGCCGAGCATCAGCGGCACGGCGGTCACCCCGGCCAGTCCCTCGTGCGGGAACCGGTCGAGGAACGCCTTGAGCAGCCCGGTGTAGGTCGCCTTGTAGGTCGGGCTGGCGACGACCACGACCCGGCTCGCCGCGACCTGCGCGACGAGGTCGGACACGGTCTCGGAGCCCCAGTCGAACAGCTCGCCCGCGTGGTCGGCGAGGTCGACCACCAGGTCCGCTCCCCCGAGGCGCTCGGCCAGCGTCAGCGCCGCCTCGTGGGTGCGCGAGCGGGGCTTGGGGTTGCCGACGACGACGGCGACGCCGCGGGGGCTCACGAGGCCGCCCGCTGCGCGCCGAAGGGCACCGAGGCCCGCGCGGTGACCGGCGCGGGGTTGGTCCACAGGCCGCGCTTCTCCAGGACCGGGAGCACGCCCTCGCCGAAGTGGTAGGCGCCCTCGAGGTGCGGGTAGGCGGAGAGGACGAACTCCTCGATGCCGACCGCGGCGTACTGCTCGACGAGGTCGGCGACCTCCTCGTGGCTGCCGACCATCGCGGTGCCGGCACCGCCGCGGACCAGGCCGACGCCGGCCCACAGGTTGGGGTGGATCTCGAGGCCGTCGCGGCTGCCGCCGTTGAGCGCGAGCATGTTCTGCTGGCCCACCGACTCCGAGCGCTGCAGGCCCTCCTGGACGCGACGGATGTCGTCGTCGGAGATCCCGGACAGCAGCCGGTCGGCCTCGGCCCAGGCCTCCTCGGAGGTGTCGCGGGTGATGGTGTGCAGGCGGATGCCGTAGGTGAGCTCGCGGCCCTCCTTCTCGGCGAGCTCGCGGATCCAGGCGATCTTCTTCGCGACCGCGGCCGGCGGCTCGCCCCAGGTGAGGTAGACGTCGGCGTGCTCCGCGGCCACCTTGCCGGCCGCCGGGGACGACCCGCCGAAGTAGATGCCCGGGATCGGGTCGGGCAGCTGCTGGAGCTTCGCCTTCTCCACGCGCAGGTGCTTGCCGGTGTAGGTGACCTCCTCGCCGGTCCAGAGCCGGCGCACGATGGTGAGGAACTCGCCGCAGCGCTCGTAGCGCCCGTCCTTGTCGAGGAAGTCGCCGTAGGCGCGCTGCTCGTGGGACTCGCCGCCGGTGACGACGTTGAGCAGCAGCCGGCCGCCCGAGAGGTTCTGGAAGGTCGCGGCCATCTGCGCGGCGAGCGTCGGCGAGGTCATCCCCGGGCGGAACGCGACGAGGAACTTCAGCCGCTCCGAGAGGGGGGCCAGCATGGCGGTGGTCAGCCACGCGTCCTCGCACCACGCACCGGTCGGCGTCAGCGCGGCCTCGAAGCCGAGCTGCTCGGCGCTGCGGGCGACCTGGCCGAGGTAGGGCACGTCCGCCGGGCGGCCGGCGGTGCCGTGCTCGACGCCGTGGCCGCCGCTGACGACGTGGCGACCGTCGCCGCCGTTGGTGGGCAGGAACCAGTGGAACTTCATGTGGATGTCTCTCCAGGGTGGGGTGTGCTGACAGGTCAGAGCTGGCCGTGGTTGGGCGGTGGCGTGCCGTCGACGACGTACCGACCGAGGTGCTGGACCTTCCAGGCGGCGGGGTCGTGCAGGGTGTGCGTACGGGCGTTGCGCCAGTGCCGGTTGAGGTTGAGCCGGTCGAGGGCCGAGCGGGTGCCGCAGACCTCGAAGAGCCGGCTCGCGACGTCGACCGCGACCTGCGAGGAGTGGGCGCGCACGGCGGCCACCGCGAGGCTGGCGGCCGCGGCCGATTCGGCGGTCAGGTGGGCGTCGGCCGCGTCGACGGCACGACCGGCCTCGCGCAGCAGCGCCTCCGACGCGCGTACGTCGACCTCCATCCGGCCGAGCGCCTGGACGACCAGCGGGTCGTCGGCGGCGCGGTCCACGCCGGCGTCGGGGTAGGGCCGCGACGTGGTGCGGACGAAGTCGGCGGCGTCGCGCAGCGCGGCGCGGGCGATGCCGACGTCGAGGGCGGCGTGCAGGACCTGCGCGAACGCGCCGTAGGTCTGCGGTCCCTCGAAGGTCAGGTGGTAGGGCGTGATGCGGGCGTCGTCGACCTCGACGTCGACCAGGTCGACGGTGCCGCTGGCGGTGGTCCGCTGGCCCATGCCGGCCCAGTCGTCGGTGACGGTCACGCCGGGAGCCTGCCGCTGGACCCACGCCACGTGGAGCGGTCCGGCGCCCGGAGTGGCGAGGGTGTCGAGGTGCGCGAGCACCGGGATCCAGTCGGCGAACAGCGCACCGGTGCTGTAGCCCTTGGTGCCGTTGAGCAGCCAGCGGCCGTTGCCGACCGGGGTGAGGGAGGTGCGGATGTCGCGGACGTGGCGGGTGCCGACCTCCGACTGGGCGTTGCCGAAGCGCTTGCCGGCGAGGACCTCGCCGAAGAAGTAGCGCTGCTGCTCCAGGGTGCCCTGGTGGCGCATCGCGTTGACGTAGACGAAGTGGCTGTGCGGCACCTGGGCCACGCTGGGGTCGCCGGTCGCGAGGATCCGGAACACCTCGACGAGCGCCTCGACGGGGAGCGCGGCTCCGCCGTCCTCCTTGGGCACGGTCACGGCCAGCAGCCCGGAGGCGGACAGCCGCTCCAGCTCGCGCTCGGGCAGCAGCCGGTCGCGGTCGCGCTCCACGGAGGTCGCGGCCAGCTCGGCGGCGATCTCGGTGGCGACGGCGACCGCCTCGTCGGCGGAGAGGACGGGGACGGTCGTCTGGTCGACGGCGTGGTCGACGAGCGTCGTGGGGTGGTTCATGCAGCGTCCTCCCGCTCGGCGGCCTCGAGCTCGCGGACGATCGGCAGCACCTCGCGGCCGAAGTGCTCGACCTCCTCCTGGAAGTGCAGGAAGCCGAGGAGGAACAGGTCGACGCCGCGGCGCTTGAACTCCAGCATCCGGTGGGCCACCTGCTCCGGGGTGCCGACGAGGCCGGTGCGGAAGCCGTCGTTGTACTGGACCAGGTCGCGGAAGTCCGAGTCCTGCCACATGCCCTTCTTGTCCCCGGTCGACTGGCCGGCCTGCTTGACCGCGTCGCCGAAGCCCCGGACCGCCTCGGGGTTGGCCTTGGCGATGATCTCCTCGAGGGTGGCGTGCGCCTCGGCCTCGGTGTCGCGGGCGACCATGAAGCCGTTGACGCCGATCTTCACGGTGCGGCCCGCGGCGGCGGCCGACGCAGCCACGCCCTCGACCTGCTCGGCGATGCCGTCGGGGGTGTTGCCGTTGGCGAAGTACCAGTCGCTGACGCGGCCGGCCATCGCCTGGGCGACGCCGGAGTTGCCGCCCTGGAAGATCTCCGGCAGCGGGCGGCCGGGCAGGTCGAGCGGCTTGGGGTTCATGGCGAAGTCGCGCAGCTGGAAGAACTCGCCGTGGAGCTCGGCGCCGTCGCGCGACCAGATCTCGCGCATGTAGGCGATGAACTCCTCCGCCATCCGGTAGCGCTCGCCGTGCTCGAGCCACCGCACGCCCATGCTGGTCGCCTCGTCCTTGAACCAGCCGGACACGACGTTGATGGCGGCGCGGCCGTTGCTGAGGTGGTCGGCGGTGGCGATGAACTTCGCCAGCACGCCGGGGTGCCACATGTAGGGGTGGACGGCGGAGATGACCTTGAGCCGCTCGGTCGCCAGCAGCAGGGCCAGGCTGAAGCTGGTCGCCTCGTGCTGGAAGGCGGCGCCGTAGGAGGCGGTGTAGCGCACCTGGGTGAGCGCGTAGTCGAACCCGTTCTGCTCCGCGGTCTGCGCCAGGCGCTTGTTGTAGTCGTAGTCCCAGCCGGTGCGCTGCTCGATGTCGGAGATGACGAGGCCACCGGAGACGTTGGGCACCCAGTAGGCGAACTGCAGCGGCTCGCGGGCGGCGGCGGGGGACGTGCTCATGGGTTCTCCTCGGGACGGTCCTACGGTTTCGCGCTTAATCTCTATCGATCTTGTAGACAAACGTAGCAGGGGTCGTCGCGGTCGGCCGACAGCCGGTCGCGCGGGGATGGCGAGGGGGTGGAAGGCCCTGCCTGTCGTCCGCACCTGTCACCCCCCGGTGACAGGTCTCGGGACAGGCGGTGCCTTCCACCCCCTCTCGTGGAGCCGGTGCGTGACCGGTCGGTTCAGGTGGCGCTGCCGCCCGCCGCGGGCGTGGCGTCCCAGTCCTGGCGACGGCGGGTGCCGCCGATCGACCACGCGTAGGGCGGCGGCGTGCCGTTGACGGCGTACGCACCCACGACGCGCGCCTTGAGGATGCGCGGGTTGTGCGAGGCGACGGTGCGCGCGTTGCGCCAGTGGCGGTCGAGCGCGAGCGGGCGCGCGGTCGCCGAGGCGCCGAGCGCGTCGAAGATGTCGGAGGTGGCGCGCAGCACGAGCTCCGAGACGACGACCTGGGCGGTCGATGACTCGATCTCGCTGGCCTCGACGAGGCGGGCGACCTCGTCGGCGCCGGACAGGGCGGCGTCCGCGACGGCCTGGATGCTGGCCGCGACCCGCAGCGTCGCGGCCTCGGCGGCGTAGACCGCGGCGGCGATCTCGCCGACCCGGGCGAGGACCTGGGCGTCGTCGCGCACCCGCGGGGCGTTGGCGTGGGAGAAGTTCCGGGTCCGCTTCTGCACGGCCTCGACGACGTCGGCCAGCGCCGACTTCGCGATGCCGGTCAGGGTCGCGAGCAGGTTCAGCTGGTAGAACGCCGTCTGATAGGGGAAGCGCTCCTCGAAGGGCAGCACGTGGTCGGCGGGGACCCCGACGCCGTCGAAGGTGGCGGTGCCGCTGCCGGTGCCCTTCTGGCCGAAGCCGTTCCAGTCGTCGCTGACCCGGACGCCCGGGTCGCGGAGGTCGACCATCGCGATCGCGGTGGCGTCCTCGGCCTCGTCGGGGCGCCCGGGCTCGCGCAGGCGGGCGTGCACGTCGGCCCACTCGGCGTAGATGCTGCCGGTCGTGTAGTACTTCGTGCCGTCGAGCCGGTAGGAGCCGTCGGCGCGCGGCGCCAGGACGGTGCGCGGCAGGTCGATGTCCGAGCCGACCTCAGACCAGGCGTTGCCGACCATCTCGCCGCGCACGAAGCGGTCGAACCAGACGCTCTGGTCACTGGTGCGCGCGTGGTGCCACAGCCGGTCCTCGACGAGGGCGAAGTGACCGCGGAAGGCCTGCGGGAGGTTCGCGTCGACCGAGGCCAGCTCGATCCACAGGCGCGCGACGTCGACGAGCCCGAGGCCCGCGCCGCCGTGGGAGACGGGGACCCGGGTCGCGCCGAAGCCCTCCCGCTTGAGCAGCGCCACGGCCTCGAAGGGCAGCGTGCCGTCGACCTCGCGCTGGACGGCTCCCTCCGCGACGGCGTCGAGGACGGGACGCCACTCGGCCAGCAGGTGGTCGGTTGTGCGCGCCGTCGAGCCGGCTGCCGTGGGGTGGTCGGCAGCGGCGGACGGGGTCTCGGTCCGGCGATCGGTGGGCCGGACACGCAGGGTGGTCATGGTGGAAATCCTCCCGGTTTGTATAGTGACTTTGTAGACTTTAAGTGGTCGGCGTCGGCGCACCTGCATCCGCGGCGACAGGTTCTTCCGACCACCCGACCTTCCTCCGCGCGCGGAGGAGCAGCGAGAACCAGGAGCCCACGGTGCGGATCGAACAGCTGGAGTACCTCGCGGCGGTGACCGAGCACGGATCACTGCGGCGGGCGAGCGAGGCCATGCACATCTCCCAGCCCGCCCTCAGCGAGGCCGTGACCAAGCTGGAGAAGGAGCTCGGCACGACGCTCCTCGACCGGCGTCGCACCGGGTCGCGGATCAGCCGCCAGGGCCTGGACCTGCAGGAGTTCATGGCCGAGGTGCTCGGCGCCGTCGACCGGCTGCGCGAGGCGGCCGGCCAGCAGTCCGTACGCCGTCGCGACCTGCGCATCGGCACCGTCAGCACCGCGTCCTCCAGCCTCCTCGCCCCGGCCCTGCGCGACCTCCACGCGCGGCACGGGTCGGGCGGCGTCGAGGTCGTCAACAGCCGCCAGGCCGACATCCAGCAGGGCCTCGCCGAGGGCGTCCTCGACCTCGGCCTGGTCAACCTGCTCCCGGGCGACGAGGTGGACACCTCGCTCGTGGCCGACCGCCTCATCGAGGGCACGCCGGTCGCGTGCCTGCGCGCCGACCACCCGCTCGTCGATCGCACCCGGGTCACCGTCGCCGAGCTGCGCGCCGAGCCCCACGTCCTCATGCGCACCGGCTACGTCATGCACCGCTACGCCCAGCGCCTCTTCGGCGCCGACATGCCGGCCACGACCTACGCCACGGACGGCGCCGAGATGGGCAAGGCGATGGTGGCCGCGGGCCTGGGCATCTCGATCCTGCCCGACTTCTCGATCACCGCCGACCCGCTGGTGAAGGCGGGTGTGCTGACCACCCGGCCGATCAGCACCGACCACACGACGGTCACGCTGGTGATGCTGCGACGCCGCTCGGACCGCACCCCGGAGGCGGTGCGCGACCTGCAGACCGCGCTGGTGCGCCGGGCGCGGGCCTACCTCGCCGGGGTCGACCTCGCCGCGGACCTCCCCGACGACGCGCCCCTCGAGCCGCCGGTCGCGGCGCCCGCGGCGAGCGGCGACCGGCCGGTGGTCACGCCGATCGGTAGCCGTGCACGAAGTCGGTGAGCGCCGCGAGCTGACCGGGGTCGGTCGAGGGGATCACGCCGTGGCCGAGGTTGAAGATGTGGCCCTTCGCCGCCCGGCCGGCGTCGATCACCTCGGCCGCGCGGGCGGTCATCACCTCGGTCGGCGCGAAGACCAGCGTCGGGTCGAGGTTGCCCTGCACCGCGCGGTCGCCGACGAGCGGGATCGCGTGCTCGAGCGGCGTGCGCCAGTCGACGCCGACCACGTCGGCACCCGCCTCGCCCATCAGCCCGAGCAGGTTGGTGGTGCCGACGCCGAAGTGGATGCGCGGCACGCCGAGCTCGCCGGCCGCGGCCAGCACCCGCTCGGAATGGGGCATCACCGACGCGCGGTAGTCGGCCGGGGTGAGCGCACCGGCCCACGAGTCGAACAGCTGGACCGCCGAGGCGCCCGCCTCGACCTGGATCCGGAGGTAGGCCGCGGCGATGCCGGCGATCTTGCGCATCAGCGCGTCCCACACGTCGGGGGCACCGAACATCATCGCCTTGGTCTTCGCGTGCTCCTTCGACGGACCACCCTCGACGAGGTAGGACGCGACGGTGAAGGGCGCGCCGGCGAAACCGATCAGGGGCGTCGCGCCGAGCTCGGCGACGAGCTGGCGCACCGCCTGCGTGATGAAGGGGACGTGCTCGGGCGTCAGGTCGGGGATCGCGTCGACGTCCGCGAGCGTCCTGACCGGTGACGCGACGACCGGGCCGACGCCCGGCACGATGTCGAGGTCGACGCCGACGGCCTTGAGCGGCAGCACGATGTCGGAGAAGAAGATCGCCGCGTCGACGCCGTAGCGGCGGACCGGCTGGAGGGTGATCTCGGTGACCAGGTCCGCGTCCATGCAGGACTCGAGCATGCCGATGCCCTCGCGGACCTTCAGGTACTCCGGCAGCGAGCGCCCGGCCTGCCGCATGAACCACACCGGGGTGTGGGACGGCTCCTCGCCGCGGGCGGCGGCCAGGAACGGGCTCGTCTCGAGGCCGGGACGGGGGGCGGGAACGGCGTCGGTCACGGTCGAATCCTCGCAGGTCAGACGGCGTGGCGACACATCGGCATCGGGGGCCGCTGACCTAGTCTGGGGCCATGGTGGCCCGTCACGAGACCCACCCGAGCACCTCTGCCGGGGCTGGGCCCGCGGAGTTCCGCGCGGCTGTGGAGTCGATGCGTCGGGCTGCGCTGCGCCCCGAGGTGTTCTGCGAGGAGATGCCGGCGCCGCAGCGGATCGCCCCCTGGTCGGCCGCGCTGAGCGGTGACGTCACCGTCGACGAGGACGACGTCGGCACCGGCCGGCTGATCCTGCTGCACGACCCCGCCGGCAACGACGCCTGGGACGGCACGTTCCGCTGCGTCGCCTACGCCCGCGCCGACATCGACCCCGAGCTCGGCGCCGACCCGATGCTCGCCGCGGTCGGCTGGTCGTGGCTCACCGAGGCCCTCGAGGCGCACGGCGCGCCGTTCCACACCGCGTCGGGCAGCGTCACCTGCGTGACCACCGAGAGCTTCGGCACGATGGCCGACGAGCCGCGCAGCGCCCAGGTCGAGATCCGGGCCTCCTGGACGCCCGTCGCCGACGACGACGGCGGGCTCGACATGACCGCCCACGTCGAGGCGTGGGGCGAGCTGATGTGCACCGCCGTCGGGCTGCCGCCGGTGCCCGAGGGCGTCACCGCCATCCCGAGCCGACGCGGACAGCGCGGCACCTGAGCGATGGCCCTCACCGACGACTCCCCCACACCCGAGGACCGGCCCGAGGTCGGCCCCGACGCCGGCACCGACGGCGCCGACGCGCCCGAGGAGGCGGAGCCCGCGCCGCTGCTCGAGCTGCGCGACGGCCTGCCCGAGGTGGTCGAGACCGACGCCGGCCTCGCCGAGGCGTGCGCCGCGCTCGCGGCCGCCACGGGACCGGTCGCGATCGACGCGGAGCGCGCCTCCGGCTACCGCTACTCCAACCGCGCGTACCTCATCCAGCTGCGCCGCGAGGGCGCCGGCACCTGGCTGGTCGACCCGATCCCGCTGACCACGCTCGCCCCGCTCCAGGACGCGCTCGAGGGCACCGAGTGGATCCTGCACGCCGCCACCCAGGACCTGCCGTGCCTGCGCGAGGTCGGCCTGGTCCCGACCAGCCTGTTCGACACCGAGCTCGCCGGGCGGCTGCTGGGCTACCCGCGCGTCGGGCTCGCCACCCTCGTCGAGACCGTCCTCGGCCAGCGGATGCGCAAGGAGCACTCCGCCGCCGACTGGTCGACGCGTCCGCTGCCGACGCCGTGGCTGGAGTACGCCGCCCTCGACGTCGAGGTGCTGGTCGAGCTGCGCGACCACATGGCCGCCGAGCTCGAGGAGGCCGGCAAGGCCGAGTGGGCACGCCAGGAGTTCGACCACCTGCTCGGCTTCGAGCCGGCCGTCCGGCAGGAGGCGTGGCGGCGTACGTCCGGGGTGCACCGCCTGCGCGGGCGACGCTCCCTGGGCGCGGCCCGCGCCCTGTGGGAGGCCCGCGACGCCATCGCCGCCGAGCGCGACGTCACCCCGGGCCGGATCCTGCCCGACTCGGCCATCGTGGTCGCGGCCACCGCGATGCCGACCGACCGCCGCTCGCTGCTCGCCACCCAGGGCTTCCACGGCCGCGGGGCCAGCCGCTACGCCTCGACCTGGGTCGACGCCCTCCAGCGGGTCCGCGAGATGCCGGAGGCCGAGCTGCCGTCGCGCGCCCCGCGCGGGGAGGGCCCGCCGCACCCGCGCACCTGGGCCGACCGCGAGCCCGTCGCCGACCGCCGGTTCAAGGCCGCGCGCGAGTCGATGCTCAACCTCGCCGAGGTCCACCACCTGCCGGTGGAGAACCTGCTGACCCCCGACTTCCTGCGCCGGCTGATGTGGGCGCCGCCCGCGACCCGCGAGCCGGCCGCGCTCGCCGACGCCGTCCGCGCCCAGCTCGCCTCCTACGGTGCCCGGCCCTGGCAGACCGGCCTGGTCACCGGCGCGCTCGTCGGCGCGATCCTCGGCGCCGAGGTCGACGCGGACTAGCCGACGGGTGGCCCCGGGAGCTCGGTGGTCAGGGGTGGGGCGTCACTCCGACGGAGACTCGCTGGGCGTCTCCGACGGCGACTCCGAGGGCGACTCGGTCTCCTCGGGAGACAGGATCAGCCTCGACGCGTCGTCGATCTCCTGCGTGGTCTGGTCGAGGTCGAGGGTCCCGGGAGCCGTGACCAGCCGCTCGAGCAGCGGGGTCACCGCCTCGATCAGCTCCTCGCGCTGGTCGATGAACGGCGGCACCTCCATGTAGCGGATGCTGTCGTTGTAGATGCCGGCGTGGGCCGGCTCGAGCTGGGGGGCGAGGAACTCCGAGGACGACGCCACCTCGGTGTTGGCCGGGACGATGTAGCCGGTCGAGGCGACCGTCGAGATGGCCGAGTCCGAGACGGCGTAGGCGATGAAGTCGGCGGCGTCGCCCTGGACCTTCGAGTCGGCCGACAGGCACAGCCCGCTGATGTCGCCGACCGTCGCCCGGCTGTCGATGGTCGGCATCGGCAGGACGTCGAACTCGAGGTCGTCGGCGTCGCGCAGCTCGGGGACGAGGTTGCGGAAGCCGGCGATCATCGCGAGCTCGCCCCGCTTGAACAGCTGCACCGGCGTCGCGCGGGCCAGCTGGGCGTTGGTGGGCGTGAGCGTCGGGTCGCGCAGGATCTGCAGGGTCTGGTCGAGGGCCTCGCGGGTCGAGTCGTCGGAGAACGCGAGCGAGGTGGGCTCGCGGTCGTCGTCGAAGACCTGCCCGTCGCCGGAGTAGATGAACGGCGCGAGGCCCTGCAGGGTCGGGTCGATCCACACGCCGCGCTTGTCGCCCTTGCGCGAGGCGAACGTCGCGGCGGCGCCGAACTCCGCCAGCGTCCAGCGCTCGCGCACGCCCTCGCTGTTGGCGGTCGGGACGTCGTAGTCGCGGCGCTCCATCTTGTCGAAGTCGACGAGGTCGGTGTTGTAGTAGACGACCATCGGCGAGACCGAGTAGGCCATGCACTGCAGCTCGGAGTCCATCGCGAACGCGTCGACGGCGTCGCGGGAGAACCGGTCGCCGAAGTCGACGCCGCGCTCGTCGAGCAGCAGGCTGACCGGCTTGATCGCCTGCGCCTCGACGAGCTGGTCGAGGTCGATGCGCGAGGTGAGGAACGCGTCGGGCGCGTTGCCGGCCAGCACGTCCTCGAGCGCCGACTCGTGGTCGGGCCACGACTTCAGCGTCACCTCGCGGGTGCTGGAGGCGGCGTTGAAGGAGTCGACGACGCTCTGGAAGGCCGCGACCTCCTCCTTGCTGCCGTAGGCGCCGAAGGTGATCTGGCGCGGCTTCTCCGACGGCTTGCCCGACTGCGTCGACGGCTGCGTCGGCTGCGGGCGCGGCTCGTCCTCGCCGGAGCAGGCGGCGGTGGCCGCGGCGACGATCAGGGCGCAGCAGGCCAGGGCAGCACGACGGGGAGACGCAGGACGCACGGACAGACCCTAACGGGACAGTCCACGCACCGCCGCGACGACCGCCTCGAAGACATCCCGGTCGAGGGCCGCACCCTCCCGGCGCACGCCGTCGCGGTCGAGGTGGACCAGCCGGTCCAGCCGGACCTCGCTCGGCCGTCCCTGCCGGTCCCAGCCGCCGTTGCCGACGTCCATCCAGTGCCGTCCCCACCGGGCCTCGTCGGCGGCGTCGCGGTCGTGGTCCTTGCTGGTCAGCATCAGCCCGGTCCAGCCGTCGCCCGCCGTGTCGAGCACCAGCACCGGACGGTCCTTGCCCTGGCGCGGGTCCTCCTCGTAGGGCACCCAGGCCCAGACCACCTCGCCGGGGTCGGGCGCGCCGTCGGCCTCGGGGGCGTAGCGGGCGCTGACCCCGCCGGGCGCGGCCGGGCCGCGGGAGCGGGACGGCGACGGCGACAGCAGCCGCGTGAGGCGTCGACGGAGGCTCATGCCCCGAGCCTAGGCGGCCCGGAGGGGTGGAAGTGCGCCGGACCGGGAGCGCCTCACGGCGCGTGGCCGCTCGTAGCGGCTGATTTTGGGACCCGGGGCTGCCACGGCCCGGCGCACTCGCGTCATCGTAGTCGCTCAGGCGAGCGTGTCGGCGATTTCCCCGTGACCGGCCGACTCGAGCTGCTCGGACAGCACCAGCATCCGGCTGATCTCCTCGTGGCTGGACTGTCCCAGGGCCGCGCGACCGGCCGCGACGATGCGCGCGAACGCCGCGGCGCGGAACAGCGTGACGGCGAAGTCGCCGCTCGCGATGCCGCGCAGCACCTCGTCGACCATCTGCCTCAGCTCGGCCGGGCCGGGCGGGTCGGCGACGCCCGCGACCACCCGCGCCACGTCGACCCGCCGCTGGCCCGCCTCGTACTCGCGGGAGACCCGCTCGGGGTCGGCGTGGACCCAGGAGCGCAGCAGGAACAGCCGCCACAGGCTGCCCGCCAGCGTGTCGGCCGGCGCGCCCGACCACACCTCGGCGAGCGTCTCGAGCCCCTCGGTCTCCGCGAGGTGGACCACCCGCTCGACCAGCGCGGGGTCGTGGGACTGTCGCGCGCCGCGCACCAGCACGGTGGCGGCGAGGTCACCCGCCTCGCGCAGCTGGGCGGGGTCGGCCCCGCCGACGATCTCGTCGAAGAAGGCGTCGCCGGGGGTCATCGGGCGGTGGTGCTGGCGGCCGGTCACCGGTCCAGACTAGGACGCGGAGCGACCCAGCACCTTGCGGATGCGCTGGTCGCTGACCTTCTCCCGGGTGCCGAGCTGCTGGGCGAAGAGCGAGACGCGGTACTCCTCGATCAGCCAGCGCGCGTCGCGCAGGTGCTGCGGCAGCGGCTGGCCGTCGGGCAGTGCGGCGACGGCGTGCAGCCAGGCGTCCTGCAGGCCGGAGAGCTGGTCCATCAGCTGGCGGTCGCGGGCGACCTGCTGGTCGAGGCGCTCGCGGCGCGTCGTCACCGCGGCGAGGTAGCGGCTGAGGTCGCGCAGCCGTGAGGGCCCCGCCTCCCCCACGACGCCGACGGTCATCAGGCGTCCGACCTGCGCCCGCATGTCGGTGAGCGCCGGCAGCGTCATCAGGTCGGTGCGCCCGGAGATCGCCCTGTCCGCCGCCCGCCACGACTCCAGCACGCGCATGACGTCGTGGACTGCGGCGCTCGTGCGCTCCGCGACCGCGTCCCGGGCGGCGACGACCAGCGCGTCGAACGCCTCCTCGTCACGCACGACGGGTCGGGCGTCGACGACCTCGCCGACGATGCCGGCGCGGACGTCGTCGAGCAGGTCGCCGACCGAGGGGTAGGGCGACCCGACCAGCGCGAGCTTGGCTCTCTGGTCGAGGCCGGCCGCGGCCAGCACCTCGTCGACCGGGTCGGGAGGGCCGAGCGCCAGCAGGACGAGCCGGCGTACGCCGAGCCGGTGGTGCGCCGCTGCCTCGTCGGCGGTGGCCAGCACCTGGAGCCCGACGGTGGCGCCCTCGTCGACGAGCGCCGGGAAGCCGCGCACCTCGTGCCCGGCGCGGCGCTGCACGAACGACTCCTCGACCGTGCCGAACGTCCACGCCGTCCGGCCGGTGGCGGTGACCCCGGAGTCGGCGGCCACGTCGGCCATGGCCCGCTCGAACGTGGGCCGCAGCGGCTCCTTGAGGGCGTCGAGGTCCTTGCTGCGCCCGGCCTCGGCGCCCTCCTCGGTCACCACGCGGTAGGTCGGCCGCAGGTGGGCCGGCACCTTCGACCAGTCCCACGCGTCGCGGTCGATGACCAGGCTGCGGGTGCTGCGGGCGAACCGCTCGAGGGCGTCGAGCAGCGGCTCCGCGCCGGGCGGGGTGGCGGCGAGGAACTCCCGCGCCGTGTTGGGCGCGGGGACCATCGAGACCCGCAGGTTCTTCGGGAGCGAGCGGATCAGCTCGGTCACCAGCTCCTCGCGCAGGCCCGGCACCAGCCACGAGAAGTCGTCGGCGTCGATCCGGTTGAGCGTGGCGACCGGGACGTCGATCGTCAGCCCGTCGTCGACGGCGCCCGGCTCGAAGTGATAGCTGATCGGGAACGTCAGGCCGGCCTCGTCGCTGTCGTGCCACTGGGTCGGGAAGTCGCGCTCGCGCACCTCGCCGGCGGCCTCGTTGGTCAGCATGTCCGGGTCGAACGTGAGCAGGTCGGGCTTCTTCTGCCGCGCCCGCTTCCACCACTGGTCGAAGTGCTGGCCGCTGACCACGTCGTCGCCCACCCGGGCGTCGTAGAAGTCGAACAGCGTCTGCTCGTCGACGACGATGTCGCGGCGGCGGGCCCGGTGCTCGAGCTCCTCGGCCTCCTCGAGCAGCCGCGCGTTCTCGGCGAGGAACCGGTGGCGCGAGTCCCAGTCGCGCTCGACCAGCGCGTGCCGGATGAACAGCTCGCGCGCCAGCGGCGGGTCGATCCGGCCGTACTGCACGAGCCGGTCGGCCACCAGCGGGACGCCGTAGAGGGTGACCCGCTCACGCGCCATCACCGCGGCCCGCTTGCGCGACCAGTGCGGCTCGGAGTAGGTCCGCTTCACCAGGTGGGCGCCGAGGCGCTCGGCCCACTCGGGCTGGATCGCGGCGTTCTGCCGGGCCCACAGCCGCGACGTCTCGACGAGCTCGGCGCTCATCAGGAAGCCGGGGTTGCGCCCCTTGAGCACGCTGCCGGGGAAGACCGCGAAGCGCGCGCCCCGGGCCCCGAGGTACTCCCGCATCGGCCGCCGCTCGCCCGGCTTGCCCTTCTCGCGCTCCTCGAGCGCGCCGACGTGGCTGAGCAGGCCGGACAGCAGCGCCTGGTGGATCCCGTCCTCGTCGTGGGCGGCACCGCCCTCCCCACCATCGGTGGTCGAGGTGCGAGCGGAGCGAGCCTCGAGACCCCCCTTGCCGAGGTCGAGCTTCATCTCCTTGCAGACCTGGCGCAGCTGGGACTCGTAGTCCTGCCACTCGCGGATGCGGAGGTAGTTGAGGTGCTCGCGCTTGCACATCCGGCGGAAGGCGCTCGACGAGAGCTCCTTCTGCTGCTGCTTGAGGTGGCGCCACAGGTTGAGCCAGGTGAGGAAGTCGCTGGACTCGTGGGTGAAGCGCGCGTGCAGCTGGTCGGCCTGGGCGCGCTGCTCCTCCGGCCGCTCGCGGGGGTCCTGGACCGACAGCGCCGCGGCGATGACCAGCACGTCGCGCAGGCAGCCGAGGCGCTCGGCCTCGAGGATCATCCGGCCCAGGCGCGGGTCGATCGGCAGCCGCGCCAGGCGCCGGCCGACCTCGGTCAGCCGCGGGCCCTGCGGGCGCTGGTCGCGTCGGCGCCTGTCTCGAGACCCCGCCCCCTCGACCGGGGCGGCCGTCAGCGCGCCGAGCTCCTCGAGGAGGTCGGTGCCGGCCTTGATGTTGCGCCGGTCGGGCGGCTCGACGAAGGGGAAGCGCGCGATGTCGCCGAGGCGCAGCGAGGCCATCTGCAGGATGACGCTGGCGAGGTTGGTGCGCAGGATCTCGGGGTCGGTGAACTCCGGGCGCGCCTCGAAGTCCTCCTCCGAGTAGAGCCGGATCGCGATGCCCTCCGACACACGGCCGCACCTGCCCGAGCGCTGGTTGGCCGACGCCTGGCTGATCGGCTCGATCGGCAGCCGCTGCACCTTGGTCCGCACGGAGTAGCGGCTGATCCGCGCCACGCCGGTGTCGACGACGTACCGGATGCCGGGGACGGTCAGCGACGTCTCGGCGACGTTGGTGGCGAGCACCACGCGGCGCACGAGCGAGGAATGGCTGGAGAACACCTTGTGCTGGTCGGAGGCGCTGAGGCGGGAGTAGAGCGGAACGATCTCCAGCCGGTCGCTCCTCAGCGCGTCGAACGCGTCGGCGGTGTCGCGGATCTCGCGCTCCCCCGGCAGGAAGACGAGCACGTCGCCCGGCCCCTCGCCCGACAGCTCGCGGACCGCGTCGACGATCGCCTCGGTCTGGTCGCGCTGGACCGGCTCGCCGTCCTCGTCGTCCTCCGGCAGCTCGAGGAGCGGGCGGTAGCGCACCTCGACCGGGTAGGTCCGTCCCGAGACCTCGACGACCGGTGCGTCGAAGTGGGCAGCGAAGCGGTCGACGTCGATGGTCGCGCTGGTGATGACCACCTTGAGGTCGGGCCGGCGCGGCAGCAGCCGCTTGAGGTAGCCGAGGAGGAAGTCGATGTTGAGGCTGCGCTCGTGGGCCTCGTCGATGATGATCGTGTCGTACCGGCGCAGGTCGCGGTCGCGCTGGAGCTCGGCCAGCAGGATGCCGTCGGTCATCAGCTTGACCCGGCTCGCCCGGCTGGTGCGGTCGGTGAAGCGCACCTGGTAGCCGACGACGTCGCCGAGCTCGGTGCCGAGCTCCTCCGCGATCCGCTCCGCCACCGAGCGGGCGGCGATCCGGCGCGGCTGGGTGTGGCCGATCAGCTTGTCCTGCCCGCGGCCCAGCTCGAGGCAGATCTTGGGCAGCTGGGTCGTCTTCCCGGAGCCGGTCTCGCCGGCGACGATCACGACCTGGTGGTCGCGGATGGCCGCGGCGATGTCGTCGCGGCGGGCGGAGACCGGGAGCTCCGGCGGGTAGGTGATCTTCACAACGGGCGCCATTCTCGCCCACCGCGGCAACCGGTTTCCGCCGCGGGCGCCTTTCAGCGACCGCCTGACAAGTTCAGCGACCGCCTGACAAGTTCAGCGACCGCCTGACAAGTTCAGCGATCCCCGGTCAGCCGGGGATCGCTGACGGGGCTCAGGAGCTCGAGCCGGAGTCGTCGTCCTCGGGAGGGGTGGTGGGCTGCAGTCCGCCCGGCGCGCCCGGGCCGCCGAACATCGGGCCGCGTCCCCGGTCACCGTCGCCGTCGCGGTCGCCCATCGGGCCGAACTGTCCGAACCGGTCGCCGGGGCCGTGGTCGTCGGTGACGGCGTGGAACACCGCCGTGCCGACACCGCCGATGATCACGCCGGCGAGCGCCGAGGCGATGAGCGCGCCGAGGCCGAACGCCCGGTCCCCCCGCGCCTGCTGGCGCCAGCGGCGGGCACGGCCCCAGCCGGGGCCCGGGGCGGCCGCGGGGTCGTACGGCGCGTACGCCGCGGCGCCGGGAGCACCGACCGGGGCGCCGGCCGGCGCGTCGACCGGCTTCGAGGCAGCCGACGCACCCGGCTCGGCAGCCGACGGCGCGGCGCCTCCCTGCGGGCGGGGTGCTGCGGGCGGCTCGGGGGCGCCCTGCGGGCGGACCGGCTGGGTCTCGTCGTGCGGCTGGTTCTTCTCGCTCATGCGGCGAGCCTCCGCCCGCTTGCTGTGCGCGACCTGTGCGTGTCCCCTGCGGCCGCCGTGAAGAATTCCGCGCGACGATGTCGAGGACGCGTCCGCGGCTCCGACCCCGGTGTGGACGCGGCCATGATGGGCTGCACATGACAAGGAGCGAGAAGATGCCGAAGTACCTGATCCTCAAGCACTACCGCGGCGTGCCCGCCGGCACCGTCAACGACCACCCGATGGAGGAGTGGACGCCCGAGGAGGTCGACGCGCACATGGCCTTCATGGACGCTTTCGGCAAGCGGCTGGAGGCCGACGGCGAGTTCGTCGACGCGCAGGCCCTCGCCCCGCAGGGGACGTTCGTCCGGGCCAACGACGAGGGCACCGGCCCGGTGACCGACGGCCCGTTCGCGGAGACCAAGGACCTCATCGCCGGGTGGTACGTCGTCGACGTCGACGGCTGGGACCGGGCGGTGGCGCTCGCGTCGGAGCTGTCCCTGGCCCCCGGCAAGGGCGGCCGGCCGATCCACGAGTGGCTCGAGGTCCGGCCGTTCTACGGCGCCCCCTGCCACGAGGACTGAGCCCGCCGTGACCGCCGCCTTCGACGAGGCCGTCCTGCGGGGCGTGGTGCCCCAGGTCATCGCGGTCCTCGTGCGCCGCGGAGCC